>NZ_JAVYJE010000003.1:0-632829 GCF_032621735.1 Pseudomonas sp. zfem005 | reverse complement strand
AGCCCTTTTGGTTCCTTTTAAGTGGTTCGGCATTCCGACGATTGTTAAAAGGGACTCGCCCGGGGGGGCGAAATCAGAAGCACCAACAAAACTCGGCAATCAGCTGGGTCCAAATCTTCTAGCAACACTTAACGCAGACAGAGCCAATTCATTCGCCCAGCGGCGCCACCTTCATCACCCAGAGGATGGGACGAGTCTTTCTCGATAGGCGCGCCGCATCATGTGGCACCCGTAGGATGGGTAGAGCCCCGCGAAACCCATCACCTCGGTGTCACAAGGAGGCTCATCACTCACCCCATCGCCGCCCGATAGTCCCCCGGCGTGCCGCCGACCGCGCTGCGAAAGCGGTTGCTGAAGTGGCTGGCGCTGGCGAAGCCACAGGCCAGGGCGACCTCGCCCAGGGGCAGGGCGGTGCGGGCCAGCAGGTGGCGGGCGTGGGCCAGGCGGCGGGCGAGCACGTACTGGTGCGGCGGCAAGCCGAAGCTTTCGCGGAACATCCGCGCGAAGTGGTATTCCGAAAGCGCCGAGAAGGCCGCCAGCTCACCCAGGCTCAGCGGCTCGGCCAGGTGGGCGTCGATGTACTCCATCAACCGCTTGCGCACCGCCGGGGCCAGGCCGCCCCTGAACTGCGGGCCCTGGCGCAGGCCGACCTGGGTCAGCAGGGTGTGGCCGAGCATCTCGTGGGCCAGGCTGCTGGTGAGCATGCGTTCGCCGGGTTCGTTCCAGTCGAGCTGGATGAGGCGGTGGAAGCGCGCGGCCTGCTCGGCGTCGTCGAGGAAGGTCGCTTCGCGCATCTGCAGCTCGCGGGGTTCGCGGTCGAGCAGGGTGACGGCGGCGTGGGCGAACTGCGCCGGGGCGATGTACAGGTGCGCCAGGCGGATCTCGCCGTTGATCACCCAGGAGGACTCGTGCCCGGCGGGGAGAATGCACAGCTTGTCCGGCGCGCCCTTGGTGTCCGGGCGCTCGCGGCGGAAGGTGCCGGTGCCGCCGGCCAGGTAGCAGGACAGGGTGTGCAGGCGGGTGCCCTGGTAGTCGCGGGCGTCGTGGTGGTTGCTCCACAGCGCTGCGCCCATGCCATCGCCCAGCTCGGCGGCATGCTCCAGGCGGGCATGGGGCGAGCTGGCGAGGGACTGGAAGACCTGGTTCTGCAGGAGTGACGACATGCGCGGGGCAACCGGGTGGCTTGGGTGACCATGCTAGCGCGGGCGCCCGCGCGACGCAGCGGGGTGGCGCAGATAAGCGCAAGTTTTTGCAAGCGCGCCGACGGGCTGCGCGGGAGACTGGCCCCTCGACGCACCACCCGGATGACCGCCATGAACCTCTCGCTGTACCTGCTCACCGTCCTGATCTGGGGCACCACCTGGATCGCCATCAAGCTGCAGATGGGCGAGGTGGCCATTCCCGTGTCCATCGCCTACCGCTTCGCCCTGGCCGCCGTGGTGCTGTTCGCCATCCTCCTGCTCAGCCGCCGCCTGCAGAAGCTCGACGGCCGCGCGCAGATGATCTGCCTGGCCCAGGGGCTGTGCCTGTTCTGCGTCAACTTCATGTGCTTCTACACCGCCAGCCAGTGGATCCACAGCGGGCTGATCGCCGTGGTGTTCTCCACCGCCACCCTGTGGAACGCGCTGAATGCGCGGGTGTTCTTCGGCCAGCGCATCGCTGCCAACGTGCTGGCCGGCGGTGCCCTCGGCCTGGCCGGGCTGGCGCTGCTGTTCTGGCCGGAACTGGCCGGCCACCAGGCCAGCCGTGAAACCCTGCTGGGCCTTGGCCTGGCGCTGCTGGGCACGCTGTGCTTCTCCGCCGGCAACATGCTCTCCAGCCTGCAGCAGAAGGCCGGCTACCGGCCGCTGACCACCAACGCCTGGGGCATGTTCTATGGCGCCTCGCTGCTGACCCTGTGGTGCCTGGCCAGCGGCACGCCCTTCACCCTGGACCTGAGCCCGCGCTACCTCGGCTCGCTGCTGTACCTGGCGATCCCCGGCTCGGTGATCGGCTTCACCGCCTACCTGACCCTGGTCGGGCGCATGGGGCCGGAGCGCGCGGCCTACTGCACCGTGCTGTTCCCGGTGGTGGCGCTGAACATCTCGGCCTTCGCCGAAGGCTACAGCTGGACCGCCCCGGCGCTGCTCGGCCTGGTGCTGGTGATGGCCGGCAACCTGCTGGTGTTCCGCAAGCCCAAGGCGCCGGTGGCCGCGGCGCCCCTGGGGAGCCGCGCATGAGCCAGCGCGTGGTACGCAGCCGCGACTTCACCGCCGAGCGCGCCTGGGGGGCGCTGGATATCGCCAACCTCGACGGCACCACGGTGCGCCTGCACTGGACCGACCAGCCCTACATCTGGCACGTCAACGACGGCAGCGAAGTCTTCGTGGTGCTCGATGGCCAGGTGGAGATGCGCTACCGCGAGGGCGTCGAGGAGCATGCGGTGCTGCTGGGCGTCGGCGACCTCTTCCATGCCGGACCCGGTTGCGAGCACGTGGCCCACCCCCGTGGGGCGGCGCGCGTTCTGGTGGTGGAGCGCGAAGGCAGCGTCTAGCTCGCCTCGTCGGCCTTCTTCGCCCCGCGCATGTTCATCGCTGCCAGGCACAGTTGCAGCACGATCAGCGCCCAGGCCTGGGCATGCAGGCCCCAGGTTATCCACAGGGCGTTGCTGGCCAGGAACACCCAGAAACCTACGTGCCGGCGCGACGGCTTCTTCGAGCCGATCAGCCAGGCGGCGGCCACGGTGACCAGCATGGCCGGCCATTGCAGCAGGTCGAGATAGTCCATCGATTCCCCCTTGTTCTCTTTTTAGTGAGGCGGGGAGGGCGACGGTTCCAACGTTTTTCAGGCGCCCAGGGGCTGGCTGAAGAACAGCGCGACTTCCTCGGGTGCGGTCTCGCGCGGGTCGTAGAGGGCGGTGTTGAGGCCACTGAGGGCGAAGCCGGATTTCAGGTAGAAACCGATGGCCGGGTGGTTGCTGCTTTGGGTCTCCAGCCACAGGCAGCGCGCGTCGCTGGCGCGGGCGAAGGCGGTCGCCTCGTCCAGCAACTGCCGGCCCAGCCCCTGGCCCTTGTGGGCCGGCGCGACGAACAGCGCGCTCAGCTCGGCGCTGCGGTTCCATTCCTCCAGCCGTACGCAGGCGAACCCCGCCAGGCTGCCGTCCTCGGCCACGGCGGCGAGGGCGAAGTCGGCGTTCTCGACATCCTCGGCGAACCCCTCGGCGTCATAGCGCTTGCGGAAGGGCTCCGCGCGACGTTCCTCGACCAGCGCAAAGGCCAGGCCCTGCCGCTCCACGCGGTAGAGCAGGTGGGTGTCGTAGCCGGCATCGAAGGCGCTCAGGGCTTCGGCGTCGCGGGGGAACTCGATGGGGCGCAGGTGCATGGTGTCCGTTCCGATGGGGGAGGCTGGGATTCTAGTGGGATCGACCTGTAACGGTGAGGGGGCGTGCCTCGGGGGGAGGTTGGTATTCGGGTGGGCGCCGCATGGTGGATGCAAAGAGCGGCATCCACCCTACACACCGGTGAGGTTCGAGCGGGGGAGCTGGGCGTAGGTTGGCGCCGAGCGCAGCGAGGCCCAACGGGGCGGGGTTCGGGTCCGCTGCGTTGGTAGGGGCGGTGAGGTGTCAGTCCAGCAGGCAGGCGAGCAGGTCGGGCGGCACGCTGGGTGCTTCCTGCTCGAACAGGGTGCGGATGATCGTGCTGCGCTTGCCGCTCGGGGTGGTGCCGACGAAGTAGCTTTTCACGGCATAGCCCTGCTGGTCGGATTCCAGGAGGAAGCTCATGGGGCCGAGGCGTTCGTATTCGGCCTCCACCAGCAGCCAGCCATTGCGGTGGGCCAGCCTGGTCAGGCGCTTCATCGCGACCTTTTGCTGGCCGTCCTCGGCGAGGCGTTGCCCGATGGCGTCGAACGCCCGGGTGTAGGCGCTCGGTGATTCACGGCGAGGGCAGGTGGGGTCGGGCGGTGGGGGCGGTGCCTTCTCGGCGATGACCCACTCGGGCTCGTGGCTCCGTCCCTTGCGTGGCTCCGTGCTGATCAGGCCCATGTAGAGGGTCGAGGCCTCGTCACCGAGGGTCACGATTTCCTGGCGGCTGGCCAGCAGTGTGCCGTCGTGGGCCTTGCAGTCGACGCGGACGGTGTACAGATCGTCGCCGAATGGCGACACCATCATGCCGTCGTAAAAGGTCGCCTCATGGATTTCTGACGAGGATGACTTCCCCGTCGAGTTTCGAATGAAAGACTCGCATTTGGAGCGCGCGAACAGCCGGGGTTCGATGGTGCCTTCCACCGTGACAATGGCATCGCACCCCGCGAGTGTCGCGGCTACCAGCGCCAGCGCCGTCAGTCTTCCCTGCATTTTGCCGCTCCTTGTCCACCGACGGGCGTGCCGGCAGGTCGCGTTTATAGCCTGAGGCCGTGATGCTCGGGAAGAGGCCGCTGGTGGATGCAAAGAGCAGCATCCACCCTACGCAGCGGTGAAGCCCGTGCGGGGGATGGACGTAGGTTGGCGCCGAGCGCAGCGAGGCCCAACGGGCGGGGCGTCAGCGGCGGGCGAGGAGGGTGAGCCAGGCGAAGGCGGGGTAGCAGAGGTAGTGCAGGAAGAAGAGGAAGACGGCCATGGGGCTGGGTTGGTCCTGCAGGGTCATCATGCCGAGCAGGCCGAGGTAGAGGACGCCGAGCAGGGCGCCGTAGCCGAGGAAGATGCGCCAGGCTTCGCCGCGGCTGGGGGCGCGGCGCTGGATGAGGCGGAAGGCGGCGGCGAGGAGCAGGGCGACGGCACCGGCGATGACCAGGGTGGCGAGCAGGCCGCCGACCTTGACCAGGCTGCGCAGGGCGAGGTTGAGCACCATCGCCAGGGCTACGCCACCGATGGCGTAGCGCAGGGTGAAGGCCGGGCGCGGGTCGTTCACGGGCGTTCCAGGGCGACGTTGAGGCCGAAGCGCTTTCTCAGCACCGATTCCAGCAGGCCCTTGGGCAGCAGGGTGGCGAGCAGCGGCAGGGCGCGGCTGCCGTTGCCCAGGCGCAGCAGGCGCGGGCGCGGGTGGCGCTGGATGGCGGCGAACAGGTCGCGGGCGAATTCGGTGGCGGGGGTGGGGTTGTCCTGGGAGGCGCGGGCACGGGCGCGGATGCCGTCGCGGATCGGCCACCAGGGCGAGCCTTCGGCGATCACGGCTTCGGCTTCGCGACTGGCGTTGGCGCCGAAGCTGGAGGCGATGGCGCCGGGTTGCACTTCCATCACTTCGATGGCGAAGGGCGCGAGTTCCAGGCGCAGGGCGTCGGAGATCGCGTGCACGGCGGCCTTGGAGGCGCAGTAGGCGCCGGCGAAGGGGGTGACCAGCACGCTGGAGACGCTGCCGATGTTGACCACCAGGCCGCGGCTGGCGCGCAGCACGGGGAAGCAGGCGCGGGTGAGGCCGATCAGCGAGAAGACGTTGGTTTCGAACTGCCGGCGCAGGGCGTCGGTGCCGCCGTCGAGCAGCGGGCCCATGGCGCCGTAGCCGGCGTTGTTGACCAGCACGTCGAGGCGCCCGGTTTCCCGTTGCAGGCGCTCGCCCAGCTGCGCCACCGCGTCCTCGTCGTTGACGTCCAGCTGCACGCCGATGAAGCCGGCGACATTGAGGGCGTCGACGTCATTGGCCTTGCGGGCGCAGGCCCAGACGCTGTAACCGGCGTGCTTGAAGGCATCGGCCAGGGCGCGGCCGATGCCACTGGAGCAGCCGGTGATGAGGGCAACGGGTTGGCTCATTGCTGGGTTCCTTGTTGGTCTTGTTGTGGTGGAGGCGACAGCGGGTGGGTCTTCAGTCGGTGAATCTGCCATGTAATCGCTCGGCGCGGAACTCCAGGGTCTGCGGGCGGTAGCCACTGCGCAGGGGCGGCAGGGGCAGGCAGTCGCTCCAGTCGGCGCCGGCCTGCAGGCGCGGCGGGCCGAGGGAGCGTTCGGCCTCGTAGGTCGATTGGGTGAGGTTGATCGAGTCGCCCGGGCGGTAGGCCTGGATCACCCAGGCGAGGTCCAGCAGGGTGGTGCTGCTGCCGTTGTGCACGCGGATCTGCAGGGGGCGGTCGGCGGGGCACTGGTCGGGGGCGTAGCCGACGCGCACGTCGAGCAGGGCCAGCTGGCGCTCCACCACGCGCTCCTCCCAGAGCACCCAGGCGGCGACCAGGCCGATGCCGAGCACGGCGACCAGGGAGATGGGCAGGGCCTTGGCGGGGTGGCGGATGACCAGGATCAGCCAGGTCAGGATGAGGATCGCACCGATCAGCATGGGAACGCCCGTGGGGGTTTCGAGGGGCTCAATGCTAGCGCATTACGCTGCGGCGATGCGGGGTGGGATGTGCCAGGCGCGGGGGCCGGCTGGGCCCCCTGGGTTGGCGCACGCCATTCCCCCTGCTGGCACAGGGGGAATGGGCCTCCCGATGGGGGAAGGAGGCTCAGCGTGCTGTCACATGGCTCACCGATACCGCGTCGCTGCGGCCGTAGACGTCTTCCAGGCGCTCGATGTCGTCCTCGCCCAGGTAGCTGCCGGACTGCACCTCGATGATCTCCAGGGGGATCTTGCCGGGGTTGGTCAGGCGGTGCACCGAGGTCATCGGGATGTAGGTCGACTGGTTCTCGGTGAGCAGGAAGGTCTTGTCGTCACAGGTCACCTCGGCGGTGCCGGAGACCACGATCCAGTGCTCGGCACGGTGGTGGTGCATCTGCAGCGAGAGCTGCGCGCCGGGCTTGACGGTGATGTGCTTGACCTGGAAGCGGCCGCCCATGTCCACCGAGTCGTACGAGCCCCAGGGGCGGTACACGGCGCAATGGTTCTGGGTTTCGCTGCGGCCCTGGGCGTCGAGCTCGTTGACCAGCTGCTTGACCTCCTGCACGCGGTCGCGGTGGGCGATCATCATGGCGTCCTTGGTCTCGACCACGACTATGTCTTCCAGGCCGATCACCGACACCAGCTTGCCGTTGCCGTGCACCAGGCAGTTGTGGCTGTCCTGCACCACCACGTCGCCCTTGGTGACGTTGCCGTCCTTGTCCTTGTCGTGGACTTCCCAGATCGAGCTCCAGCTGCCGACGTCGTTCCAGCCGGCGGACAGCGGCACCACGCAGGCGCGCTGGGTCTTCTCCATCACCGCGTAGTCGATGGAGTTGTCCGGGCAGCAGGCGAAGGTGGCGGCGTCGATGGTCACCGTGGTGCCTTCGCGCTGGCTGCGTTCCAGGGCCAGCAGGCAGGTGTCGTAGATGTCCACGTCGTGGTGCTTGAGCTCATCGAGGAAGCGGCTGGCGCGGAATAGGAACATGCCGCTGTTCCAGAAGTAGTCGCCGGAGTCCACGTACTGCTGGGCACGCTCGGCGTCGGGCTTCTCGACGAACTGGGCGACGCGGCTGATGCCGTCCGGCAGGCTGCCGGCGGAATCTTTGCCACGGATGTAGCCGTAGCCGGTCTCGGGGCGCAGGGCCGGCACGCCGAACAGCACCATCTCGCCCTTCTCGGCGGCGATGGTGGCCAGGGCCAGGGCCTGCTGGAAGGCGCGCTGGTCTTCCAGCACGTGGTCGGCCGGCATCACCAGCATCAGCTCGTCGCGGCCTTCGGCCAGCAGCTGCATGGCGGCGATGGCGACGGCGGGCGCGGTGTTGCGGCCGAAGGGCTCGAGCAGCATGGCCTGCGGGGTGACCTTGATGGCGTCCAGCTGCTCCTGGACGATGAAGCGGTGATCCTTGTTGGCCACCAGCACCGGGGCTTGCATGCCTTCGAAGTTCAGGCGTTCCAGGGTCTGCTGGAACAGGGTGTGGTCACCGGTCAGGGCCAGGAACTGCTTGGGGTACTGCTTGCGCGAAAGGGGCCAGAGTCGGGAGCCGCTACCGCCAGAGAGGATCACAGGAATCATGGGTGTATCTCCTAAAATCGCTTGTCGTTTGTGGATAGATTGCTCATCACATCGATCACTGATTTCTGTCTTGTAGTCCCACTGTCTCTTGCGGCGGGTACGAAGCGTTGCCCGGGGCCCTCGGCCCCGGGCCGGGTACATCAGGATTCGGCCGGGCGCTTGACCCAGACCGGGGAGAGCTTGCCGCCGCTGCCGGTGATGTAGAGGCAGACGACTTCGCCGCGCTGCAGCGAGACCGGCTTGAGGTCACTGACCTTGCGGGTGCCGTCGAACAGGGCGAGGTTGACCTTCACCGGGTTGATCTCGCGCTCGCCACGGCCCTGGGCCGCAACGTCCTCGACCACGGCGGTCTTGCCGTCGGCGGTCTTCACGGTGAGCTTGGCGTCGGAGAGGTTCTGCACTCGCAGCAGGGCCTTCTGCTTGTTTTTGAAGGCCGGCTCTTCCACCAGCTTGGGCTCGGCGCCCGGCTGGTTGACCAGGGTGTAGTAGCGGTCGGCTTCCAGTTTCACCGGCAGGTTGGTGGCGCCGATCTGGGCGCTGTAGTTGCCGGCGGGCAGGAACTTGAAGTCGCTGGAGCCGAGCGGGGCGACGTCGTTCAACGCGGTGTTGCCGACGTTGACGCTGAGTTCGCTGCTGCCGGCGTTGTAGGCGCGGACGAAGGCCGATCCCTTGGGTGCCTGGGGTCCGTAGAGCCCGCCTTCGTCAGCCTGTGCATGCACAGCGGCGAGGCCCAGGGCGATGGCGCAGGCATACGACGTCCAGTTGCGTTTCTTCTGTCGGTTCATGGTGTTCCTCCATCTTTCTTTCTTGAAATGGCCCGGTGGGGCCACAGTCGTCGAGGGCTCGCGGGGCGGGACCTCACTGCTGGGTTTCAGTTGGCGGCGGTGGCCGCGAGACGCTCGCCCGGGGTGCCGCCGCCCTTGCGCAGTTCGGCGATCCACTGCGGGTCGAATTCGCTGAGGTCGTTGGCCATCGGCAGGTAGCGTTCGGGGAATTCCCAGATCACCAGTTGCGGCGCGGCGTCCTTCAGCTCGTCGCTCTTGAGGTACTTGAGCATCGGCAGGATCGGCCCGTGGCCGTCCTCGGCGTGGTTGACCAGGTCGCGTTGCAGCGACTGGCGCAGGGCGCCGGCGAAGTTCCAGTTCTGGTTGGCGCTGTAGCTGGTGCCCACCAGCGCCACCGGCACCTGGCTGTCGGCGAACAGCGAGTCACCGCTGGCTTCACCTTCGACCGCGGCGCGGGTCTCGCGTTTCTGCAATTTGTCCGGTGCCGGCATGAGGTTTTCGAACATCGGGTCCAGGGGCAGGAAGCGGGTCAGGTCGCCCTTGTAGTCCTCGTTCTTCACCGCCTCGGTGACGTACTCCTGGGCATCGCCCGAGAGCGGCGCCGCGCTGCGCACGGCCTCGCCCACGGTGTTGGCCACCGCCTCGGCGCCCAGGGGCGTCCAGTGGGTGTCGGTGCGCAGGAAGACCTGGCCGTTGTGCTTGGCCTGCTCCAGGGTGCCGAGCAGGTCCGGGGCGATGATCCCGGCCTTGCGGGCGGCGCCGCGAAATTGCGCGTAGAGGTCCTGGCGCAGGGCAGTGGGGCGGGCTTCGCCGGTGTACTCGGGGTACAGGCGCGACTTGGACGGCACGATGGCCAGGACCAGGGTCACGCCGCGCCCGGCCAGCTCGTCACGCACGCCCTGGATCAGCGCCAGGTTTTCCTGCAGGTGGCGGCTGCCATCGGCGACCGGGTCGAACTCCTCGTCGGAGAACAGCCAGCCGTCCTTGCCGATCACCACGCCCTGGCGGCCTTCGCCGAACAGGCCGAAGTCCACCAGCGCCCAGAGGTTGGTGCCGATCTGCTTGATCGGGAATTCATCGTCGTAGTGCTTCTCGAAGGCGTGGGCCAGCTTGCCGTTGAGCACGGTGGTTTCCTTGGCGACGCTGAAGCCGACGATGCCGCGCATGGACCACAGGCTCAGGGCCAGCAGCATGCCGGCGAAGACCACGATGTAGAGGGTGTTGGCAGTTCTGCTCATGGTTGCGCTCCTCAGAACTGGAAGTAGAGGAAGGGGGAGAAGCTCTGTGCAGAGAGCTTCAGGATCGAGGCGGCGAACAGCACCAGCAGCGCGATGCGGGTCGCCAGTACCGGCAGCTGGGTCATCCAGGCCTGTTGCCAGACCAGGCCGCCGCTCGGCGAGTAGGCGATGGCCGCCGGGTCGTTGGCGCCGCCCTGCTGGGTACGCGGCTGGGCGGTGGCCGGGCCGTTGGCGTCGACCTGTTCCTCGGCGCGGGCCTTGGGCGCACCGGCCAGGGGCTTGGTGTAGAACTGGCGGATGCCGAAGATGGCCAGCACCACGTAGGCCAGCACCAGGGTGGCGATCTGCAGGCTGGTCAGCTGGGCGGCGTTGAGCTCGGAGAGCCCCAGGTCACCGAAGCTGAACATGGCGGCGTACATGCGCCAGGCGACGTCGAGGTTTTCGGCGCGGAAGATCACCCAGCCGACCACCACCAGAAGGAAGGTGAAGGCCCAGCGCAGCGGGTTGAGCACACGCGGCGCGGCGTCGACGCCCAGGGCGCGCTCGATCGCCAGCCACATGCCGTGCCAGGCGCCCCAGATGATGTAGGTGAAGTTGGCGCCGTGCCACAGGCCACCCAGCAACATGGTGAGGAACAGGTTGCGGTAGGTCTGGAAGGTGGTGCCGCGGTTACCGCCCAGGCTGATGTAGAGGTAGTCGCGCAGCCAGGTGGAGAGGCTGATGTGCCAGCGCCGCCAGAACTCGGTGATGGACTGGCTGATGTAGGGCTGGTTGAAGTTCTCCATGAAGCGGAAGCCCATCATCAGGCCGAGGCCGATGGCCATGTCGCTGTAGCCGGAGAAGTCGAAGTACAGCTGCGCGGTATAGGCCAGCGCACCGAGCCAGGCATCCCCCGTGGTCGGGTCGGAGAGGGCGAAGCAATGGTCGGCGATGGGCGCGATGCTGTCGGCGATGAAGACCTTCTTGATGAAGCCCTGCATGAACCGGGTGCAGCCCTCGGCGAACTTGTCGACGGTGTGGGTGCGGTGGTTGAACTGGTCGACCAGGTCGCGGAAGCGCAGCACGGGGCCGGCGATCAGGTGCGGGAAGATCGCCACGAAGGCCGCGAAGTCGATCAGGTTGTGGGTCGCCGGGGTGTCGCCGCGGTACACATCGATGATGTAGCTGATGGACTCGAAGATGTAGAACGAGATACCGATCGGCAACAGGATGTGGGTGAGGACGAAGGGCTCCATGCCGAACGAGGTGATGATGGCGTTGAGGCTGTCGACACCGAAGTTGGCGTACTTGAAGTAGCCGAGGACGCAGAGGTCCACCACCACGCCGAGGAGCAGCCATTTCTGCGCCGCTTTCGTGCGCACGCCGGCTGCGCCTACACGTAGGCCGATCCAGTAGTTGAACACCGTGACCCCCGCGAACAGCGCGAGGAAGTCGATCCGCCACCAGGCATAGAACACGTAGCTGGCGATGAGCAGCAGGAGGTTGCGATAGCGCGTTCCGACCAGGTAGTACAAGCCGAGGAAGATCGGCAGGAACAGGAACAGGAACACGTTTGAAGAAAAGACCATCCGAGTCTCTCCACTTGTACGTAACTTTCTGGGCCGCCGCCGGGCATTCCAGCCCGGTGTGCGACCCGCCATTCCCTCCCCAGGGTGTGGCGTTCAAATCCTTGCGCCGCCGCGTCTGCTGCGCGGTCGGTTGATTCCGTCAGGCGCCTCCCCGGGTAGGGGAGGGCGCTGCATCAGCTACCGCTGCTGCCCTCCTTCTTTGGGTGGAAGACCTGGGTCACGTCGCCGCCGAGGCGGAAGGTCTTGTAGGGGCCCATGGAGTCTTTCCACTCGACCGTGTCGGGCTTGCAGCCATAGAGGGCGCACCAGGGTTCGAGCCAGGCGAACTTGGCATGTTTCTCCAGTTCGTCCATGTCCTGGTCCTTGCCGGTCTTGTCGTCGAAGGGTTCCTGGTCGTCGACACCGGCGATGACCTTCTCGCCGAGGCGGCGCAGGGCGCCGTTGTTCTCTTCGCGCAGGTCCACGCCATTGGCCTGGGCGAAGGCGGCGATCATCGCCAGCGGCGGCAGGCTGTAGTTGTGGTAGGCGAGGGCGCGTTGCTGGCGCTTGAGTTCGTTGGGCAGGAAGCCGTCGTTGTCGACCTGGCTGGCGGCCACGCGGAACTGGTCCACCGACCAGTCGAACAGGTCGCGGCGGTTGGTGGCGACGGCGGTGGCCATCACCGACCAGGCGGCCCAGTAGGAGTGGTTGTTGATCTTCTTCAGCGGCAGGCCGCTCCAGTCGTGCACCGTCTGGTCGGCGAGGCGCGAAAACCAGGATTCGATGACCTGGGTCTGGGTCTGGTAGGCGTTCAGCGGGTGGCTGTCGGAGAACTTCAGCCGCAGGTAGGCGGAGGACAGGCTGCCCAGCGCCCATTTGCGGATGGACTTGCCGGTGTGGTTGTACTCGGTGCTGAGCAGGGCGTTGGCCTGGGCCCAGCTGGTCATCCATTGCAGGGCGCACTCGAGCTGCGGACGCTGCCCTTCACGCATGTACGCCATGACCATCTTGTTGACGCCGCGCTCCATCTCGGTGATGTCGGCGGTCTTCTCGCGGAAGGCCTTCTCGGCATCCGGGTTGAGCGTCGCGCGGGCCTTGTCGGAGCCCTCGTACTTGCTGCGGAAGTCGAGCTTGGCGGTGTAGGGCTGCGGCGGTGCCTTGCAGGCCTCGGGCTTCTTGTCGTCGATATCCACCGGGGCGTAGTAGCCGCGCGGTGGCACCAGGTCGGCCGCGCTCGCCTGGCCGGCGAGCAGGAAGCCGCCGAGCAGGCAGGGCGCGAGCAGGCTGAGTGGATGTTTCATGGGGCCTCCTTCCTCACTCGGCCTTGGCCGTGAGGGTGTCGCCACCGTTGCCGGGACGCTTGCACAGGGTCACGTCGACGCTGAGGTTTTCCGGCATCTGTTCGGGGCTGTGGATTTCCAGGGCGAGGACGTTGAGGTCCCGCCAGTCGGGGTCGTTGCGCAGTTCGAAGGCATAGCGACCGCCGGTGTCGACGCGGTCGCTCTGTTCGATCTTGAAGTTTTCGCGGCGGCCGTTGAGGTACCAGATGGTGGCCTTGGATTCGTGCACGGACGGGTCGCTGAAGGTCAGGTCGACCTGGTAGTCGCCACCGCGGATGTCCTTGACCGCGCCGTTCTGGCCGTTGACGAAGACCTCGTTGGCGCCGGGCTTCATCTTCACCTTGTTGTGCATCACCGCCTTCTGGCCTTCGCAGCCGTTGTTCACCAGCGGCAGGGCCTGGCGGTAGAAGCTCTTCTGCGCCATGTCGTAGTGGGTGGCGAATTCCCAGACGATGATCTTCGGCGGGTTCTCGTGGAATTCCTTGCTGCTCATGTACTGCAGCAGGGCGCTGTCGAAGCCGCCGCCGCTGACCGCCATGTTGAGCACCTCGGCGCCGCTGTGCTGCTGCAGGAAGCCGCCAAAGTTGTAGGCCGGGCCGCTGTTACTGGTGCCCACGAGGACGATCTGCGGGTTCGACTCGTCGCCGAACAGGCTGTCGCCGCCGGCCTCGCCCGAGGCTTCGGTCTCGTAGCGGTCGACGTACTGGGTGGCGTAGGTGGTGCCGCACAGCTGGCCGGCGGTCTTGTGCAGGGTGCCGGCCTTGGGCAGCAGGCCGACGACCTTGCTGGAGAACTCCTTCTTGGGGATGTCGGCGAAGCCGGGCATCTCCTTCAGCGTCTCGGCCACCAGCTTGGCGGTGCGGTCGGCGCCGGCCGGGGTCCAGTGGTGGTCGGCCTTGAAGTAGTAGTCGGTGTCCACGCCCTGCTCGTCGAACAGCGGCGAGAGGTCGGTGACCCAGATACCGGTCTTGCGGAAGTCCGCCACCGTCTTGAGGTAGTTCTTCTTCGCCAGCTCGAAGTCGAAGCGGGCCTTCTCTTCATCGGTCAGCTTCTCGCGGTTGATCAGCCCGCGGGTGGGCTGGTAGACCACCATCAGCTCGATGCCCTTGGCCTTGAGCGCGTCGCGCAGGCGCTTGAACTCGCTGTAGCCGTAGGGGGTGGTGCCGAAGTCGGTGCGCAGGTCGTTGCGCGAGCGGAACAACCAGTCGTCCTTGGCCTGCACCAGGGCGGTGAAGAAGCTCAGGTACTTGGTGTTGTAGGTGTTCGGGTTCTGCGCCGTGGCGCACAGCGGACCGGTGCGCTGCACGCTGTACTGCGGTTCGGCCGCCTGGGCGGTGTGGGCGCTGGCCAGCAGGGCGGCGGCCAGGGCGGAGGGAGCGAACCAACGGGTGCTGTTCTTGTGCATGATCTGTTGCCTCAATCCTGGAGTTCGGCCTGGCTTTCGACGGGGTCGATGAGCACCGCTTTCTTGCGGCGCACCATGAGGTCGAGGATTTCTTCCTGTTTCTCGCCCAGCACGCCGGCGAAGCTGATGCCGGTGGACTTGCTCGGGGCGAGCATCTCCACGCGGTAGAGCTCCACGGAGAGCGGCGAGTCGATGGACAGCGGGCTGGAGCCGTTACCGGCGAGCTTGCCGCCGACCACGATCATCGAGACCTTGGTGTCGAAGGGGTCGAGTTCGATGTCGCGGTCGGTATCGGACAGGTCCTTGATGTGCCCGTACACGCCGGTCAGCCCGTTGGCGATGGCGAGGTTTTCGTACAGGCGGATGTTCACGCTGTTGCGCAGGCGGATGCCGTGGCGCTGGTTGTTGACGATCTTGTTGCCCCACAACAGGTTGTTGGAGCTCTCGTACAGGGTGATGCCGTCGGCATGGTTCTGGTAGACCTCGTTGTAGGCCACCAGGTTGTTCACCGAGTTACGGTCGATGACGATGCCCGAGAGTTTGTTGTCGTAGGTCTTGTTGTTGATGATCCAGCTGTCGTCCACCTCGCGGGAGATGATGATCCCGTGCTTCTTCTTGGTCCCGTAGACGGTGTTCTCGGCGATGATCAGGCCGTGGGAACGGTCGTGGGGGTCGATGCCGTAGACGATGTTGTCGCGGTAGGTGTTGCCCTTGATCACCACGTCGCGGGCTTCGTAGCAGTAGAAGCCGTACCAGTGGTCGACGAACTCCGAATCCACCAGCCAGCCGGTGGGCTCGGGGCGCTTGAGGCGCTCGTGCATGCCCGGGGTGTACTGGGTGATGGAGACGCCGTAGGACTTGGAGTTGTTGTAGCCGAGGCTGGTGACGGTGCTGCCGACGATGTACAGCTCGCTGCCGCCCCAGGAGACCAGGAAGGGACGGAACTCGTTGGGCGTGCGGAAGGTGGCCGGGCCCTTGTCCTGCTCGCGCCAGGCGGTGAGCCGGGTGCCGGTGATGAACAGCTTGCCGTCGTTGACCAGGAACGCGCCGCGCTCCTGTGAGAGGCGGAAGTCCTTGGTGCTCTTGTCGATCTCCAGGTTGGCGTCCTGGGCCACCACCACGGGCAGGCGGGCCAGGTAGACGCCCGGCTCGGTCTCGCTGAACTGGGTGTCGGGCAGGGCCTTGGCGATGTCGGCGGGGGTGACGTGGCCGCCCTCGATGAAGATCGCCTGGGGCATGCCGCGCTGGCGGGTGACCCATTCACGCATGCGTTCGTTGCCGCCGATGAAGTCCTTCAGGGCGTCCTGCTGCAGCATGCGCCGCACCACGACCTTGCCCTGTTTCGAGCGGTCGATCTTGGCGTCCACCGCCTGGGCGGTGTAGCCGGAGAGGTCGGGCAGCGTGGGCGCTTCCAGGTGCAGCTGGTCCACCGGCGCGCTGGTGACGGTGTAGTTCTTGGTTTCCTTGAGTTCCTTGGTCGGCTCGGCGGCCTGGACCCAGGGCGCTGCGATGAGCAGCGCGCCAAGCACCACACCGCTGAGCGGCAGGGGGGTTCCGATGCAGTTTCTCATGGCTGTTCTCCCTTCGCGCATGGCGGCCTCAGAAGCGCCAGATGAAGTCGACGAAGGCGCGGTGCATCAGCGAGTCGGTGCCGCTGCCATAGGCATCGCCCGGCTTGAACACGCCACCACGGAAACGCACCAGCGCGGAGGCGTCGTCCATGTGCTCGGCCATCGAGGCCGGCAGCAGGCCCTGCTTGAAGTATTTGGTGACGACGAAGTCGAGCTCCTGGCCGACGTCTTTCTCGCCGTCCTCCAGCGGGGCGATGATTCCGGCCTGGCCGACGTCCTGGTTGTCGTCGATACGCCAGAAGCGGTGGTAGACGACGCTGGCGTCGTAGTCTTCGCGCAGCTGCCAGGAGGCGAAGGCGGTGCCCACCTGGAGGTTGCTCAGCTCGCCGCGGAAGGCTTCGCCGAAGCGGTGCATGCGCGAGTTGGTGCCGGTGAAGTTGGAGCGGTTGCTTTCCATGCCGGTCTGGCGGAACTGCTCGGAGCTGTCGTCGTCACCGCCGCCGCTGCCACGGGCGTAGGCGCCACCGACTTTCCACTGGTCGTCGATATTCCAGCGCAGGCCGAGGTCCAGCGCCCAGGCGTCGACATCGACGTTGCGCGAGCCGTTGGCGAGGCGGTCGTTGCCGACCACGGTCTGGTTCAGCTCGTCGATGTCGCCGGTCAGCCAGGTGGCCTGGGCCCAGTAGTTGAGGGTCTCGGGCGAGCGGCGGTCGAAGAAGCCGTTGTCGGCGTTGATGCCGAGCCAGGTCAGGTCGCCGGTGTAGCGCTTGTCCAGCGGGTCCACCACTTCGCCGTTGTCGGGCAGGCTGCCGTTGTCGCGGCTGTGGTGGAGCTTGAGGCCGACCCAGTGGTTGGGCATCCATTGGGTGGCGACGTCACCGAAGATGTGCTGGCGGTCCTTGTCTTCGGGGGCCAGTTCGTCGATGTCGGTGCGGTATTCGCTGAAGCGCTCGGCGACGCCGACGTTGGCGGTGAGCAGGGTGGTGTCGAAGGTCCAGCGCAGGGCTTCGATGTTGGTGTCCCACCAGGTGCCTTCGTCGCTGCGCACGCGCTGGCGACCGAAGCGCAGGTGCTCGCCCGGGTAGGCGGTGAGGCCGGCGTAGTCGACCCAGAACTCGCGCAGGGCGAGGTAGCTCTTGTCCGGTTCGCGGCCGTCGTTGTTCTGGCTGGACTCGCTGTCGATGTCGCTGGATTCGAGGGTGTCGGTCTCGACGATGTCGGTGGCGGTCACTGCCTGGCCCATGGCGAAGGCGCTCCACTCACCACGCTGGCCGTAGACCCAGGGGCGCAGGTCGAGGCCGATGCCGTTGACGTCGCCGCCCTTCTGGGTGCCGAGGTCGCGGTCGTCTTCCGATTGCGCGGTGACCTTGATGTCGAGGCCGAAGTTCTTGTCGCTCATCTGCACGGCGAAGGCGCTGCTCGCGGTGATCAGCGTGATGCCCAGGCCCAGGCTGGCATTCGTCCAGAGATTGAATTTCATATCGATTCCTTCAAGGGGTCTGCATGGCTTGCATCTGTGCGGCGTCTTGCAGTGCGGTGCCTCTCAGCTGGCGTTCTTCACGCAGCAGCTGCTCGGCCCGCGCACGCTCTGCAGGCTGCAGTTGTTGTTCCACCGCCTGGGCCAGCTCGGTGGCCTGGGGTGTGTTCTTGGGGAGCGCCAGCTGGCTGAAGACGTAGGCGTTGACCAGGTTCGGGGTGATGCCCTTGCCCTGGGCGAACATCTGGCCGAGGGCGAAGTCGGCGTTGATCTGGCCGCTGCGCGCGGCATTGAGCAGGTAGTCCAGCGCCTTGTCGGGGTAGATGTCGCCCAGGTAGCCACGGATGTAGATCTGCCCCAGCAGGTAGTTGGCGCTGGGTTCGGTGGCGGAGGCCTTCATCAGGTGCTCCTCGGCCTTGTGCGGGTCCTGCGGCAGCAGCTTGCCTTCGTAGTAGAGGCGGCCCAGCAGCAGCTCGGCGCGCGGTTGCGCGGCTTCGCGGCCGTGGTCGAGGTACTCCATCATTTTGTCGATGTCGCCCAGGCCCGGGTATTCGTAGAGCAGCTTGGCCAGGCTGACCCAGGCGGCGGGGTAGGCCGGTGCGATCTCTTCGAGCATCTCCTGGGCCTTGCCTTCATCGGGCTTGCCGCCGAGCTCGGCGTCGGCCAGCACCTGGGCCACCGAGTCGACGCGCTGGGCGGGGATGACGCCGGCGTGGTAGCCGTTCATCAGTTGGGCGACCAGGGCTTTCTGCTCCTCGGCCTTGTTCTGCTTCTGGTACACGGTGGCCAGCTCGACGTAGCAGACGTCGGCCTGGGCCAGGGTGCGCTTGCAGATGTCCTCGATCTCGCCCAGGTGCTGGTCGTAGGTGCCCTGGCTTCGATAGAAGAGGATCTGCGCCAGCTCGGCCTGGGGCTGGCCGTCGGCGCGCCACTGGGCGATGCGCTGCTGCACGTTCACGCCGGGGAAGTCCTGCGGGAAGGTGAGGTAGAGCATGACCAGGGGCAGCAGGCTGCTGGGCTCGCCGGCCTTGAAGGCCTCGTCCAGCAGCTTGGCCGCTTCCTGGCGTTCGGCGGGCGTGGCGTCGGGCTTGCGCGCCAGGAGCTTGCCGAGGCGGGCCTTGGCGCGGGGCGATTCGTCCATGGCCTGGCGGTAGATCTGCTCGGCCTGGCGCATCTGCTCCGGGTCACCGCTGTTGACCTGCAGGTCGGCCAGGCCGACCTGGGCACTGACGTAGCCCAGGTCCGCCAGCTGGCGGTAGTTGCGCTCGGCGGTGGCGGTGTCGCCACGCTTGAGCGCTTCGTTGGCCAGGCGTTGGTCGGGCAGGCCGGCACAGCCGGCCAGCGCGACCGCGGCGCCGAGCATCAGGTAACGCGAGGGGAATGTCGCCACGTGGTCTCCCTCCTTAGAAGCCGGCGGCCAGGGCGCGGTCGACCATCCAGTCGAACGAGGGGCCGCGGTCGATGCTGACCTCGACCGGCTGGCCGGCGAGCTTGCTGTCCAGGGTCTGGTCGGGCTGGATGACCACGCGGATGTCGGAGGACAGGCCGCTGTCGATCAGGCTGGTGCTGATGATCTTGCCGTGGCGCGGGCTGTCTTCGCCGGCCACCTGGAAGGTGACGCTGGCGCCGGGCTTGGCCTGGGCGAAGTTGCGGTAGGGGAAGCGGGCGCTGACGGTGGCTTCGAAGTCCTGGGGCACCAGCTCGAAGATCACGTCGCCCTTGCCGGCGAACTGGCCGTCGGCGACCAGCTGGCGCGCCACCTTGCAGTTGCAGGGGCTGGTCAGGGTGCCTTTCATCTGCTTGCCGAACAGCTCTTCGACGTTGGCCGGGGTGAGCTGGTCGTCGGTCAGATGGCCCTTGAGCATCTCCAGCATGGTGGCGGAGAAGGAGGCGATGGGGGCGCCCTTGTCGACGTTGGTGCCTTCGCCGCCGATCAGGCTCTGCACGGTGCCTTCACGGGGCATGGTGACCTGCATGCTGGGCACCGCGACCATGCCGGATTCGGCGTGGGTGACGAAGTACAGGCCGTACAGGGACTTGAAGATGAAGCCGAAGGCGGCGAGGCCGACGACGAACAGGCCGGCGCTGAAAGTGACGGCTTTGAGGCGGCCGAACACGCCCATGCCGCCGCCGTTGCCACCGTTCTTGCGCGGCTTGGTGAAGTTCTCGCGCTGCAGGGTGTTGAGCATGTCGCCGGCGCTGATCACTTCACCGGACAGGTGGGCGCTGATCAGGTAGCGCAGGGTGGCGATGTCACGGGGCTTGAGGCTGTGGAACTGGCAGCCGGCACGGCCGCTGTCCGGGTCCACGGCACGCACCTGGAATTCGACGTCCAGGCCCAGGGTCAGGCTGTCCAGCTGGAACAGCATGCGGCCCTGGTGGTAGTCGCCGACCTGGGCGCGGTGCTTGGGGCTGGTCTGGAAGGAGAAGCCCCCGGCGGAGAGGTCGACCAGGCGGTGCTCGACCCGTTCGTTGTTGGCCAGGTAGCGGATCTTGGCCGGTATCTTGACCCGGGCGTGCTGGCGCTGGGCTTCGGATTCGTGCACCACATTGACGTTGACGGCTGTATTCATGGCTTGGATTTCCTATTCAAGTTCTGTCACACGAACGCCATCAGCGTGGCGACGAATACGCTGGTTGCGGTGAAGGTCATGGCGCGTGAGGACCAGGTGTTGAACCAGCGCGTAAAGCTGGCGAGATCACGGTTGAGCTTGGTGTTCTGGCGCGTCCAGGACTGCTGGTCCAGGCGGAAGAAGACGTAGATCTTCACCAGGGCGCCGACGATCTGGTTGTAATAGAGGATCAGCGGGTAGGCCGGCCCTATGTGGTGCCCTGAAACGCTCAGCAGCAGGGTGAGGATGAAACGGGTGAGACCGATCCACAGCAGGTACACGAGCAGGTAGGCGATGCTGTACTTGATGCTGGCGATGATGGCGACGGCGAGGCCCAGCAGGCAGGTCCACATCGATACGCGCTGGTCGCTGAGCACCAGGGTGGTGAACCAGCCCAGGCGGCGTGGCCCCAGGCGCAGGGCCCGGGAGTTCTGCCGCAGGTTGTTGCCGTACCAGCGGAACATCAGCTTGCGGCTGGCCTTGATGAAGCTCTTCTCCGGCGGGTGCTCGACGGTGTTGATCGCCGCGTCCGGCACGTAGAAGGTGTCGTAGCCCAGGCGCATCAGGCTGTACCAGCTGGACTTGTCGTCACCGGTGAGGAACTGGAAGCGACCCAGGCGCCAGTGGTCCAGGTGGTCGCTTTCCACGTCGGCGATGAAGTCCGGGTCGGTCACCACCTTGGCGCGGAATACCGACATGCGCCCGGTCATGGTCAGCACCCGCTTGGAGAGCGCCATGGAGCACATGTTGATATGGCGCTGGGCGAAGCGCAGCTTGTGCCACTCGGACATGATGTAGCTGCCCCGCACCTCGCAGAACTCGTTGGTGGTGAGGCCGCCGACATTGGGGAAGAGCTTGAACCAGGGCACGGTCTTCTTAACCACGCCTTCGGCGAGCACGGTGTCGCCATCGACCACGGCGACCACGGCGTTCTCGTCCGGCAGCTGGCGGGAGATGGCGCGGAAGCCATAGGCCAGGCCGTCGCGCTTGCCGGTGCCGGGGATGCGCACGAAGTCGAGGGCGACGTGGGTGGGTGGGTTCATCTTTTCCCACAGGCCCTTGACCAGCAGCTCATCGGACAGCTCGACGATCGAGCAGACCACGGTGGTGGGGTAGCCGCAGCTGATCGCTTCCTGGATCACCGAGCGGTAGACCATGGCGGTAGTCAGCGCGTCGATGCGGAAGCTGGTCACCAGCAGGAATACATGGGACGGGTCGGCCGCCTTGCCCAGCTTGCGAACCTTGCGCCGGTAGTGCGGGTAGACCACATACAGGAACAGCATGCCGCGAATGAAGTGCAGGCCGCCCATGGAGTAGCGCCAGATGCCGACCAGGCCGATCAGCAGCAGGAAATGCTTGGAGTCGGGGTCGAAGACCGACTTGGGCAGGGCCAGTGCGAGCAGCCCCAGGCCCGTCAGGTAGAAAAGCCAACCCGCCGCCTCGTTGAGGCTTAGCTTGAGCTTGTCCATACGTTTATCCATTCCGTCGTTGGCGCCGGACAAACCTCGGGCGTGGGCGCGGCTTCTTGTTGTTCGCCGACCCGAGGTTCATCACTTGCGTTGCGCTTAGAAGCTGGTGTCCGGGATTACCAGCAGATGCCTTCGGCCTGTGCGTTGGTCGCCTTGGGCATGAAGCCCACGAGGTCGATCACGCGCTTGCCTTCGGGCGCCCGTTGCGCCAGCGGGGCGAAGAGCTCGTCGCGGTTGCCGAGGACGATGATGTCGGCATCGCCGACCACGCCGTCGAAGTCGCTGTCGAGCAGGGAGGACACATGGGGAATCTTCGATTCGATGTAGTCCTTGTTGGCGCCGTGTACGCGGGCGTACTCGACGTTGCGGTCGTAGATGCGCAGGTCGAAGCCCTTGCCGATGAGCATCTCGGCCAGTTCCACCAGGGGGCTTTCACGCAGGTCGTCGGTACCCGCCTTGAACGACAGGCCGAGCAGGGCGACCTTGCGTTTGTCCTGGGCGGCGATGATGTCGAAGGCCTTCTGCACCTGGTAGGCGTTGCTGCGCATCAGCGAGCCGATCAGCGGGGCCTCGACGTCCAGCGAGCTGGCGCGGTAGTTGAGGGCGCGCACGTCCTTGGGCAGGCAGGAGCCGCCGAAGGCGAAGCCGGGGCGCATGTAGTACTTGGAGAGATTGAGCTTGTGGTCCTGGCAGATCACGTCCATCACTTCGCGACCATCGACGCCCACCGCCTTGGCGATGTTGCCGATCTCGTTGGCGAAGGTGACCTTGGCGGCGTGCCAGACGTTGCAGGTGTACTTGATCATCTCGGCGACCTGGACTTCCTTGCGGATGATCGGTGCGTCGAGTTCGCGGTACAGGGTTTCGAGCAGGTCGCCGGAGGCCTTGTCCAGTTCGCCGATGACGGTCATGGGCGGGAAGTCGTAGTCCTTGATCGCGGTGCTTTCGCGGAGGAACTCGGGGTTCACCGCGACGCCGAAGTCGTCACCGGCTTTCTTGCCGGAGCAATCCTCGATGATCGGGATCACCACGTTCATCACGGTGCCCGGCAGCACGGTGCTGCGCACGACCACGGTGTGGCGCTCGGACTTGTCACGCAGGGCGAAGCCGATCTCGCGGCACACGCCTTCGATGTAGTCCAG
Organism: Pseudomonas sp. zfem005; assembly: GCF_032621735.1. Classification (NCBI taxonomy): domain Bacteria; kingdom Pseudomonadati; phylum Pseudomonadota; class Gammaproteobacteria; order Pseudomonadales; family Pseudomonadaceae; genus Pseudomonas; species Pseudomonas sp. zfem005. Next base: position 610,392 of record NZ_JAVYJE010000003.1, on the reverse strand, counting down.
TTCCAGGTCGCCGTTCTTCTTGCTCGGGGTGCCGACGCAGATGAAGGAGACTTCGGTGTCACGCACAGCGGCGGCGACATCGGTAGTGCCGCGCAGGCGACCGGTCTTCAGACCTTGCTGCAGGAGTTCTTCGAGCCCGGGCTCGACGATGGGGGATTTACCGTTGTTGATCAGGTCGATCTTGGTGGTGGAGACGTCTACACCGACAACTTCATGACCACGAGCCGACAGGCAACCGGCACATACTGCACCGACGTAGCCCAAACCAAAGATGCTGATACGCATCGCATTCACCTCATCCATTTAGCACGCTGTTAATTGGTGGCATAATCGCCACTTCCGTTTTGCAGCCGTTACATTCAATTCGTAACTTTCAGCTGCGTGCAGGCATGACAAACACCTGGCACCGAAACTGCGGGTACCTGAAGCGGAGCCTGTGAACAAGCTGGCTCCAAGGGTTCCTGGACTGATTACCTTACTGGCTCTTGTCCCTGGTTCTTGTCAGTCGATCCTGTGTCTAACTTCTCCTCTTAGTTCGCCTGTCTGGTTTCTGGCGCACAACTTCCCCCTCGGAGCATTCCGATACATGGGGGCAGTTTGGAATCACGCTGAAATATTGCGTGAAGAATTAAGTGACGGGGTTATGAGTGTTCGGGTTTTCGGATAGTTCCTACCGTTCGTCATCAATTTGATTTGTTGCAATTCATCGGCTACGGCCATTTGTAATTGCACTTTGATGGCAAATTTTGCGTATTTCACCGCGCTGGAAAAGTTCCCTGTTTTTAACTTGGGCAAGCGCAGCGGTAGTTCGCTATGGCCCGTGCTAGAGCCTGCGCGTTGTTTACGCAACAGCGCGGAAGTTCCCTGGCCAGTTGTTAGGCAGGCGGTACGTTAGTTCCAGGGGGATTTAAAGTGATGGCACCGAGCCGGTGCGCTGAAGTGGCGGGGGAGAAGAAAGATTGGCCGGTTGGACGACTCCTGGAGGCGTCGCCCAACCAATGGCAGGTTGTGGCGGGAAACGGGGCGGGAGAATCAGTCCTGCGGGGTGTCGCGGAGGAACACCAGCTTGTCTGCCGAGGAGGCTTCGGCGTTGTAGCGGTAGCCCTGGTAGTCGAAGTCCTTGAGGCCCTTGGGGTCGGTCAGGCGCTCCTTGATCACGTAGCGGGCCATGAGGCCACGGGCCTTCTTGGCGTAGAAGCTGATGATCTTGTACTGGCCGTTCTTCAGGTCCTTGAATTCGGTGTCGATGATGCGGGCGTTGAGGGCCTTGCGCTTCACCGAGCTGAAGTATTCGTTGGAGGCGAGGTTGAGCAGGATGTCGTCGCCCTGTTCGGCCAGGGCTTCGTTGAGCCAGCCGCTGATGCGCTCGCCCCAGAAGGCGTAGAGGTCCTTGCCGCGGGTGTTGGCCAGCTTGGTGCCCATCTCCAGGCGATAGGGCTGCATCAGGTCCAGCGGGCGCAGCAGGCCGTAGAGGCCGGAGAGCATGCGCAGGTGGCGCTGGGCGAAGTCGAAGTCGGCCTCGGCAAAGCTCTCGGCATCGAGGCCGGTGTAGACGTCGCCCTTGAAGGCGAGCAGGGCCTGCTTGGCGTTCGCCGGGGTGAACTCCGGGTGCCAGCTGCCGTAGCGCGCGGCATTGAGGCCGGCGAGCTTGTCGGACAGGTGCATCAGCTCGGCGATCTCGTTCGGCGCCAGGGTGCGCAGTTGCTGGATCAGCTCCTGGGCGTGGTCCAGGTGCTGGGGCTGGGTGTGGCGCGGAGTCACCGGCGGGGTTTCATAGTCCAGGGTCTTGGCGGGGGAAATCACCAGCAGCATGAGTCGTCTCCTTCAGGAATGCGGCGATTCTAGGGATTTGCACCGTTGGGCTCCACCTATGGGGACGATTGACGCTGTCAGGTGTTGCCTGGGCGGGCAGGGGGCCTGCCCCGTGAACGCCTTCTATATAGGGCTTCAGCCCCCCGCTGCTGGAGCGATTCCCTCGCCCGGTTGCCACACATCACATTCGGCGCCTGGGGCGTTGCGCTATAGTGCGACGCCCGGCGCATCCGCCGGCCCCCTCTCATCCACTTTGACAAGGAGGTCGTAGTGAAGACCCTCTCGCGTATCGCCCTATCCCTGCTGTTGGCTTCCAGCGCCGCCCTGGCCCAGGCCGAACAGCTGCCCATCGAAGTGCTCAGCGCTGTGGTCAAGGACCAGAAGATCGCGGGTGCCGAGGTGCTGGTGCAGAAGAACGGCGCGCAGACCGCCGCCGGCAAGACCAACGCCCAGGGCCAGGTGACCCTGGACAGCGCCTTCGCCGATGACGCCGACGCGCTGCTGATCATCAAGAAGGACGGCTACTCCAACCTGGTCGCCAAGTGCCCGTGCAAGGGCATGACCTACGCGGTAAGCCCGGTGATGCAGGACCTGGACGGCATGCGCGTGGTGCTGAGCTGGGGCGAGACTCCGGCGGACCTGGACTCGCACATCGCCTTCCCCGGCAACCACATCTATTTCGACGCCAAGGAAGGCACCGATGCCGACCTCGACGTGGACGACACCGACAGCTTCGGCCCGGAAACCATCACCCTGCACAAGAAGCGCTTCGGCGAGACCTACGTGTACGCGGTGCATGACTTCACCAATATCAACAACCCGTCCTCCAAGGCGCTGTCCCTCAGCCAGGCCAAGGTCTTCGTCTATGTCGGCCAGTCCCTGGTGCGTACCTACTACGTGCCGAAGGACCAGCGCGGCAACCTGTGGAAGGTGTTCCGCCTTTCCGGCAACGGCGACTTCCAGGACATCAACACCCTCGAAGGCAGCAAGGCCCAGGATGCCAACTATGTACTCGGCGACATCGAGCCGCTGCTGGGCAATGGCCAGGACGTGGCTGCCCAGGCCGTGACCCAGGCCGCCCAGGGCGATGCCAAGGCACTGAACAAGCAGGGCGAGGCGGCGTACCACGACGGCAAGCTGGACCAGGCCATCGACCTCTACCGCCAGGCCATCGAGCTCAATGCCAACTTCGGCCAGGCGTACAGCAACCTCGGCCTGGCTTACCAGAAGGCCGGCCGCACCGCCGAGGCGATCTGGGCCAACCGCAAGGCCATCGCCCTGGCCAGCGGCGCCAATGCCGCCACTGTGCGCGCGAGCTCCTACTACAACATCGCGCGCATCTATGAAGAGGCCGAGCAGTTCGACGACGCCCTGCGCCACTACCACCTGGCCAAGGAGCAGAAGGCCAACCCGGTGTACGACAAGGCGATCCAACGGGTTCAGGACCGCCACTGATCCACTATCGGTAACCAGCGCGCCCTTCGGGGCGCGTTTTTCATTGGAGTACGCATTTATGTTCAGAGCCATTTCCCTGGGGCTCGTCCTGGCCCTTGGCGCCGGCATGGCACAGGCCGCCGGCCCCCGTGCGGTCGCCTTGCTGGACCGCAGCACCTGGCCCGCCGCGCTGGACAGCCCGGCGCGTTTCGATGACGCCTCGCGGGCGGAGATCCTGGTGTTCGCCCAGACCCTGCTGCAGAGCGAGACGCTGGATGCCGGCGCCTGGCAGCAGCGCCTGGACCTGAAGGCAGCCAACCTCGATGGCATCGAGACCACGCGCAAGCACTTCTGGGCGCGCCTTGTGGATAACTACCGTCTGGCCAGCCGGGGCTGCACCGCCAGCAGCCCCTTCTGCCCGCCAGCGAACGATGAGGCGGCACTGCGCGAGCAGGCGAAGCGCTTCGATGTGGCACCGGATTCGCCCTTCTTCGCCTGGGTCGAGGCGAGCCGGCGCTTCCACCAGGTCTACCTGGACGAAGAAATGCGCCTGGCGGCGCTGTTCCCCCGGGTCAGCAGCGAGATCGGAATGTTCTCCGCCCAGGAGCGCAACGGTGAGGAACTGGCGGACCGTCACTTCCTCCTGACCTTCGACGACGGCCCCACGCCGGTGGGTGGCCACAGTGATCGGCTGACCCCCTGGCTGCGGGCCAATGGCGTCAACGGCACCTTCTTTGTCCTCGGCCAGAGCCTGCAGGCGCGCTTGCAGAAGACCTCCGCCAAGGCCCTGGGCGAGCTGTATGCCGGCCAGTGCGTGGCCTCCCATGGCTGGGAGCACAAATCCCACGCCACTTGGGAGCAGTGGCAGGACTCGGTCACCCGCGTGCAGGCGCTGCTGGGCAAGACGCTGCCGGACAACGCCATGCCGCTGTTCCGCCCGCCCTATGGCCAGCGCAAGGCCGACAGCGCCGCCTTCTTCGCCGGGCAGGGGTTGCAGGTGGCGCTGTGGAACATCGACTCCCAGGACTGGAACGCTCGGGTCAGCGGCGATGCGGCCGGCCAGCGCGTGCTCAGCCTGATGCTGCTGTGGCGGCGCGGGGTGATTCTGTTCCACGACATCCACTCCAAGGCGCAGACGGCGGTGCCCTGGTTGCATGCACAGACGAGCGCGGCAGGGCTGACCTGGGAAGACTGTCGGAGCTATCGCTAGGAAGGGCTGACCGGGCGGTCGGAATGCAGGAAGTGAAGCAGGAGGACTTTCGACTTTAGCGATGGCAAGGGATGACGCCAAGGGTTATTCGTCGCATGGAAAAAAAATTGTCCGGGGGGAAAAAAGTTCTTTTTTCTGTCATCCGTATTGGGTTATTAACGAATCAGACCGCCGAATCCTGAAGACAGGTGGCGGCCACAAGGCCCTCACCTGCGCTTCTCGGGCTCCCCTGGCGACCGGCATGACCCGGCCAGAAGGGGACGGTAGTCCTTCCTCGGCGGAGAGCCGTCATGGCATTCCGTCGCCCGGACCGACAAGAAGGTGACCGAGTATGGATGATCACGGACGCGCCCGCCCCACCGCTCCAACCCTCTACGCCCTCGATACGAACGTTCTGATCCACGATCCCAACGCCATCCTCAACTTCGAAGAACACCACGTGGCCATCCCCATGACCGTGCTGGAGGAACTCGACAAGCTGAAGACGGGCAAGCAAGGCGTAGCCGCCGAATGCCGCCAGGCGATTCGGCTGATCGACAAGATCCTGGGCGGTGCCACGCCCGAGCAGGTTGAGCACGGCGTACCTATCCAGCGGGAAAAGAGCGGCCCCTGCGGCTTTCTCTCGATACTCATGAGCAAGAGCGCAGCCCCCATCACCTGGCTGCCGGAAGACCTCAACGACAACAAGATCATCAACCAGTTGGTGGAGCTGAAGACCCGGCGCCCGGGCATGTCCGTGGTGCTGGTGACCAAGGACATCAACATGCGCCTGAAGGCGCGCGCCTGTGGCATCGACTCGGAGGACTACCACACCGACCAGTTGGTCGACGACGTTTCGCTGCTGTCCCGTGGCTACCACACCATGGCCGGTTCCTTCTGGGACCGCGTCAGCAAGGTGGAAACCCGCCAGGACCACGGCCGCGCCTGGCACCGCGTGCAACTCACCGACAACCTGCCGGCCGTCCACGTCAACGAGTTCATCGTCGACGAACAGGGCTTCGTCGGCTGGATCAAGGGCATCAAGGCCGATGAGCTGCTGATCCTCGACCTGCACCAGGAACCCTTGCTGCACCAGGAAGCCTGGGGCCTGCGCCCGCGTGACATCTACCAGGCCCTGGCGCTGTTCGCCTTGCTCGACCCGGACATCCACCTGGTCAACCTCTCGGGTGCGGCGGGCTCCGGCAAGACCATCCTGGCGCTGGCGGCGGCCATCGAGCAGACCATGGTCAGCAAGCGCTACCGGCGCATCATCGCCACCCGCAGCGTGCAGGGGCTGGACCAGGAGATCGGCTTCCTGCCCGGCACCGAGGCCGAGAAGATGGAGCCCTGGCTGGGCGCCATCACCGACAACCTCGAAGCCCTGCACATGGACGACGAGAGCACCCACGGCAGCGTCGACTACATCCTCAGCAAGGTGCCGCTGCAGTTCAAATCCCTCAACTACATACGCGGGCGCAGCTTCCAGCAGAGCCTGATCCTGATCGACGAGTGCCAGAACCTCACGCCGCACCAGATGAAGACCATCATCACCCGTGCCGGCACCGGCTCGAAGGTGATCTGCCTGGGCAACCTGGCGCAGATCGACACCCCCTACCTGTCCGCACCCAGCTCCGGCCTGACCTACCTCACCGAGCGCTTCAAGGACTTCCCCCATGGTGTGCACATCACCCTGCAGGGCGTACCGCGTTCGGTGCTGGCGGAGTACGCCGAAGCCCACATGTGACGAACGGCCGCCGGGCGGAGCGATCCGCCCGGCGAAAGCCCTTCGATAATCCGCGTATTTGTATACAATCTGCTCCCTGCGGACCACTTCATGGTGACCGCCAGAGGAGCTAAGCAGTGTTGACCCATCTCGATTCCCAAGGCCGCGCCAATATGGTCGACGTCACCGAAAAAGCGGTGACTTCCCGTGAGGCAACGGCCGAAGCGCGGGTGCGCATGCGCCCGGAAACCCTGGCCATGATCCAGGCCGGCGGCCACCCCAAGGGCGACGTGTTCGCCGTGGCGCGCATCGCCGGCATCCAGGCGGCGAAGAAGACTTCCGACCTGATTCCCCTGTGCCACCCGCTGATGCTCACCAGCGTCAAGGTCGAGCTCGCCGCCGAAGGCGACGACACGGTGCACATCGTCGCCCGCTGCAAGCTGGCCGGGCAGACCGGGGTGGAAATGGAGGCGCTGACCGCCGCCAGCGTCGCCGCCCTGACCCTCTACGACATGTGCAAGGCGGTGGACCGCGGCATGACCATCGAAAGCGTACGCCTGCTGGAAAAGCTCGGCGGCAAGAGCGGCCATTACCAGGCCGGGGAGTGAAGATGATTCGCGTGCAGTATTTCGCCCGTTACCGTGAAGCGCTCGGCCTCGAAGGCGAGCAGCTTGCCTGGGACCCGGCGTTCGCGAAGCTGGATGACCTGCGTCGCCGCCTGCTGGCCCGTGGCGGCGTATGGGACGTGCTCGACGAACAGAACCTGATGTGCGCCCGCAACCAGGAACTGTGCAGCCTCGACGAGGCGCTGACCGACGGCGACGAAGTGGCCTTTTTCCCCACCGTGACCGGAGGCTGACATGGGCATTCGCGTACAGGCCACGGCCTTCGACCCCGGCACCGAACTGAACGCCCTGCATGCGGCCAACGTCGGCGTTGGCGCGGTGGTCGGCTTCGTCGGCTATGTGCGCGATTTCAACGAGGGCCAGGATGTTTCCGGGATGTTCCTCGAACACTACCCGGGGATGACCGAGAAGGCCCTGGAGAAGATCGCCGAGGAAGCCCGGCAACGCTGGCCGCTGCTCAAGGTCGACATCCTCCACCGCATCGGCCGCCTGGAACCGGGCGAGCCGATTGTCTTCGTCGGCACCGCCAGCGCCCACCGCCAGGCGGCGTTCGACGCCTGCAACTTCATCATGGACTACCTCAAGACCCGCGCGCCCTTCTGGAAAAAGGAAGATACCGCCGAAGGCCCGCGCTGGGTCGAAGGCCGCTGCAGCGACCAGGCGGCGGCACAGCGCTGGGAAGGCGACAAGCGCAGCTGAGCCGGCGGCTCAGAGTTCGATGTACATCTTCAGCAGGATGGGCGCGAACATCGAGGCCGTGCCCAGGCCCGTCAGCCAGATGCCCCATTCCCGTTCGCGGTTGCTGAAGCCGATGCCGAGCAGGAGGAAGCCCGCGACCAGCAGGGCGATCATGATGTGCACGTTGTCCATGCCGTTCTCCATTCCTTCCAGGTCTCTGCTTGCAGACTAGCCGGCGCTTCGGCGCGTGGGGCTGACCTGGGTCATTCCACCGGGCCGGCCGGCTTTTTGCGGCCCTGGAAATGAGGCGGACGGCAATTGACGATTTGTACGAATAAGTCCAGAGTGGACAAATAAGTACAAGACAGGGCTGCGTCCATGCACGCCAACCTTCGCCGAACACGCTCCATGCGCCCGCCGGAATCGCCCGGCTGCGTTTCTCTGCCCTCCATCAACGCTCACAAGAACCGGCCTGCCGCCCTGGCGGGCCCTGACATGCATCGCGGGAGTCGCACCATGAAGAAAATCGCACTGCTGGGCGGTATCGCCCTGAGCCTCGTGGCATCCAGCCTGTTCGCCGCCGACAAGCCCTTGCGCCTGGGCATCGAGGCGGCCTATCCGCCCTTCGCCTACAAGACCCCGGCGGGGCAGATCGAAGGCTTCGACTACGACATCGGCAATGCGCTGTGCGAGGAGATGAAGGTCAAGTGCCAGTGGATCGAGCAGGAGTTCGACGGCCTGATCCCCTCGCTGAAGGTGAAGAAGGTGGATGCGATCCTGTCGTCCATGACCATCACCGACGAGCGCCGCAAGTCGGTGGATTTCACCCACAAGTACTATTACAGCCCCGCCCGCCTGGCGATGAAGAAGGGCAGTGCGGTGAGCGAGGACTTCTCCCAACTGGTGGGCAAGACCGTCGGCACCCAGCGCTCCACCACCACCGACCGCTTCGCCACCGAGGTGCTGGAGCCCAAGGGCGTGAAGGTGGTGCGCTACAGCACCCAGAACGAGATCTACCTGGACCTGCTCTCCGGGCGCCTGGACGCGGTGCTGGCGGACGCCTTCCCGCTCAACGAAGGCTTCCTCAAGACCGAGAACGGCAAGGACTACGAGTTCGTCGGCCCGGTGCTGAAGGACCCGCAGTACTTCGGCGAGGGCGCCGGGATCGCCGTGCGCAAGGGCGATGCCGAGCTGCGTGACAAGCTGGACGCGGCCATCACCGCCCTGCGCAGCAACGGCACCTACCAGAAGATCCAGGCGAAGTACTTCGACTTCGATATCTACGGGGATTGAAGGGGAGAGGGGCGGTGCGATGCGCCGCCCGGGTTCCGGCGTGAGAAGCGTCCGTAGGTTGGCGCCGAGCGCAGCGAGGCCCAACGTTTGCCGGTGGGCCCGATCGCGAATGAATGTGCTCCTACGGGGGGCTACGGGGTGGGTCGGTGCGTAGGGTGGAGGTCGCTTTTTACCTCCACCATGCGGAGGTGGGGTTGGCGATTGGCAGCATGGGTTTCGCTGCGCTCTACGCCATCCTACGGGGCCCCGGTGTGTGGGTGTGGGCGAATGAATTGGCCCTTACACCTCGTTTTCGGGTTCTTCCTTGAGTTCGCGCAGGTGCTTGTAGACGGTGGCGCGGCCCATGTTGAGGACGTTGGCGACGTAGTTGGCGGCGCTCTTGCCCTTGAAGGCGCCTTCGGCGTGCAGGGCCAGGACCAGTTCGCGCTTGTGCTCGCGGCTGAGCAGGTTGAGGCCGAGCTGGCGCTGGCGCATCCAGTTGTGCAGGAAGGTGTTGATGCGCTCCTGCCAGTCGTCGCGGAACAGCGCGTCGGGCTGGGGGATCAGCTTGCCCGGGGCGAGGAACAGGTCCAGGGCCGCCTTGGCGCTTTCGAACAGCGAGATATTCAGGTTGATGCACAGCACCGCCAGCGGCTTGCCCTTGGCGTCCTGCAGCACGGTGCTGACGGAGCGGATCTTCTGTCCGTCCCAGTTGAGCTTCTCGTAGGGGCCGATGTTCCGCGCCTCGCCGCCATCCTCGAGCATGTCCTCCAGTGCCGCGTCATCGCCGATGCAGCGCTTGGAGATGTTGTTGGCGATGTAGGCGACCTTTTGCGTGCGCAGGTCGTGCACCACCACTTCGGCATGGGGGAAGAACAGGGTGGCGATGCCGTCGGCTATGGCCCGGAAGTTGTCGAATGCCGGATCGGGACGAGGCGTCATGGAAGGCTCCGCAAAGGCTTGGCCGCGCCCCTTTGGCGCGGCCCGGCGAGTGTGGCGCAAAGCGCGCCGGGCGTCACCTGAGGCGGACCGGGGAGAGCAGCGCAGCAGTCAGGCCGAAGCGGCCCAGGTGCTCCGGCAACGGCTGGCGCAGGATCAGGCTGGCGCTGGCCTCGCCCATGGCGGCGGAGGTCTGGATGCCGTAGCCGCCCTGGCCGGCGACCCAGAAGAAGCCCGGCGCCTGGTCGTCGTAGCCGGCCACCAGGTCGCCGTCGGCGAAGAACGAGCGCAGCCCGGCCCAGGTGCGGGCGGGGCGGCGGATGCTCATGTGGGTGTGCTCCTCGATCTGGTGGATGCCCATGGCGATGTCCAGCTCTTCGGGCTGCACGTCGTGGGCGTCCACCGGGTCGGCATTGGCGGGTGAGCCCAGCAGCATGCCGGCGTCGGGCTTGAAGTAGAAGGACTCGTCCAGGCTCACCAGCGCCGGCCAGGCATGGCTGTCGACGCCTTCCGGCGCGGCGAAGATGAAGGCTGCGCGGCGTTTCGGTTGCAGGCCCAGGGGGCGCACGCCGGCGAGGGCGGCGAGGCCGTCGCACCAGGCACCGGCGGCGTTCACCAGCACCGGCGCGCTGAACTCGCCCTGACCGGTGGTGACGCGCCACAGGTCGCCCTCGCGGGCGATGGCTTGCACGTCATGGCCGGTGTGCACCGTGCCGCCATTGCGGCGGATGCCGCGCAGGTAGCCCTGGTGCAGGGCGTCGGTGTCGATGTCGGCGGCGCTGGGGTCGAGCATGGCGCCGAAGACCTTCTCGCGGCGCAGAACCGGTACCAGGGCGCAGGCCTGGTCGGCGTCCAGCAGTTGCACCTCGGCGACGCTCTCGCGGGCGCTGTCGAACTGGCGGCGCAACTCGTCCGGGTCATCGCTGAAGTCCACCACCATCTCGCCACGGGGCGTGAGGATCGGGTGCTCGCTGAAGCCTTCCGGCGGGTTGTCGAAGAAGGCCCGGCTGGCACCGGTCAGCGCGCGCACCTGGGGCGTGCCGTAGGCGACGGTGTAGAGCGCGGCGGAGCGGCCGGTGGAGTGGTAGCCGGCGTGCTCTTCGCGCTCCAGCACCGCGACCTTGCCCTGGCGCGACAGCCAGTAGCCGGTGGAGGCGCCGGCGATGCCCGCGCCGATGATGATGAAGTCCAGCTGGTTCATGCCGACGCCTCGCACTTGAGGTGATAGAGCGCGTTGGCCAGGGCGACGTCTTCGAGGCCGAGGCCGATGGAGCGGAAGAATACCGGGCGGCGGTAGTCGGGGCGCTGCGCGCGGTCGGCGAGCAGCTCGGGCAGGTCGCCGCGCACGGCTTCCGGGCTCCAGCCATGCTGTTCGGCGGCGATGCGCATCTCGCCGGCGCTGCCGGGGGTGGTGGCGCGGTAGTCGCAGTAGATATCCATCTCCGCCAGGGCTGCCGGCGGCACTTCATGGGCACGCGGGGCGTTGGTGCTGATGGAGGTGACCAGGGTGGCGCGGCCGAGTTGGCGTGGGTCCAGCACCGGGGTGGCGGCGGAGGTGCAGAGCAGGATCACCTCGGCGTCGGCCAGGGCGGCGTCCTGGCTGGCGCAGACCTCCACGCGCGGGTCGAGGGCGCGCAGGGCGTCGGCCCGCTCGCTGTCGGGCTGCAGGCGTGGCGAATACACGCGCACCTGTTGCCAGGGGCGCAGCGCCAGGCAGTGGCGGATATGGGCGCGGGCCACGGCACCGCTACCGATCACCGCCAGCTGCGTGGCCGCTTCCGGGGCCAGGGCATCGACCGCTACGGCGGTGGTGGCGGCGGTGCGCTCGGTGGTCAGGGTGGCGGCATCGCAGAGCATCAGCGGCTGGCCGCTCTGCATGGACATCAGCAGGGTCCAGGCGGTGACCACGGCGCCGTCCGGGCGTGGCAGGTAGGGCGAGGTCTTGACCCCGTAGACCTGCTCGCGGGCGAGTACGCCGAGGTAGTTGATGAAGTCGCCGCCGCCGGGGAATTCCACCAGTTGCTGCGCGGGCTGCACCGCCTCGCCCGTGGCGAGGTCGAGGAACATGCGCCGCAGCGCCGCCTGCACATCGATGCGGGGCAGCAGGCGTTCGGCTTCAGCGGACGTGACGACCAGAGGGGGGACGCTGGACATGGCGGGGCTCCGATATAAACAATTTGTCCATATTGGAATTTATTGTCTTGATCGGCAATAGGCGGGCGACAGGGCGCAAGGAAATGACGCTTGGGTGAACATTCTTTCTGTGGGGGAGAGTGGCTTGGGGGAAAGGAGAAACGGTGGGCTGAAGCCCACCCTACTACTGCTCCAAGGGAGCGGAAATGAAAAAGGCGAAGCCCGGGGGCTTCGCCTTTTCTGTGCGCGGCAGCCGCGATCAGTGCTTGCGCGGCACCGACTTGAGCAGCTCGGCGGGCGGGGTTTCGCAGTTGATCTTGCGGCCCAGCAGTTCTTCGATCGGCGGCAGGGCGAAGGCATCGTCCTCGCCGGCGAAGCTGATGGAGGTGCCGCTGGTGCCGGCACGGCCGGTACGGCCGATGCGGTGCACGTAGTCGTCCGGGTCTTCCGGCAGGGTGAAGTTGATTACGTGGCTGATGGCGTCGACGTGGATGCCGCGGCCGGCGACGTCAGTGGCGACCAGTACGCGGATCTTGCCTTCGCGGAAGCCTTCCAGGGTCTTGATGCGCTTGTGCTGGGGCACGTCGCCGGACATCTGGGCGGCGCTGATGCCGTCCTTGGTCAGGCGCTCTTCGATGCGGCGCACTTCGTCCTTGCGGTTGGCGAAGACCATCACCCGCTCCCAGTTGTTCTGGGCGACGAGGTTGTAGAGCAGCTTGTACTTGTCGCTGCCGGCAACGGCGTAGACGTGCTGCTCGACGGTGTCGCTGGCGACGTTCTCCGGCTCGATCTCGACGATGGCCGGGTCGACGGTCCACTGCTTGGCCAGGTTCATCACGTCGTCGGTGAAGGTGGCGGAGAACAGCAGGGTCTGGCGTTCGCCCTTGTGCGGGGTCTGGCGGATGATCTGGCGGACCTGGGGGATGAAGCCCATGTCGAGCATGCGGTCGGCTTCGTCCAGCACCATCACTTCGACCATGTCCAGGTGCACGTCACCACGTTGGTTGAAGTCCAGCAGGCGGCCGGGGGTGGCCACGAGGATGTCGCAGAAGCGCGATTCCAGCTGCTTGAGCTGCTTGTCGAAGTCCATGCCGCCGACGAAGCTCATGACGTTCAGACCGGTGTACTTGGTCAGGGCCTGGGCGTCCTTGGCGATCTGCACCACCAGCTCGCGGGTCGGCGCGATGATCAGCGCACGGGGCTCGCCCATGTAGCGCTCTTTCGGCGGCGGGGTCTGCTGCAGCTGGGTGATGATCGAGATCAGGAAGGCGGCGGTCTTGCCGGTGCCGGTCTGGGCGCGGCCGATGGCGTCCTGGCCCTTGAGGGTGAAGCCCAGTACGCCCGCCTGGATCGGCGTGCAGTAGGGGAAGCCCAGGTCATGGATGGCGTGCATCAGGGTCGGCGACAGCTTGAAGTCATGGAAGCGGGTCTTGCCTTCCATGGGTTCGACGACGAAGTCTTCCAGCTTCCAGGTGTCTACCGGCTTGGGCGCACGCTCACGGCGGGGCTTGTCGGACCTGGGTTTGTCGCTGCGGGGTTTCTTCTCGGCGCGGGGGGCCTGCTCGGTGGCAGTGGCGGCAGCAGCGGCGGCGGGTTTCTCAGCCGGGGCGCGCGGCGCCTTCTTGGGCTGGGCGGGGGGTCTCTCGCTAGCGGAGCGAGTCGGGGCCTGGGTGGCCGGGGCAGTCGGGGCGACGCCGGAAGTGGGCTCTTCGCCCTTGCCAAAGATTTTTTTGAGTGCTTTGAGCACGGTCATCTCGTCGATTGGTTAAGGAATGAACGGGCGCCAGTGTAAAGCAAGATGTGATCGCGGCGAAGTGCCCTGGCGTTTTGCCGTGGGCGGCCGCTCTGTTCCGGGCGTTGCGCAGGGTAGGAGGGGCGCCGCCCCGGTGTCGGGGCGGCGTGGGGCGGGGGTTATTCGCTGGGCAGGCTGGCCAGGAGCAGGCGCTGGACGTTGCCGCCCATGATCTTGGCGATGTCGCCTTCGCTGTAGCCGGCTTCCTGAAGGCCCTGGGTCAGCTGGGCCAGGCCGGTGGTGTCGAAGGGGGCGTGGATGGTGCCGTCGAAGTCGGAGCCGAGGGCCACATGCTCGACGCCCACCAGGTTGCTGGTGTAGCGGATGGCTTTGACGATGGCCTTGACCGAGGTGTCGCACACGGCGGTATCCCAGTAGCCGATGCCGATCACCCCGCCGGTGGCGGCGATGCGCTTGACGTGGTCGTCGCTGAGATTGCGCGGGCCGGGGCAGGTGCCTTCGACGCCGCCATGGGAGACCAGCACCGGGCGCTCGGCCATCTCAAGCACGTCATCGATCAGCGCGCGGGAGGCGTGGGCCAGGTCGATGATCATCTTCTTCTCTTCCAGGTGGGCCACCACGCGGCGGCCGAAGCGGGTGAGGCCGCCCTTTTCCATGCCGTGGGCGGAACCGCCGACTTCGTTATCGAAGAAGTGGGTCAGGCCGGTGATGCGGAAGCCGGCGTCATACAGGCGGTCGACGTTCTCGATCTTGCCTTCCAGCGGGTGCAGGCCTTCGGTGGCGAGGATGGCGGCGACGCGATTGGGGTCTTTCTTCCAGGCGGCGATGAAGGTTTCGAAGTCGGCGCGGGTGCGCACCTGCACCAGCTTGCCGTCGCTGCCCTTGGCGGCGGCGGCGAGCTTTTCGCCCTGGTACAGCGCGCGCTCCAGCAGGCTGGTCCAGGTACGCGGCGGCCAGCGCTGGGCCATGGCGAGCACGGTGATGTTGTCGCTGTCGTCGTCGTTCCTGTCGTAGTTGATGCCGCGCGGGGTCTTGGTGACGGTGGAGAACACCTGCAGGGCGACCTTGCCTTCCAGCAGGCGCGGCAGGTCGCTGTGGCCGAAGTCATGGCGCTCCAGCAGGTCGCGTTGCCAGAGCAGGGCGTCGTCGTGGAGGTCGGCGATGAAGAGTTTTTCGTGCAGCTTGTTGGCCGCTTCGCTGGCGACGTAGGGAGCTGGGGATTCGACGCTGTTCATCTTCCGGTCGAGGACGCTGGGCAGGCTGAAGAACACCGCCAGGCCGATCACGACCAGTACCAGCAGGATCAGGAGTTTGCGCATTGAGGGAGCATCCGGGCTTCGTTGTTGTAGTGGCCGGGAACTCTAGCAAGGCCGCCGGCTCACTGCAGCAGGGCTCAGCCGTTAAGGCAGTTACGTCCCTGCATCTTGGCCTTATAGAGGGCAGCGTCGGCGCGGGCGATGAGGTCCTGCAGGTCGTCCTTGGGTTGCATCTGGGTCAGGCCGATGGACACCGTGACCCCCGGCAGTATCCCCACCGGTGAATAGAAGGAAGGCACCTGCTCCAGGCTCTGGCGCAGGCGCTCGCCGATGTTGCGCGCTTCCTCCACCGCGATTTCCGGCAGCAGGATGACGAACTCCTCACCCCCGAAGCGGGCCATGCTGTCCTTCGGCCGCAACTGGTTGCGCAGGGTGTGGGCCACCAGGCAGAGGGCGTAGTCGCCGGCCAGGTGACCGTGGCGGTCGTTGTAGGCCTTGAAGTGGTCGACATCGAGCATCAGCAGGCACATGGGCTGGCCGTTGAAGGCGCAGCGGGTGTTTTCGCGCTCGTAGATATGCTCCAGCCAGCGCCGGTTGTAGAGCCCGGTGAGGGTGTCGACGTTGGCGTTCTGCTCGGTGTCGAGAATGATCCGGTTGCCCGTGCGCACCCGGTCGCAGAGCAGCTCCAGGAGGTTCTGCATCATCTGTGGTGACTGCTGGAACAGCTTCGACAGCGCTTCGCGGTGCAGGCGCAGTACGGTGCTCGGCTGGGTGGCGACCACATAGGCGGAGGGGTGGTCGTTGTCGATGAAGCTGATTTCACCCGCGCAGTCGCCCGCTTCCAGGGTGGACATCGGCTGGTTGTCGAGGGAGCCCAGGTACACCTGCAACTGGCCATCGAGCAGCAGGTAAAGGTACTGGTTGCGGTTGAAGGGCGAGAGCAGGATCTCGCCTTTTTCCAGGTCGCAGGCGGCGAACTCCTGCAGGACCTGCTGCAGGCTGTTGGCGGCGACGTTCTGGAACAGTCGCTGGCGTTTGAGCAGCTGCAGATCGGCCTGCCAGTGCGCATTCTTCATGGGCTACATCTGACCTGGATAGCAACTAGGAAAACTTGGGGAGGTGGCATCGCAAAACACTCCATGTCTTTGCGTTGAAAACCGTTATCGACCTTATGCCCGCCCCCAACGGCTTTCAATGCTTGCCGCAAGGTAGGCCGACCAGTGGTTTGGAAAACCATAGCGCGTCACATTCCCGGCCGATGTTGTCGGACAATGTGCATTTCTGCGGAGGTGGTCTCGTTCGAGACGGCGACGGAGGCCCTGGGATGGGCCTTGCGGGGCGGTTCAGCTCCCGGCGCGGTGCCGGGAGCTGCGTGCCTCAGAGGTGCGGATGCAGCTCGTAGCGCACGGCGAAACCGGCCAGGCGCTGCTCCAGGTCGGCACGGCGGTTCTCGTGCAGGTCCGGCACCCGGATATGGGCCAGTTGACCGTGGCGGTCGTCGGCGCGCACTTCGACGCTCAGCCCCGGTGCCAGGGGCGCCAGGACATCTTCGAAGACCCGACGGATGGCGTCGTGGCGCAGGGTCGGCTTGAAGGTCTTGCCCACCGCGGTGACCGGTAGCGCGTCGATGATCCACACGTCCTTGGGCACTGCCGCGCGTTCCGGCACATGGGCGCCGGCGTGGGCCAGCAGTTCGGCCTCGCTGGCCTGCATGCCGGGCTTGAGCTGGACGTAGGCCACCGGCAGTTCGCCGGCCTTCTCGTCGGGCTTGCCGACCGCGGCGGCCATGGCCACGGCGGGGTGGCCGTGCAGGGCTTCCTCGATCATCTGCGGGTCGATGTTGTGGCCGCCACGGATGATCAGGTCCTTGCTGCGCCCGGTGAGCCATATATAGCCGTCGGCGTCGATGCGGCCCAGGTCGCCGGTGTTGAACCAGTCGCCGTCCACCCAGATGCCGGCGTTCTTGCTGGCCTGCAGGTAACCCTTGAACACGGTGATGCCGCGCAGGCAGACATTGCCGATCTCGTTGGGCTGTGCATCGCGAAGGAAGCCGCCTTGCTCGTCCAGCACCTTGATCGCCACGTTGCAGTAGGGCATGCGCAGACCGATGGAGCCCGGACGGCGCTCACCCGCGCTGGGGTTGCCGCAGCTGCCGCAGGTGCCTTCGGTAAGGCCGTAGCCTTCGATCAGGGTGAGGCCGGTCTTTGCTTCGAACTGGCGGATCAGTTCCACCGGCATCGGCGCCGCACCGCACAGGGCGTAGCGCAAGCTGGAGAGGTCGTGCCCTTCGCTGGGCACCTGCAGCAGGCCGGCATAGATAGTGGGCACGCCGCTGAAGAAGCTCACCTTGTAGCGTTCGATGATCTTCCAGAAGTTCTGGATCAGCGCGGTGTTGCGGTAGCCCTGGGGCGTTGCCAGCAGCACCTGGGCGCCAGCGAAGAACGGGGCGAGGCCGGTGACCATCACGCCGTTGACGTGGAACAGCGGCAGGCCGCAGAGGGTCACGTCGCGGGGGCCGAGGTTGATGGTGTAGGCGAGGATCATCGCCATCGCTACTTCGTTGCGGTGCGTGTGTGGCGCGAGCTTGGGCGTACCGGTGGTGCCGCCGGTGTGGAAGTAGGAGGCGATGTCGTCGGGGGCGATCACCCGGCCGCTTTCCAGGTGGTCGGCGGGGCAGTCGGCGATCAGCTCGTCGAAGTCCAGCACGCCTTCCGGCAGGGCGCCGCGCTGAGCCTTGAGGCCGCTGCGCTGGGGCTCGGGCAGGTAGTTGGCGAGGTCGACCGTGACGATGGCCTTGAGGCCCGGCAGCTCATCGCGCAGGGAAGCCACCTTGTCCCACAGGTCGGTGCCGGGGAAGGGCGCCAGGGTCACCAACACTTCGGAATCCGAGGCGCGCACCAGTTCGGCGATGTGCTCGGGGTCGAGCAGCGGGTTGATGGCGTTGACGATGCCCGCCGCTTCGCCGCCCCACAGGGTGAAGTGGGTGTGCGGCAGGTTGGGCAGCAGGAAGGACACCGCCTTGCCCGGGCGGAGGCCCAGGCGGTGGAAGGCGTTGGCGGTGCGGGTGACCTGGGCCAGCAGCTCGGCGTAGCTCAGCTGCCAGGGCGTCTCGTCGGCGCTGCCCTGCATGAGGAAGGTCATGGCGATGGCGTCCGGCGTGCGCTGGGCGCTCTGGCGGATCAGCGCGTAGGTGCTGTCCGGCATGCCGCGTTGCTGCAGCGAGACCTGTTCGATCAGCTCGATATCGCGCAGGGAGGTAATGGGCGGTACGGGAGTCTGGGTCATGGCCAATTCTTGTTGTGGGTTGGCGGATCAACGGGTCAGCCGAGCGCTCAGCCAGGCGCCTATGTCGCGGATTTCCTCCGGCAGCACCTCGTGGCCCATCGGGTAGTCCTGCCACTGCACCGGAACGCCGGCGGCGGCGAGCTTGTCGTGTGCGGCGCGGCCCATGGCCAGCGGCACCACGTCGTCGAAGGTGCCATGCAGGCAGAAAACCGGCAGTTGTAGTTTTGTATCCGGCAGCGCCAGGGTGTCGCCGAAGGTAGGGGCATAGGTGGACAGCGCCAGCACCCCACCCAGCGGACCTTCCCAGCGCAGCAGGCCGGTGTGCAGCACCACCGCGCCGCCCTGGGAGAAGCCGGCGAGGATGATGCGTGCCGGGTCGATGCCGGCATCGCGCTGGGCTTCGATCAGGGCGATCACGCTCTGCGCCGACTGTTCCAGCTGGGCCTGGTCGATGGCCCGGGCCGGGCTCATGGCGAGGATGTCGTACCAGGAAGGCATGGCGTAGCCGCCATTGATGGTGACGGCGCGCGTGGGGGCCTGGGGCAGGATGAAGCGGGCGCTGTCGAGCACCTCCTGCAGCGCTTCGGCCACCGGCAGGAAGTCGTAGCGGTCCGCCCCCAATCCGTGCAACCAGATGACGCACGCATCGGCCGACTGTGTGGGCTCCAGAATCAACGGATTACTCATGTGTGGCTCCAATTCGGGGCGCATGCACCAAAGTGGTGCTGGCGCGAGGCGATGATGTGGTCTATCAGTGAAAAATATGTCGCACCAACAAAACTTTCCCTATTGACCTGTCGGAAGCGGCGTACAGGCACTGTGCTGGTACGGCCTTTGCTAACCAGCAGCAGACTTACAGACGGCTTGCGCGGCGGTAACACTTCGCAGGTCGCTCAACGGGTTGGGCGTCGATGCAGATCGACACCTTGCAAACGATCGCTGGCACGTTTTCTTCGTGAAGGTGGTCGAAAATCCGTCTCCAGCCCATTCGACCAATGGGCGAGGAAGAGGGCAGCTGGCGCGCGGAGCGGCGCCAACTAGACTTCTTCCTTAGGTCCGATTCCCCGGTTGACCGACGCCTCGCGCGGTTGAACCTGCCTCACGAGGGTACGGCGGTAGGACCGAGACTCCAACACAAAAAAAAGCAACTGGAGGTTTTGATGAAGATGGTGAAATCCACCCTGGCTGTGCTGACTGCGGCAGCTGTTCTCGGTGTCAGCGGCTTCGCTCAGGCGGGCGCCACCCTGGATGCGGTCAAGAAGAAAGGCTACGTGCAGTGCGGCATCAGTGACGGCCTCCCGGGCTTTTCCTACGCCGACTCCAAGGGCGAATACAAAGGTATCGACGTCGACATCTGCCGCGCTGTAGCAGCGGCTGTGTTCGGTGATGCGAGCAAGGTCAAGTTCAGCCCGCTCACCGCCAAGGAGCGCTTCACCGCGCTGCAGTCCGGCGAAGTGGACATCCTCTCCCGCAACACCACTTGGACCAGCTCCCGCGATGCGGCGATGGGCCTGAACTTCACCGGCGTGACCTACTACGACGGCCAGGGCTTCCTGGTGAACAAGAAGCTCGGCGTTTCCAGCGCCAAGGAACTCGATGGCGCCACCGTCTGCATCCAGGCCGGTACCACCACCGAGCTGAACCTGGCCGACTACTTCCGCGCCAACGGCCTGAAGTACACCCCCATCACCTATGACACCTCCGACGAGAGCGCCAAGTCGCTGGAATCCGGCCGTTGCGACGTGCTGACCTCCGACCAGTCGCAGCTGTACGCCCAGCGCATCAAGCTGGCCGCGCCGGACGAGTACGTGGTGCTGCCGGAAGTCATCTCCAAGGAACCCCTCGGCCCAGCCGTTCGCCAGGGTGACGAGGAGTGGTTCGACATCGTGCGCTGGAGCCTGTTCGCCCAGCTGAACGCTGAAGAGCTCGGCATCGACTCGAAGAATGTCGTGGAAACCGCCAAGTCCACCAAGAACCCGGACGTGGCCCGCCTGCTGGGCGCTGAAGGCGACTTCGGCAAGGATCTGAAGCTGCCGAAAGACTGGGCAGTGCAGATCATCAAGCAAGTCGGCAACTACGCCGAAATCTTCGATCGCAACGTCGGTGCCGGCAGCGAGCTGAAGATCGAGCGCGGTCTCAACGCCCTGTGGAACAAGGGTGGTCTGCAGTACGCACCGCCGGTGCGCTGACCCACCACGCTGCCGCCCGCGGATGCGGGCGGTAGCGTCCAGTTCCAACCGACGAGGGCTGTCATGCAGAAAACTTCCCAAGCCCCGCGTGTCCGTGGATCGGTCCTGACCGACCCGCAGACGCGCGCGTGGCTATTCCAGATCATCGCCGTAGTCGCCGTCGTGGCGTTCGGCTGGTTCCTCTTCCACAACACCCAGGTCAACCTGGAAAAGCGCGGGATCATCTCCGGCTTCGGCTTCCTCGACCAGAGCGCCGGCTTCGGCATCTCCCAGCACCTGATCGACTACAAGGAGAGCGACACCTACGGTCGCGTCTTCTTCATCGGCCTGCTCAACACCCTGCTGGTGACCGTGGTCGGCATCATCCTGGCGACCGTTCTCGGCTTCATTCTCGGTGTCGCGCGGCTTTCGCCCAACTGGCTGATTCGCAAGCTGGCGACCGTCTACATCGAGACCTTCCGCAACATCCCGCCGCTGCTGCAGATCTTCTTCTGGTACTTCGCCGTGATGCTGCCCATGCCGGGCCCGCGGCAGAGCATGAGCTTCGGTGACACCTTCTTCATCAACAACCGTGGCCTGTACATGCCGTCGCCCACCATGGCCGACGGCTTCTGGCCCTTCCTGATCGCCGTCGTGGTGGCGCTGGTCGCCAGTGTGCTGGTGTGGCGTTGGGCCCGGGCGCGGCGCCATGCCACCGGTCAGCGCTTCCCGGTACTGCTGAGCACCCTCGCCCTGCTGGTGGTGCTGCCCAGCCTCGCCGCCCTGGTGATGGGCAGCCCCTTCCACTGGGAAGTGCCGCAACTGACCGGCTTCAACTTCCGCAGTGGCTGGGTGGTGATCCCCGAACTGATCGCGCTGATGCTGGCGCTGTCGATCTACACCGCCGCCTTCATCGGCGAGACGGTGCGGGCCGGCATCCAGTCGGTCAGCCACGGCCAGACCGAAGCGGCGCACTCCTTGGGCATCCGCCCCGGGCAGACGCTGCGCCTGGTCATCGTGCCCCAGGCCCTGCGGGTGATCATTCCGCCGCTCACCAGCCAGTACCTGAACCTGGCGAAGAACTCGTCCCTGGCGGCCGGCATCGGCTATCCGGACATGGTCTCGCTGTTCGCCGGTACCACGCTCAACCAGACCGGCCAGGCCATCGAGGTCATGGCCATCACCATGAGCGTCTACCTGGCCATCAGCATCAGCATTTCCCTGCTGATGAACTGGTACAACAAGCGCATCGCGCTGATCGAGCGGTGAGGGCACTGACATGACATCGCATACCTTCAAGCCCGACCAGCCGCCACCCAGCACAGTGGTGGGCCCGGTCGCCTGGCTGCGTCACAACCTGTTCGCCAGCCCGTTGCACGTGGTGCTCACCGCACTGTCGCTGTACCTGCTGTGGCTGATCATCCCGCCCATCCTCAACTGGGCCTTCATCCACGCCACCTGGAGCGGCAGCACCCGCGCCGACTGCACCGGCGAAGGCGCCTGCTGGGTGTTCATCCAGCAACGCTTCGGTCAGTTCATGTATGGCTTCTACCCCAGCGAGCTGCGTTGGCGGGTGGATGTCACCGTGTGGCTGGCGATCATCGGCGTGGCGCCGCTGTTCATCAAACGCACCCCGCACAAGGCCTTCTACGGCATCGGCTTCCTGGTGATCTACCCGCTGGTGGCCTTCTGGCTGCTGCATGGCGGCCTGGGTCTGCAGGAGGTGTCGACCAGCCGCTGGGGCGGCCTGATGCTGACCCTGGTGATCGCCTATGTCGGCATCGTCGGCGCGCTGCCCCTGGGCATCCTGCTGGCGCTGGGACGGCGTTCGAAGCTGCCGGCGATCAAGGTCATCTGCGTGACCTTCATCGAGTTCTGGCGTGGCGTACCGCTGATCACCGTGCTGTTCATGTCCTCGGTGATGCTGCCGCTGTTCCTGCCCGAAGGCATGAACCTCGACAAGCTGCTGCGGGCGCTGGTGATGGTGATCTTCTTCGAGGCGGCCTATATCGCCGAAGTGGTCCGTGGCGGCCTGCAGGCCATCCCCAAGGGCCAGTACGAAGCCGCTGCCGGCCTCGGCCTGGGCTACTGGCGCAGCACCGCGCTGGTGATCCTGCCCCAGGCCCTGAAGATGGTCATCCCTGGCATCGTCAACACCTTCATCGCCCTGTTCAAGGACACCAGCCTGGTGATCATCATCGGCCTGTTCGACCTGCTCAACAGCATCAAGCAGGCGACCACCGACCCGAAATGGCTGGGCATGTCCACCGAAGGCTACGTATTCGCCGCCCTGGTCTACTGGATCTTCTGCTTCAGCATGTCGCGCTATTCCATGCGCCTCGAACAGAAGCTGAACACCGGGCACAAGCGTTAGGAGAGAGATTCGAATGAGTGAAGCCATCCAGAAAGACGCCGCTGCGCCGATCATCCAGCTGCAGGGCGTGAACAAGTGGTACGGGCAGTTCCACGTGCTCAAGGACATCAACCTGAACGTTCGGCAGGGCGAGCGCATCGTGCTTTGCGGCCCGTCCGGTTCCGGCAAGTCGACCACCATCCGCTGCATCAACCGCCTGGAAGAACACCAGCAGGGGCGGATCATCGTCGACGGCACCGAGCTGACCAACGACCTCAAGCAGATCGAGGCGATCCGCCGCGAGGTGGGCATGGTGTTCCAGCACTTCAACCTGTTCCCGCACCTCACCGTGCTGCAGAACTGCACCCTGGCACCCATGTGGGTGCGCAAGCTGCCCAAGCGCAAGGCCGAGGAAATCGCCATGCACTACCTGGAGCGCGTGCGCATCCCCGAGCAGGCCAACAAGTTCCCCGGCCAGCTCTCCGGTGGCCAGCAGCAGCGCGTGGCCATCGCCCGTGCCCTGTGCATGAAGCCGAAGATCATGCTGTTCGACGAACCCACCTCCGCCCTCGACCCCGAGATGGTGAAGGAAGTGCTCGACACCATGGTCGGCCTGGCCCAGGACGGCATGACCATGCTCTGCGTGACCCACGAGATGGGCTTCGCCCGCACCGTGGCGGACCGGGTGATCTTCATGGACAAGGGCGAGATCGTCGAACAGAACGAACCCAACGCCTTCTTCGACAACCCGCAGAACGAGCGCACCAAACTGTTCCTCGGGCAGATCCTGCACTGATTGCCAGCGCGATACGGAAAGGGGCCTTCGGGCCCCTTTTCATTTCTGACGGGGGGATTTCTGGGGCAAAGCCCAGGCCTGGGTATTGATGGATTTCCGGTAGCACCACTAACCCAGCACGCAGGTGGTGGCGGCTTTCGTAGGGTGGGTAGAGCTTGGCGAAACCCACGTGATGGAGGCTGCAGCCCGTAGCCCGGACTTCAGTCCGGGAATGCCGGCCACTCCGTTCCCGCGCTGAAGCACGGGCTACAGGGGCATAACGCGGATCACGCCTGTTCCCGCAGGCGCCGGCGGAAGGCCCCTGGTGTTTCCCCGCAGAGCTGCTTGAACAGCTTGGCGAAGGTGGCACGATCGCTGTAGCCCACCTGCTGCGCCACTTGCTCCAGGGAGCGGGAGGGGTTGCGCAGGGCGGATTGGGCGGCGGCGATGCGCAGGCGTTGCACGTAGTCGTTCGGGGTCAGGCCGGTGGCGGTGCGGAAGCGGCGCAGCAGGGTGCGGGTCGAACAGTGGGCGCGTTCGGCCAGGCTTTTGAGGTCGATGGGCTCGGCGTGGTGGCGCTGCATCCAGGCCAGCAGCGGGCCGAGCTGGGCGTCTCCCGGCACGTCCGGCAGCAGCGGGGTGAAGCGTGACTGGCGGCCGCGCTCGCGGTCGAACACTAGGGCACCGGCCACCCGCTGTGCCAGCCAGTCGCCGCCGTGCCAGGCGATCAGGTGCAGGCACAGGTCGAGCCCGGCCTGGGCGCCACCGGAGCAGAACAGGTTGCCGTCCTCGGTGAGCAGCTCATCGGGCTGCAGGCGCACCTGGGGGAAGCGCTGGCGGAAGGCACCGGCCAGCGCCCAGTGGGTGGTGGCGCGGCGGCCGTCGAGCAGGCCGGCGGCGCCGAGGAGGAAGGCACTGCTGCACAGGCTGGCCACCTGCTGGGTGGCCGGGCGCCGTGCCAGCCAGTGCAAGAGGTCGGGATTTCCCTTGATGCTGCGCTCCACCGCGCTGCCGGTGGCCGGCAGCATCACCAGTTGTGCCTCGGCGGCCAGGGCCAGGTCGCCGTCGACGCGGATGCTGGCCATGCCCAGGTCCACTGGCTGGCCGTCGCGGCTGACCCGCAGCACCTCGAACAGCGCCTCGCCCGCCAGGGTGTTGGCCAGGCGGAAGGCGTCGTCGGCCATGGCCAGGCTGGAGCAGACCGTTTGCGGGCAGACCAGCAGGGCGATACGGATCATCGGCGGTGTCTCGAACAGGAAGGTGGCGATTATTGCCACAAAGATGGCGATGCAGCCAATCGCCGCCGGGCGGAAAGCCGTCGATACTCTCCTCATCCCAATCGCCACGAGCATCGCCATGAGCCATCCCAACGCTGCCCTCATCGAACGCTTCTATCGCGCCTTCCAGGTCCTGGACGCCGAGACCATGGCCGGCTGCTACGCCGCCGACGTGCGCTTCGCCGACCCGGTGTTCACCGACCTGCGCGGTACCGAGGCGGCGGACATGTGGCGCATGCTGGCGAGCCGCGCCCAGGCCTTTTCCCTGACCTTCGACGGCGTCGAGGCCGATGAGCACGAAGGCCGTGCGCGCTGGGTCGCCACCTACCTGTTCAGCCAGACCGGGCGCACCGTGGTCAACCGCATCGAGGCGCGCTTCCGCTTCGACAACGGCCTGATCGTCGAGCATCGCGACAGCTTCGACCTGTGGCGCTGGGCCCGCCAGGCGCTGGGCGCCAAGGGCCTGCTGTTGGGCTGGCTGCCGCCGGTGCAGAACGCCATCCGCCAGCAGGCGGCCCGGGGCCTGGCGGCGTTCCGCGCCCAGCGCTGAAGTGGACGGGGCGCGGCCCGATCATCGGCGGGTGGCTGCGCCGCGCAATTTTGCCTAAGCTCGCCGGCGACTCTCTTGCCGGTATCCATCATGATCAGGCTGTTCCAGTTTCCCGCCGGGTTCGATGTGCCCAACGCCAGCCCCTTCTGCCTCAAGCTGGAGACCTTCCTGCGCCTGGCGCGCGTGCAGTACCAGGCGCAAACCCTGATGGACCCCCGGCGCGGCCCCAAGGGCAAGCTGCCCTACATCGACTTCGACGGCGAGCTGATCGCCGATACCGCGATCATCCAGCGGGTGCTCACCGAGCGCCTGCAACTCTCCCTGGACGACCACCTCGACGACGCCGGCCGTGGACGCGCCCTGGCCGTCACCCGCGTTTGCGACGAGCACCTCTATTGGCTGCTGGTGTACTTCCGCTGGCTGGAGGAGGAGGGCTGGCAGCAGACCCGCCAGGCCTTCTTCGGCAACCTCGGGCCCGTGGCCCAGCGCCTGATCCCGGCGCTGGTGCGACGCAAGGTCCGCCGTGACCTGCTGGCCCAGGGCCTTGGCCGTCACGATCGCGAAGACCTGCTGGTGTTCGCCCGCGAGGATCTGCAAGGCCTCACCGACCTGCTCGGCACGAATGCCTTTTTCGGCGGCGAGCGCCCCTGCAGCGCCGATGCCTCCGCCTACGGGCTGCTGGCCAATCTGGTGCAGTGCACCCTGGAAACCCCGCTCAACCGCCTCGCCCGCGAGTACCCGCACCTGGTGGATTATTGCCAGCGCATGCGCGAGGTGGCCTGGGCATGAGCGAGGTTCCGCCACCACGGCCCTGGTTCGTCTACCTGGTGCGGGCCGCCAACGGCGCGCTCTACTGCGGCATCAGCGACGACCCGCAACGCCGCTTCGCCCAGCACCAGAACGGCAAGGGCGCGCGCTTCTTCCATTCCAGCCCGGCCCAGGCGCTGGTCTATATCGAGGAATGCCCGGGCAAGGGCGACGCCCTGCGCCGCGAGCGCGCCATCAAGAACCTGCGCAAGGCCGCCAAGGAAGCGCTGGCCAAGGCGTACATCGCTGCACCATCAGCGCCAGCGGATAGGCCCTGAGCCCGGGGCAGGCCAGCGCCGCCGCTGGCCCGTGGCGGTTTCGGCTACGGGGGACGAAATCACAGCCACGGATTCGTGCGTATCCTGTGTGTTTTCATTGCGCGCCCTATATTTGGTGTGTACGGTACACACTATGCGCGTAGGGAGGCCACGATGCGCAGTCGTGAGGTGATAGAGAAGATCAAGGAGGATGGGTGGTACGAGGTGGAGGTGAAAGGCAGTCACCATCAGTTCAAACACCCGAATAAGCCGGGACGGGTCACGGTCCCACACCCCAAGAGCGATCTACCCATAGGGACGGTACGCAGCATCCTGAAACAAGCCGGCCTTCTCTGAGGCCATCGCTTCGCAACACACGGAGTGTAAACACCATGAAATTCCCCCTCGTTCTGCATAAGGACCCTGACTCTGACTACGGCGTAACCGTGCCGGACGTGCCGGGTTGTTTCTCTGCGGGCGCTACCGTGGCGGAAGCCCTGGAGAACGTGAAGGAGGCGCTTGCCCTTCACTTCGAAGGCCTGGTGGCGGATGGCGAGGCACTGCCTCAAGCGCAGCAGATTGACGTCCACATTGGTAACCCCGACTTTGCCGGAGGCGTGTGGGCGGTGGTCGAGTTCGACGTGACGCCCTACCTAGGCAAGGCCGTTCGCTTCAATGCCACCCTGCCGGAGAATCTTCTGCAGCGGATCGATGAGCGTGTGAGTAAGGACGCCCGCTACGCCTCACGGTCCGGCTTTCTCGCCACTGCCGCGTTGCGCGAGCTTTCGGATGCCGGTTGACGGTGGCCGAGCCTGGGCGCGCTGCTTCCATTCCAGCCCGGCCCAGACGCTGGCCCGGCGCTACTAAATAGCTGCGGCTGATGGCACGCCATCAGCGCCAGCGGATAGGCCCTGAACCCCAGGGCGGCTAAGCTGCCCAGCCTGAACAAGAACGATACGGAGCCCGCCATGCACGAGTTGATCCTGCACCACTACCCCACATCCCCCTTCGCCGAGAAGGCGCGCCTGCTGCTGGGCTTCAAGCAGCTGTCCTGGCGTTCGGTGCACATCCCGCCGCTGATGCCCAAGCCGGACCTGATGCCCCTGACCGGCGGCTACCGCAAGACCCCGGTGCTGCAGATCGGCGCCGACATCTACTGCGACACCGCGCTGATCGCCCGCCGCCTGGAGGCGGAGAAGGCCGTGCCGGCGCTGATCCCGGCGGGCCAGGAATTCAACGTGGCGAGCTTCTGCCACTGGGTGGATTCGGTGATCTTCCAGCACGCGGTGAGCCTGGTGTTCCAGCCCGAATCCATCGCCGTGCGCTTCGGCAAGCTGCCGCCGGAGGCGATCAAGGCCTTCATCGCCGACCGCGCCGGGCTGTTCAGCGGCGGCACCGCCGCGCGCCTGCCGGCCGAGGTGGCCAAACACAACTGGCCGACCTTCATGGCGCGCCTGGAGCAGCAGCTGGGCCGCGAGGAGGGTGATTTCCTCTTCGGCGAGCCGAGCATGGCCGACTTCTCCCTGGCCCATTGCCTGTGGTTCCTCAAGGCCACTCCGATCACCGCGCCGCTGGTGGACGATTACCCGGCGGTCGCCGCCTGGCTGGGCCGCGTGCTCGGTTTCGGCCATGGTGCCTCCAGCGAGCTGAGCGCCGCCGACGCCATCGAGATCGCCCGCGCCGCCGAGCCCGCAGCGCTGCCGGATGAGCCCTTCTTCGACATCAACGGCTTCACCGCCGGGCAGAAGGTGGCCATCGCCGCCACCGACTATGGCGTCGACCCGGTGGAAGGCGAACTGGTGTTCGCCGGCCGCGAGGAGCTGATCCTGCGTCGCGAGGACGAGCGCGCCGGCGTGGTGCACGTGCACTTCCCCCGTGTGGGCTTCCGCATCGAAGCGCGCTGATCCGCAGGCGCACAAAAAAGCCCGGCTCGATGCCGGGCTTTTTCGTTTACACCTTCGCTCAGTCCTTGCGGCGCTTGAGCTGGTCCTTCAGCTGGGTCGGGACCTGGCGGATGATCAGCATGTCGCGGCCTTCGTCGTATTCGATCTTCGAGCCCAGCAGGTGGGCCTCGAAGCTGATGGACAGGCCCTCGGCGCGGCCGGTGAAGCGCTGGAACTGGCTGAGGGTGCGCTTGTCCGGCGGGATTTCCGGCGACAGGCCGTAATCCTTGTTGCGGATGTGTTCGTAGAAGGCGCGGGGGCGGTCTTCGTCGATCAGCCCGGACAGCTCCTGCAGGGTGATCGGCTCGCCCAGCTTGGCCTGGGTGCTGGCGTAGTCCACCAGGGTCTTGGTCTTCTCGCGGGCCTGTTCCTCAGCAAAGTCCTCGTGCTCGACGAAGTCGCTGAAGGCCTTGAGCAGGGTGCGGGTCTCGCTCGGCGCGTCGACGCCTTCCTGGCAGCCGATGAAGTCACGGAAGTAATCCGAGACCTTCTTGCCGTTCTTGCCCTTGATGAAGGAGATGTACTGCTTCGATTGGGCGTTGTTGCGCCACTCGGAGATGTTGATGCGCGCCGCCAGGTGCAGCTGGCCCAGGTCCAGGTGGCGGGCCGGCGCCAGGTCCAGCGCGTCGGTGACGGTGACGCCTTCGCTGTGGTGCAGCAGGGCGATGGCCAGGTAGTCGGTCATGCCTTGCTGGTAATGGGCGAAGAGCACGTGGCCGCCGGTGGAGAGGTTGGACTCCTCCATCAGCTTCTGCAGGTGCGCCACGGCCTCGCGGCTGAAGGCAGTGAAGTCGCGGCCGCCTTCCATGTATTCCTTCAGCCAGCCGCTGAACGGGTAGGCGCCGGATTCCTCGTGGAACAGGCCCCAGGCCTTGCCCTGCTTGGCGTTGTAGCTTTCGTTGAGGTCGGCCAGCAGGTTTTCGATGGCCTTGGATTCGCCCAGCTCGCTGTCGCGTGCATGGAGCACGGCGGCGCTGCCATCGGGCTTCTTGTCGATGAGGTGGACGATGCAGTGGCGGATCGGCATGGGCGTACCTGTGAAGCTGTGGATAAGGGCGCGCCGGTGGCTCGCCCGATAGGCCGCAGAGTTTACCTCAGCCTCGGCCGGGATGAGGGGCCTTGTGACCCGATCGCTTGTTGCCGAGTCAGTGTCTCCCTAAAGTGACGCCATTTCCGCTGCAATGACCAAGGATGGTTCCGATGTCCGGCCTGATCCTCGATACGCCCTCCCAAGCGCTCGATGCCGAGTTGATCCTTTCCCTCGAAGCCCTGGCCGACCGCGGCCTGTTCCTCCAGGCCCATGCCCGGGCCGCCGAGTTCGGCGACTACCGCCACTGGCGCGGAGCGGCCGCCATGGCGCTGGCCTCGCGCCTCGCCGGGCAACTGGGGGCCCCGCGCCTGGGGGATGCCCTGGCCTGGCTCGGCTACCGCCGCTACCCGGAGGCCGCCGAGTCGCGCCTGCGCTATGCGCGCTTCCTGCTCGCCCGCCGTGGCCAGTACCGTGCCTGGGAATTCCTCCAGCGCTTCGCCGACTGGCTGCCCGAAGAGCCCGGGCTGCGCGCCGAGTGGCTGTCGTTCCAGGGGTACCAGCGGGCGTTGCTGCGGGACTTCGGCCGCAGCGCCGAACTGCACGATGCGGCCATGCAACTGGGCACCACCGACCCCTGGTTGCTGGTGGAACGCTCCTACAGCCTGGAGCAGGAAGACCGCTACGCCGAAGCGCTGGACCTCTGCGAGCGCGCGCTGGCGATGCTGCCCGGCTTCCGCTCCGCGACCCTGCAGGCCGCCCAGCTCGAACTGCAGCTGGGGCGCGAAGACGCCGCCCGTGCGCGCCTGCTGGACGGTACCCAGCGGATGGAGAGCGCCGGGCTCTGCGCGCAATTGATCGACCTGCTGATCGAACGGGGCGAACTGGATGAGGCCGAGCGCCTGATCGAGCGCTCCCTGGCGCTGGCGCTGCTGCTTGAGAAAGGCATGCGCGGCTGGTACGCCGGCCGTCGCTGCGACATCGCCTGCCTGCGCGGTGACCACGAGAGGGGCCGGGCTCTCGCCCTGGAGGCGCAGAGCCCCTTCTACACGATGGTCGCCGAGCGCCTGGCGGAACCGAAGGGCGGACGCGTCCTGCTGCCGGTGACCTTCATCCGCCAGCACCACATGACCTGCGTCCCCGCCACCCTGACCGCGCTGTCCACCTACTGGGGTCGCCCGGTGGCGCACCTGGAGGTGGCCGAGGAGATCTGCTACGACGGCACCTCCTACCAGGCCGAGCGTGCCTGGGCCGAGCGCAATGGCTGGCTGGTGCGCGAGTTCACCGTGGACTGGGCCACCAGCCGCGCGCTGATCGACCGTGGCCTGCCCTTCACCCTGTCGCTGCAGTACACCGGCAGCGGCCACCTGCAGGCGGTGGTGGGCTATGACGAGCCCCGTGGCACCGTGCTCATCCGCGACCCCGGCCAGGCGCAGTTCGGCGAGAGCATCGCCGAGGGCCTGTACGAGACCCAGCGCGCGTCCGGGCCCCGTGGCCTGCTCCTGCTGCCGCCCGAGGAAGCCCATCGCCTGGACGGCCTGGAGCTGCCGGAGCATGCGACCTGGGACCTCTACTACCGCCTGGTCAGCGCCCTGGAAGTGCACGACCGCGAAGCCGCCCTGGCCGCCTTCGAGGCCCTGCGCGAGCACGCGCCCGAACACCGCCTGACCCTCCAGGGCCAGCGCGCCCTGGGCTGGTACGACGGCCGCGAGGCCCAGGTGCTGGAGGCCACCGAAGCGCTGCTCGAACGCTTCCCCGATGACGCCAACCTGATCCTCTCCAAGTCCACCTCCCTGGCCCAGTTGCATGCCCGCGAGCAGCAATTGGACTGGCTCGCCGGCCATTGCCAGGGGCGCTGGAGCGATGCCGGCATCCTGGTGCGCTACACCGGCCTGCTGGTGGAGGACGGCAGCCAGCTGGAAACCGCGCGGCAGCTGCTGGGCCGTGCCCTGCGCCAGGCCCCGGGGCATGCCCAGGCCTGGAACGAGCTGGCCAGCCTGCGCTGGAACGAAGGCAGCCGCGAGCAGGCCTGCGAGCTGTACCGCATCGCCGCCTGCCTGCACGACACCAACGAGGGCTACAGCAGCCAGTACTTCCGCGCCCTGCGCTGCCTGGGCCGCACCGAGGCGGGCCTGGAGTTCCTGCGCCAGCGCCAGGTGCGTCTCGGCGCCCTGGCCGCCGGCCCGACCCTGACCCTCTGCGAGTTCATCGAGGAACTCTCCGACCCGCTGCAATGCCGGCAGATTCTCGAGCAGGCCGTGGAACGCCGCCCCCAGGACCCGGCCCTGCTGCTCAACCTTGCCGACTTCTACGGCCGCCATGGCGAGCTGGAACTGAACGAGGCGATGCTGCGCCGCGCCGAACCGGTGAGCCGTCGCGGCACCTGGCTGCGGGCCGCCGTGCTGCACAGCCAGCGCAGCGATGGCGACCCGCAGCGCGCCCTGGCCTGGTGCCGCGAAGCGGTGGAGCTGGACCCGCTGAACATGAGCCTGCACCGCATGCAGGTGCAACTGCTGCGCCAGAGCGCCGGCGAAGAGGCGGTGGACGCGTACGTCACCGCACTGGCCGAGCGCTTCCCCCATCACTGCGGCATCGCCGAGTTGGCGGTGGAGCGCGCCCAGCGTCACTCCCTGGAGGATGCCGAAGCGGCCCTGCGGCGCTTGCTGGCTAGCCACCCGGAATACGCCTGGGCGATCCGCGAACTGGCGGTGACCCTGGCGCGCCTGGGCCGCCATGACGAGGCCCTGGAATTCTGCGAGCTGGCCCGGCGCACCGACCCGCGCAGCTCCAGCAGCTATTCCACCCGGGGCTTCGTGCAGCTCCAGGCTGGCCAGCGCGAGGCCGCCCGTGAGGCCTTCCGCGAGGCGCTGGAGCGGTCCGCCGATAACGATTACGCCGGCAACATGCTGCTGGAAACCTGCACCGACCAGGCCGAAGCCCTGGACAGCCTCGACTTCATCCATCGCCAACTGGTGGCCCAGGTGACCTTTGGCGACGGCTGGCTCGCCTACCCGGACCAAGCGCGCAGGCTGCTGGAACAGCAGGTGTTGCTGGAGCAGTTGAGCGAAGCCCTGCAACAGCGCCCCGACCTCTGGCAGCTGTGGGTGGTGGTCGCCGCCCAGCAGGCCGAGATGGGGCAGGTGGAGCAGGCCGAGACCCTGCTGCAGTCGGCCATCGAACGCTTCCCGCTGATGCCGCGCCTGGCCCTGGAGCGGGCCCAGCTGCAGAGCAGCCAGAAGCAGTACGCCGAGTGCCGCGAGACCCTGCGCGGGAGCTTCCGCATCAACCCGCTGTGGACGCGCAGCGTGCGCCTCTACGTCGAAAGCCTGCTGGACGAGGGCACAGACCTGGAGGAGGCCGAAAGCCTGCTGCGCAGCGTGCTCGCCCGCACCCCCGACAACACCGAACTGCGTGCCTACCTGGGCTATGTGCTGGGCGAGCGCGACAACCCCGCCGAAGGCGCCCTCGAGGCGGAGAAGGTGCTGCGCGAGGAGCCCGGCAACGGCTGGGTCTGGAATCAGCTACGCCGCTACAGCGCTGCCCTGGAAACGCCCGGGCGCCCCCTGGAACTGGCCCGCGAGCTGACGCGCCTGCGCGCCGGCGACCCGGATGCCTGGCTGGCCCTGGCCGAACAGGAGGAAGGCTTCGAGGCGAAGGAGCCGGCCCTGCGCCGTGCCCTGGAGCTGAACCCGCGCCACCGCAGCGCCAACACCCAGCTGGCCGAGGGGCTGCTGGAAGCCCAGCGCTACGACGAATTGCGCCAGCTGCTGGCGGCCCCCTGCTGGGGTGGCGGAACGCCCCCCGAACTGGCGCTGTTCGGGCCCCGCGCCACCCGCCAGGAGCAGGACCTGCCCAGCGCCATGGCCGAGATGCGCCAGCTGCTGGAGCGCCAACCGGCTTTCTTCGAAGGGTGGCGCACCCTGGCCGATTGGCAGGACGACGCCGGCGAATACGCCGCCTACGTGGAGTCGGCCCGGGAGATGGTGCGCCTGGAACCCCGCCAGGCCATCGCCCACGGTTTCCTCGGCCACGCGCTGTGGCTCGACGGCAAGGGCGAAGAGGCGCTGCCGTCCTTCAGCCGCGCCTACCAGCTGGACGCCTGCTACACCTTTGCCGGCCTCCACGAGTTCGACCTGCTGCTCAAGCACGGTACGGGGGAGGCCACGCGCGCGGTGCTGGAGCGGTTGCTGGAGGCATCGAGCCAGCCCGCGGTGCTGATCCGCGCCCTGCGTTTCGCCGTGCCCCGCGGCGATCAGGCGCTCAAGCGCCGGGTGCTGGAACCCCTGTGCCGCGACCATGGTTGCATCGACGCCTGGGGCGAGGTGCTGAAGATCCTCGAGCGGCCCGAGCAGGACAAGGACCTGCAGGAAACCCTCGACGCCGGTGTCGCCGATGGCTCCCTGCACCATGGCGCCGCGCTGCAATGGCTGCGCCGCGAGGATGCCCGCTGGATGCCCGGCTCGCTGTGGAAGGGCTTCCTGCGCCTGCTGGAAAACGACCCGCAGCACGCCGGCAAGCACGCCATGCTGGAACTGCTGGCCAACCGCAAGAACGCCAACCGGCTGCTGGTGGATGCCCTCGAAGCCTGTCGCGAGACGATCCGCAGCGATGGCGTGATCTGGGGCATGGCCAGCTACGCGATGGTCAACCAGGATCGCTACGAAATGATGTTCGACTGGCTCGCCGACTGGGAGCAGCACCCGGAGGCGCCGGCCTGGGGCCTGGACAACCTGGCGCTGGGCATGCGTGCACGCAAGCTGGACGCGCGTGCGGCGGCAGTGTCGCGGCTGTCCCTGGAGCGCGACCCGCAGAACCACGATGCGATGGTCTGGCTGGGCTTCGATGCCGCCATGGCCGGCGACATGGATGCCCTGGATGCCTGGCTGGAGCGCTTGCAGGGGGCGGAGCCGCGGCCCTTCTTCCGTTGCATGCAGCACCTGCTGGAAGGCGTCGCCGCCGCGGCTCACGCCGGCGACAGCCAGGTCGCGGTGGCGCACTTCCGCACCGCCCGCGCCGTGGCCAAGGGCAGCGAGCACGGCTCCTATTGGCGCCTGCGCCGGCACCTGGCCAAGGCCCTGGCCTTCGGCCCGACGACGCCGCGCTGGCTGGCGCCGCTGCGCTACCTGCAACTGCGCTTCTGAGGCCCGTTCAGGCCTCGCTTTCGCGGCTCCTGGCCTTCAGCGCCTGGAGCCGCTCGATCACGTAGCGCAGGTGCACGTGCAGCTCATACAGCTCGTTGGAGTAGGAGAGCGGCACGTCCACCTTGGCCAGCTGGTCCTCCAGTTGCTCCAGCTTGCCGATCTCGCTGTCCAGCTCCGCGCGCAGGGTGCCGGCGTCCAGCTTGCGGTCGATCTCGCGCAGGTACTTGTACCAGCGGTAGATGCGCGCACGGATGCGCCAGCGGTACACCGGGCCCACCGCCTTGAACAGCGGGAACATCACCACCAGCAGCGGGATCAGCAGGATGATGTAGCGGTCGGCCAGGGAGGCGATGCGGAAGGGCAGGTAGCGCTGCAGGATCGGCAGGCCGTTCTTGTAGTAGTAGGCGGCCTCGTCCAGCGTCGACAGGGTCATCGGCTGGGCGGCGGGGTAACGCCCGGCGGGGTCGAGCAGGCTGCCGTTCTTCATCACCTCGCGGGCGGCTTCGAGGATCAGCGGGGTCAGCGAGGGGTGGAATTCGTCGTTGGCCACCAGGGTCGCCACCGGGCCCAGGGTGAGGATGTCCCGCGAGGGGCTGTTGCTGGCGAGGTTGAGCAGGCCTTCGCCCACTTCAAGTTTTGTCAGGTAGGGCAGGCGCGCGCGGTAGGCGGCGCTGCGGCGCAGGCTGACCAGGTCCAGCTCGCTGCGCGTGGCCAGGCGCTGCACCACGGCGTTCTCCGCCGGGCCGACGAAGAAGGCGGCATCTAGCTCGCCGGCGATCAGCGCATCGGCCCCCCGGGTGCCGCTGAACTCCTGCCAGTTCTGCGGGTACTGCTCCGGGCCGATCTGGTTGGCCTGCAGCAGCGCCGAGGCGATGGCACGGGTGCCGCTGTTGGGCGTGCCGATGGCCACCCG
This sequence comes from Pseudomonas sp. zfem005, assembly GCF_032621735.1. Lineage (NCBI taxonomy): Bacteria > Pseudomonadati > Pseudomonadota > Gammaproteobacteria > Pseudomonadales > Pseudomonadaceae > Pseudomonas > Pseudomonas sp. zfem005. The sequence continues at coordinate 575,081 of NZ_JAVYJE010000003.1, read as the reverse complement.
CAGCTGCAGCAGGTCGCCCATGCTGTCGATGTCCACGTCCTTGCGTTTGAACAGCCACAGCGGCTCCTGGTACATCACCCCGAGCCCATGCAGGCGCTTGCGTTCGCGCGGCTCCAGGGTCAGCTCCTGGCCGCTCTGCACCAGGGCCATCTGCACCTCGCCGCGTTGCAGTTTGCCGAGGTTGTCCAGGGAGCCGGCGCTGGGCACCAGCTCCAGGGTGAAGCCCTGGCGCGCCAGTTCCTCCTTGAGCTTTTCGCCGAACAGGGCATAACCGCCATTGGCACCGCCGGTGGCCAGGGTGGCGTGCATGGGCGGCGGCGGGGCGACGAAATAGAACACCGCGCCCACCAGCGCGGCGACCACGGGCACGGTCCAGAGGTTGGCCAGCAGCATGATCTTCAGGTCTTTCAGGAACCTTGGCATGGGAGTCCTTGGGGCTTGGAGTTGAGGGGAAGGATAGCCACTGACGCAGCGGCGGTTGCCTCCCGGTGCCGGTAAATGACAAGGTGGCCGCCTTCCCGTTCCCCGCGACAAGTGACAGACCCCCATGCGCATCCTGCACAGCTCCGACTGGCATCTCGGCCAGCACTTCATGGGCAAGACCCGCCAGGCCGAACACCAGGCCTTCTGCGCCTGGCTGCTGGAACGGGTGCAGGAACACCGGGTGGACGCGGTGCTGGTGGCGGGCGATGTGTTCGACACCGGCGCGCCGCCGAGCTACGCCCGCGAGCAGTACAACCGCTTCGTCATCGAGCTGCGCGACGCCGGTGCGCAACTGGTGGTGCTGGGCGGCAACCATGATTCGCCCGCCATGCTCGGCGAGAGCCAGGGCCTGCTGGCGGCCCTGGGCACCCGTGTGGTGCCGGGCGTCGCCGCCGAGCCGCAGGACCAGGTGCTGGTGCTGCGCGGCCCTGATGGCGAGCCGGGCGCGGTGCTTTGCGCCATCCCCTTCGTGCGGGCCCGCGACGTGCTGCAGAGCCAGGCCGGGCAAAGCGCGGCGGACAAGCAGCTGTCCCTGCAGCAGGCCATCCAGGCCCATTACGCGCAGTTGTTCGAACTGGCCGAGCGGCGCCGGGACGAACTGGGCGGCGGGCTGCCGATAATCGCCACCGGTCACCTGACCACGGTCGGTGCCAGTGCCAGCGAGTCGGTGCGGGAAATCTACGTCGGCGCGCTGGAGGCCTTCCCCACCAGCGCCTTCCCGCCTGCCGCCTACATCGCCCTGGGGCATATCCACAGGCCGCAGAAGGTCGGTGGCCTGGAGCACATCCGCTACAGCGGCTCGCCCATCCCGCTGTCCTTCGACGAAGCCGGCCAGGCCAAGGAAGTGCTGCTGGTGGAGCTGGACGGGGAGGGCCTGCGCAGCGTCACGCCCTTGCCTGTGCCCTGTTTCCAGCCCCTGGCCAGCGTGCGTGGCTCCCTGGGCGAACTGGGCGGCGCCATTGCCGAGCAGGCCCGCCGAGGCACGCCCGAGCGCCCCGTATGGCTGGAAGTGCAGGTAGGCACCGACGACTACCTGAGCGATCTGCAGGGCCGCGTCGCCGCCCTGTGCGAAGGCTTGCCCGTGGAGGTGCTGCGCCTGCGCCGCGAACGCGCCGGCCTCGCGCCCGGCCTGGTGGGGGAGGCCCGGGAGACCCTGGATGAACTGAGTGCCGAGGACGTGTTCGCGCGCCGCCTGGAGCTGGAGCAACTGGACGAGGACCAGGCCCGACGCCTGCGGGACCTGCACCGTGGCGTGCTGGAAGAGGTCCGCAGCGAGCGCAGCTGAGGCCGGGGCAGATCGCCGCTATCGCCGCCGGACCTGCACGGGCGGGCGGAGAATGCCAGAATGCCGCTCCCATCCCCCGACGGCTTCTGCATGAAAATCCTCAGCCTGCGCCTGAAGAACCTCAACTCCCTCAAGGGCGAGTGGAAGATCGACTTCACCGGCGAGCCCTTCGCCGGCAACGGCCTGTTCGCCATCACCGGCCCAACCGGTGCCGGCAAGACCACGCTGCTGGACGCCATCTGCCTGGCCCTCTACCACCGCACCCCGCGCATGAGCAGCGTCTCGGCCACGGTCAACGAGCTGATGACCCGCCACACCGCCGACTGCCTGGCCGAGGTGGAATTCGAGGTGAAGGGCGTGGGCTACCGTGCCTTCTGGAGCCAGCGCCGCGCCCGCGACAAGGTCGATGGCGTTCTGCAGGCGCCCAAGGTGGAGCTGGCGCGCATCGCCGACGGCGAGATTCTCACCGACAAGATCAACGACAAGCTCAAGCAGACCGAAAGCCTCACCGGGCTGGATTTCGAGCGCTTCACCAAATCCATGCTGCTGGCCCAGGGCGGGTTCGCCGCCTTCCTCGAAGCCAGCGCCAACCAGCGTGCTGAGCTGCTGGAGGAGCTGACCGGCACCGAGGTGTACGGGCTGATTTCCGAGCGCGTCTACCAGCGCACCAAGGAGGCCGAGGCCAGCCTGGGCCAACTGCGTGCACGGGCCGAGGGCGTGGAGCTGCTCAACGCGGAGCAGCGCCAGCAACTGCAAAACGAACTCGCCGAACTCAATGGCCGTGAAGGCAGCCTGCACGGCCAGCAGGAGAGCCTGCAGCGCCAGCGCCAATGGCGTGAGGCCCTGGCCGGCGCTGAGGCGCGCCAGCTCGCTGCCGTGCTGCAGGGGCAGGACGCCCGGCAGGCGCTGGAGCAGGCCGGGCCGCAGCTGCAGCGCCTGGCCGAGAGTGAGCCGGCCGAGCGCCTGCGCCCGCCGCACCGTGACTGGCAGCGCGCCGGGCAGGCCGCTACCGAAGCGGCCGAGGCCCTGGCCCAGGTGCGTGAACAGAAGGCCCAGGCCGCCCGCGAGGTGGCCGATGGCCTGTGGCAGGCGCGGGGCTACAGCCAGCAGCGGCTGGCGGCACTCGCCGCCCGCCGCGATGGGCTGGCCGAGCAACGGGGCCAGATTGAGGCGCTGCTGGCGGCCAACCCGCAACACGGCCTGCTGGGCGAGCGCCTGGGCGCCTGGCGGGAACAGCTCGGTGCGCGCCGACACCTGGCGCAGGCCATCGCCCAGTCTCTGGCCCGCCAGCAGCAGGAACGGCAGGACGCCGAGCAGCTGGCGCAGCGCATCGCCGGCTTCCAGGCGGCATTGGTGGAAAGCGATCAGCACCTGGAGCAGGCCCGTGCCGCCGAAGCCCTGCGCCAGGCTGCCTTGGCCACACTGCTGGCCGGTGATTCCGAAACCGCCCTGCGCGAGCGCTGGCAGCGCCTCAGCGACCAGGGCCACCAACTCGCCCGCCTGCAGCAGCTGGCGGAAAACCGCACGCGCCTGGAGCGGCAGCTGGCCGCTGCGCAGGGCGGAATCGAGGCCGACAGCCAGGCACAGGCGCAGAAGATCGCGACGCGAGACGCCCTGCGCCTGCAGTTCACCGACCTCAAGCAACAGATCCAGGACAAGGAAAAGCTGCTGGAGCAGGAGCAGCGCATCCTCAAGCTGGAGGCCCATCGCGCCGCCTTGCAGCCCGGCGAGGCCTGCCCGCTGTGCGGTTCCCACGAACACCCGGCCATCGCGGCCTATGGCGCGCTGGATGTCTCGGAGACCCAGGCCGCGTTGCAGGCCAAGCGCGCCGAGCAGGACCAGGTGCGCGAACGGGGGGCGGCCCTGAACACCGAGCTGGCCGCGCTGGACGCGCACCTGCGCCAGCGCCAGCAGGACGAGCAGCGCCTGCAGGATGAATTGCAACAGCTGCAGGCGCAGTGGCAGCAGCACTGCACCGCCCTGGGCCAGCCACTGGTCGATGGCCCGGCGGTGGCGGCGGCCCAGGCGCAGCAGCAGACGGACCTCGCCGCCCTGCAACGCAGCCTGGGTGAGCTGGACGGCCTCAAGCAGGCCGTGGACGCCGCCCGTGGGCAGCGCGAGCAAGCCCAGAAGCACCAGCAGGACGCCATGCAGCAGCATGCGCTGGCGGTGCAGGAACAAGGCGCCTTGCGCCGCCGCGAAGCGGAGAACACCGAGCAATTGGGCCAGCTCCAGGCGCAGCAGGTTCGCCAGGAGTCGGAGCTGGGCGCGGCCTTGGGCGAGCTCGGTTACGCCCTGCCGGAAGACAACGAGCGTTGGCTGGACGCGCGCGACGCCGAGTGGCGCACCTGGCGTGATGCCCAGGCCCTGCAGCAGCGCCTGGAGCGTGACGAGCAGCTGCTGCTGGCCGAGCTGCAAACCGCCGAAGGTGCCGCCACGCGCTGGCAGCAGCGTTGGGGCGAGCTGGCGCAGCCCGATGTTGAAGCCCTGGCCCCTGTGGATAACCCCACCGCCGCCCTGGAGCAGGCCGAGCAGTGCCTGGCGCTGGCCCAGGAACGCAGCCAGGCGCTGATCGGGCGCGAGCAGACCCTGGCCGAACGGCTGGACACCGCCCGCGCCACGCTCGACGGGCAACGGGCCGCCTGGGAACAGGCGCTGGCGCAGAGCCCCTTCGCCGACGAGGCGCAGTACCTCGCCGCGCTGCTGGACGAGGACGCGCGCAACCAGTTGCTGGCCCTCAAGGCCCACCTGGAGAAGGCCTGGACCGAAGCCCAGGCCCTGGAAGCCTCGGCCCGGCAGAGCCTGGCGGAATTGCAGGCGACGCCACAGACCGAGCTGGCCCTGGTAGAGCTGGACGAGCAGCTGCAGGCGCTGCAACTGCAACGACGCGAACTGGCCCAGCGCCAGGGCGAGCTGCGCGGGCAACTGAGCGGCGACGAGCAGCGCCGGCAGAACCAGCAGGCGCTGTTCGCCGAAATCGCCGCCCAGGAAGGCGCCTGTGATCTCTGGCAGCGCCTCAACGGCCTGATCGGCTCGGCCGACGGCGCCAAGTACCGCCGCTTCGCCCAGGGGCTGACCCTGGATCACCTGATCCACCTGGCCAACCAGCAGCTGGAGCGGCTGCACGGCCGCTACCAGCTGCGCCGTCGTGCCCTGGGCGAGCTGGAGCTGGAAGTGGTGGACACCTGGCAGGCCGATGTCGCCCGGGACTGTCGCACCCTGTCCGGCGGCGAGAGCTTCCTGGTCAGCCTGGCGCTGGCCCTGGCGCTTTCCGACCTGGTCAGCCACAAGACCAGCATCGACTCGCTGTTCCTCGACGAGGGCTTCGGCACCCTCGACGGCGAAACCCTGGAAGTGGCCCTCGACGCCCTGGATGCGCTCAATGCCAGCGGCAAGATGATCGGCGTGATCAGCCACGTCGAAGCGCTCAAGGAGCGCATCCCGGTGCAGCTCAAGGTGCACAAGGGCGTGGGCATGGGCTACAGCCGCCTGGAGGCGCGCTTCGCCGTCCCATAACTCGGACTTCGGCGCTGAGGTGTTTGTAGTTCGTAGGATGGGTAGAGCGCAGCGAAACCCATGCTGTGATGGGACCGCTGCGCGCTCCTTGGCGACTGAAGTCGCCCCTACAGGTAGCAGAGGCCTGCGTTCACACCTGGCTCTGGTCGAGGAACAGGTGCTCGGCGAGGAAGTCGACGAACACCCGCAGCTTGGCGGGCATCTGCTTGTAGCAGGGCCAGAGGGCGCGGAAGTGGGCGGAATGCTGGTTGCGGTCTTCGAGCACGGCCTGCAACTGGCCGCTGGCGAGGGCGTCGCGCACGGCGAAGTCGGGCAGGCAGGTGATGCCCATGCCTTCGCTGGCGACGCGGATCAGGGTATCGGCGTGGTTGCACACCAGGGTGGTGGGCAACTGCGGTTCGCTTTCCCCCGCGTCCAGGCGCAGGGGCCATTTCTGCAGCTTGCCGGTGCTGGGGAACTTGTAGTGCAGGCAGGCGTGCTGCTCCAGGTCGGCCGGCACCCGTGGCATGCCCCGGGCGGCCAGGTAGTCGGGCGAGCCCACCAGCTGCAGGTGGAAGGCGCCGAGCTGGCGGGCGCGCAGGCGCGAGTCCTCGGGGATACCGCTGCGCACCACCACGTCGAAGCCCTCCTCGATCACGTCCACCAGGCGGTCGCTGAAGTCCAGGTCCAGCTCGATGCCAGGGTAGCTGCGCATGAAGGCCGGCAGCACCACGGGGAACAGGCCGAGCACCAGGGGCAGGCTGACCCGCAGGCGGCCGCTGGGCTCCTGGGTGTTCTGCGACAGCTCGTGCTCGGCCGCCTCCAGCTCGCCGAGGATGCGCCGGCAGCGTTCGAGGAACAGCGTGCCTTCCACCGTGAGGTTGATGCTGCGGGTGTTGCGGTGGAACAGGCGCACGCCGAGGTGCTGCTCCAGGCGGGCGATGCCCTTGCCCACCGCCGAGGCGGAGATGCCCAGGACGCGGCCGGCGGCGACGAAGCTCTGGCTTTCGGTGACCTGGACGAAGAGGGCGAGGCGGTTGAGGCTTTCCATGGTGCTTCCGATTGAGGACTCAGGCTTCCGTTAAGTGCGGAATATTAGCCTGTTTTTCCGCAATTACCGCCGCCATAACCTGCTCCGACTTTCCTTGCGGAGCTTTCGAAATGACTGATTCATCCCTCTCCGACGGCGCTCGCCGCTGGCTGCTGCTGGCCGCCTGCCTGACGGCGGTGCTGATCCCGCTGTGTTTCACCGGCCCGGCGGTGGTGCTGCCGGCCATCAGCCAGGCCCTGGGTGGCTCGGCGGTGGAGCTGAGCTGGATCACCAATGGCTACATCCTCGCCTACGGCAGCGCGATGATGGCCGCTGGCAGCCTGGCCGACATCCACGGGCGCAAGCGCGTGTGGCTGGTGGGCCTGGCGCTGTTCGCGGCGGTGACCCTGGTGATTCCCTTCTCCCCCACGGTGCTGTGGTTCGACCTGTTGCGCGTGCTCCAGGGTTTGGGTGGTTCCGCCGCCTTCGCCGGGGCCATGGCGGCGCTGGCCCAGGAGTTCCATGGCCCGATCCGCACCCGGGTGTTCAGCCTGTTGGGCACCACCTTCGGCCTGGGGCTGGCGTTCGGCCCGTTGCTGGCCGGCCTGCTGAGCGACGGCCTGGGCTGGCGCATGGTGTTCTTGCTGCCGGCGCTGTTCGGCATCGCCGGCGCGCTGCTGGTGGCCGTTTGCGCCCGCGAGAGCCGCGACCCCAATGCCCAGGGGCTGGATTGGCCGGGGGCGTTCAGCTTTACCGCGATGCTCACCCTGTTCACCTGCGGCACGCTGCTGGCGCCGGAGCACGGCTGGTCGCACCCGCTGGTGCAGGGCTCGCTGTGGGGCAGCCTGGCGTTGCTGGTGGCCTTCGTGCTGATCGAACGGCGCAGCCCACGGCCGATGCTGGAGCTGGGCCTGTTCCGTCGTGCGCAGTTCGCCGGTGTTCAGTTGCTGGGGGCGTCGCCCGCCTTCGCCTTCGTGGTGCTGATCGTGCTGCTGCCGGGGCGTTTCATCGGTGTGGATGGCCTCAGCGCCGTGCAGACCGGGCAACTGATGATCGCCTTGTCGGCGCCGTTGCTGGTGGTGCCGATGTTGGCGGCCTGGCTGTCGCGCTGGTTCACCGCCGGTGTGCTGTCGGCCCTGGGCCTGGTGCTGAACGCGCTGGGGCTGTTGTGGATGAGCGAGGCGCTGGTGGCCGGGCCGCAGGCACTGGTGCTGCCGATGCTGCTGGTGGGCGTGGGCATCGGCTTGCCCTGGGGCTTGATGGACGGGCTGGCGGTGAGCGTGGTGGAGAAGGAGCGGGCGGGCATGGCCACCGGCATCTTCAACACCGTGCGGGTGTCCGGCGACGGCGTGGCCATCGCCCTGGTCGGTGCGCTGCTGTCGGCGCTGGTGCTGGCGGCGTTGCCGGTTTCAGCGGTGGCGCCGCCGCTACTGGTCGCCGCCGCCAGCCATGCGGCCCTGGGCGACCTGGCCCAGGCCGCGACGATGCTGAGGGTGGACCGGGCGGCGCTGCTGCCGGGCTATGACGCGGCGTTCCGTACCCTGCTGCAGGTGCTGGCGGCGGTGACCGGACTGACGGCGGTGCTGGTGTTCGCGCTGCTGGGCAGGGTGCGCACCCATGAGCCGGAGGCAGCGGGAGAGGTGCCTTGTGAGGCGTAGCTGTGCGTAGGGTGGACCACGCTTCATCGGTCCACCGTCGGTGTGGCCGGTAACGCCTACAAGAGCATCGCGAATGAATTCGCTCCCACAGGGAAGGAGCGGATCAGGCGAGCCAGCGTTCCTTGCGCCAGGCGCGGCGCTGGTTTTTTTCCAGGTAGGTCCAGGCGACGAAGCGGCTTTGCTTCTGGCCCTGGGCCATGTGCACCACGCGGACGTCGGTGGCGCCGAGGGCCTTGAGGCGGTCCTGCAGGGGAGCGACGTTGCCGGCCTTGGACACCAGGGTGCTGAACCAGAACACCTGCTGGCCGAAGGCGGCGCTTTCGTCGGCCATGCGAGCGATGAAGGCCGCTTCGCCGCCTTCGCAATGCAGCTCGTTGGACTGGCCGCCGAAGTTGAGCACCGGCAATGTGCGGCTCGGGTCCTGCTTGCCGAGGTTCTTCCACTTGCGCCGGCTGCCGCTGCGGGCTTCGTCCAGGGAGGCGTGGAAGGGCGGGTTGCACAGGGTGAAGTCGAAGCGTTCGTCGGCCTGCAGCAGGCCCTGGAAGATGTGCTGCGGGTGCTCCTGGCGGCGCAGCTCGATGGCGTCGCGGTATTGCGGGTTGGCGGTGAGGATGGCGGCGGCGGAGTCCAGGGACTGCCCGTCGATGTCGGCGCCGACGAAGCGCCAGCCGTAGTCATGGTGGCCGATCAGCGGGTAGATGCAGTTGGCCCCGACGCCGATGTCCAGCCCGCGCAGGCCGGAGCCCTTGGGGATCACGCCGTCATGGGCGGCGCCCAGCAGGTCGGCCAGATGGTGCAGGTAGTCGGCGCGACCGGGGATGGGCGGGCACAGGTAGCCGGCGGGGATGTCCCACTGGCGGATGCCGTAGAACTGCTGCAGCAGCGCGCGGTTGAAGACCTTGACCGCCTCGGGGTTGGCGAAGTCGATGCTCTGCTTGCCGTAGGGGTTGAGGATGACGAACGCGGCCAGCTCCGGGTTGCCTGCGATCAGCGCGGGGAAGTCGTAGCGGCCCTGGTGGCGGTTGCGCGGGTGCAGCGGCGCCTTGCTCCCCTCGGACGGCTTGGCCGGTGCGGTCTTGCTGGGCGGTTTGCTGGGCATGGCGAGGTCCGGGAACGAAGGGTAGGCGCGCATTATTCACAACCCGCCGGGTTTGTCCAGCCGCCGTCGGGCGGCCGGTCAGAAGGGCAGGAGCCAGGGCACCAGCAGCACGGTGACGATCATTACCAGCAGGGTGAAGGGCACGCCGACCTTGACGAAGTCGCCGAAGCGGTACTGGCCGGGGCCGAGCACCAGGGTGTTCACCGGTGAGGAGATGGGCGTCATGAAGGCGGCCGAGGCGGCCAGGGCCACGGTCATGGCGAAGGGCTGCGGCGAGACGCCAAGCTGCTGGGCGGTGGCGATGGCCACCGGGGCCATGAGCACGGCGGTGGCGGTGTTGGAGATGAACAGGCCGATCACCGCGGTGAGCACGAACAGCGCGGCGATGACCAGGCGCGGCGTGGCATCGCCCAGCAACGCCACCAGGCCCTGCACGGCGAGGCCGATGCCGCCGGTCTGCTGCAGGGCGTGGGCGAAGGGCAGCATGCCGACGATGAGGATCAGGGTGGGCCAGTGGATGGCGCGGTAGGCGCTGTCCAGGTCGATGCAGCGGAAGGCGCCCATCAGCAGGCAGCCCACCAGCGCGGCCATGACGTTGGGCACCAGACCGCTGACCATCAGCACCACCATCACCGCCAGGCTGAGCAGGGCGTGGGGCGCCTTGTGCGCGGTGGGGGCGACTTCGTCCACCTCGGCGGGCAGGCTGAGCACCAGGAAGTCGCGGCCCTGGGCCTGCAGGCGGTGGATGTCCTTCCATTCGCCGGCCACCAGCAGGGTGTCGGAGCCCTTGAGCTTTTCATCCACCAGCACGCCTTCGAGAGGGCGACCGTGGCGGCGCAGGCCGACGACGTTGAGGCGGTGGCGGCTGCGGAAGCCCAGTTCCTGGATGGTTTTGCCCGGCAGCTCCGATTCCGGCGGCAGGGCCACTTCGGCCAGGCCCAGCTGGTGGGCGTGCAGGCTGTAGTAGGAGGCGTTGAGGGGCATGGGCTCCAGGCCCAGCGCGTGGTAGGCACCGAGCAGGCCGATGGCGGGGCTGGCGAGGTCCACCAGCAGCACGTCGCCGGGCTCCAGCTGGGTGTTGCCGGTGGCCATCAGCAGCAGGGTGCGGAACTTGCGCTGGCGCTCGACGGCGATGACGTTGATGCCGTATTCGCGGCGCAGCTCCAGCTCGTTGAGGGCCTGGCGCGCCAGGGGAGAATCGGCGCGCACCCGCAGGCGCCGTTCGCGCTCGCTGAGGTGGTAGGCGCCGGCCAGGTCGGCGAGGGTCAGGCGCGGGGCGGCGGTGCTCTGGTCACGGGTGTCGCGGCCGAGCCAGCGGCTGGCGACGAGCATGTAGAGCACACCGAGGACCAGCACGGCGAGGCCGATGGGCGTGGGGCCGAAGAAGCCGAAGCCGTCGAAGCCGGCGCGGCGCAGTTCGCTGTGCACCACCATGTTCGGCGGCGTGGCCACCAGGGTGAGCATGCCGCTGATCAGGCCGGCGAAGGCCAGGGGCATCATCAGCCGCGCCGGGGCGATCTTCAGGCGGGCGGCGACGCCAAGCACTACGGGGATGAAGATGGCGACGATGCCGGTGGAACTCATCACCGAGCCGAGCCCGGCGACGCTGAGCATCAGCAGCACCAGCAGGCGCGTCTCGCTGCTGCCGGCGCGGGCCACCAGCCAGTCGCCCAGGCGGTAGGCGATGCCGGTGCGCACCAGGCCGTCGCCGATGATGAAGAGCGCGGCGATCAGCACCACGCTGGGGTCGCTGAAGCCGGCCAGGGCCTGCTCGGTGGTGAGCACGCCGCTCAGCGCCAGGGCGACCAGGGCCAGCAGGGCGACGGCGTCCATACGCGGGCGGTTGCGCACGAAGAGGGTGACGACCACCAGCAGCAGGCCGAGTACCCAGAGGAGTTGCGGGGTCATGGCGGGGGCTCCTGGATGGGGTGTGGCCGTTGCACCGTAGCCCGGGTTTCAACCGGAGGAGTTTCCCGGGCTGAAGCCCGGGCTACGTCTGTTTACGGGCGTGATTCTGTCAGGGGTAGCCGAGAGTGGCCTTGATCTGTTGCAGGTTGGCGGCGATCCAATGCTTGTCGATGGCGCCCCAGTCGCGGATCACGTAGTGGCCGGCGTTGTTGCGAGCGCCTTCGTCCTGCTGGAACTGGCAATCGATGTCCAGGTCGGCGAGGGCGGCGAGGGTGTCCTGGGCGGTGCGGCGGGGCATGCCGGTGGCGTCCATCAGGGCGGGGACGCTGGCGGCGGTGCCGCTGTCGATCAGCCAGGCGACGTAGAGGCGGCGGTAGAAGCTGGTCTTGGTCTTGCTGGTTTCCATGGGGGCTCCGGGTTCAGGGCGCGCGATGGCGCAGCACGCGGTGGCGGTTGGCGAAGAACAGGCGCAGGAATAGCCGCACCAGCGGGGCGCCGAACAGTGGCTCGACGGTGAGGCGGTCGATCACCTTGGTGCCATTGCCGTCCGCTTCCAGGCGGCGTTCGTGGCGCCACAGGCGCATGCCGGTCATGGGGGATTCCTCGACGAAGCCGACGCCGGGGTTGAGTTCGCGCAGGGTCAGTCGCGAGGTGCCCAGCGGCAGAAAGCCGAACAGCCAGAGGTGGCTGGTGAACAGCGGCTCGCCGGGCTGGAAGGCGAGGTCTTCGAGGTTGCGGACGCCGGCGGGCACGGTCATGCGCAGCCAGGGGCGCATTTCCTCGCGCAGGCGGTCGACGTCGGTGATCCAGCTCCAGGCCTGGCCGGGGCTGACGGCGAGGGTGGATTCGAAGCGCAGTTGGATGGGCATGTCTTCCACGTCCCTATGAAAGAGCAAGGCCCGCCGATTGGCGGGCCTTGTGGGCTTACAGGTTGGCGATCTTCTCGCGCTGCTCGGCCAGCTTGGCCAGGGCCTGTTCGGCTTCGGCCAGCTTGGCGCGCTCCTTGTCGAGCACTTCGGCCGGGGCCTTGGCGACGAAGCCTTCGTTGGCGAGCTTGCCGCCGACGCGCTTCACTTCGCCGTCCAGGCGCTGGATTTCCTTGTCCAGGCGAGCCAGCTCGGCTTCCTTGTCGATCAGGCCGGCCATGGGCACCAGCACCTGCAGGTCACCCACCAGGGCGGTGGCGGACATGGGGGCTTCTTCGCCGGCAGCGAGGACGCGGACCGATTCGAACTTGGCCAGCTTGTTCAGCAGCGGGCCGTTGTCGGCGAGGCGGCGCAGGTCTTCATCGCTGGCGTTGGCCAGGACCACGTCGATGCGCTTGGCCATCGAGATCTTCATCTCGCCACGGATCTGGCGCACGCCGAGCATCAGGGTCTTGACCCATTCGATGTCGTCTTCGGCGGCCGCGTCGATACGGGCTTCGTTGGCCACCGGCCAGGGTTGCAGCATCAGGGTGTCACCGCTGACGCCGGCCTGGGCCTTGATGCGCTGCCAGATCTCTTCGGTGATGAAGGGCATGAACGGGTGGGCCAGGCGCAGGATGACCTCCAGCACGCGCACCAGGGTGCGGCGGGTGCCACGCTGACGCTCGATGGGGGCGTTTTCGTCCCACAGCACCGGCTTGACCAGCTCCAGGTACCAGGAGCAGTACTCGTCCCAGACGAATTCGTAGAGGGCCTGGGCCGCGAGGTCGAAGCGGAAGGCGTCGAGCTGGCGGGTGACTTCGGCTTCGGTGCGCTGCAGCTGGGAGATGATCCAGCGGTCGACCGAGGACAGCTCGACGGCTTCGCCGTTGATGCCGGTGTCCTGGCCGTCGGTGTTCTCGGTGACGAAGTTGGCGGCGTTCCACAGCTTGTTGCAGAAGTTGCGGTAGCCCTCGACGCGGCCCATGTCGAACTTGATGTCGCGGCCGGTGGAGGCCAGCGAGCAGAAGGTGAAGCGCAGGGCGTCGGTGCCGTAGCTGTTGATGCCTTCGGGGAACTCGACCTTGGTCTGCTTGGCGATCTTCTCGGCCAGCTTGGGCTGCATCATGCCGCTGGTGCGTTTCTCCAGCAGGGCGTCGAGGGTGATGCCGTCGACGATGTCCAGCGGGTCGAGGACGTTGCCCTTGGACTTGGACATCTTCTGGCCCTGGCCGTCGCGGACCAGGCCGTGGACGTACACGGTCTTGAAGGGGACCTGGGCGCTGCCGTCGTCGTTCTTCACCAGGTGCATGGTGAGCATGATCATCCGGGCGACCCAGAAGAAGATGATGTCGAAGCCGGTGACCAGCACGTCGGTGGGGTGGAAGGTCTTGAGGAAGTCGGTCTGTTCCGGCCAGCCGAGGGTGGAGAAGGTCCACAGGCCCGAGCTGAACCAGGTGTCGAGGACGTCGTCGTCCTGGCGCAGGGCGATGTCGCCCAGGTTGTGCTTGGCGCGGACTTCGGCTTCGTCGCGGCCGACGTAGACGTTGCCGGCTTCGTCGTACCAGGCCGGGATGCGGTGGCCCCACCAGAGCTGGCGGCTGATGCACCAGTCCTGGATGTCACGCATCCAGGAGAAGTACATGTTTTCGTACTGCTTGGGCACGAACTGGATGCGGCCGTCTTCCACGGCGGCGATGGCGGGTTCGGCCAGGGGCTTGGTGGAGACGTACCACTGGTCGGTCAGCCAGGGTTCGATGACGGTGCCGGAACGGTCGCCCTTGGGCACCTTGAGGGCGTGGTCGTCGATCTTTTCCAGCAGGCCGAGGGCTTCGATGTCGGCGACGATGCGCTTGCGCGCGTCGAAGCGGTCGAGGCCGGCATAGGCGGCGGGCAGGCTGCCGTCGAATTCGCCGTTGACGCTGCCGTCGATGTGGAACACCTGGGCAGTGGCGAGCACGGCGGCGTTCTTGTCGAAGATGTTGATCAGCGGCAGGTCATGGCGCTTGCCGACTTCATAGTCGTTGAAGTCGTGGGCCGGGGTGATCTTCACGCAGCCGGTGCCGAACTCGGGGTCGCAGTAGTCATCGGCGATGATGGGGATGCGACGGCCGACCAGGGGCAGTTCGACGAACTTGCCGATCAGGGCCTTGTAGCGCTCGTCTTCCGGGTGCACGGCCACGGCGCTGTCGCCGAGCAGGGTTTCCGGACGGGTGGTGGCGACCACCAGGTGGTCCTTGCCGTCGGCGGTCTTCAGGCCATCGGCCAGCGGGTAGCGCAGGTTCCACAGGTGGCCCTTCTCGTCGTGGCTTTCCACTTCGAGGTCGGAAATGGCGGTGTGGAACTTGGTGTCCCAGTTGACCAGGCGCTTGCCACGGTAGATCAGGCCATCCGCGTGCAGGCGCACGAAGGCTTCCTTGACCGCTTCGGAGAGGCCGTCGTCCATGGTGAAGCGCTCGCGCGACCAGTCGACGGAGGAGCCGAGGCGGCGGATCTGGCGGGTGATGGTGCCGCCGGACTGTTCCTTCCATTCCCAGACCTTGTCGAGGAACTTCTCGCGGCCGAGGTCGTGGCGATCGACGCCCTGGGCGGCCAACTGGCGCTCTACCACCATCTGGGTGGCGATGCCGGCGTGGTCGGTGCCCGGCTGCCACAGGGTGTTGCGACCCTGCATGCGGCGGAAGCGGATCAGCGCATCCATGATGGCGTTGTTGAAGCCATGACCCATGTGCAGGCTGCCGGTGACGTTCGGCGGCGGGATCATGATGGTGTAGGACTCGCCGGAGCCTTGCGGGGCGAAGTAGTTGTTCTTCTCCCAGGTCTGGTACCAGGAGGTTTCGATGGCGTGGGGCTGGTAGGTCTTGTCCATGGTGCGGCGGGACCGTGTCGGCAACTGATCGGAAAGCCGCCGAGTATAGCGGCTGCGGGTACAAGCCCCAAGCGCGGGGCGCGATGGGGCGGCGCGAGGCGCGCGCCGGTCAGCCGCGGCGGGGCGGCTGGGGCAGGAGGCGGGTCAGGCGGGCGCTGAGGCGGCGCTTGAGCTCGGCTTCTATCTGGGGCACGAAATCGTCGATGACGTCTTGCAGGATGAGTTGCGCGGCGGCGCGCAGCTCGGTGTCCAGGCGGCTGAATTCCTGGGCGCTGGCGGCTTCGGCGCTGCGCTGCAGGGCGGACTGGATGGGCGTGGTGCTCGGCTGCTCGATCCGCGGAGCAGGTGCGGGGGCGGGCTGCACGGCCGGAGCCGGGCGCGGGGCGACGGGTTCGCTGCCCAGCGGGGTGAGCTCGAAGGGCGGTGGTTCGACGATTTCGGAGAGCAGGGGGATGCTGTCCGGGTCGACGGATTCGGTGAGCAGGGGCGGCTCGCTGCTGGTGTGTTCATCGAGCAGGGCGCGGATCGACTCGAGGTCGTCGAGCAGGTGAGCGGGCTTTTGCGGCGGTCTGGAGTTGTCCATGGGGCGTACTTAGAGTTCGACTCGCTTTGGATCATAGCCGCGCTGGCGATAGGTCCGGAAATTCTCACGGCAGGCGGCCAGCAGCGCCGGCTCCTGGTTGACGATCTCGATGATGCGGCTGAAGCGTTCGAGATGCGGCGAGAGGCTGGCGTCGAGGTTGATTAGCAGGCCCTGGGCGGCTTCGGGCTGTTCGTTGGCGCCGATCACCACCGGTGCCTGCGGGTCGTCTTCATGCTGGCTGTGGGGGATGAAGGTTTCGGCCTTGAAGCGCCACATCAGCTCGTCCAGCTCGTTGCTCTGGGCTTTGTCGGCGCAGCGCACGAACACCGGCAGGCCATGGCGCCAGGCCTTGCTCGCCAGCTGGCAGGCGGCGCGCAGGCGGTCCGCCGGGCTGCTGGAAGAAAGGACGTAGAACTCGACGCGGGTCATGGCTGGGTGTTCCTGAGGTGAGGCGGGTGCCCGGCGGCCTGTGCCGCCGGGCGATGCTGCAGTTTACACGCGGTCCAGCAGGTACTGGGTGAGCAGGGGCACCGGACGACCGGTGGCGCCCTTGTCCTTGCCACCGCTGACCCAGGCGGTGCCGGCGATGTCGAGGTGGGCCCAGTGGAACTTCTTGGCGAAGCGCGACAGGAAGCAGCCGGCGGTGATGGTGCCGGCCTTGGGGCCGCCGATGTTGGCGATGTCGGCGAAGGGGCTGTCGAGCTGCTCCTGGTATTCGTCGAACAGCGGCAGCTGCCAGGCGCGGTCGTCGGCGTATTCGCCGGCCTTGAGGATCTGCTTCACCAGGCCGTCGTTGTTGCCCATGAGGCCGGAGACGTTGCTGCCCAGGGCGACGATGCAGGCGCCGGTGAGGGTGGCGATGTCGATCACCGCCTGGGGCTTGAAGCGCTCGGCGTAGGTGAGGGTGTCGCACAGCACCAGGCGGCCTTCGGCGTCGGTGTTGAGGATTTCGACGGTCTGGCCGCTCATGGTGGTGACGATGTCACCGGGGCGGGTGGCGCCGCCGCTGGGCATGTTTTCGGCGCAGGCCAGCAGGCCGACGACGTTGATCGGCAGCTGCAGCTCGAGCAGAGCACGGAAGGTGCCGAGCACGCTGGCGGCGCCGCACATGTCGTACTTCATCTCGTCCATGCCGGCGGCGGGCTTGATGCTGATGCCGCCGGTGTCGAAGGTGATGCCCTTGCCCACCAGGGCGTAGGGTTTGTCGTCCTTCTTGCCGCCCTGGTAGTTGAGCACGATCATCCGCGGCGGCTGGTCGCTGCCCTGGGCGACGGCGAGGAAGGCACCGGCGCCGAGCTCCTTGAGCTTCTTCTCGTCCAGCACTTCGACCTTGAGGTTCTTGTGGGCCTTGGCCAGTGCCTTGGCTTCCTCGGCGAGGAAGCTGGGGTGGCAGAGGTTCGGCGGCAGGTTGCCGAGGTCCTTGGTGAAGGCCATGCCGGTGGCGATGGCCTGGGCATGGGCGCTGCCTCGCTCGACGTCGGCGACTTCGGCCTTCTCGGCCAG
Organism: Pseudomonas sp. zfem005; assembly: GCF_032621735.1. Lineage (NCBI taxonomy): Bacteria > Pseudomonadati > Pseudomonadota > Gammaproteobacteria > Pseudomonadales > Pseudomonadaceae > Pseudomonas > Pseudomonas sp. zfem005. The sequence goes on along the minus strand of NZ_JAVYJE010000003.1, from coordinate 558,263 downwards.
CAGGGTGATTTTCTTCAGCGCCGGGGCATCGGCCTTGGTGCTTTTGAAGCGGTCGAAGCGGTAGGAGCCGTCGGCCAGGGTTTCCACCAGCAGGCGGGCCTTGCCGTAGGCGTCGCGGCCCTTGACCGCGAGTTCGCCCAGGGCCAGTACGGCGTCGCTGCCGCCGAGGCCCTTGAGCACGCCGTTGACGGCGGCGGCGACCTTGCGGAACTGGCGGTCGCCGAGATCACGTTCCTTGCCCACGCCCACCAGCAGCACGCGGTCGGCCTTGAGGTTGGGCAGGCTGTGCAGCAGCAGGGTCTGGCCGACCTTGCCGGCGATATCGCCACGCTTGAGCAGGGCGCTGATGGCGCCACCGGTGGCGCCATCCAGTGCGCTGGCGGCGGGGCCCAGTTTGCGGCCTTCGCTGACGGCGACGACCAGGGTGGCGGTTTTCAGGGTTTCGGGACGAGCGCTTTTGACGAGGAATTCCATGACGTATGTCCCCAAGACAAAGAGTCGGGATTGCAGGATATAATGCCGGCCATTTTTCAGTGGTCCGCCGGTTCGGCGGGCTGGCCACAAAGCGGCTAGTTTGAGCGTAGCCGCCTGAGCCTGACAACCCTGGAGTGTCTGGTTTGATTGTCTTCCGATATCTGTCCCGCGAAGTCCTGGTCACCTTGAGCGCCGTGAGTGCGGTGCTGCTGGTGATCATCATGAGTGGTCGCTTCATCAAGTACCTGGCCCAGGCCGCGCAAGGCGTTCTGGACCCGGGCGTGCTGTTCCTGATCATGGGCTTCCGCCTGCCGGGCTTCCTCGAGCTGATCCTGCCGCTGGGCCTGTTCCTCGGTTTCCTTCTGGCCTATGGCCGGCTCTACCTGGACAGCGAGATGACCGTGCTCGCCGCCACCGGCATGAGCCAGCAACGGCTGATGGCCTATAGCCTGGCGCCGGCGACCCTGGTGGCGCTGCTGGTGGCCTGGCTGAGCCTGGGCCTGGCGCCCCAGGGCGTGGCCCAGGTGGCGCGCATCCTCAATGAGCAGGACGCGCTGACCGAGTTCGACACCCTGGTGCCGGGCCGCTTCCAGACCATGAAGAACGGCACGCGGGTGACCTACACCGAGAGCCTTTCGGCCGACCGTGGCGAGCTGGGCGGGGTGTTCATCTCCGAGAAGCGCCTGTCGCAGAACAACAAGGAACGTGGCATCGGCGTGCTGGTGGCGGAGAAGGGCAGCCAGGTCATCCACAAGGATGGCAGCCGCTACCTGATCCTGGAGAACGGCTACCGCTACGACGGCAACCCGGGCAAGGCCGACTACCGTGCCATCAAGTACGAGACCTACGGCATCCTCCTGCCCAAGCCGGAAATCAGTGGCGAGATCGGCGAGCGCGAGGCGATCCCGACTTCCGAGCTGATCGGCAGCGATAACCCGCGCTACCAGGCCGAACTGCAATGGCGCCTGTCCATTCCGCTGCTGGTGTTCGTGGTGACCCTGCTGGCGGTGCCGCTGTCGCGGGTCAATCCGCGCCAGGGCCGCTTCCTCAAGCTGCTGCCGGCGATCCTTCTCTATATGGCTTACCTGTCCTTGCTGATCGCTGCGCGCGGCCAGCTGGACAAAGGCAAGATCCCCATGGCGCTCGGCCTCTGGTGGGTGCACGGGATGTTCCTGCTGGTCGGCCTGTCATTGCTTTACTGGGAGCCGTTGCGGCTGAAGTGGGCAGCTCGTCGTGATGCCCGTGAGGTGGCCCATGGTTAGGTTGGATCGTTATATCGGCACCAGCGTGTTCTTCGGCATCCTCGCGGTGCTGGGGGTGATAGTCGGGCTGGCGCTGCTGTTCGCCTTCATCGACGAACTGGGCGATGTGGATGGCTCCTACGGTGTGCTGGAAGCGGCCACCTATGTGCTGATGACCACGCCTCGCCGGGTTTACGAGATGCTGCCGATGGCGGCGCTGATCGGCAGCCTGATCGGCCTCGGTGGCCTGGCCAGCAGCAGCGAACTGACCATCATGCGTGCGGCGGGCGTGTCCATCGGGCGCATCGTCTGGGCGGTGATGAAGCCGCTGCTGGTGCTGATGCTAGTGGGCGTGCTGATCGGCGAGTACGTCGCGCCGTGGAGCGAGAACCTGGCACAGGGCAACCGCGCCCTGGCGCAAGGCGGCGGTGAGGCGCAGAGCGCCAAGCGTGGTCTGTGGCACCGTCAGGGTAACCAGTACGTGCATATCAACGCCGTGCAGCCCAATGGCGTGCTCTATGGTGTGACCCGCTACGACTTCGACGGCGAACGCCATATGCAGTCGGCGAGCTTCGCCCGGCGCGCCCTGTACCAGGCCGATCACTGGCAACTGGAAGATGTTTCCACGACGTACTTCCGTGGCGACCACACCGAGGTGGTGGAAGCGGCGAACGAGCGCTGGGACATCGAGCTGAACCCGCAACTGCTGGGCACGGTGGTGATGGAGCCGGAGGCCCTGTCGATCACCGGTCTGTGGCGCTACACCCATTACCTGGCGGACCAGGGGCTGAACAACGGCCGCTACTGGCTGGCGTTCTGGACCAAGGTGCTGCAGCCGCTGGTCACCGGCGCGCTGGTGCTGATGGCGATCTCCTTCATCTTCGGTCCGCTGCGCTCGGTGACGCTGGGGCAGCGCGTGTTCACCGGCGTGGTGATCGGCTTCGTGGTGCGCATCAGCCAGGACCTGCTCGGGCCATCCAGCCTGGTGTTCGGGTTCTCGCCGCTGCTGGCGGTGCTGATCCCGGCGGGGATCTGCGCGCTGGCCGGCGTGCTGCTGCTGAGGCGCGCGGGGTAGTTCTCCCGGGCAAGAAAAAGCCGGCTGCGAGCCGGCTTTTTCTTGGGTGCGATTCGGCGGCGCTACTTCTTGTGGATGTTCTTCGGCAACTGGACGACCTGGCTGTCGGAGTACATGTCGTGCCAGCTGCGTTTCTGCTTGTCGAAGATCATCCACAGGAAGCCGAGGCCGAAGCACAGCCAGGAGCCGATGGCGACCACGAAGCGCAGCAGGGCCTGCCACAGGCTGATGGCCGAGCCGTCGCGGTTCTGGATGCGCACGCCCCAGACCTGCATGCCGAGGGTTTGGCCGCCGCGCATCCAGAACTTGCTGAAGAAGGCGAAGAGGCTGAGGAACAGCAGGCTGGAAAGCACCGGGTCGCCGATCAATGCGCCCTGTTCGGCCATCTGCCGCAGGCGTTCGCCGCCGAAGATCGCGCGCAGGATCGCCTGCTGATAGAAGAGGGTGACGACCATCATCAGGGCAACGCAGAGAAGGAAGTCGTAGAAGATTGCAGCGAAGCGGCGGATCGGACCCGCGACGGGGAAATCGCCTTCGGGACGCAGTTTCTGGTTCGGCATGGAAAGCCCTTGCAAACGTGGGGTCGCGACATTCTAAGGGCTGGGCTCCATAGAATCACGGGCATAAAAAAACCCCTGATGTTTCCATCAGGGGTTCTTTCAAAGCAGAAGGCTTAGCCCAGGATTTGAACCTGGTCAGCCTGCATGCCTTTTTGACCTTGCACAGCTACGAAGCTGACTTTCTGGCCTTCTTTCAGGCTCTTGAAGCCGTTACCTTCGATAGCGCGGAAGTGCACGAACAGATCCGGACCGCTTTCGGGAGTGATGAAACCAAAACCCTTCTCGTCGTTGAACCACTTAACGGTGCCGTTTTGACGATTCGACATGTCTTATTTCCTTGAAACTAGAGTTGATGACAGCCTCTTGCTTTTCTTAAAGCATAGAGGGCTGGAACTGGTTGCAGAGAGTAAGAGAAGTCGAGCGGGATGTAGCGGATCTGTAGGATCTACTGCACCAGGTCACGATTCAACAGCGACCCATGCAAACACAGTGCGCACACTCTACGCTAACTTTCTTGGAATTGCCAACCCCCCGAAAGGTCAATCCTAGGCGGGGTTTAAGAAGATTTCCAGTGCCGATGTACGGCTTCTGAAAAAGGGGTTTCGGCAGGGTTGTTCTGAGGTGTAGCTATGGACTGCAGGCCGCGTGAGAAGCGGGCTTGCTGAAATCGTGGTGCCCCGGGAGAGACTCGAACTCTCACTCTGTCGCCAGAAACGGATTTTGAATCCGCCGCGTCTACCATTCCGCCACCGGGGCACGATGGCGGCGGAGTATAGGGAGGCGGCCGAGTCGGGTCAATCCGCCCGCGTGGTCAGATTTACGCATTTCCGTTAATATTCGCGCCCCTGCAAGAAGACCCCACCATGCGCGTTGCCGACTTCCATTTCGAGCTCCCCGAGCACCTCATCGCCCGTCATCCGCTGAGCGAACGGCGTGCCAGCCGCCTGCTGGTGCTCGATGGCCCCACGGGTGAATTGGCCCACAAGGGCTTTGCCGACCTGCTGGGCTATCTGCGCCCAGGCGACCTGATGGTGTTCAACAACACCCGGGTGATCCCGGCGCGCCTGTTTGGTCAGAAGGCTTCCGGCGGCAAGCTGGAGATACTGGTGGAGCGCGTGCTGGACAGCCATCGCGTGCTGGCCCATGTGCGTTCGAGCAAGTCGCCCAAGCCGGGCTCGACCATTCTCATCGACGGCGGTGCCGAGGCGACCATGCTGGCGCGCCACGATGCGCTGTTCGAGCTGGGCTTTGCCGAGGACGTGCTGCCGCTGCTGGACCGCCTCGGGCACATGCCGTTGCCTCCTTATATAGACAGGCCGGACGAAGACGCGGACCGCGAGCGCTATCAGACCGTTTATGCCCGCCATGCCGGTGCGGTTGCGGCGCCCACGGCCGGGCTGCATTTCGACGAGGCGTTGCTGGAGTCCATCGCTGCCAAGGGCGTCGAAACCGCGTTCGTCACCCTCCACGTGGGGGCCGGTACCTTCCAGCCGGTCCGCGTCGAGCGCATCGAGGAGCACCACATGCACCTCGAGTGGCTGGAGGTTGGCCAGGAAGTGGTTGACGCCGTGGCGGCCTGCCGTGCTCGTGGCGGCCGGGTGATCGCCGTCGGTACCACCAGCGTGCGCTCGTTGGAAAGCGCTGCACGCGATGGCGTGCTCAAGCCCTTCAGTGGCGACACCGATATCTTCATCTACCCGGGCCGGCCCTTCCATGTGGTGGATGCCCTGGTGACCAATTTCCATCTTCCCGAATCCACCCTGTTGATGCTGGTGTCGGCCTTTGCCGGTTATCCGGAAACAATGGCTGCCTACAGTGCAGCGGTTGAGCAGGGCTATCGCTTCTTCAGTTACGGTGATGCCATGTTCATCACCCGCAACCCCGCTCCCCGCGGGCCCGAGGACCAAGCATGACCCGTACCTGCCGCATGACCTTCGAACTGCTGGCCACCGAAGGCAAGGCCCGTCGTGGCCGTCTGACCTTCCCCCGTGGCGTGGTCGAAACGCCGGCCTTCATGCCGGTTGGCACCTATGGAACGGTCAAGGGCATGCTCCCGCGTGACATCGAGGACATCGGTGCGCAGATCATCCTCGGCAATACCTTCCACCTCTGGCTGCGCCCCGGTACCGAGGTGATCAAGCGCCACGGCGACCTCCATGACTTCATGCAGTGGCAGGGGCCGATCCTCACCGACTCGGGTGGTTTCCAGGTCTTCAGCCTGGGCGCCATGCGCAAGATCAAGGAGGAGGGCGTGACCTTCGCCTCCCCGGTGGATGGCGCCAAGGTGTTCATGGGCCCTGAGGAGTCCATGCAGGTACAGCGCGATCTCGGCTCCGACATCGTGATGATCTTCGACGAGTGCACGCCGTACCCGGCCGACCTCGATGTGGCCAAGCGCTCCATGGAGCTGTCGCTGCGTTGGGCCAAGCGCTCGAAGACCGCTCATGGCGAAAGCACGGCCGCGTTGTTCGGCATCGTCCAGGGCGGCATGCATGAAGAGCTGCGCATGCGTTCGCTGGACGGGTTGAGCGAGATCGGTTTCGACGGCCTGGCCATCGGTGGCCTCTCCGTGGGTGAGCCCAAGGAGGAAATGATCCGTGTACTCGATTACCTGCCCGCACAGATGCCGGCGGACAAGCCGCGCTACCTGATGGGCGTGGGCAAGCCGGAAGACCTGGTGGAAGGCGTGCGCCGCGGTGTGGACATGTTCGACTGCGTGATGCCGACCCGTAACGCCCGCAACGGCCACCTGTTCGTCGAGACCGGGGTGCTGAAAATCCGTAACTCGGTGCACAAGCACGACGACTCGCCGCTGGACCCGACCTGCGACTGTTACACCTGCAAACATTTCTCCAGGGCCTATCTGCATCATCTGGACAAATGCGGTGAAATGCTCGGCAGCATGTTGAATACAATCCACAACTTGCGGCATTACCAGCGCCTGATGGCTGGTTTGCGCGAGGCAATCCAACAGGGTAAATTGGCCGCCTTTGTCGATGCCTTCTATGCCCGGCGCGGACTACCGACACCGCCCCTGGACTGATAAAGCCGCATATATAGAGCTGAACATTCTTCAAATTTTCGCAACAGGAGTGCTACATGAGCTTTCTGATTCCCGCCGCCTATGCCGACGCTGCCGCCCCGGCCGCAGCAGCTGGTCCCGCCGGCACTGGCTTCGAGTGGGTTTTCCTGGTCGGTTTCCTGGTCATCTTCTACCTGATGATCTGGCGTCCCCAGTCCAAGCGCGCCAAAGAGCACAAGAATCTGCTGGGCAACCTGCAGAAGGGTGACGAAGTGGTTACCTCTGGCGGTATCGCCGGCAAGGTGGTCAAGGTCTCCGATGACTTCGTGGTCATTGAGGTGTCCGACACCGTCGAACTGAAGATCCAGAAGGTCGCCATCGCGGCCACGCTGCCGAAAGGCACGCTGAAAGCCATCTAACGATTCGTTCTTCACCATTCACGGGGCGCTTAAGGCGCCCCGCGTCATAACGGGCGGTGTCATGCTCAACAAGTACCCTCTGTGGAAATATCTGCTGATCCTGGCGGTTCTCGCCCTCGGCCTGGTCTATTCCGCACCTAACCTCTACCCCAATGATCCGGCCATCCAGATCTCTGGCAACAGCACCGCGCTGAAGATCCAGCAGGGCGATCTTGATCGCTCCGTGGCGGCTCTCAAGGCTGCCGGGTTCGAAGTCAAAAGCGCGAGCCTCAGTGAGCGTGGTGGCTTGCTGCGCCTGACCAAGCTGGGTGATCAACTGCCGGCCAAGGAGGTCGTCACCCAGGTGCTGGGCGAGGACTACGTGGTTGCGCTGAACCTCGCACCGACCACGCCGGACTGGCTGCGCAGCGTGAGTGCGACGCCGATGAAGCTGGGCCTCGACCTTTCCGGTGGTGTGCACTTCCTGCTGGAAGTGGACATGGAGAAGGCCGTTTCCGCCCGGGTGAAGATCTACGAAGGCGAAGTCCGCACCCTGCTGCGCAAGGAGCGCGTGCGCTACCGCAGCCTGCCGGGCATCGACAACGGCTTCCAGCTCGGCTTCAGTGACCAGGAGTCGCTGGACAAGGCGCAGTCGCTGATCCGCAAATCCTTTACCGATTTCGACCTGAAGACCGCCGAGCGTGGTGATCAGCAGGTGATGAGCCTGACCCTGACCCAGGCCAAGCTGACCGAAATCCGCGAATACTCGATCAAGCAGAACCTGACCACCGTACGCAACCGCGTGAACGAGCTGGGCGTTTCCGAGCCGCTGGTACAGCGTCAGGGCGCCAACCGCATCGTGGTCGAGCTGCCGGGCGTGCAGGACACGGCCGAAGCCAAGCGTATTCTCGGCAAGACCGCCAACCTCGAGTTCCGCCTGGCTGCCGCCCCCGATGCGAGCAAGGCCAGCACCGAATCCTTCGAATTCCGCGAGCCGGGTCGCCCGCCGGTACCGCTGGAGCGCAGCCTGATCATCACCGGTGACCAGGTTACCGATGCCCAGGCCAGCTACGACGAGAACGGTCGCCCGCAGGTGAACATCCGTCTGGATGGCCATGGCGGCGAGCTGATGAACCGCGCCACCCGAAACAACGTCGGCCGCAGCATGGCGGTGATCTTCATCGAGCAGCGCCCGATGAACCGCAAGGTCAAGCAGGTGGTGGACGGTGTCGAGCAGGAAGTCGTGGTTCCCGGTTTCAAGGAAGAGAAGAAGATCATCAGCCTGGCGACCATTCAGTCGCCGCTGGGCAACCAGTTCCGCATCACCGGTCTGAACGGCCAGGGCGAGTCGTCCGAGCTGGCCCTGCTGTTGCGCGCCGGTGGCCTGGCTGCGCCGATGTACTTCGCTGAAGAGCGCACCATCGGCCCGAGCCTGGGTGCCGAGAACATCGTCAAGGGCATCGAGTCCACCGAGTGGGCGATGGTCTTCGTCTCGCTGTTCATCATCGCCATCTACCGTTTCTTCGGTGTGCTGGCGACCGTTGCCCTGGCCTTCAACCTGGCCCTGCTGGTGGGCCTGATGTCTGCCATCGGTGCGACCCTGACCCTGCCGGGCATCGCGGGTATCGTGCTGACCCTGGGCATGGCGGTGGACGCCAACGTACTGATCTATTCACGGATACGAGAAGAGCTGGCCAATGGCATGTCCGTACAGCGTGCCATTCATGAAGGCTTCGACCGTGCCTATGCGGCGATCGTCGACTCCAACCTGACCACCCTGCTGGTGGGCGGCATTCTCTTCGCACTGGGTACCGGTCCGATCAAGGGCTTCGCCGTCACCATGTCCCTGGGTATCGTCACCTCGATGTTCACCGCGATCATGTTCACCCGTGGTCTGGTCAACCTGATCTTCGGTGGCCGTAACTTCAAGAAACTGTGGATCTGAGGCAGCCATGATCAAGTCAACAATCCGCTTCATGGCGATCCGCAATCTTGCGTTCGCCGTTACTGTCGTCATCAGCCTGGTCGGTATTGGTGCCCTGTTCATGAAGGGGCTGAACTTCGGCCTGGACTTCACCGGTGGCACTCTGATCGAACTGTCCTACGAGAAGCCCGCCAACCTCGAGCTGATCAAGGAAGAGTTGGGGCAGGCTGGCTATCGCGATGCCGTGGTACAGAGCTTCGGCGCCAGCACCGATGTGCTGGTGCGTATGGCTGGCGAGGACCCGCAACTGGGCAACCAGGTCGCCGCGGCGCTGCGCAAGATTGACGCCGATAGCAAGTTCGTGGTCAAGCGCGTCGAGTTCGTCGGCCCGCAGGTGGGCGAAGAGCTGCGTGACCAGGGTGGCCTCGCCATGCTGCTCGCGCTGGGCGGTGTCCTGCTGTACCTGGCCTTCCGCTTCCAGTGGAAGTTCGGCGTCGGCGCGATCGCTTCCCTGGTGCATGACGTGATCGTCACCCTGGGCATCCTGGCGTTCTTCCAGCTGCCATTCGACCTGACGGTGCTGGCGGCGGTGCTGGCGATGATCGGTTACTCGCTGAACGACACCATCATCATCTTCGACCGTATCCGCGAAAACTTCCGCGTGCTGCGCAAGGCTGACCTGATCGAGAACATCGACGTCTCCTGCACCCAGACCCTGCTGCGTACCATCGCTACCTCGACCTCCACCGCGCTGGCTCTGGTCGCGCTGCTGGTGTTCGGGGGCGACAGCCTGCACGGCTTCGCGGTCGCGCTGCTGGTGGGTGTGGTCGTGGGTACCTACTCGTCGATCTACATCAGTGCCCCCGTCCTCATCTGGCTGGGCCTGCGTTCGGAGGACCTGATTCCTCCGGCCGTGGCCACCGAGGTGGACGAACGTCCCTGAGTTTGAGCGTGTTGCCTATGGGGCCTGCATCTGCAGGCCCTTTTTGTTTGGGGCGGCGGTGTTCTTTCTGGGGAAGTGGCGCGGTGTGATGGCTGTCCCAGTCGCTTGCGTGGGATAGGTCCTACGGGAACTCGGGCAAAGAGCTGTACTCCAAGGCAGGGAGTAGGGCGCAGATGCGCCGGTTTTGAACCAGGAGGTCCATGTGAACAAGTCGATGCTCGTCGGCGCCGTATTGGGTGCCGTCGGTGTAACCGCCGGTGGCGCCGTCGCTACCTACAGCCTTGTGGGTAACGGCCCGGAATATGCCGAGGTGCTCGCGGTCCAGCCGGTCAAGGAGACTTTCAAGACCCCGCGTGAGGTCTGCAAGGATGTCGCTGTGACCCGTCAGAGGCCGGTCCAGGACCAGCACCAGATCGCCGGTACCGTACTGGGTGCTGTGGCGGGTGGCCTTTTGGGCAACCAGGTCGGTGGCGGCAACGGCAAGAAGATCGCCACCGTGGCAGGCGCCGTAGGCGGTGGTTATGCCGGTAACAAGGTGCAGGAGCACATGCAGAACAGCGACACCTATACCACCACTGAAACCCGCTGCAACACCGTTCAGGAGAGCAACGAGAAAGTGGTTGCCTATGACGTGCAGTACCAGCTGGATGGCAAGGTGAACCAGGTGCGCATGGATCACGATCCGGGCGCGCAGATCCCTGTCACCAAGGAAGGTCGTCTGGTGCTGACGCAGCGTCAGGCCGGCATCCAGCAGTGATCCGTCGGTGAAAGGAAAAAGGCGCCCGAGGGCGCCTTTTTCGTGGGCATGAAAAACCCGGCGCCTGGCCGGGTTCTTCTTGTCGCTATACGTATCAGCGCTTCAGCGAAGGCGGCAGGTGCGGCTGGATGGCCGTCAGGACCGCCTTGAAGCACTTGGTGTTGCCGGCAACGATGTGGCCTTTCTCGAGGAAGTCATGGCCGCCGGTGAAGTCGCTCACCAGGCCGCCGGCTTCCTGAACCAGCAGGGCGCCTGCTGCCATATCCCACTCGGACAGGCCGAACTCCCAGAAGGCGTCGAAGCGACCGGCGGCAACGTAGGCCAGGTCCAGGCTGGCGGAGCCGGCGCGCCGGATGCCGGCAGTCTGGCCGACCAGGCTGCGGAACATGTTCAGGTAGTTGTCGAGGTTGTCCAGTTGGCTGTCGCGGAAGGGGAAGCCGGTGCCCAGCAGGGCGCCTTCCAGGCTCTTGCGCGGGCTGACACGCAGGCGGCGGCCGTTGAGGGCGGCGCCGCGGCCGCGGCTGGCGGTGAACTCTTCCTGGCGAACCGGATCGATTACGACGGCGTGCTCCAGGCGACCCTTGTATTTGCAGGCGACGCTGACGGCGAAGTGCGGCACGCCGCGGATGAAGTTGGTGGTGCCATCCAGCGGGTCGATGATCCACTGGTAGTCAGCGCCTTCGCCGCTGCCTGCGATGGAGCCGCCTTCCTCGCCGAGGATGCTGTGGGTCGGATAGGCTTTGCGCAGTGCTTGAATGATGGTTTCTTCGGCGGCGCGGTCGACTTCGGTGACGTAGTCCTTGGCGTCCTTTTCGTTCACCGAAATCACGTCCAGGCGCTCGATGGAGCGGAAGATCAATTCACCGGCGCTGCGAGCGGCGCGCAGGGCGATGTTCAGCATAGGCTGCATGGGGGAGTCACCTGGGTCGTTAAAGAAAGCCGGACATTCTAACAGAAAAGCGTTGCGCATGAAGTGCAGGCCGGCGCTTTCATGGCGTTCGGCCGAGTGCTTCTGTAAGATTTCGTCCCCTGAAGTCTAGGTTGGAGCCAGCGCCTTGCTGCAAAACATTCGCGTGGTCCTGGTGGGTACCAGTCACCCCGGCAACATCGGTGGTGCGGCGCGTGCCATGAAAAACATGGGGTTATCGCGCCTGGTGCTGGTCGAGCCCGAGCAGTTCCCGCATCAGGAGGCCTGGGCGCGGGCCTCTGGTGCTGATGACATTCTCGAGTCCGCGCAGGTCGTCGGAACGCTGGAAGAAGCGTTGGTCGGCTGCAGCCTGGTCTACGGCACCAGCGCGCGTGATCGCCATATTCCCTGGCCGTTGCTCGACCCTCGCGAGTGCGGTGCCAGTTGCGTCGAGCAGGTGGAGGGTGGTGCTGAAGTGGCGCTGGTGTTCGGGCGTGAGTACGCCGGCCTCACCAATGAAGAGCTGCAGCGCTGCCAGTTCCATGTGCATATCCCTTCCGATCCCGAATTCGGCTCGCTGAACCTGGCGGCGGCTGTCCAGGTGCTGACCTATGAGGCGCGCATGGCCTGGCTGGGCGTGCAGGGCAAGCCGACCAAGATGGAAAAGGTGGAGCTGACCGCCGAGGAAAACATCCAGCCGGTGACGGTGGATGAGCTGGAACTGTTCTTCGGCCACCTCGAACGTACGTTGGTCGATATCGGTTTTCTCGACCCGGAGCGCCCGCGCCATTTGATGCCACGGCTGCGTCGCCTGTACGGGCGTAGTGCCATCAGCAAGCTCGAGATGAATATCCTGCGCGGCATCCTGACTGAGACCCAGAAGGCTGCGCGTGGAGAAATCCAGAAGCGGAGAGAGAAGTGATGTTCGAACGCATGCGAGAAGACATTCAAAGCGTATTCCACCGTGACCCGGCTGCGCGCAATGCCTTCGAGGTGCTCACCTGTTACCCCGGCCTGCACGCTATCTGGCTGCATCGTCTGGCTAATGCCTTGTGGCTGGCGGGCTGGAAGTGGCTGGCGCGCCTGGTGTCGAACTTCAGTCGCTGGATGACCGGTATCGAGATCCACCCGGGTGCTCGCATCGGTCGGCGCTTCTTCATCGATCACGGCATGGGCATCGTCATTGGCGAAACCGCCGAGATCGGCAATGACGTCACCCTCTATCAAGGGGTGACCCTGGGTGGCACCAGCTGGAATGCCGGCAAGCGCCACCCGACGCTGGAAGACGGCGTGGTGGTCGGTGCGGGCGCCAAGGTGCTCGGCCCGTTCACGGTGGGAGCTGGCGCCAAGATCGGCTCCAACGCCGTGGTGACCAAGGCGGTGCCGGCCGGCGCCACTGCCGTGGGGATTCCGGGGCGGGTCATCGTCAAGGAAGACCCGGAGCAAGTGGCCAAGCGCCAGGCCATCGCCGAGAAGTTCGGTTTCGATGCTTATGGCGTGAGCCAGGACATGCCTGACCCGGTGGCGCGCGCGATCGGGCAGTTGCTGGACCACGTCCAGGCGGTGGATGAGCGTCTGGAGGGCATGTGCAAGGCGCTGACGGCCCTGGGTAGCGACTATTGCGGCAAGGCACTGCCGGCGCTTCGCGAAGAAGATTTCGAGGGTGTAAAGGACGAGGCGCGGCCGCCGGCGGCCTGATAGGCGAGGGGTGCGATAGGGGGTGTAATTCTGATATCATACGCGCCCCTGTATCTGCTAATTCCGACTAATTTGATAGGTCTTATAGTTGACTTAAATAGTCGGGAATCGCATACTCGCTGGCAAATCAGCGAACCGTGGAACTCCCATGCGCTTGACCACTAAAGGCCGCTACGCCGTCACAGCCATGCTCGACCTGGCTTTGCATTCGCAGCAAGGTCCGGTTTCTCTGGCAGATATTTCCGAGCGTCAGGGCATCTCCCTTTCCTACCTCGAACAGCTCTTCGCCAAGTTGCGCCGTGGCAATCTGGTCAGCAGCGTTCGTGGCCCGGGTGGCGGTTATCAGCTTTCCCGCGATGTGGCCAGCATCTACGTGGCCGAAGTCATCGACGCCGTCAACGAGTCGGTCGATGTCACGCGCTGCCAGGGGCAGGGCAACTGCGACTCCTCCGGGGGCGCCTGTCTGACCCACCATCTGTGGGATGACCTGAGCATGCAGATCCACGAGTTCCTCAGCAGCATCAGCCTGAGTGACATCGTCGCCCGTAACGAAGTCCAAGAGGTGGCCCAGCGCCAGAACGAGCGCCATGACCAGCGCCGCCTCGGTGGCAGGATGCCGCGTTCAGAAAAGATTGAAGTGTCCGCCATCGAATGAGCAGGGCGCCCGCCTGATAGGAGATAACCGATGAAATTGCCGATTTACCTGGACTACTCCGCTACCACGCCGGTGGACCCTCGTGTTGCCCAGAAGATGAGCGACTGTCTGCTGGTCGATGGCAACTTCGGCAACCCGGCCTCGCGTTCCCACGTGTTCGGCTGGAAGGCCGAGGAAGCGGTGGAGAATGCCCGTCGCCAGGTCGCTGAGCTGGTCAATGCCGACCCTCGCGAAATCGTCTGGACCTCCGGTGCCACCGAGTCCGACAACCTTGCCATCAAGGGTGTCGCGCACTTCTACAACACCAAGGGCAAGCACATCGTCACCTCCAAGATCGAGCACAAGGCGGTCCTGGACACCACTCGCCAGCTCGAGCGTGAAGGCTTCGAAGTCACCTATATCGAGCCGGGCGAAGACGGCCTGATCACCCCCGCGATGGTCGAAGCGGCCCTGCGCGACGACACCATCCTGGTGTCGGTGATGCACGTGAACAACGAGATCGGCACCATCAACGACATCGCGGCCATCGGTGAACTGACCCGTGCTCGCGGCATCCTGTTCCACGTCGATGCGGCCCAGTCCACCGGCAAGGTCGAGATCGACCTGGACAAGCTGAAGGTCGACCTGATGTCCTTCTCCGCCCACAAGACCTACGGCCCCAAAGGCATCGGCGCGCTCTACGTGCGTCGCAAGCCGCGTGTGCGTCTGGAAGCCATGATGCATGGCGGTGGTCACGAGCGCGGCATGCGTTCCGGCACCCTGGCCACCCACCAGATCGTCGGCATGGGCGAAGCCTTCCACATCGCCAAGCAGGAAATGGCCTCCGAGAACCAGCGCATCAAGGCACTGGCGGACCGCTTTTGGGCTGCAGTGGATGGCATGGAAGAGCTCTACCTCAATGGCAGCGCCACTTCCCGTGTCCCGCACAACCTGAACATCAGCTTCAACTACGTCGAAGGCGAGTCGCTGATCATGGCACTGAAGGACCTCGCGGTCTCTTCGGGTTCCGCCTGCACCTCGGCCTCTCTCGAGCCGTCCTACGTGCTACGCGCACTGGGCCGCAACGACGAGTTGGCCCACAGCTCCATTCGTTTCACCTTTGGCCGCTTCACCACCGAAGAAGAAGTGGATTACGCAGCCAGCAAGGTCCGTGAAGCCGTAGACAAGCTCCGTGAATTGTCTCCCCTGTGGGACATGTACAAAGAGGGCGTCGACCTCTCGACGGTCGAATGGCAGGCGCACTGACGCCACCCCTGATGAGTGAGGAATAAGCACCATGGCATACAGCGAAAAGGTCATCGACCACTACGAAAACCCGCGCAACGTCGGCAAGCTCGACGCTGAAGATCCCGATGTCGGCACCGGCATGGTCGGCGCGCCGGCCTGCGGCGACGTGATGCGCCTGCAGATCAAGGTCAACGAGCAGGGTGTTATCGAAGACGCCAAGTTCAAGACCTACGGTTGCGGTTCGGCCATCGCCTCCAGCTCTCTCGCCACCGAGTGGATGAAGGGCAAGACCCTGGACGAAGCCGCTGCGATCAAGAACACCACCATCGCCGAAGAACTGGCGCTGCCGCCGGTGAAGATCCACTGCTCGGTTCTGGCCGAGGACGCCATCAAGGCGGCCGTCCAGGATTACAAGCAGAAAAAGGGTCTGCTCTAACCGCTCGACTGAGTTAAGGAGCCGCTATGGCCATCAGCATGACCGCTTCCGCCGCCGATCACGTGCGTCGCTCCCTCGAAGGGCGCGGCAAGGGTGAAGGTATCCGCCTGGGTGTTCGCACCACCGGCTGCTCCGGCCTGGCTTATGTCCTGGAGTTCGTCGATGAAGTGGCGAGCGAGGACATGGTCTTCGAAAGCTTCGGCATGAAGGTGATCATCGATCCGAAGAGCCTGTCCTACCTCGACGGCACTGAGCTGGACTTCGTCCGCGAAGGCCTCAACGAGGGGTTCAAGTTCAACAATCCGAACGTTCGCGGCGAGTGTGGTTGCGGCGAGAGCTTCAACGTCTGAGGCGTCTCGTGGGCACCCCCTGTCATTTCGCATTGTTTGAACTGAAGCCTGGCTTCGACCTCGATCTGGATCAGTTGGCGAGCCGCTATCGCGAGCTGGCGCGCAGCGCCCATCCGGATCGCTTTGTCGATACCTCCGAGCGCGAGCAGCGCCTGGCCGTGGAGCACGCGGCGCAGCTGAACGAGGCCTACCAGACGCTGAAGAGCGCGCCTCGTCGGGCGCGTTACCTGCTGGCGATCCGTGGCCACGAGCTGCCCCTGGAGGCGACCGTCAAGGACCCCGAGTTCCTGTTGCAGCAGATGCAATGGCGGGAAGAGCTGGAAGAGCTCCACGACAGTGCGGACCTGCCCGGCGTGGCTGCTTTCAAGCGGCGTCTCAAGGCGGCCCAGTCCAATCTGGATGGCGCCTTCTCCGCCTGCTGGAACGACGATGCCCGCCGCGAGGATGCCGAGCGCCTGGTGCGCCGCATGCAGTTCCTCGACAAGCTGACTCACGAAGTGCGCCAACTGGAAGAGCGCCTCGACGACTAACCCGCGCATCGCCGCATGGACGATGGTGCGCCTGAAAATCAGACAAGCATGGCCCTACTGCAGATCGCTGAACCCGGACAGAGCCCCAAACCGCACCAGCGCCGCCTGGCGGTGGGCATTGACCTGGGCACCACGAATTCCCTGGTGGCCGCTGTACGCAGTGGTGTTTCCGCACCGCTGGCCGATGCCGATGGGCAGGTCATCATGCCGTCCGCCGTGCGCTACCACGCGGATCGCGTCGAAGTCGGCCGTTCGGCGAAGGAGGCGGCTTCCGCCGATCCGCTGAACACCGTCCTCTCGGTCAAGCGCTTCATGGGGCGCGGCCTGGAAGACGTGAAGCAACTGGGCGAGCAGCTCCCCTACCGCTTCGCCACCGGCGAGTCGCACATGCCCTTCATCGAGACCGTGCAGGGCGCCAAGAGCCCCGTTGAAGTCTCGGCCGAAATCCTCCGCGCCTTGCGCCAGCGCGCCGAAGCCACCCTGGGTGGTGAGCTGGTGGGTGCTGTGATCACCGTTCCCGCTTATTTCGACGATGCCCAGCGCCAGGCCACCAAGGACGCTGCCCGCATCGCCGGGCTGAATGTTCTGCGCCTGCTCAACGAGCCCACTGCTGCTGCCGTTGCCTACGGGCTGGACAAGCAGGCCGAAGGCGTCGTAGCCATCTATGACCTGGGTGGCGGCACGTTCGATATTTCCATCCTGCGTCTGACCCGTGGCGTCTTCGAAGTCATGGCAACCGGTGGCGACAGCGCCCTCGGTGGTGATGATTTCGACCATGCCCTGGCGGGCTGGATCGTCGAGCAGGCCGGGCTTTCCGCCGATCTCGATCCCGGTGCCCAGCGCAGCCTGCTGGAGGCCGCTTGCGCCGCCAAGGAAGCGCTGACCACTGCCGATACGGTCGAGGTTCGTTATGCGCAGTGGTCGGGCCAGCTGACCCGTGCACGCTTCGACGAGCTGATCGAGCCCATGGTCGCTCGCAGTCTCAAGGCTTGCCGTCGTGCTGTTCGTGACGCCGGCATCGAAGTTGACGAGGTCGAGGCCGTGGTCATGGTCGGCGGCTCCACCCGTGTCCCGCGCGTGCGCGAAGCGGTCGGCGAGCTTTTCTCCCGTCCGCCCCTGACCGATATCGACCCTGATCAGGTCGTGGCCATCGGCGCTGCCGTGCAGGCGGACACCCTGGCGGGCAACAAGCGTGGCGAAGAATTGCTGCTGCTGGACGTCATTCCGCTGTCCCTGGGGCTCGAAACCATGGGGGGCTTGATGGAGAAGGTGATTCCGCGCAATACCACCATTCCCGTCGCCCGTGCCCAGGAGTTCACCACCTACAAGGACGGCCAGACGGCCATGATGATCCACGTGCTCCAGGGTGAGCGCGAGTTGATCAAGGACTGCCGATCCCTGGCCCGTTTCGAGCTGCGTGGCATACCGCCTATGGTTGCCGGCGCGGCGAAGATCCGTGTGACCTTCCAGGTGGATGCCGACGGCCTGCTGGGCGTGACGGCCAGCGAAACCGCCTCCGGCGTGGAGGCGAGCATCCAGGTCAAGCCTTCCTACGGCCTGACCGACGGTGAAATCACCCGCATGCTGCAGGACTCCTTCCAGCACGCCAACGACGACAAGGTTGCCCGCGTGCTGCGTGAGCAGCAAGTCGATGCCCAGCGCCTGATCGAGGCGGTCCAGGCCGCGTTGCAGGCGGATGGCGACGCGCTGCTCACCGCTGAAGAGCGGATCGCCATCGACTTCCAGCTGGAGCAACTGCAGGCTCTGCTGGAGGGCACCGACGGTGCCGCCATCGAACAGCAAACCAAGCGGCTGACCCAAGTGACCGACGCCTTCGCGGCGCGTCGCATGGATGCCAGCGTCAAGGCTGCCCTGGCGGGGCGCCGACTGAATGAAATCGAGGAATGACTGATGCCGCAGATCGTATTTCTGCCCAATGCCGAGCATTGCCCTGAAGGGATGGTGGTCGAGGCCCAGCCGGGTGAAACCATCATTGCGGCGGCCATGCGCAACGGCCTGGAGATCGAGCACGCCTGCGAGATGTCCTGTGCCTGCACCACCTGCCACGTCGTGATCCGCGAGGGCTTCAACACCCTCGAAGCGTCCGACGAGCTGGAAGACGACATGCTGGACAAGGCCTGGGGCCTGGAAGCCGAGTCGCGACTGTCCTGTCAGGCCGTCGTGGGGGAGGTGGATCTCGTCGTGGAGATTCCGAAGTACACTCTCAACCAGGTTTCTGAAAAGCACTGAGGAAAGGTCATGAGTCTCAAATGGGTCGATGTTCTGGAGATCGCCATCCAGCTGGCCGAGAGCAAGCCCGAGGTTGACCCGCGCTACGTCAACTTCGTCGATCTGCACAATTGGGTCGTGAGCCTGCCGGAGTTCGATGACAACAGTCAGCGCGGCGGCGAGAAGGTCCTTGAAGCCATCCAGGCGGCATGGATCGAAGAAGCCGACTGAAGCCCGGTCTGCTGACCCTACGCATTTAACAGGAACCCGCGTATAATTCGCGGGTTTAATTTTTCGCTTTAATCCTGATTTCTGGAGTTTCACATGGCCGTTGAACGTACCCTTTCCATCATCAAGCCCGACGCCGTTGCCAAGAACGTAGTGGGCGAGATCGTCACCCGTTTCGAAAAAGCCGGCCTGAGCGTCGTCGCTGCCAAGATGGTTCAGCTCTCCGAGCGCGAAGCTGGCGGTTTCTACGCCGAGCACAAAGAGCGTCCCTTCTTCAAGGATCTGGTTTCCTTCATGACCTCCGGTCCGGTTGTCGTGCAGGTACTGGAAGGTGAAGGCGCCATCGCCAAGAACCGCGAACTGATGGGCGCTACCGACCCGAAGAAAGCCGACGCTGGCACCATCCGCGCTGATTTCGCCGTTTCCATCGACGAAAACGCCGTACACGGTTCCGACTCCGAGGCTTCCGCTGCTCGCGAGATCTCCTACTTCTTCGCCGCCACCGAGGTGTGCGCTCGTATTCGCTGATAGCGAAGGCACGAGGGTGAAGCCATGACTGAATCAACCGGTAAAGTTAACCTGCTGGGTCTGACCCAGCCGCAACTGGAGAGCTTCTTCGAGTCCATCGGGGAGAAGCGTTTCCGTGCCGGACAGGTGATGAAATGGATTCACCACTTTGGCGTCGATGATTTCGACGCCATGAGCAATATCGGCAAGGCCCTGCGCGACAAGCTCAAGGCCTCTGCCGAAGTTCGCGGCCCCGAGATCGTCAGCCAGGACATCTCCACCGACGGCACCCGCAAGTGGGTCGTGCGCGTGGCATCCGGCAGCTGCGTCGAGACCGTGTACATCCCGCAAGGCGGGCGCGGCACCCTCTGCGTCTCCTCCCAGGCGGGCTGCGCGCTGGATTGCAGCTTCTGCTCCACCGGCAAGCAGGGTTTCAACAGCGACCTCACCGCGGCGGAAGTCATCGGCCAGGTGTGGATCGCCAACAAGTCCTTCGGCACCGTCCCCGCCAAGATCGATCGCGCCATCACCAACGTGGTGATGATGGGCATGGGCGAGCCGTTGCTGAACTTCGACAACGTGGTCTCCGCCATGAACATCATGATGGACGACCTCGGCTACGGTATTTCCAAGCGCAAGGTGACCCTGTCCACTTCGGGCGTGGCGCCGATGATCGACAAGCTGGCCGAGCAGACCGACGTCTCCCTGGCGCTTTCGCTGCACGCGCCCAACGACGAGCTGCGCAACAAGCTGGTGCCGATCAACAAGAAGTACCCCCTGGCGGTGGTGCTCGAGGCGTGCAAGCGCTACATCTCCCGGCTGGGCGAGAAGCGTTTCCTGACCATCGAATACACCCTGCTCAAGGATGTGAACGATCAGCCGGCCCACGCTGAGCAGATGATCGCACTCCTCAAGGATTTTCCTTGCAAGATCAACCTGATTCCGTTTAATCCCTTCCCTTTCTCCGGTTACGAGCGGCCGAGCAATAACGCCATTCGCCGTTTCCAGGACCTGCTCCACAAAGCCGGCCACAATGTCACCGTGCGCACTACGCGCGGGGATGATATCGACGCCGCCTGCGGTCAACTCGTTGGCCAGGTCATGGACCGTACCCGTCGCAGCGAGCGCTACATCGCCGTACGCCAACTCAATGGCGATACCGACGCGCCACAGAACGCTGCCAACCGAAACTGAAGAGAGGACATCCATGACCCTGCGCCCCGCGCTGCTTCTCGTTTTCGCCAGCCTGGTGGGCTGCGTGTCCACTGGCTCCGTTGACCCGATGAAGACCGCGGAAGGCCGCGACAAGGCCCGCGACGCCTACATCCAGCTGGGCATCGGCTATCTCTCCCAAGGGGCGGCCGAGCGGGCCAAGGTGCCGCTGCGCAAGGCTCTGGAGCTCGACTCGTCCAGCGCTGACGCCAACGCTGCGCTGGCCCTGGTGTTCCAGACCGAGATGGAACCCAAGCTCGCCGACGAGCATTTCCGCAAGGCCCTGTCCTCGCGTACCGACTCCCGCATCCTCAATAACTACGGCGGTTTCCTCTATGAGCAGAAACGCTACGAGGAAGCCTACAAGCGCTTCGAGCAGGCCGCTGAAGACAGCCTCTATCCCGAACGCTCCCGCGTATTCGAGAACCTCGGCCTGACCGCCCTGCGGATGAACCGCCCGGACCTGGCCAAGCAGCATTTCGACAAGTCCCTGCGCCTGAACCGCCAGCAGCCCGTTGCGCTGCTGGAGATGGCCGACCTGTCCTACGCCGAGAAACAATACGTCCCGGCCCGCGACTATTACGACCGCTACAGCAAGATCGCCCCCCAGACCGCCCGCAGCCTGCTGCTGGGCACTCGTCTGGCTACCGTATTCGATGATCGCGACCAGGCCGCGAGCCTGGGTCTGCAACTCAAACGACTCTATCCCGGCACGCCGGAATACCAGCAATACCTGTCGGAGCAAAGATGAAAGCGTCGCAACCCGAAATTGCCGCCGCGACCCGTGCCAACCCAGGCGAGACCCTGCGCCAGGCACGTGAGAGCAAGGACCTGAGCCTTGCCGAAGTCGCCCGACAGCTGAACCTGACCGAGCAGGCCCTGCGCCAGCTCGAAGCGGGCTCTTTCGAACAGTTGCCCGGCCACACCTTCGCCCGTGGCTACATCCGCGCCTACGCCAAGCTGCTGGGCATGGACCAGGCGCGCCTGGTGACCGATTTCGACCTCTATACCGGTACCGACGCCACCGGCAGCAATGTCCACAGCCTCGGCCGCATCGAGGAGCCCGTGCGCCTGTCGCAGAGCGTGCTGCGCTTCGTCAGCTTCGCCCTCCTGCTGGTCCTCGGCGTCATCGGTTTCCTCTGGTGGCAGGACCAGGCCGAGCGCCGCAGCGGCGAAACCGCCGACATCAGCATGGAGCACGTCGAAGTCGAAAGCGCCGACGGCACCACCCAGATCCACCCGCTGGACGAGCCCGAAGACCAGGCCGTGGCCGACGCCCAGGAGGGCGAAGACGCTGCACCGGGCGAGTTGTCCCCGGAAGTGGCCGCACAGCCGGAAGGCACGCCGCCCACCGCAGGCACCAGCCCGGCACCGGCCCAGGCCCTGCCGCTGCCCCAGGGCAGCGCACCCGCCACCAGCGCCCCGGCAGCTCCGGCCGTGTCGTCGGCCCCCGCAGCCCCGTCCGCTCCCGTCGTTTCGGCTACGCCGACCACTCCGGCTGCTCCGGCCGCTACCGCGCCCGCTCAGGCTCCGGTGGTTGCCGCCGCAGGCCAGGGCCTGGTGCGTATCCAGTTCGTCGCCAACTGCTGGACCCAGGTGACCGATGCCGATGGCAAGGTCCTGCTCAGTGCCCTGAAGCGCAGCGGCGAGAGCGTCGAGCTGGCTGGCCGGCCGCCGTTCGAACTGCGCCTCGGCTACGCCCGTGGCGCCCAGGTCAGCTACAACGGCCAGTCCGTCGACGTAGCGCCCTACACTCACGGCGAGACCGCTCGCCTGAAGCTGGGGCAATAAGCCATGCATTGTGAATCCCCGATCAAACGCCGCCAGTCCCGCAAGATCTGGGTCGGCTCGGTACCTGTGGGCGGTGATGCCCCCATCGCCGTGCAGAGCATGACCAACACCGATACCTGCGACGTGGCTGCCACCGTTGGCCAGATCCGTCGCCTGGAAGAAGCCGGCGCCGATATCGTCCGCGTTTCGGTACCGGACATGGACGCCGCCGAGGCCTTCGGCAAGATCAAGAAGCTGGTCAACGTACCCCTGGTTGCCGACATCCACTTCGACTACACCATCGCCTTGCGCGTGGCGGAGCTGGGCGTCGATTGCCTGCGCATCAACCCTGGCAACATCGGTCGCGAAGACCGCGTGCGCGCCGTGGTCGATGCCGCCCGTGACCGTGGCATCCCGATCCGCATCGGCGTCAACGCCGGTTCGCTGGAGAAGGACCTGCAGAAGAAATACGGCGAACCCACCCCGCAAGCCCTGGTGGAGTCCGCGCTGCGCCATGTCGAGCACCTGGATCGCCTGGACTTCCAGGACTTCAAGGTCAGCGTCAAGGCGTCCGATGTGTTCATGGCGGTGGAAGCCTACCGCCTGCTGGCCACGCAGATCGTCCAGCCGCTGCACCTGGGCATCACCGAAGCCGGCGGCCTGCGCTCCGGCACCGTGAAGTCCGCCGTGGGCCTGGGCATGCTGCTCGCCGACGGGATTGGCGATACCATCCGCATCTCGCTGGCGGCCGACCCGGTCGAAGAGATCAAGGTCGGTTACGACATCCTCAAGTCCCTGCGCCTGCGCTCCCGTGGCATCAACTTCATCGCCTGCCCGAGCTGCTCGCGGCAGAACTTCGATGTGGTCAAGACCATGAACGAGCTGGAAGGGCGCCTTGAGGACCTGCTGGTTCCGCTGGACGTCGCGGTCATCGGCTGCGTGGTCAACGGTCCCGGCGAAGCCAAGGAAGCCCATGTGGGGCTGACCGGCGGCACGCCGAACAACCTGATCTACATCGACGGCAAGCCGGCGCAGAAGCTGAACAATGACAACCTGGTGGATGAGCTGGAAAAGCTGATCCGTCGCAAAGCGGCCGAAAAGGTCGAGGCTGACGCGGCCGTCATCGCCCGCAGCTGATTAAGGATTCCGAGTGAGCAAGACGCTGCAAGCCATCCGTGGCATGAACGACATCCTGCCGGAGCAGACCCCTGCCTGGCGGTATCTGGAACGCACCCTGGCAGACCTGCTGGACAGCTACGGCTACCGTGAAGTCCGCCTGCCGATCCTCGAGTTCACCGAGCTCTTCGCCCGCGGCATCGGCGAAGGCACCGATGTGGTCGACAAGGAGATGTACACCTTCCTCGACCGCAACGAAGAATCCCTGACCCTGCGCCCCGAAGGCACCGCGGGCTGCGTGCGTGCGGTGCTTGAGCACGGCATGACCGGAGGCGGCCAGGTGCAGAAACTGTGGTACGCGGGCCCGATGTTCCGCTACGAGAAGCCGCAGAAAGGCCGTTATCGCCAGTTCCACCAGATCGGCGTGGAAGTCTTCAACCTGCCCGGCCCGGACATCGACGCCGAGCTGATCGTGCTCACCTGGCGCCTGTGGAAGAAGCTCGGCCTCGGCGACGCCGTGACCCTGCAGCTCAACAGCCTGGGTTCCAGCGAGGCACGTGCCGCCTACCGCGAGGCCCTGGTGGCCTACCTGCAGGAGCGCTTCGACCGTCTCGACGAAGACAGCCAGCGCCGCATGACCACCAACCCGCTGCGCATCCTCGACAGCAAGGTGCCGGAAACCCAGGCCCTGCTGGTCGAGGCACCGCGCCTGCACGACTACCTGGACGCCGAGTCCGTGGCCCACTTCGAAGGCCTCAAGGCGCGCCTGGACGCGGTCGGCATCCGCTACGAGATCAACCAGAAGCTGGTGCGCGGGCTGGACTACTACAGCCGCACCGCCTTCGAATGGGTCACCGACAAGCTCGGCTCCCAGGGCACCGTCTGCGGCGGTGGTCGCTATGACGGCCTGATCACCCAGTTCGGCGGCAAGCCGACCCCGGGTGTTGGCTTCGCCATGGGCGTCGAACGCCTGGTGCTGCTGCTGGAAACCCTGGAGCTGATCCCCGCCGAGCTCAACGCCCCGGCGCATGCCTTCATCTGCGCATTCGGCGAGCCTGCCGAACTCGCGGCCCTGGCCCTGGCCGAGCAACTGCGCGATGCCGTTCCCGGCCTGCGCCTGCTGGTCAACTCCGGTGCTGGCAGCTTCAAGAGCCAGTTCAAGAAAGCCGACAAGAGCGGCGCGCGCTTCGCCCTGATCCTGGGTGAGGACGAACTGGCCAACCGCGTGGTAGGTTTCAAACCCCTGCGCGACGACAGCGAACAACAGAACATCGCCTGGGACGCTCTCGCAGAGCGCCTGGCGGCCTGCATCGATCAGGCTTGAGCCTTTAGAACATAGGAGTATTGGGGTGAGCACGCGTACCGAAGATGAAGAGCTGGCGGCGATCAAGGATTGGTGGCAGCGCAATGGCAAGCCCCTGCTCACCGGCGGCGCCCTCGCGCTGGTGGTGGTCTTCGGCTGGCAGGCCTGGCAGAAGCACCAGACCAACCAGGCCCAGGGCGCGTCCCAGGTCTACCAGCAATTGCTGGAAACCGCGCTGAATCCGTCCGGCAAGCCCGACGCCGGCAAGGTCGCCGAACTGGCCACCAAGCTCAAGACCGATTTCGGCGGTACCCACTACGCCCAGTACGGCAGCCTGTTCGTCGCCAAGGTGGCGGTCGAATCCGGCAAGCTTGATGACGCTGCCGCCGAACTCAAGGCCGTGGTGGACAAGCCTGCCGACGCCACCCTCGGCGAGCTGGCCCGTCAGCGCCTGGCCCGTGTCCTGGCTGCCCAGGGCAAGGTCGACGACGCGTTGAAGCTGCTCGAAGGCGATGCCAGCAAGTCCTACCTGGCCAGCCGTGAAGAACTGAAAGGCGATCTGCTGGTACAGCTGGGTCGTTCCGACGAGGCGCATGCCGCCTATGAGAAAGCCAAGGCCGCCCTGCCGGAAGACGCGGCGGTCGGTGGCTTGCAGATGAAGCTCGACGACCTGGCCAAAGGGGATGCGTGACGTGATGCGCTGGAAATTTGCCGCACTGCTGGCCATGGCCGTTCTGGCCGCAGGTTGCAGCAGCAATAGCAAGAAGGAACTGCCGCCTGCCGAACTGCCCGACATCACCGAAGAGGTCCAGCTCAAAGAAGTCTGGAGCCGCTCCATCGGCGAAGGTCAGGGTGATTCCTACAACATGCTGGTCCCCTCCGTGGACGGCGATGTCATCTATGCCGGTGACGTCGAAGGCCTGGTGGTCGCCATCGACCGCATGAGCGGCGACAAGCTCTGGGAACAGGAACTGGACCTGCCGGTATCCGGCGCGGTCGGTGCAGGCTACGGCCTGGTGCTGGTCGGTACCCTCAAGGGCCAGGTGATCGCCCTCGACGCCAGCACTGGCGAAGAGAAGTGGCGTGCCCGGGTCAACGGTGAAGTCCTCGCTCCGCCGGCCACCAACGGTGACGTGGTGGTGGTACAGACCCAGAACGACACCCTGTTCGGCTTCGACGCCGCGACCGGTGAGCAGCGCTGGATCTACGAAAACACCCCCGCCGTGCTGACCCTGCGTGGCACCGGTGCGCCGATCGTGACCAACCGCCTGGCTGTTGCCGGCCTGTCGTCGGGCAAGGTCATCGCCCTCGACGTGCAACGTGGCCTGCCCATCTGGGAACAACGCGTCGCCGTGCCGCAAGGCCGTTCCGAGCTGGATCGCGTGGTCGACATCGACGGTGGTCTGCTGCTGTCCGGTGGCACCCTGTACGTCGCCACTTACCAGGGCCGCGTCGCGGGCCTGGACCTGGACAGCGGCCGTGTGCTCTGGCAGCGCGAAGCCTCCAGCTACGTGGGCGTCGCCCAGGGCTTCGGCAACGTCTACGTGAGCCAGGCCAGCGGTACCATCGAAGGCATCGACGAGCGTTCCTCCTCGGCGCTGTGGAGCAACGAATCCCTGGCCCGTCGCCAGCTTTCGGCTCCGGAAGTGTTCTCCAGCTACGTGGCTGTCGGCGACTTCGAAGGCTACCTGCACCTGCTGAGCCAGGTGGATGGTCACTTCGTGGGCCGCGAGAAGATCGACGGCGACGGCCTGCGTGCCCGTCCGCTGGTGATCGGCGACATGCTGTATGCCTTCGGCAACGGCGGGAAGCTGGTCGCGCTGACCATCCGCTAAGCTGAAAAATAGTGTCCGGCCGCTGCCGTCTGACGGCAGCGGCCGTTGCGTTTTCTGAAATAACGAATTGGAGAGCCTCATGGTTCCCGTAATTGCCCTGGTGGGCCGCCCGAACGTCGGCAAGTCCACCCTGTTCAACCGCCTGACCAAGACCCGCGACGCCATCGTCGCGGAGTACGCGGGGCTGACCCGTGACCGCCAGTACGGCGAGGCGAAGTGGAACGGCCGCACCTTCATCGTCATCGATACCGGTGGTATCTCGGGTGACGAGCAGGGCATCGACGCGAAGATGGCCGAACAGTCCCTGCAGGCCATCGAAGAGGCCGATGCAGTGCTGTTCATGGTCGACTCCCGCGCCGGCATGAGCGCTGCCGATCAGTCCATCGCGGAGCACCTGCGCAAGCGCAACAAGAAGACCTACCTGGTCGCGAACAAGGTCGACACCGTCGACCCGGACCTCGCCCGCGCCGAGTTCAGCCCCCTGGGCCTGGGCGACGCCCTGCCGATCGCCGCCGCCCACGGGCGTGGCATCAGCCAGATGCTGCAGGAAGCCCTCGGCGAATTCCCCCGCGATGACGCGGCCGAGGAAGACGCTGCGCTCCAGACCGAGGAGGTCGCCGAAGGCGAAGAGCTCAGCCGCATCCCCGGGCCGAGCGAGAAGGACGGCATCAAGATCGCCATCATCGGGCGCCCCAACGTCGGCAAGTCGACGCTGGTCAACCGCATGCTCGGCGAGGAGCGGGTCATCGTCTATGACCAGGCCGGCACCACCCGCGACAGCATCTACATCCCCTTCGAGCGCAACGAAGAGAAGTACACCCTGATCGATACCGCCGGCGTGCGCCGTCGCGGCAAGATCTTCGAAGCGGTCGAGAAGTTCTCGGTGGTCAAGACGCTGCAGGCGATCCAGGACGCCAACGTGGTGATCTTCGTCATGGATGCCCGCGAAGGCGTGGTCGAGCACGACCTCAACCTGCTCGGCTTCGTGCTGGAAACCGGCCGCGCGCTGGTCATCGCCCTGAACAAATGGGACGGCATGGAATCCGGTGAGCGCGACTACGTGAAGACCGAGCTGGAGCGCCGGCTGTTCTTCGTCGACTTCGCCGACATCCACTTCATCTCCGCGCTGCATGGCACCGGCGTCGGCAACCTGTACAAGTCGGTGCAGGCGTCCTTCAAATCCGCCATCACCCGCTGGCCCACCAGCCGCCTGACTCAGATCCTCGAGGGCGCGGTGCAGGAGCACCAGCCGCCGCTGGTCAACGGTCGCCGCATCAAGCTGCGCTATGCCCACCTCGGGGGTGCCAACCCGCCGCTGATCGTGATCCACGGCAACCAGGTCGAGTCGGTGCCCAAGTCGTACTCGCGCTACCTGGAGAACACCTACCGGCGCGTGCTGAAGCTGGTGGGTACGCCCATCCGCATCGAGTACAAGGGGGGCGACAACCCCTTCGAGGGCAAGAAGAACACCCTCACCGACCGCCAGGTGAACAAGAAGCGCCGCCTCATGTCCCACCACAAGAAGGCTGACAAGAAGCGCCGCGACAAGAACCGTTGATTCTCGCAGCACCGGAAAAGGGCGCCCATGGGCGCCTTTTTCATTTCTGTTGTCCCGGGCCCTCACGCAGCGCCACCCGGCACCGCTTTCATCTTGGTCACGAGCCCCGTCAGGCCTTAAGCTAGCCGCCATCCCCAGTCGCCAGCAGCCTGAAGAAATGATCGCCAGCAAGTTGCCCAACGTCGGCACCACCATCTTCACCCGCATGTCCCAGCTCGCCGCCGAAACCGGCGCCATCAACCTGTCCCAGGGCTTCCCGGATTTCTCCGCCCCTGCCGCGTTGTGCGATGCGGTGGCCCGTCATATCGGCGCTGGCCACAACCAATACGCGCCCATGACCGGCCTGCCGGCGCTGCGCCAGCAGGTGGCCGCCAAGGTCGCGACCTTCTACGGCCGCCAGGTGGATGTCGACACCGAGGTCACGGTCACCCCTGGCGCCACCGAAGCGATCTTCTGTGCCATCCAGGCGGTGGTGCGCGCCGGTGACGAAGTCATCGTCCTCGACCCCTGCTACGACAGCTACGAGCCGTCCGTGGAGCTGGCCGGTGGACGTTGCGTGCATGTTCCCCTGGCCCTGCCGGGCTTCGCCATCGACTGGCAGCGCATGACCGACGCCCTCAGCGACCGCACCCGGATGATCATCCTCAACAGCCCGCACAACCCCAGCGGTGCACTGATCTCCCGCGCCGAGCTGGACCAGTTGGCGGCGCTGATCCGTGGCCGTGACATCTACCTGGTGTCCGACGAGGTCTACGAGCACCTGGTGTTCGACGGCCAGGCCCATGTCAGCGTGCTGTCCCACGACGAGCTCTACGCCCGCGCCTTCGTGGTCAGCTCCTTCGGCAAGACCTACCACGTCACCGGCTGGAAGACCGGCTACGTGGTCGCGCCACCGGCGCTCTCCGCCGAGCTGCGCAAGGTGCACCAGTACGTCAACTTCTGCGGCGTAACCCCGCTGCAGTGGGCGCTGGCCGATTTCATGGCCGCGCACCCGGAACATCTCACCGAGCTGCCCGGCTTCTACCAGGCCAAGCGCGACCTGTTCTGCGACCTGCTGGCCGGCTCCCGCTTCGGCTTCACCCGCGCCGCCGGTACCTACTTCCAACTGGTGGACTACAGCGCCATCCGCCCCGAGCTGGACGATGTGGCCATGGCCGAATGGCTGACCCGTGAACATGGCGTTGCCGCCATTCCCGTGTCGGTGTTCTACCAGAGCGCCCCGCGCGACCTGCGTCTGGTGCGCTTCTGCTTCGCCAAACGTGAGGAGACGCTGCGCCAGGCAGCGGAAAAACTATGCGCGATTTGACCACGTTGCCCGACCTCAAGCTGGCCCTGGTGCAAAGCACCCTGGTCTGGCACGACGCCGCTGCCAACCGCAGCCACTTCGAGGTGCTGCTGGAACAGGCCCGTGGCGCCGACCTGGTGGTGCTGCCGGAGATGTTCACCACCGGCTTCTCCATGGATTCGGCCACCCTCGCCGAGGAGGAAGAGGGCGTCACCTACGCCTGGCTGCGCGAGCAGGCCCGGCGCATCGATGCCGTGGTCACCGGCAGCCTGATCATCCGCGCCGCCGACGGCAGCCATCGCAACCGCCTGCTCTGGGCGCGCCCCGACGGCGAAGTGCTGCACTACGACAAGCGCCACCTGTTCCGCATGGCCGGCGAGCACAAGCACTACACGCCGGGCGAGACCCAGGCGCTGTTCGAGCTCAAGGGCTGGCGGGTGCGCCCGCTGGTCTGCTACGACCTGCGCTTCCCGGTCTGGAGCCGCGACCCCCACGACACCGACCTGCTGCTCTACACCGCCAACTGGCCTGCCGCACGCCGCCACCACTGGAACCGCCTGCTACCCGCCCGGGCCATCGAAAACCTCTGCTACGTGGCAGCGGTTAACCGCGTCGGCGAGGACGGCAAGGGCCATCCCTACAGTGGTGATAGCCAGGCCTTGGACTTCCAGGGCGAGACGCTGCTCGATGCCGCCGCGCAGGAGGGCGTATTCAGCGTCACCCTCAGCGCCAGCGCCCTGGCCAGCTACCGCGAGCGCTTCCCCGCGCACCTGGATGCGGATGGCTTCACCCTGCAGCCCTGATGCCCGTCACCTGGGCACCGTTCGGGGTGCTCAGGTGCTCGTCGATAGGCCGTTCCTAGGACGGGTCTGAAATACCCCCTCTACGTTTTACAGCGACCAGGCGCCTTGCCTACCATCGCGCCGCCGGCACACCTCCAACTCCATGAACCTTCCAGCGCTGCGGCCCGATGGCCGCTGTTCGTCAGGCTGACGGCTGCGCTGGGTATTGAAGGACTGGTTATGCCGAGCTTCCGATTGAATGCACTGACCCGAGCCACCCGACGCTGGGGCACCCACCTCAGCCTGGCCGTGCTGCTGCCGTTGTCTTCCCCCGTTGTCGCACAGGATGAGCAGGCTGCCGCCAGCGTTCCAGCGGGCCATGAGCGGGTGACCCCTGGTCACTTCATCAACCTCCAGGCTCCGGCCGCCGGTACCTCGCTGCGCAGCACCGCCGAAGCGGGAACCGAGCTGTTGCTGCAGGAAACCGGGATGCGCATCCGCAGCCTGACCGCGCTGCAAGGCGACAGCTTCAAGGACCTGCAGGTGATGACCGGGCAACTGGAAGGCCGCGCCCGCTCCCTGCAGGCACCCGGTGAAATGACCCTGGCGGCCCGCCCCGACGGCAGCTTCATCGCGCTGCTGCCCGATGCCAACGCGATCATTCGCGGCACCGCCGATGGCGAGCAATCGCTGATCCGCTTCGACGCCGCACCGTCCCACACCCCGGGCAGCATCGACTACGTGGCCGGTGACGAGAACGACGTGGCGGGGCAGCAGGAGTCGCAAAGCGGCCAGCGCAGCTTCCAGGCCCATCGCAACGCCCAGGGCGAAACCGTGATCGACCTGCTGGCGGGGTTCTCGCAGAAGGCGGCCAACTGGGTGGGGGACCACGAAGCCTATGCGCTGGTCCAGGTGGCCTCGGTCAACCGCGCGCTGAAGCAATCCCAGGTCCAGGGCGTGCGCGTGCGCCTGGTGGGCACCCAGGTGGTGGCCGAGGACTACCCGATCACCACCGGGACCTTGAGCCAGGTGAGCCGCGTCTATGCCCAGGGCATGCGCCAGTACAGCCCGGACGTGGTCGCCAGCTTCATCATGGGCACCCCGGGCGTGGATACCGCCGTGGGCTGGGGCTACCTTCCCGGCCGCTACTCGATCAACTACATCAACTCGTCGACCACCTTCCGTCACGAGCTGGCTCACAACATCGGTGGCAACCATTGCTCGGACGGCAGCAGCTATCGGTTCGGCTACAACAACGGCCGGATCGGCACCATCCTCTGCGGTAACCACGTGGGCTACTACTCCAACCCGGACATCAAGGACAACCAGGGGGTGCCGCTCGGGGATGCCCGTACCGCCAACATGGCCCGTGTCTGGCGTGAGAACGCGGCGCGGATGTCGGCCTATAGCCCATCGGTGGTGCCGCTTGAGGGTGAGCAGGTAACCTCGATTCTCGAGCAGAGGGTCAGCCTGGCTCCGCGTGAAACGCGTTATTACCCGGTCGATGTGCCCGAAGGCACCCAGCGCCTGGTATTCAGCGTGCTGGATGGCGAGGGCTCGGAGAGAGCCGGCCAGGTCCGGCTGCTGCTCAAGCGTGGTGCGCACCCCAGCAATTCCAGCTTCGATTACCGTTCGATCATGCAGTACAGCGTGGCCCTGGGGGTGAACGACCCTCAGCCCGGGCGCTGGTACCTGGCGATCGAGTCGGATATCAAGGCCACCCGTGACCTGGTGCTTGAAGGCCAGGCCTTCGGTGTCACCCAAGACACGGCCCAGGGCCGCTACCTGAAACTGGTGGCCACCTCTTCCCAGGACGGTAAGGACGGCGCCAGCGTCGCCGAACTGTTGCTGGTGGATGCCCAGGGCAAGCAGCTGCCGCGTAACAGCTGGAAGGTCCACTCCACCAGCAGTGCCATTGCCGGTTCTGCGCCCGCGGCCCATGCCATCGACGGCAACCCGGCGTCCTACTGGAGCTCCGCCGCCGGGGCCCGCTACCCGCACCAGATCGTCATCGACCTGGGGGCGGACAGCCGCTTCTCCCAGTTGCACTACCTGCCCCGTCAGGACGCGGGCCAGAGCGGCGTTATCAAGGGCTACCAGGTGTACGGCGGCGACAGCCCCAACGGCGGCTGGACCTTGCTCGCCGACGGCCAGTTCAGTGGCGACAACCAGGCCAAGGCCACAGCGCTCAAACCCATGGAAGCCAGCAAGCCACCCGTGGCGCAGATCAGCGGCAAGACCGAAGCCAATGCCGGTGACCGGATCGTCCTGGATGCTTCCGCCTCCAGCGACCCACAGGGGCTGGCGCTGAGCTTCGCTTGGGAGTCGACGCCCAGGCTTGATTTCAGCTTCGACGGTGCACGCATCAGCTTCACCGCGCCGGACCTGCAGGAAGACACCCGCTACCGCTTCACCCTGACCCTGAGCAACGGCAAGCAGAGCACTACCCGCACCCATGAGGTGCTGGTCAAGGCCAAGGCGACGGTGGGCAACTGCAAGCCGGAATGGAAGAAGACCGCCACCTACGTCGGCAACGATGTGGTGCAGTGGAAGGGGCGCCAGTACCAGGCCCGCTGGTGGACCTCCGGCGCCGAGCCGGGCCAGGTCTCCACCACGGGCATGGATGGCGCCGGCAAGGTCTGGCGTGACCTGGGGCCTTGCCAGGGCGCGGGTGGGCAGCCGAGCGAGCCGCCAGTAGACCCGGTCGAGCCGCCGGTGGAATCGGTCAAGCCGCCTGTGGCCATCATCGGCGGAGCCACTGAGGCCAAGTCCGGCGAAACCGTCTACCTCAATGCCACGGCCTCCAGCGACCCGGCCGGCCTGCCCCTGAACTATGCATGGAGCGTGACGCCTCGCGTCGACTTCCAGGCTGCGGGCGCCCTGATGAAGTTCATGGCCCCGAAAGCGGCCCAGGACGTCACCTACCGGGTCACCCTCAGCTTGAGCAACGGCAAGCAGACGGTGACGCGGGATCACTCGGTCAAGGTCATCGCCGACAAGGTGGAAACCCCGGTTGGTTGCCAGGGCCCGTGGAACCCCCAAAGCACCTACGTGGCCAAGGACAGGGTGAGCCACAAGGGCCGTTTCTATACCGCGGGTTGGTGGACCAAGGGTAACGAGCCCGGCAACCCGGAATTCACCGGTGGTGCAGGCAGCGGCAAGGTGTGGCGCGACGAGGGCGCCTGCAACTGATGGGCGGGGCGGCCAGTTGATACTGGTCGCCCCTTCATCCGGGGTCGCCCGATGCCGGGCGGCTCCGTATCATGGCGCTCCTGCATCCTTCTTCTGCGTTACCCCAAGGAGCCCGATATGAGCACGGAAGCCGAAAACCCCTTCCAGACCCCCGCCGCCGAGCTGCTGGCGCCGACTACCGGCACCGAGCATCTGCGCCTCTACAGCATCCCCGGCATCGGCATCGCTACCTTCTTCGGCACGCCGCTGGCGGGGGCCTATGTCATCGCCGCCAATCTCAAGGCGATGGGGCGGGGTGGTGAGACCGGGAAGCTCTGGGCCGTCTCGATCGGTTTCTTCATCGCGATCATCGTCGCCGGCGCCCTGTTGCCGGAGAACGTGCCCGCCATCGTGTTCGGCGTGGTCCAGGTGATCGCGATGAATGCCTATGCCCGGCAGTTGTTCGGTACGCAAGTGAACCAGCACAAGATCGCCAATGGCGCGTTCTTCTCGCTGTGGCGCAGTGTGGGCATCGGCCTGCTGTTCATGCTGGGGTTCATCGTCGCCATGGTGCCGGTCCTTCTGCTGTTCGGGCTCGTCTGAGCCGTCGCCATGAAAAACGCCGGGCATTGCCCGGCGTTTTCGTTTCAGCCTCCGTTCACCCCAGGGTCGGGTAGTCGGTGTAGCCGGCTTCGGCGCCACCGTAGAAGGTGTTGGCGTCCGGTTGGTTGAGGGGCGCGTCCTGGCGCAGGCGCTCGACCAGGTCGGGGTTGGCGATGTAGGGGCGGCCGAAGGCGACGGCGTCGGCCAGGCCGGTGCTCAGGGCTGCTTCGGCGCTGCTGCTGTCCAGGCCGCCGGCGAGGATGATCTTGCCCTGGTAGCGGTCGCGCAGTTCACGCAGCAGGTCGTCGAAGCCTTCGAAGGTGCCGCCCAGCCAGTCCGGCTTGTTGATGTGCAGGTAGGCGAGGTTGCGGCTGTTCAGCTGCTCCACCAGGTAGCCGAAGGTTTCGCGCGGGTTGGCGTCGCTGATGTCGCCGAAGGTGCCCATGGGGGAAATGCGCACGCCCACGCGACCGCTGTCGCCGGTGGTGGCGATCACGGCGTCGATCACCTGCAGTACCAAGCGCGCGCGGTTCGCAGCCGAGCCACCGTAGGCGTCGGTGCGCTGGTTGCTGCCGGAGCAGAGGAACTGATCCAGCAGGTAGCCGTTGGCGGCGTGCACCTCCACGCCGTCGAAACCGGCGCGCAGGGCGTTGGCCGTGCCCTGGGCGTAGGCGGCGACCACGCCGGGGAGTTCGTCGATCTCCAGGGCACGGGGCTTGGCGGTGGGTTCGCGGTGGTGACTGTCGTCGGCTTCCTGCACATAGCAATCAGCCTTGGCCTGGATGGCGGAGGGGGCGACGGGATCGACGCCACCCGGTTGCAGCAGCGGGTGGGAGATGCGCCCCACGTGCCAGAGCTGCAGGACGATGCGGCCGCCCTTGTCGTGCACGGCGCGGGTGACCTTCTTCCAGCCTTCGATCTGTTCGGCGCTGTGGATGCCCGGGGTCCAGGCATAGCCCTGGCCTTCGGGGCAGACCTGGGTGGCTTCGCTGATGATCAGGCCGGCGCCGGCGCGCTGGGCGTAGTAGGTGGCATTGAGTTCGCTGGGGATGTTGCCGGGTTGCAGGCTGCGCTGGCGGGTTAGGGGCGCCATCACCACCGCGTTGGGGAGCTGGAGGCTGCCCAGTCGGGTGGGCTGGAACAGGTTGCGTGCGGTCATGGTTCGATCTCCATCGGCTGCATTCGGCATGAATGTGGCGGTCGATTATGCAGGTGGCATTCTTGCTGACAAGTACGTACGATTCTGGCAGTCACTTACTAGTGGGTAAGCAATATGAGCGAACACGAGCCGATCGCCACCGAATCCAAGCGTCTGGTTTCGGGCGACAAGGTTTACAACACGCCGGTGGAGGTGACGCTGGATGTGATCGGCGGCAAGTGGAAGTCGCTGCTGGTGTATCACCTGATGAAGGAGGCGCTGCGCTTCTCCGAGCTCAAGCGCCGGGTGCCGGGCATCACCGAAAAGATGCTGACCCAGCAGCTGCGCGAGCTGGAGCACGATGGCGTGCTGTCGCGCACGGTGTTCGCCGAGGTGCCGCCGCGTGTGGAGTACCGCCTCACCGAGCACGGCGCCAGCCTGCAGCCGGTGCTGGAAGCGATGTGCGCCTGGGGCCGTTGCCACTGGCAGCAACAGGGCTAGAGATGCACGCCGGGTTATCCCCGGAAAAACAA
Source organism: Pseudomonas sp. zfem005 (assembly GCF_032621735.1). Classification (NCBI taxonomy): domain Bacteria; kingdom Pseudomonadati; phylum Pseudomonadota; class Gammaproteobacteria; order Pseudomonadales; family Pseudomonadaceae; genus Pseudomonas; species Pseudomonas sp. zfem005. The sequence goes on along the minus strand of NZ_JAVYJE010000003.1, from coordinate 522,796 downwards.
AACCCCGCCGATTGGCGGGGTTTTCGTTTACTGGCCGGGTGTCAGGCGGCTTCGGCTTCGGTCTGGCTCAGGGCGCGGTTGAGGGCGCTGAACAGGGCACGGAAGCTGGCGGTGGTGATGTTCTCGTCGATGCCGATGCCGTGCAGCGCGCGGCCACCGTCGAGGCGCAGTTCGATATAGGCTGCGGCCTTGGCGTTGGCGCCGCCACCGATGGCGTGCTCGGAGTAGTCCATGATCTCCACCTTCACCGGCAGGCTGGCCACCAGGGCTTCCAGCGGGCCCTTGCCCATGCCGCGCAGGTGCTGGGTCTCGCCCTTGATCTGCACTTCGATGTCCACGGCGCTGGTGCCGTTCTCTTCCTGCAGGCGGTGGCCCTTCAGGGTGTAGGGCGTGGTGGCCTGCAGGTACTCGCTGTCGAGCAGCTTGTAGATCTGTTCGGCGGTCATCTCCAGGCCCAGGCGGTCGGTCTCGCGTTGCACCACCTGGCTGAATTCGATCTGCATGCGACGCGGCAGGCTGATGCCGTATTCCTGCTCCAGCAGGAAGGTGATGCCGCCCTTGCCCGACTGGCTGTTGACGCGGATCACCGCCTCGTAGCTGCGGCCGATGTCGGCCGGGTCGATCGGCAGGTAGGGCACTTCCCAGACACCGTCTTCCTTCTGCTGGGCGAAGCCCTTGCGGATGGCGTCCTGGTGGGAGCCGGAGAAGGCGGTGTGCACCAGGTCGCCCACATAGGGGTGACGCGGGTGGACCGGCAGCTGGTTACACTCCTCGACCACCTTGCGCACGGCGTCGATGTCGGAGAAGTCCAGCTGCGGGTGCAGGCCCTGGGTGTACATGTTCAGCGCCAGGGTCACCAGGTCGACGTTGCCGGTGCGCTCGCCGTTGCCGAACAGGCAGCCTTCGACGCGGTCGGCGCCGGCCATCAGGCCCAGCTCGGTGGCGGCTACGCCGGTGCCACGGTCGTTGTGGGTGTGCAGGCTGATGATCACGCTGTCACGCTTGTTGATGTGGCGGCCGAACCACTCGATCTGGTCGGCGTAGACGTTCGGCGTGGCGCACTCCACGGTGGCCGGCAGGTTGAGGATGATCTTGTTGGCCGGGGTCGGTTCCCAGACGTCGATCACCGCGTTGCACACTTCCAGGGAGAAGTCCTGCTCGGTGGAGCTGAAGATTTCCGGCGAGTACTGGAAGGTCCACTGGGTTTCCGGCTGCTTGGCGGCCAGTTGCTTGATCAGGCGGGCGGCACCGGTGGCGATGTCGATCACGCCCTGGCGGTCCTGGTTGAAGACGATGCGGCGGAAGGACGGCGCGGTGGCGTTGTAGACGTGGACGATGGCCTTCTTCGCGCCCTTGAGGGATTCGAAGGTACGGGTGATCAGGTCTTCGCGGGCCTGGGTCAGCACCTGGATGGTGACGTCATCCGGGATGTGGCCGTTCTCGATCAGCTCGCGGACGAAGTCGAAGTCGGTCTGCGAGGCGGAGGGGAAGGCCACCTCGATTTCCTTCAGGCCCACCTGCACCAGGGTCTTGAAGAAACGCATCTTCTTTTGCGCGTCCATCGGCTCGATCAGCGACTGGTTGCCGTCGCGCAGGTCGGAGCTGCACCAGATCGGCACGTCGGTGATGGTCTTCGACGGCCAGGTGCGGTCGGGCAGGTTGATGGCGGGGAAGGCGCGGTACTTGCGAGACGGGTCGTTGAGCATGCTCATGGGGAAATCCTTGTTCTGATGGGCCTGATGACGGCGGCCGGCCAAATGAAATGCGGGGTGGAGCAGGGCGTCGCGATTCAGCTACGCAGTCGTGGGCTGACCAGACGTAGGCAGGCGTGTTGACGCAGGAGGATGAGGGTGTGAGCGGTTTTCATGCCGACAACCCTATTCACTCGGGTTGAATATGGCAAGGCTTGTCAGAAAATTGGTGATTTCGTGCGAAGGGATTGGTGAGGTGAGAGATTCTTGCTCGGAGGGAGGCCAAACGTAGCGAGAATTGCGCGTCAGCCGAGGAGCGAGAGTACCGCCTGGGGCATCTGGTTGGCCTGCACCAGCATGCTTTGCGCCGCCTGCCGGAGAATCTGCTGGGAGGCGAGGGTGGCGGACTCCGAGGCGAAGTCCGCATCGGTGATGCGCGAGCGGCTGGCGCTGGCGTTCTCGGCGATGTTCTGCAGGTTGGCGACGGTGTTGTCCAGGCGGTTCTGGATGGCACCCATATAGGCACGCTGGCGGTCCACGTAGGCGAGGGCATCGTCGATGTCCATCACCGCCAGGCCCGGAGTCTTGATCAGGTTGACGTTGTTCAGCGCCATTGCCCCGGTGTTGAAGGAGGCGAGGCCGACGTCGATGGTTTCCCAGGCATTGGCGCCCACCTGCAGCGAGGTCTGCACGCCGTTACCGGTGGCGTTGGCGTCGAACAGCTTGGGCTCTTCCAGCGTGAAGCCCAGTGAGCCGGGCGTACCGGTGCCGCGGTTGGGCAGCACGTTTTCGGCGGTGAGCACATCGCCACCGTCGGCATCGAAGCCGCCGATGGCGCCGGTGTCCTCGTTGGTCAGGTCCATCCCGGCGATGAACGCGGCGCCGTTGGCGGAGAACTGGGTGCCGAAGTCGGCTGCACTGGCGAAAGCGCCACGGCTGGCGTTGGCCAGGGCGTCGTCGAGGGTGGAGTTGGCGTGGCCGGCCAGGTACTGCATCACGTCCTTGATGCCGTTGCCGCCGGCGGCCTTGATCTCGGCGTGCATGTAGCGCACCGCGGCGTAGGAGGCGGAGTAGCCGGCGCTGTTGCCGATGCCGCCGAAGGCGCCGACCACCGCGCCGATGCTGCTGGCGGCGATGTCACTGCGCAGGCGCTCGTCGGCACCCTGCACCGCCTCCGCCGTGCCTTCCTTGAACCAGCCGGGCAGGGCGTTGAAGTTCATCGCCCGGCCCATCACCGCGTGGGTCATCTCGTGGGCCAGGACGCGGTCGGTGTACTGGCCGGGGTTGTTGCCGCCGTTGGGCAGGCTGGACCCATCGAAGTAGGCCAGGTTCACGTCGAGCACCTGGTTGTAGTACTTGCCCCCGGCACCGGGCGAGCCGGCGACCGAGGCGAGGGTGGTGCTGGAGGGGTCGTTGCTCAGGGTGATCTTCAGCGTGGCGCCGTCGGCCTTGATGCCGTAGGCGTCGAAGACGCGCTGCTCGCCCTCGCTGATCCAGAAGCCCTTGAGCGAGTTGAGCACCGCGCGCTCGTCCAGCTTGCCCAATTGCGAGCCGGAGGCCTGGCTGAAGATCTTGCGGCCGCCGAAGGTGGTGGTCTCGTTGACCCGGTTGATCTCTTCCAGGAGCTTCTGCGCCTCCTGGTTCAGTGCGGCGCGATCGGTCTCGGTGTTGGAGCCGTTCATGGCCTGGAGGCCGAGCGTACGGATGCGCTGCAGGGCGGTAGTCACGCTTTCCAGCGCGCCTTCTCCCACCTGCAGCATCGACATGCCGTCATTCGCGTTCCGCGTGGCGACGTTGAGCCCACGCACCTGGGACGTAAGGGCGTTGGAGATCTGCAAACCGGCGGCATCATCCTTGGCGCTGTTGATGCGCTGGCCGGTCGACAGACGCTGCATGGCCTTACCCAGTGCGTTGTCCGTGTTGCTCAACTGTCTACGCGTGAACGAGGAGGCGATGTTGGTATTGACCGTCAGCATCCCGTTTCTCGCTCGCACTACCGGAAATTCCGGTATCGACACTGCATCGGCGGGCGTACTGGCTTCTTGATGCCGCTTCGGTTCAGGCCGACGAGTGGTCGAAAGCTGCGGGAGCCGGGGCTTGTGGCTGCTGGGCGGGCAGCCGCAGCTCACGCATGTCGGCGCCGCTCGGGTGCTGGAACACGCGCAGGCCGAACTCCGGGAGGATCGCCAGCAGGTGGTCGAAGATGTCCGACTGGATGGCCTCGTAGCGCGCCCAGGCCGTGGTGTTGGTGAAGCAATACAGCTCCAGCGGCAGGCCGTCGGCGGTGGGGTTCAACTGGCGCACCAGCAGGGTCATGTCCTTGCGGATGTCGTCGTTGTGGCGCAGGTAGTTCTCCACGTAGGCGCGGAAGGTCCCCAGGTTGGTCAGCTGGCGGCTGTTGACCGGTACCCGCAGCGGTTCGTCGAGCTGGCTGTTCCAGCTCAGCAGTTCGCTCTCCTTGGCCTTCAGGTACTGGTCCAGCAGGCGGAAGCGGCGCAACTGGGCGATCTCGTCGGCGACGAGGAAGTGCACGCTGTTCTGGTCCAGGTAGATCGAGCGCTTGATGCGCCGGCCGCCGGATTCCTGCATGCCGCGCCAGTTCTTGAACGAGTCGGTGATGAAGCGCTTGGTGGGAATGGTGGTGATGGTCTTGTCCCAGTTCTGCACCTTCACCGTGTGCAGGGCGATGTCGATCACGTCGCCGTCGGCGTTCAGCTGCGGCATCTCGATCCAGTCGCCCACGCGGATCACATCGTTGGAGGAGATCTGCACGCTGGCCACCAGGGACAGCAGGGTGTCCTGGAAGATCAACATCAGCACGGCTGCCATGGCACCCAGGCCGGAGAGCAGGATCAGCGGCGAGCGGTCGATCAGGGTGGCGACCATGAGGATCGCGCAGATGGCGAACACCAGGATCTTGATCACCTGCAGGTAGCCCTTGATCGGGTGCAGGTGAGCGTCCTTGCGCAGCTGGTAGAGGGTGTTGATCAGGTCGAGCAGGGCGCTCAGGGCCAGCGCGATGGTCAGCACGATGAAGGCGCCGCAGACGTTGCGCACTACTGTGACCAGGGTTTCCGGCAGGCCGGGGATCAGGACCACGCCGCTGGAGAGGATCAGTGCCGGCACGATATTGGCCAGCCGCTTGATCATGCCGTTCTCGCCCAGGTGCGTGTTGCGGCCTACGGCGGTGGCGCTCAGGGCGCGATAGAGCCCGCGCACGAGAATGCGCTTGACCATCCAGTTGGCCAGCCAGGCACCCAGTACCAGCAGGGTGGAGGCGCAGAGAGTGAGGAGTTCGGGGTGGCCCTTCAGCCAGTCCATCCAGGTTGCCAGCTCGTGGGGCATGTGCGGCTCCATGTCAGCGGTGGGATCGGGCCGGCCGTTGCGGCGGGCCTCCGGAGCTGGCGGACCTTAGCAAAAATGCGCCGCTTGGCCCAGGCGACGTCTGTAAGGGGAATTGTATGGCGTGGCCGGCGGCGGGCTATTCCGCGCAGGAGGTCAGGGCTTGAAGGCGCCGATGAAGATGGCCGGGTCGACACGCGCATCGTTGAGGCTGACATTCCAGTGCATGTGCGGCCCGGTGGCCCGGCCGGTGGCACCGACGCGGCCGACCACGCCGCCGCGCGGCAGTTGCTGGCCGAGCTTCACGTCCACTTTCGACATGTGGCAGAACATGCTGATCAGCCCCTGGCCGTGGTCGACGAACACCGTCTTGCCATTGAAGAAGTAGTCGCCGATGAGCACCACCTTGCCGGCCGCCGGTGCCTTGATCGGCGTACCGGCGCCCACGGCGAAGTCCAGGCCCGAGTGCGGGTTGCGCTCCTCGCCGTTGAAGAAGCGGCGCAGGCCGAAGGGGCTGGAGAGCGGCCCGTTCACCGGCTTGTCGAACAGCAGGTTGCTCGGCGTGCCCGGGGTGAAGCTGCGGTAGGCACGGGTCTGCTCGGCCAGTTCGCGGTCGATGCGCTTGAGGTCCTCGGGCAGCGGGTTCACCTGGCGGGTGTTCTTCAGGGTGATGCGCTGTTCCTTGTAGTGCTTGCTGCCGACGCTGAAAGGCAGGCTGCGACCATCGCTCACCTTTAACTGTTGGGTGCCAGCCTGGGTGCCGAGGGGAATGCCGACGATGGCGATCCAGTCGCGGCCCTCTTCCTTTACCACCAGCACGGGCTTGTCCTGGAAGCGCGCCGTCGGCGCCGTGGCGCCCTGGCCCAGTTGCACCACGGCAACGCCGCCGGGCACGGGTTTGTTCAGCAGTCGGCTGATGAAGCCTTCGGCCTGGGCGGGGAGGGTGACGACGAGAAGCAGGGCGAGCAGCAGGCGCATCTATCAATCCAGCAGGGAAAGGGTGACCGGGGTCAGGTGATTGTCTTCGACCCGCACGTCCAGTTCGCCTTCGCCCAGGCGAGCCTTCAGGCGCTGGCCGGGGCGGGTCTGGGCGGCGTTGCGGATGGCCTGGCCGCGTTCGTCGAGCAGGATGCTGTAGCCCCGGCCGAGGGTGGCCAGCGGGCTGACCACGTTGAGCGTCTGCACCTGGCTTTGCAGTTGCAGGCGGCGCTCCTTCAGGCCTTCCTGCATGGCGCGTGGCAGGCGCGCGGCGAGGCTGTCCAGGCGCTGGCGCAGCAGGCTCAGGGCGCGGCCCGGGTGTTGTGCGGCCAGGCGGGTCTCCAGGCGCGCGAAGCGTTCCCGGCGGGTGCTCAGCTGGCGGTCGAGCGCGCGTTGCAGGCGCATCTCCAGGTCGTCGAGGCGCTGGGCCTGCTGGCGCAGGCGCTCGCCCGGGTGGCGCAGGCGGCGGGTCAGGCCGTCGACGCGCAGGTGGTGATGGGCGATCTGTTGCTGCATGCGCAACACCAGGCGCCGCTGCAGGCTCTCCAGGCGTTGGCGCAGGCTGCTGGAATCCGGGGCCAGGAGTTCTGCGGCGGCGGACGGCGTGGGTGCGCGGACGTCGGCGACGAAGTCGGCGATGGACACGTCCGTCTCATGGCCCACGGCGCTGACGATGGGCGTCTGGCAGGCGGCCACGGCGTGGGCCACGGCTTCCTCGTTGAAGCACCAGAGGTCTTCCAGCGAGCCGCCGCCACGGGCCAGGATCAGCGCATCGAAGCCCTGGGCGTCGGCCCGCTCGATGGCGCGGACGATCTGCGCGGTGGCCTCGCGGCCCTGCACGGCGGTGGGCACCAGGGTCAGTTCCACCTGCGGGGCGCGGCGGCGGAACACGCTGATGATGTCGCGGATCACCGCACCCGTGGGCGAACTGACGATGCCGATGCGTTGCGGGTGGGCCGGCAGCGGGCGCTTGGATTCGGCGTCGAACAGGCCTTCGGCGGCGAGCTTGTCCTTCAGGGCCTCGAAGGCCAGGCGCAGAGCGCCGTCACCGGCGGGCTCCACGGCATCGGCGATCATCTGGTAGTCGCCACGGCCTTCGAACAACGAGACCTTGCCGCGCACCTTCACCGCCAGACCGTCGCGCAGCGCCTGGCGCACCTTGGCGGCGTTCTGCCGGAACAGCGCACAGCGCACCTGGGCCTGGCTGTCCTTGAGGGTGAAGTACAGGTGGCCGGACGCGGGCTTGGCCAGGTTGGAGATTTCGCCTTCCACCCAGACCTGGGGGAACACGTCCTCCAGCAGATGGCGGGCACGCTGGTTGAGCTGGCTGACGGTCAGCACCTCGCGGTCGAGGCCGAGCCGTTGGAAGGGGTCTTTGAACATGAGCGGCATGATACGGGCGGCGATGGCCCGCGCTCAATGCGCGCTGTTCAGTCGTGCACTTCGACCAGGCGCACGGGGAAGCCCAGGCGGTCGGCGAAGGCGGCGAGGAAGGCGCGGCTGAAGCCGGCTTCCAGCCAATCGTTGAAGACGAACGCCAGGTTGGAGAAGCCGCAGGCCTGTAGATAAAGGAAGCCGTTGATGTCGTCTTCGAAGCCGCATTCGGGGCAGGTGAAGTTATCGGTCTCGCCCGGCCACCACTCTTCCAGGCTTTCGAACAGCGGCTCACCGATCTCGCGGCGGCACTCCGGGCAGCCGGCCTCGTGCAGGAAGCCACGGGCGGGGGTGTAGATGCAGCGCTTGTCGACGATTTCCAACCCGGCGCCGGGCTTGCCCAGCGGCAGCCGGTCGGGATGTTCGACCACCTGGCGCGCCCCGGGTGCGACGGCGTGGATCATGCGGTTGCCACCCCGGGCGAAGGCGCTCGGGAAGGCCTCGACCACACCCTGGCGCACCAGCCAGCGCAGCATGCGGCCGGCCAGAGCATGGTGGCCGGGCACGGTGGAAATCTGCGGGACGATGATCAGTTGACGGGTTTCCACACGGGGCTCCGAGGGATCAGGGGCGCGCAGCTTAACCGCCAGTCGGCGGGCGTCAATCGCGAGGCGACGGAATCAGCCTGCGCCCAGTTGCTGGCGGAAGTGCTCCACCAAGCCCTGGCTCAGGGGCGTGCCATCGTGGCGCCAGGCCAGGGCGACCTGGCTGTCGCAGTCGGCATCGGCCAGTGCCAGGAAGCGCACCCCGGCAGGCGCGATGGCGCGCATGGAGGCCGGCACCAGGGCGACACCGAGCCCGACTTCGATGAGTTGCAGCTGGCTGGTCTTGCGTGAGACGGCGCGGGCCGCACGGGGAAAGAAGCCCTGGCGCAGGCAGAGTTCGGCGGCACGGTAGCTGAGGCCGCCGCGCTGCATGTGCGGCACCGAAACGAAGGGTTCGTCCGCCAGACGGGCGAGGGGAATGGGCTCTGCCTCATCGGCCAGCGGGTGCTCGGCCGCCACGGCCAGCAGCAGCGGTTCGCGGTACAGCGGCTGCAGGGCCAGGCCGGGGTGCTGGCGCAGCACCGGCAGGCGCAGCAGGCACACATCCAGGCGGCCTTCCTGCAAGTCGGCCAGTTGCTGCTCGGAGGATTGCTGGACGATCTCCAGGTTCACCCCCGGGTGCTGCTCCAGGTAGGTGCGCAGGGGCGCCTGCAAGGGCGTGCCCAGGGGCACCGAGCTGGAGTGGCTGAGGCGCAGGGTGCCGTGCTGGCCCTGGCCGACCTGGCGGGCCAGCTCGCCGGCGGCTTCCAGATCCTGCAGCAGGCGCAGGGCCAGGGGGTGGAAGGCACGGCCCGCCGGGGTCAGCTCGACCTGGCGCGGGCCGCGCTCCAGCAGCGGGGTGGCGAGGTGGGTTTCCAGTTCGCGCATCTGCCGGCTGAGGGCCGACTGGGCGATGAACAGGCGTTCGGCCGCGCGGCTGAAGCTGCCGCTCTCGACGATCTCGATGAAATAGCGCAGTTGTCGTAATGAGATCACGGGGGCTCCTGCCATGCCTTTTGGAGATGGGACGAGGGGGTGGATTGTATTGGCCCGATGCCTGTCGCGCTCGCTAGATTGACGGCACTTCCCTGCCGAGCGCCGTTCCATGAGTGTCGAAAGCCTGTTCGCCCTGCTGTCGTTTTCGCCGACCGACTGGTTGCTCATCGCAGGGGCCATCGCCCTGGCCTATGTGGTGTTCGGCATCGCCGGCTTCGGCACGGCGTTGGTGGCCGGACCGCTGCTGGTGAGCAGCCTGCCCATGGCGCGGATCATCCCGCTGCTGGTGCTGCTGGATTTCGTCGCCTCCGCCGGCAGCTGGTTCACGGCGCGCCAGGCGGTGGCCGGGAGCGAGCTGCGCCGGCTGTTGCCCTGCATGGCGCTGGGCTGCGCCATCGGCGCCTACGGGCTGGTGAACCTGGATGCCGAGTTGCTGATGCTGCTGTTCGGCCTGTTCGTTTGCGCCTATGCCATCTGGTCGCTGTTCTTGCAGCCGGTGCGGCAGGCGCCGATGAAGCCCCTCTGGGTGGTGCCCTTCGGTGTCTTCGGCGGCACCTTCGGGGCGCTGTTCGGCAGCGGTGGCTTCCTCTATGCGCTGTACCTCAGCGGCCGTCTGCCCGAGAAGGAGCGGATCCGCGCGACCCAGAGTGCGTTGATCGGCTGCAGCACCCTGGTGCGCCTGGGGCTGTTCGTTGTGGCCGGGCTCTACGCCGACTGGCAGATACTGCTGCTCGCCCTGAGCCTGCTGCCGGCCATGGCGCTGGGGCTGTGGATAGGCCGGTGCCTGACCCTGCGCCTGTCCCGCGAGGCCTTTGTGCGGCTGGTCACCTGGCTGGTGCTGTGCAGCGGCGTGGCGCTGGTGGCGCGCTACCTGGCGCTGCAGCCTTGAGGGGCGCGCCGCCCGCTGCGCCACTGATGCGGGCGGCGCGGGGTTAGAACAGCTCCAGCGGGTATTGGATGCGCAGGCGCGTCTGGTCGATGGAGGCGTCCGCGTAGGCGCGGTTGCTCCGGTGCCAGATCTGCGTGGCGCGCAGGTGCAGGTTTTTCAGGGGGCCACTGGCGAAGGTGTAGCCGAGGTCCAGGTCCAGCTCGTGGTGCTTGCCGTCGCGACCGTAGAGCTCGTGGTAGATGCTGTGGCTGGGGGCATGGCTGCCGTCTGCGCCCCAGCCCCGCTGGTAGCGCAGGGCCAGGTTCAGCTCAGGCAGGCCCAGCCAGTGCAGGCGCTGGTCATAGCGAAGCTGCCAGGAGCGCTCACGGGGCCCGTTGAAGTCCGAATACGCGGCGGCGTTGGCCAGGACGATCGACTGGCTGCTCTGCCCATCACCGAAGCCGATGTAGTCGAAGGGCGTGTCCGAGAAGGTGCGTTGTTAGGCCAGGGTCAGGCGGTGCGCGCCCAAACGGTAGGCGATGGCATGGGAGCCGATGAGGTTGTCGATGGGGCCGAACAGCGAGGCGCCACTGTCGCGGGTGCGATAGAGGTGGGTGCTGTTGCTCAGGGTGCCGGCGCCGAGCGCCTGTTCGTGGCCCAGGTGCAGGTAGTGCTGGGTCCAGACGTCCTCCAGCTGGCCCAGGTAATAGGAGAGGCTCCAGGGTTCGCCGCGATGGCTGAGCCCTATATAGCTGGCGCTGTGGATATCGAGGCCGCGCCGGTCCGGACGGCCGACGACGGTGGAGATGGCGCCACGGTTCTTGCTTTCGGTGGGGCCGGAAAGCGCGGTGAAACGCGCCGCCTCCAGTTGCAGCCCGGCCCAGTCGCCCTGCAGGTGCAGGCCGTGGGCCATGCCGGGGATGATGCGGCTGTTGTCCGCCGCCAGCACCGACGCCTGGGTGCTGAAGTTGCCGTACCTGAGCTGCGCATCGGCGATTTTCAGCTTGAGCGCGCCGCCGGCCTTGCCGTGGCTGTCTCGCGGGTGGCCCTGGCCGTCCACCGCCAGGGTGCCCGTGCCGGTGCGCCCGCCGCCGCTGTCGAGTTTGAACGCAGCCATGGCGAAGGCATCGACGCCCAGGCCGATGAGGCCGGGCGTGAAGCCCGATTGGTAATGCAGCTGTACGGACTGCCCCCATTCCTGGCGGTAGCCGTTGCGTTCGTCTCGGGGTTTGTAGCGGTTGCGCCCGGCGTTGTTCGGGCCATCGCGGAAGTCGCGGGCAAAGTACTGGTTGTCGAAGAACAGGCGGGCGTCGCCCTGGGCGAGAACATCGCTCCAGGAGGTCTCCTGCGCCTGGGTGTGGCAGGCGAGGGCGGTCAGCAGTGGCAGGCAGAGGGGGAGGGCGAGGCGATTCACGAACATGGTGTCGCTCCTTCTTATCGAGGCTACGGCTCCCTGCGTGGGGTGGTGCCTTCCATGGCGGGCCGCGGCGTCGCCCGCCGCGGCCCGTGTGGGCGTCAATCCAGGGCGAGGTTGCTTCTCACCTCGCGCCGGGCGTGCTCGAAGTCACGCAGGGCGCCGGGGTTCTTCAGCAGCTCGTTGGCGAGTACCGCCGCGGATATGCGCCCGCCTTCCAGGTCGGTGGGGTAGTGCACGCCCGCCACCACGCGGCTTTGCGCGGCTGCTGCGGCCCGGGCGAAGAGGTCGGCGCGGTGTTCCGGCAGCATCTTGGCCAGCAGGATGGCGGTGAGGTAGGCATCCATGGTGTGGCCGCTGGGGTAGGACTCGCCCATGGGGGGCGGCAGTATCGGCTTAACCTCCTGGCTGAGTTCGTAGGGGCGGGGGCGGGCGAAGTGGTGCTTGGCGGGCATCAGCGTCTGCTCCAGGTCCACCAGCACGCGGCGGAAGAAGTGCGCGGTCTGTGGGTGCCGCTCGACGGTGAACTCCGCCCCGAGGATGCCCTGGGCGAAGGGGAAGGCCGCGTCGTCGCGCTTGGCCTGCTCCACCTGCTGCGGGGTGCGCTCGCGCTGGACGAGCAGCACGGTATCGAGGTCGAGCCGGTCTTCGGCGGTGCCGGCGGGCGGCGGCGGTGGCAGGTACTCCGCGAGCTCCAGTGTCTGTTGCGGCAGGTAGGGCATGAGTTCCGGCTGGGTGGCCTGGGTGGTTGGGCTCAGGATCAGCAGCAGGGTGGCGAAAAGGGGCAAGGGTGAACGGGTCATGACGATGTCCTTTCCTCGGGGCGAACGGGTGTCGCCGCTTGATGGGCGGTGGTGGTGAGCGGGCGGGAGGTCTGGGGGCGCCTGGGGGCGGTGCGCGCGGGGCGCTTGGTGCCGCGGGAGGGTGGTGCGGGGATGAAGCCTGGCAGGGTGGGGCGGTCGCGGATCGCCGGTGCTGCGCTTGCGGCGGAACCAGGCGCGGCCGTTGCGTTGCCCTGGGGGATCGGCCAGCGTCGAGTCGGCGGGTGACGGATGGAGGGCAAGTGGCTGGTGCATGGCTCCCACTCTTTATTCTTGTCGTTATCGGCGTCGGCGAACGCGCCCCGCCTGGGGCGCAGCGTCATGGGGGAGTATCGGAAGGCCCGGCGCGGCGCCGCTATCCTGCAGATGCGGGATGGCACTCCATCGGAAAGGGTGGTACGGCGGTGAAGAAGGTGAGGCCGAAGGTAACGGTTTCATTGAGCGCGCCATCACAGCTGAGATATAATGCCGCGCTTCCAATTTTCCCGCCTGGGAGCCCCGCCATGCTGCGCATCAGCCAAGAAGCCCTCACCTTCGACGACGTACTCCTGATCCCGGGGTATTCCGAGGTCCTGCCGAAGGACGTCAGCCTCAAGACCCGCCTGACGCGCGGCATCGAGTTGAATATCCCCCTGCTGTCCGCCGCGATGGACACCGTGACCGAAGCCCGTCTGGCTATCGCCATGGCGCAGGAAGGCGGCATCGGCATCATCCACAAGAACATGACCGTCGAGCAGCAGGCTGCCGAGGTCCGCAAGGTGAAGAAGTTCGAGGCCGGCGTGGTCAAGGACCCGATCACCATCGAGGCCGACGCCACCGTGCGCGACCTGTTCGAGCTGACCCGCCAGCACAACATCTCCGGTGTACCGGTGCTGTCCAACGGTGACCTGGTGGGCATCGTCACTTCCCGTGACGTACGTTTCGAAAACCGCCTGGACGCCCGCGTCCGTGACGTGATGACGCCGAAAGAGCGCCTGGTCACCGTCAAGGAAGGTGCCGACAAGAACACCGTCCGCGAGCTGCTGCACAAGCACCGCATCGAGAAAGTCCTGATCGTCGACGACGCCTTCAGCCTGAAGGGCATGATGACCGTGAAGGACATCGAGAAGGCCAAGGCCTATCCGCTGGCCAGCAAGGACGACCAGGGTCGCCTGCGCGTCGGCGCTGCCGTCGGCACCGGCGCCGATACCGCTGACCGCGTCACTGCGCTGGTGAATGCCGGCGTCGACGTGATCATCGTCGACACCGCCCACGGCCACTCCAAGGGCGTGATCGACCGCGTTCGCTGGGTCAAGCAGACCTTCCCTGAAGTCCAGGTGATCGGCGGCAACATCGCCACCGGCGAAGCCGCCAAGGCCCTGGCCGAAGCGGGCGCCGATGCGGTCAAGGTCGGTATCGGCCCGGGCTCCATCTGCACCACCCGTATCGTCGCCGGCGTCGGCGTCCCGCAGATCTCCGCAGTCGCCAACGTCGCCGCTGCCCTGGCCGGCACCGGCGTTCCGCTGATCGCCGACGGCGGCATCCGTTACTCCGGTGACCTGTCCAAGGCCATCGTCGCCGGCGCCTCCGCCGTGATGATCGGCTCCATGCTGGCCGGTACCGAAGAGGCCCCGGGCGAGGTCGAGCTGTTCCAGGGCCGTTCCTACAAGGCTTACCGCGGCATGGGTTCGCTGGGTGCCATGGCCCAGGCCCAGGGTTCCTCCGACCGCTACTTCCAGGACTCCTCCGCCGGTGCCGAGAAGCTGGTCCCGGAAGGCATCGAAGGCCGCGTGCCCTACAAGGGCACCATGTCCGCGATCGTTCACCAGCTGATGGGCGGCCTGCGTGCCTCCATGGGCTACACCGGCTGCGCCACCATCGAAGAGATGCGCACCAAGCCGGAGTTCGTGCGCATCACCGGCGCCGGCATGGCCGAGTCCCATGTGCATGACGTGCAGATCACCAAAGAGGCGCCCAACTACCGCGTAGGTTAAGGGGCCGCGTAACAGGTGCTGGAAGCTGGAAGCTGGAGGACGGAAGCATGACTTTCGCCCTGCACTTCCAGCTTCTGGCTTTCAGCTTCAAGCTCTTTCCGAAGGAAAGCTCATGGCCAATCAAGATATCCACGCCCACCGCATCCTGATCCTCGACTTCGGTTCCCAGTACACCCAGCTGATCGCTCGCCGCGTTCGCGAGATCGGCGTGTACTGCGAGATCCACCCGTTCGACATGGAAAACGATGCCATCCGCGCCTTCGCGCCCAAGGGCATCATCCTCGCCGGCGGCCCGGAGTCGGTGCACGAGGCCAACAGCCCGCGCGCGCCCCAGGCGGTGTTCGATCTCAACGTCCCGCTGTTCGGCATCTGCTACGGCATGCAGACCATGGCCGAGCAACTGGGCGGCAAGGTCCAGGGTTCCGACCTGCGCGAATTCGGCTACGCCCGTGTCGACGTGGTCGGCAAGGCCCGCCTGCTGGACGGCATCGAAGATCACGTCGACGCTGACGGCGTGCTCGGCCTGGACGTGTGGATGAGCCACGGTGACAAGGTCACCGCCATGCCCGAGGGCTTCCACATCCTCGCCAGCACCCCGAGCTGCCCCATCGCCGCCATGGCCGATGACGCCCGTGCCTACTACGGCGTGCAGTTCCACCCGGAAGTGACCCACACCAAGCAGGGCGGTCGCATCCTCTCCCGCTTCGTGCTGGACATCTGCGGCTGCGCCGCCCTGTGGACCCCGTCGAACATCGTCGAAGACGCCATCGCCACCGTGCGCGCCCAGGTGGGCAGCAACAAGGTGCTGCTGGGCCTGTCCGGCGGCGTCGACTCCTCGGTGGTCGCGGCGCTGCTGCACAAGGCCATCGGCGACCAGCTGACCTGCGTCTTCGTCGACAACGGCCTGCTGCGCCTGCACGAGGGTGACCAGGTGATGGCCATGTTCGCCGAGAACATGGGCGTCAAGGTGATCCGCGCCAACGCCGAAGAGCTGTTCCTCGGTCGCCTGGCCGGTGTCTCCGACCCGGAAGAGAAGCGCAAGATCATCGGCCGCACCTTCATCCAGGTGTTCGATGAGGAAGCCACCAAGCTGAAGGACGTGAAGTTCCTCGCCCAGGGCACCATCTACCCCGACGTGATCGAGTCGGCCGGCGCCAAGACCGGCAAGGCCCACGTGATCAAGTCCCACCACAACGTCGGCGGCCTGCCGGAAGACATGCAGTTCTCCCTGGTGGAGCCGCTGCGCGAACTGTTCAAGGACGAAGTGCGCAAGCTCGGCCTCGAACTGGGCCTGCCCTACGACATGGTCTACCGCCACCCCTTCCCGGGCCCGGGCCTGGGTGTGCGCATCCTCGGCGAGGTGAAGAAGGAGTACGCCGACCTGCTGCGTCGCGCCGACCACATCTTCATCGAAGAGCTGCGTGCCTTCGACTGGTACCACAAGACCAGCCAGGCCTTCGTGGTGTTCCAGCCGGTGAAATCCGTCGGCGTGGTCGGTGACGGCCGTCGCTACGCCTGGGTCGTCGCCCTGCGTGCGGTGGAAACCATCGACTTCATGACCGCCCGCTGGGCGCACCTGCCCTACGAGCTGCTGGAGAAGGTCTCCAACCGCATCATCAACGAGATCGAAGGCATCTCCCGCGTCACCTACGACGTGTCGAGCAAACCGCCGGCGACCATCGAGTGGGAATGACGGCGCACGCCTGAAGGCAGCGTCGAAGGCGCGGACCGCATGCGGTCCGCGCCTTTTTCATATCCGCCATCGCTTCCTCTCATCTGCCGCAGCAACCTGTCGCAGCCATTTCTTGAGAACGAAGCGCAGTTGATCCGTATAATCGTTTCCGATTATTGCTGAGTTGATAGGAGTGGCTTATGTCGGCACGTCTCGTAACTGCGTTGGCCCGCGTCTGCGGCGCCGGTGTTCTGTCCCTCGGCCTGCTGCTGCCCATGGCGGCCCGGGCCGACGACGCGGTGACCCTGACTCTGTACAACGGGCAGCACGAAGCGACCGGCAAGGCCGTCGCCGAGGCCTTCACCAAAGCGACCGGCATCCAGGTGCGCATCCGCAAGGGTGGTGGTGGCCAGTTGGCCAACCAGATCGCCGAGGAAGGCGAGCGCTCGCCCGCCGACATCATCTACACCGAAGAAGCGCCGCCGCTGATCAAGCTGGCCGGCCAGGGCATGTTGGCCAAGGTGGATGACAGCTCCCTCAAGCAGGTCGAGCCGCAGTTCGCCGACCCCGCCGGCAACTGGATCGGCGTCACCTCGCGTGTGCGCGTGCTCGCCTACAACCCCGAGGAGCTGGGCGACCAGGCCCTGCCGCAAAGCGTGCTCGATGTGGCCGACCCGGAATGGAGCGGCAAGATCGCCTTCGTGCCCAGCAGTGGTGAGTTCCTTGGCCAGGTGGCCGCCATCATCAAGCTGGAAGGCCGCGAGAAGGCCGAGGAATGGCTGACCGGCCTCAAGGCCTTCGGCTCCACCTACACCAACAACGTCATCGCCATGAAGGCAGTGGAGAACGGTGAAGTCGCCGCCGCGCTGATCAACAGCTACTACTGGATGGCGCTGAAGAAAGAGAAGGGCGAGCTGAAGAGCAAGCTGCACTACTTCGCCGACGGCGATGCCGGCGGTCTGGCCAGCGTCTCCGGCGTGGCGGTGGTGAAAGCCAGCAAGCACCCGAAGGAGGCCCAGCAGTTCGTCGCCTTCATGCTTAGCGAAGAAGGCCAGAAGGCCATCCTCAGCCAGTCCGCCGAATACCCGGTGAACCAGAAGGTGTCGGCCGACCCGCTGCTCAAACCCTATGACCAACTGCGCCCGCCCAAGCTCACCGCCGCCGACATCGGCCTGGCGGAGGACGCCCTGGAGCTGGAGCGTGAGGTCGGGCTGAACTGATGCAAGCCGAAGTCCTGGACCCGGCCCTGGCGGCCTCGGCATCGAAACCCCTCGGCCGTCGTCGCCGCTCCCCGCCCATCTGGCTGCAGGTGCCGGTCCTGGCATTGTTGCTGGTCGCTGCACTGCCCCTGTTCTACGTCGCCGTGCGCAGCTGGGAATCCGGCTGGCACACCGCCTGGCAGCTGCTGTGGCGCCCCTTCGTGTTCCACCTGCTGGCCAACACCATGAAGCTGATGGTGCTGGTGACCGCCGGTTGCGTACTGCTCGGCCTGGCCCTGGCCTGGTGCGTGGAGCGCAGCGACCTGCGCTGGCGCCGCCAGTGGAACGTGCTGCTGTGCCTGCCCTTTGCGATCCCGGCCTTCGTGGCCGGTTTCTCGTGGATCTCCATCAGCCCGGTGTTCGAAGGCCTCGGCGGCACGGCGCTGGTGATGATCCTGTCCAAATACCCGCTGATCTACCTGCCGGTGGTGGCCACGCTGCGCAACCTCGACCCGGCGCTGGAGGAGTCCGCACGCATGCTCGGCTACACCCGGCGCCAGGTGTTCTGGCGGGTGACCCTGCCGCTGCTGCGGCCGACCCTGATGGGCACCGGGCTGCTGGTGGCGCTGCACATGCTGGTGGAGTTCGGCGCGCCGTCGATCATGCGTTACCAGACCTTCACCACCGCCATCTACCAGCAGTTCGAGCTGGAGTTCAGCAACGCCAACGCGGCGATGCTTTCGGCGCTGCTGCTGGCCCTGTGCATGCTGATGATGGGCATGGAGCTGCGCCTGCGCGGGCGCGGCTTCGCCCGCACCGGGCAAGGCGTGGCACGGCGCACCGCGCCCGTGAGCCTGGGCCTGTGGAACTGGCCGATCCAGGTGCTGCTGGTGGCGCTGGTGGTGATCGGCTCGGGCACGCCGCTGGCCATGCTCGGCTTCTGGATCCATGAAGGCAGTTCGGCGGCCTTCCCGCTGATGGACATCCTGCGCACCCTGGGTTCGTCGCTCTACCTGTCCTTCGGTGGTGCGCTGATCAGCTGCCTGCTGGCGTTGCCGGTGGGGCTGGTGGTGGTGCGCTACCACGGGCGCCTGGCGCGTCTGGCCGAACGCCTGCCCTACCTGTTGCACGCGTTGCCGGGGCTGGTGATCGCGTTGTCCCTGGTGTTCTTCGCCCTGGGTTATGCACCGGCGCTGTACCAGACCACGTTGCTGTTGCTGGTGGCCTACGCGCTGCTGTTCATGCCCATGGCCCAGTCGCCGATCCGCGTGGCGCTGGAGAAGGCTTCGCCGCAGCTGGAGGAGGCCGCGCGCACCCTCGGGCAGACGTCGTTCAAGGCCTTCCTGCGGGTGACCCTGCCGATCATCTTCCCGGCCATCGGTGCCGGTTTCGTGCTGGTGTTCCTCGACTGCATGAAGGAGCTGACGGCCACCCTGATCCTCGGCCCCACCGGGCTGGATACGCTGGCCACCGCCGTCTGGTCGCACACCGCCAACCTGGAGTACGCCGCTGCTGCGCCCTATGCCGCGTTGATCGTGCTGGTGTCCGGGCTGCCGGTGTACCTGCTCACCACCCGCGCCTACCTGGGCCGCAACCGCTAGGCGGCTGTGGCATCTGGCCACGGCCCGGCGCTGCCCTGATGCACAGGGGCTGTGCCAGAATGTGCCACCCGTGAGCCGGCCCATGCAGGCCGGCCCTTCCTGTCGCCGCAGAGCGACAACGCACCGCCTGATGGCCCCGCGAAGCATTACTCACAGGAGCCTGGATTCCGTGTCATTCACCCGCAGACAGATTCTCGGTGGCCTGGTCGGCCTCGGCGTGGTCGGCTTGGGCGCCGGCGGCGCCCGCTACTGGCTGGGGCGCAGCCTCGACGCCAAGACCCACGACTACGAACTGATCGCCGCCCCGCTGGACCTGGAGCTGGTCTCCGGTCACGTCACCCCGGCCTGGGCCTATGGCGGCCAGGCACCCGGCCTGGAGCTGCGCTCGCGCCAGGGCGACTGGCTGCGCGTGCGCTTCATCAACAAGCTCGACGAGCCCACCACCATCCACTGGCACGGCATCCGCCTGCCCCTGGAGATGGACGGCGTGCCCTATGTCTCGCAGCTGCCGGTGCTGCCGGGCGAGTATTTCGACTACCGCTTCCGCACCGATGACGCCGGCAGCTTCTGGTACCACCCGCACCTGTCCAGCGCCGAGCAGCTGGGGCGCGGCCTGGTCGGCCCGCTGATCGTCGAGGAGCGCGAGCCCAGCGGCTTCCGCCACGAGCGCGTACTCAGCCTGAAGACCTGGCACGTGGACGAGGAGGGCGCCTTCACCCAGTTCAGCGTGCCCCGCGAGGCGGCCCGCGAAGGCACCCGGGGTCGCCTGACCACCATCAACGGCACGCCGGCGCCGACCCTCGAACTGCCCGCCGGGCAGGTGGTGCGCCTGCGCCTGCTCAACCTCGACAGCACCATCACCTACCGGCTGAACATGCCGGGTGCGGAGGTGCGCATCTATTCGCTGGACGGCCACCCGGTGGCGCCGCGCGACCTGGGCAAGGAGTACTGGCTCGGCCCGGGCATGCGCATCGAGCTGGCGCTCAAGGTGCCCGCCGCCGGCCAGGAACTGCCGCTGCGCAACGGGCCGCTGCGCCTGGCGACCCTGAAGAGCGTCGCCACCGAGGAGGCTGCCGGCGACTGGCCGCCCGCGCTGCCGGCCAACCCGGTGCCGGAGCCGGACCTGGAGAAGGCCGAGACCCTCAGCTTCAAGTTCGAGTGGGCGGCGACCCTGACCAGCGCCGCCGGCCGGCCGAGTAACTACTGGCAGATCAACGGCAAGGCCTGGGACATCCAGGATAAGACCTGCGCCGACCGCCCCATCGCCACATTGAAGAAGGGCGGCCACTACATCTTCGAGCTGCGCAACATGGCCCAGTACCTGCACCCGATCCACCTGCACGGCATGGCTTTCAAGGTGATCGGCTCGGACCGCAAGGCCATCATTCCCTACTTCACCGACACCTACCTGCTGGGCAAGAACGAGACCGCGCGCATCGCCCTGGTGGCCGATAACCCCGGCGTGTGGATGTTCCACTGCCACGTCATCGACCACATGGAGACCGGCCTGATGGCCGCGATCGAGGTGGCCTGAGGATGCGCCAGCCGATGATCGTCGACCGCAGCCGTGACGAGGACTTCATGCGTGAAGCCCTGGCGCTCGCCGCCGAGGGCGCGGCCCTGGGCGAGGTGCCGGTCGGCGCGGTGCTGGTGCAGGACGGCCAGGTGATCGGGCGCGGCTTCAATTGCCCGATCTCCCGTCACGACCCCAGCGCCCACGCCGAGATGGTCGCCATCCGCGATGCGGCGCTGGCGGTGGAAAACTATCGGCTGGTGGGCAGCACCCTCTACGTGACCCTGGAGCCCTGCAGCATGTGCGCCGGGCTCATCGTCCATTCGCGGGTGGCGCGGGTGGTCTACGGCGCCACCGAGCCCAAGGCGGGGGTGGCGATCAGCCGTGGGCAGTTCTTCACCCAGGACTTCCTCAACCACCGGGTGCTGGTGGAGGGGGGGGTATTGGCGACGGAGTGCGGGGCGATCCTCAGCGAGTTCTTCAAGATGCGGCGTTCGCTGAAGGGCTGAGGGGGCGGTATCCGCTAGCTGCTTTCAGGCGCTTAGAGACTCAGAGCGGCGGGGTGTCTTCGCTGGGCTTGCGCTTGTCGATGCCGGGAACGTGCAGGTTGCTTTCGGCCACCTGCGAGCCTTCCATCTGCGGCTGGGTCACCCAGGTGAGGATGTCGTAGTAGCGGCGGATGTTCTGCACGAAGTGCACGGTCTCGCCACCGCGGGCATAGCCGTAGCGGGTCTTGCGGTACCACTGCTTCTGCGACAGGCGCGGCAGCATCTGCTTCACGTCCAGCCACTTGTTCGGGTTCAGGCCTTCGGCCTCGGCCAGCTTGCGCGCATCCCCCAGGTGGGCGATGCCGATGTTGTAGGCGGCCAGGGCGAACCAGGTGCGGTCCGGTTCCACCAGCTCATCGGCCAGCCCCTGCTTGATCATGCCGAAGTACTTGCTGCCGCCGACGATGCTCTGCTTGGGGTCCAGGCGGTTGGCCACGCCCATGGCCTTGGCGGTGTCCTGGGTCAGCATCATCAGGCCGCGCACGCCGGTCTTGGAGGTGGCGGTGGGCTGCCAGAGGGATTCCTGGTAGCCGATGGCGGCCAGCAGGCGCCAGTCCACCTGATTGTCCTGGGAGGCCTGGCGGAAGTGCTGTTCGTATTTGGGCAGGCGCTGCTGCAGGTGCTTGGCGAAGGTGTAGGCGCCGACATAGCCGAGTACGTCGACATGGCCGTAGTAGCGATCCTTGAGGCGCTGCAGGGTGCCGTTTTTCTTGGCCTTGTCGAGGAAGCCGTTGACCTCGTTGAGCAGGCTGTCGTCCTCGCCGGGGGCGACCGCCCAGGCCAGGTTGCTGGCATCGCCCAGGTCGAAGGCGACGCGCACGTTGGGGAAGTACACCTGGTTCATCGCCAGTTCGTTGGAGTCCACCAGGGTCAGGTCGATCTGCCCTTCATCGACCATGCGCAGCAGGTCGACGATCTCCACTTCGTCGGATTCCTCGTACTTCAGCTCCGGGTACTGCACCTTGAGCGCGGCCAACTGCTCGGCGTGGCTGCTGCCCTTGAGCACCAGGATGCGCTGGCCGACCAGGTCTTCCGGGCGAGTGGGGCGTCGCTCGCCATTGCGGTAGATGACCTGCGGCGTGACTTCCAGGTACGGATGGGAGAAGCGCGATTCGTGCTGGCGTGCGTCGCTGGCCACCAGGCCGGCGGCGGCGAGCACCGGGCCGTTGGCCTGGCCGAGGCGGGCGAAGAGGTCGTCGAGGTTGTCGGCGGTCTCGATCTGCAGTTCGACGCCCAGGTCGTCGGCGAAGCGTTTCACCAGCTCGTACTCGAAGCCGGTTTCGCCATTGCGGTCCTGGAAATAGGTGGCCGGACTGTTACGGGTGACCACGCGTAGAACACCCTCCTCCTGAATGCGCTCGAGGGTGGACGGCTGTTTACAGCCTCCGAGCAGCAGGAGGATTCCGGTCGCCAATAGCCAGACGGCACGACGCTTGCGGAACACGGGTGGGGTGAACATCGGCGCAGTATACGCAAACCCCGATCCTTGCCATATCTCGACAGTGGAAATCTTCTCTGCTAGCCGCAGGCCCCCGGGGGAGGGCGTTTGCGGCCGGCGGGCGCTTGCCCTGCCGCTCCTCGGATGGCCGCTTCGAGCGCGACGGCACGGGTGCCGGAATCAGGCGCTTTGCGCTAGAATGCACGGCCTCTAAGCACACCCCTTCCCAGAGGCTGTCCAGAAGATGTTGATCCTGCGCGGTGCCCCCGCCCTTTCCGCTTTTCGCCACGGCAAACTGCTCGAGCAACTGACCCAGAAGGTTCCCGCCGTCACCGGTCTGTATGCCGAGTTCACCCACTTTGCCGAAGTCACCGGCGTGCTCACCGCCGACGAGGAAAAGGTCCTGGCGCGTCTGCTCAAGTATGGGCCCAGCGTCCCGGTGCAGGAGCCTGCGGGCCGCCTGTTCCTGGTCCTGCCGCGCTTCGGCACCATCTCGCCCTGGTCGAGCAAGGCCACCGACATCGCCCGTAACTGCGGCCTGGCCAAGATCGAGCGCATCGAGCGCGGCATCGCCTACTACGTGGCTGGCCAGTTCTCCGATGCCGAAGCGCAGCTGATCGCCAGCGCCCTGCACGACCGCATGACCCAGCTGGTGCTGGGCGCCCTGGAAGAAGCTTCCAGCCTGTTCAGCCACGCGCAGCCCAAGGCGCTGACCGTGGTCGACATCCTCGGCGGTGGCCGCGACGCACTGGCCCGCGCCAACGTCGAGCTGGGCCTGGCCCTGGCCGAAGACGAGATCGACTACCTGGTAAAGAGCTTCAACGAGATGGGGCGCAACCCCCACGACGTCGAGCTGATGATGTTCGCCCAGGCCAACTCCGAGCATTGCCGCCACAAGATCTTCAACGCCAGCTGGGATATCGACGGCCAGGCGCAAGAGAAGAGCCTGTTCGGCATGATCAAGAACACCTACGAGATGAACAGCGAAGGCGTTCTGTCCGCCTACAAGGACAACGCGTCGGTCATCGAGGGCTTCACCGCCGGACGCTTCTTCCCCAACCCGGGTACCCGCCAGTACGGCGCGACCGAGGAAGCGGTGCACATCCTGATGAAGGTGGAAACCCACAACCACCCGACCGCCATCGCGCCCTTCCCCGGTGCCTCCACCGGCTCCGGTGGCGAGATCCGCGACGAAGGCGCTACCGGTCGTGGCGCCAAGCCCAAGGCCGGCCTGACCGGCTTCACCGTTTCCAACCTGCAGATCCCCGGTTTCGAGCAGCCCTGGGAGAAGCCCTACGGCAAGCCCGAGCGCATCGTCACCGCGCTGGACATCATGATCGAAGGCCCGCTGGGCGGCGCCGCGTTCAACAACGAATTCGGCCGCCCCGCGCTGAACGGCTACTTCCGTACCTTCGAGCAGGCCATCGACACCCCCCACGGCGAAGAAGTACGCGGCTACCACAAGCCGATCATGCTCGCCGGCGGCATGGGTAACATCCGCGCCGAGCACGTGCAGAAGGGCGAGATTTCCGTTGGCGCCAAGCTGATCGTCCTCGGCGGCCCGGCCATGCTCATCGGCCTGGGCGGCGGTGCTGCTTCCTCCATGGCCACCGGCTCCAGCTCCGCCGACCTGGACTTCGCGTCCGTCCAGCGCGACAACCCCGAGATGGAGCGTCGCTGCCAGGAAGTGATCGACCGCTGCTGGCAGCTGGGCGCCGAGAACCCCATCAAGTTCATCCACGACGTCGGTGCCGGCGGCATCTCCAACGCCCTGCCGGAACTGATCAACGACGGTGGCCGCGGCGGCCGTTTCGAACTGCGTGCCGTGCCCAACGACGAGCCGGGCATGAGCCCGCTGGAAATCTGGTGTAACGAGTCCCAGGAGCGCTACGTGATGTCGGTGGACGCCGCCGACTTCGAGCGCTTCAAGGCCATCTGCGAACGCGAGCGCTGCCCCTTCGCGGTGGTCGGCGAGGCCATCGAGGAGCCGCACCTGACCGTCGCCGACAGCCACTTCGGCAACAAGCCGGTGGACATGCCGCTCAACGTCCTGCTCGGCAAGCCGCCGCGCATGCACCGCAGCGTCAGCCGCGAAGCCGAGCAGGGCGATGACTTCAACGCCGCCAGCGTCGACATCGCCGATGCGGTGAGCCGTGTGCTGCGTCACCCGGCCGTGGCCAGCAAGAGCTTCCTGATCACGATTGGCGACCGCACCATCACCGGCCTGGTCGCCCGCGACCAGATGGTCGGCCCGTGGCAGGTTCCGGTGGCCGACTGCGCCGTCACCGCCACCAGCTTCGACGTCTACACCGGCGAGGCGATGGCCATGGGCGAGCGCACTCCGCTGGCCCTGCTGGACGCCCCGGCCTCGGGCCGCATGGCGGTCGGCGAGACCGTCACCAACCTGGCCTGTGCCAGCATCGAGAAGATTTCCGATATCCGCCTGTCCGCCAACTGGATGGCCGCTGCCGGCCACCCGGGCGAGGACGCGCGCCTGTACGACACGGTCAAGGCCGTGGGCATGGAGCTGTGCCCGGCGCTGGGCATCACCATTCCGGTGGGCAAGGACTCCATGTCCATGAAAACCCGCTGGCAGGACGAGGGTGTGGACAAGTCCGTCACCTCGCCGCTGTCCCTGGTGATCACCGGCTTCGCCCCGGTGCAGGACATCCGCCGCACCCTCAACCCGCAACTGCGTCTGGACAAGGGCGAGACCGACCTGATCCTGGTCGACCTCGGCCGCGGCCAGAACCGCATGGGCGGCTCCATCCTCGCGCAGACCTTCGCCAAGCTCGGCCAGGCCGTGCCGGACGTCGACGACGCCGAGGACCTCAAGGCCTTCTTCGCCGTGATCCAGGGCCTGAACCAGGACGGCCTGCTGCTGGCCTACCACGACCGTTCCGACGGCGGCCTGCTGACCACTGTGCTGGAGATGGCCTTCGCCGGTCATTGCGGCCTGGACCTGCAACTGGACGCCCTGGCCGATGCCGCCGACGAGCTGCCGGCCGTGCTGTTCAACGAAGAGCTGGGTGCGGTCATCCAGGTCCAGCAGGGCGCCACGCCGGAAGTGCTGGCCCAGTTCAGTGCCGCTGGCCTGGGCGACTGCGTGGCCGTGATCGGCCAGCCGGTCAACGGTGCCGATGTCGCTATTTCCTTCAACGGCGAGCCGGTGTTCGCTGGCGAGCGCCGCCTGCTGCAGCGCCAGTGGGCCGAGACCAGCTACCAGGTCCAGCGCCTGCGTGACAATGCCGCCTGCGCCGACCAGGAGTTCGACGTCCTGCTGGACGAAGACAACCCCGGCCTGTCGGTGAAGCTCAGCTTCGACGTCAACCAGGACATCGCCGCTCCTTATATAAAGAAGGGCGCGCGTCCCCAGGTCGCCGTACTGCGCGAGCAGGGCGTCAACGGCCAGGTGGAGATGGCCGCGGCCTTCGACCGTGCCGGCTTCGCCGCCATCGACGTGCACATGAGCGACATCCTCGCCGGCCGCGTCAGCCTGGAAGAGTTCAAGGGCCTGGTGGCCTGCGGTGGCTTCTCCTACGGTGACGTGCTCGGCGCCGGTGAGGGCTGGGCCAAGTCGGTGCTGTTCAACGCCCGTGCCCGTGATGGCTTCCAGGCCTTCTTCGAGCGCAAGGACAGCTTCGCCCTCGGCGTGTGCAACGGTTGCCAGATGATGTCCAACCTGCACGAGCTGATCCCCGGCAGCGAGTTCTGGCCGCACTTCGTGCGCAACCGCTCCGAGCAGTTCGAGGCCCGCGTGGCCATGGTCCAGGTGCAGGAGTCGGCGTCGATCTTCCTGCGTGGCATGGTCGGTTCGCGCATGCCCATCGCCATCGCCCACGGTGAAGGCCATGCCGAGTTCGAAAGCGAGGAAGCCCTGCTGGAAGCCGATCTTTCCGGTTGCGTGGCCATGCGCTTCGTCGACAACCACGGCAAGGTCACCGAAGGCTACCCGGCCAACCCGAACGGCTCGCCCCGTGGCATCACCGGCCTCACCAGCCGCGATGGTCGCGTGACCATCATGATGCCGCACCCGGAGCGCGTGTTCCGTGCCGTACAGAACTCCTGGCGCCCCGACGAGTGGCAGGAAGACGGCGGCTGGCTGCGCATGTTCCGCAATGCCCGCGTCTGGGTCGACTGACGACGCCGGCGAGCGCCCTCTCTCCGCAACGGGGGAGGGCGCGTCGCTACCGGAGGTGCGCCGGGTCGAGCCCGGCGCCACTCTGCTGCTGTGCCGCTGCGGGCATTCGCCCCGGCTTCCCGATTGCCCTTCCGACTGCCGACAGGGCCTCTCGCTTTACATCGAACGCCAGCAATTACTCATCCTCTGCCGCTGTGGCCTCTCCCGACGCCTGCCGTACTGCGATGGCAGCCACGCCCCTGCTGCGCCTTCGCTGAAGGACAAGTGGCGGCGGTTCTGGCAGGGCGACTGATCGCCCACACGGCTCGCAACCCCACCGCAAAGCACTCCGCACGACAGCGGCCTTATGGCCAACGGCTCTATCCCTGCGCTGAACACTTTGACCGGCGGTCAGTCGAATGCCGGTATCGTGACGCTGGTCGCGACAAAGTATTGGCGAATGGCCATCGTCCGATGGCATCATCTGGCCACTAGCGTCCAGCCTGTAATTGCCTACGGAGTAATTGATGTACAAGCTGTGCTTCTACGTTCCGGAATCCCATCTGGAGCCGGTCAAGAAAGCGGTCTTCTCGGCGGGGGGCGGCCGCATCGGCGCCTATGACAGTTGCTGCTGGCAAAGCCTGGGGCAGGGCCAGTTCCGCCCGCTGGCCGAAGCCGATCCCTTTATCGGCCAGGCCGGCCGGGTGGAGCATGTATCCGAGTGGAAGGTGGAGATGGTGGTGGCCGACGAGCTGATCCACGATGCCGTGCGCGCCCTCAAGCAGGTCCACCCCTATGAGACGCCGGCCTATGAGGTCTGGCGCCTGTCCGACCTGGTGTTCTGACTCCGTACTGGGTTGCCGCCCGGCCTTTGTAGGGTGGGTAGAGCGCAGCGAAACCCACCGTCTTAGCGCTGTGGCTCGCCCGGCGTGTGCGGGGCATTGCCAATAAAAAAGGCGCCTCAGGGCGCCTTTTCATGTCTGCCGCTCCCCTCACATCAGGGGCGGATCTCGATCAGCGTGCCGTCCTTCACCAGGCTCCAGATCTCGCGCATGTCGGCGTTCTTCATGGCGATGCAGCCCTCGGTCCAGTCCAGGGTGTGGAAGTACCACTCAGGGTACTCCTCGTCCAGCGGGGTGCCGTGGATCATGATCATGCCGCCGGCGGGCACGCCCTTGTCACGGGCCTGCAGGGAGTCGCGGGCGTTGGGGTAGGAGATGTGCATGGCCAGGTTGTACTTGTCGCTGGTCTTGCGCCAGTCGATCCAGTAGAAGCCTTCCGGCGTGCGCTGGTCGCCCTCGCGCAGCTTCGGCCCCTTGGGCTGCTTGCCCAGGGAGATGCGGTAGCTCTTGAGGATGTTGCCGCGGTTCATGAGCAGCAGCTTGCGCTCGGACTTGACCACCAGCACCTTGTCGATGCCCTTGCCTTCGAGGCTGGGGGCGGCGCTGGCGTGGGACAGGGAGGTAAAGCAAAGGATCAAGGCAACGAGCAACCAGCGCATTTCTACAGCATCCCCAGAGTGTTCGAATTCGGCAGTACGGTCAGGCTTTCTTGTAGTAGGCCAGTAAGGGCGCCAATGGCTCGTTGCGGACCGGATAGACCTGCTCGACACGGTCGGCGAAGTAGCATTCTAAGGTACGCCCGACAGTCGGAAAAGCCAGCTCGGACCAAGGGATGTCGGCTTCGTCGAAGAGTTTCACTTCCAGGCTTTCCTCGCCGGCCGAGAAGTCCAGGTCCTCCAGTTCAGCCAGGAAGAAGGTGTACACCTGGCTGATGTGCGGCAGGTCGAACAGGGTATAGAGCTGCAGGTTGCGCACCCGCGCGCGGGCCTCCTCGGCGGTCTCGCGGGCGGCGGCCTGTTCCATGGTCTCGCCGTTCTCCATGAAGCCGGCGGGCAGGGTCCAGTAGCCCTTGCGCGGTTCGATGGCGCGGCGGCACAGCAGCACCTGCTTGCCCCAAACCGGTACGCAGCCGGCGACGATGCGCGGGTTCAGGTAGTGAATGGTGTGGCATAGCCCGCAGACATGGCGCAGGCGGTTGTCGCCTTCGGGAATGCGCTGGATCACGGGGCCGCCGCACTGGCTGCAGAATTTCATCGGGAATCCTCGGGGTCGAGGGCGCAATCTTGGCGCGGCTCGTGCCTCGACGGCAAGCGGGACGGGGGCTGCGCTTGCCTCGAACGTCGGTTCGGGGGTTGGGTGGCCTGCGGGTTCGTGCCATGATGCCCGGCAGAATAAAAGCCGAGACTGTCCATGTTGGATGACCTGCACCGCCGTGTGCGGAGCTACTCCCCGAAGACGCTGGTGACCGACCGCACGTTCCCCGAGGCGGCGGTACTGGTGCCCATCACCCGCAGCGCCGAACCCGAGCTGGTGCTCACCCTGCGCGCCAGCGGCCTGTCCACCCACGGTGGCGAAGTGGCCTTCCCTGGTGGCCGACGTGACCCCGAGGACCGCGACCTGATCCACACCGCCCTGCGCGAGGCGGAGGAGGAGATCGGCCTGCCGCCTGGCCTGGTCGAGGTGATCGGCCCGCTCAGTACCCTGGTCTCGCGCCATGGCATCCAGGTCACGCCCTATGTCGGCTTCGTGCCCGACTACGTGGAGTACAAGGCCAACGACGGCGAGATCGATTCGGTCTTCAGCGTGCCCCTGGAGTTCTTCCGCAGCGACCCCCGCGAGATGACCCACCGCATCGACTACCTCGGCCAGAGCTGGTACGTGCCGAGCTACCAGTTCGGCCAGTACAAGATCTGGGGCCTTACCGCGATCATGGTGGTGGAGCTGGTCAACCTGGTCTTCGATGCCGGCATCGAGCTGCGCGAGCCGCCGGCCACCTTCGTCAAACTCAGCTAAACCCCGTATGTCAGGCCGTTGAAAAGCGTGGACGAGGCCGCCGATGCAAGGCGAAAGCGGCCGAGAAAGCGCAGTTTACGCGGTGTAAATGAGCAATTGATCGGACTCGCGCATGAGCGTGTTTTCAACGCGGCAGCGGCAACGCAGTTAGTTTTTCAACCGCCTGATAGAGGAGCGTCTGATGAAATACCGCTTGGGCAACGCCCGTGTCGAAACCCATCCCGACAGCTGGATCGCCCCCGACGCGGCGGTGATCGGCAAGGTCCGTCTCGACGCTGGCGCCAGCGTCTGGTTCGGCGCCGTACTGCGCGGCGATAACGAACTCATCCATATCGGCGAGAACAGCAATGTGCAGGACGGCACCGTCATGCACACCGACATGGGCTTCCCGCTGAACATCGGCAAGGGCGTGACCATCGGCCACAACGCCATGCTCCATGGCTGCACCGTCGGCGACTACAGCCTCATCGGCATCAACGCCGTGATCCTCAACGGCGCCAAGATCGGCAAGTACTGCATCATCGGCGCCAATGCCCTGATCCCCGAAGGCAAGGAAATTCCCGATGGCTCGCTGGTCATGGGTTCGCCCGGTAAAATAGTCCGCGAGCTGACCGAGCAGCAGAAGAAGATGCTCGAAGGCAGCGCCGCGCACTACGTGCACAACGCCCAGCGTTATGCACGGGAACTGGTCGAACAGGAAGATTGATGGAACGTGAACGCCCCGTCGCTTCGCCCTGCGTGCATGTCTGCGCGCTGGACGATGACGATATCTGCACCGGCTGCCAGCGCAGCGTCGACGAGATCACCCGCTGGGGACGCATGGACAACACCGAGCGCCGCGAGGTGCTGGTGCGCTGCATGGAGCGTGCGCGGGCCGGTGGCCAGTTCCTGATCCAGCCCCACTGAAGCGGCGGCACCTGCCCGCCGCCCGAGCGAATACCTTTCATCTTTCGAGGAAACACCGATGCCCCGTATTGGAACCCCGCTGTCGCCGAGCGCGACCCGTGTACTGCTCTGCGGCTCTGGCGAGCTGGGCAAGGAAGTGGTGATCGAGCTGCAGCGCCTGGGCGTCGAAGTGATCGCCGTCGACCGCTACGAGAACGCGCCGGCCATGCAGGTCGCCCATCGCAGCCACGTCATCAGCATGCTCGACGGCGAGGCCCTGCGCCGCGTCATCGAGCTGGAGAAGCCGCACTACATCGTGCCGGAGATCGAAGCCATCGCCACCGCCACCCTGGTGGAGCTGGAGGCCGAAGGCTACACCGTGATCCCCACCGCGCGCGCTGCGCAGCTGACCATGAACCGCGAAGGCATCCGTCGCCTGGCGGCCGAGGAGCTGGGCCTGCCCACCTCGCCGTACCACTTCGCCGACACCTTCGAGGATTACTGCGCCGGCGTCGCCAGCGTCGGCTACCCCTGCGTGGTGAAGCCGATCATGAGCTCCTCCGGCAAGGGCCAGTCGGTGCTCAAGAGCGACGACGACCTGCAATACGCCTGGGATTACGCCCAGGAAGGCGGCCGCGCCGGCAAGGGCCGCGTGATCGTCGAAGGCTTCATCGACTTCGAATACGAAATCACCCTGCTCACCGTGCGCCATGTAGGTGGCACCACCTTCTGCGCGCCCATCGGTCACCGCCAGGTGAAGGGCGACTACCACGAATCCTGGCAGCCCCAGGTGATGAGCCCCAAGGCCCTGGCCGAGTCCGAGCGCGTGGCCAAGGCCGTGACCGAGGCCCTGGGCGGCCGTGGCCTGTTCGGCGTCGAGCTGTTCGTCAAAGGCGACGAGGTGTGGTTCAGCGAAGTGTCGCCGCGCCCCCATGACACCGGCCTGGTCACCCTGATCTCCCAGGAGCTGTCCGAGTTCGCCCTGCATGCCCGCGCCATCCTCGGCCTGCCGATCCCGGTGATCCGCCAGTCCGGCCCGTCGGCCTCGGCGGTGATCCTGGTGGAAGGCAAATCCACCGAGATGAGCTTCGGCAACCTCTCTGCGGCCCTGGCCGAGCCGGACACCGCGCTGCGCCTGTTCGGCAAGCCGGCAGTGGACGGTCAGCGTCGCCTCGGCGTGGCCCTGGCCCGCGACGAGTCCACCGACCTGGCCCGTGCCAAGGCGACCCGCGCGGCCCAGGCCGTCGACGTCAAGCTGTGAGCCGAGGGGCCGGGCTGCTCTGGTGGGCATCGGCGCTGGCGCTGATGCCCCTGGTGCTGCCCCAGGCCCTGTACACCAAGCGCACCGCCCTGCGCCTGGCCCCTGCCGCTGGCCCCGATCATGGGCTGGCGGGAGTGGAATTTGCGGGCGAGCCCCTGCGCATCCTTCTGATAGGCGAATCCACGGTCGCTGGTGTCGGTGTCTCCTGCCTGCAACTGGCCTTGCCGGGGCAACTGGCGGCGGCGCTTTCCCGGCAGTTGCAGCGCCCGGTGGCCTGGCGCGCCTGTGGCGAGAACGGCATCACCGCGAGCGAGGCTTGTGAGCGCCTGTTGCCGCAGGTGCAAGACGAGCCGGTGGACCTGGTGCTGCTGGTCTTCGGTGTCAACGACACCACCCATTTCAGTTCCACCGCTACCTGGCGCGAATCCCTGCGACGGCTGGCTGCCCCCTTCATGGCGCGGGGCGTCGAGGTGGTGTTCGCCGCCGTTCCTCCCTTGCAGCACTTCAGTGCCTTGCCCTGGTTGCTGCGCCGCCTGCTGGGCTGGCGTGCGCGCCTGCTCGACACACAGGTGCGGGCATTGGCCGACGAGCTGGGAGCCGAGCACTGCGCGGCGAGCATCACCATGCAGGCCGACTACCTGGCGCTGGACGGCTATCACCCGTCACAGCTGGGGTGTTCGGTCTGGTGCGGCTTGCTGGCGGAGTGGATCGTGCGGGCGGGGAGGGTGGCGCCGGCTGCCAGCCGCCTCGTCGAAGAGACGGCTGGAGCCTGACGCCCAGGGGCGAGGTCTTAGCGCACCGCGCCCAGGTCGTCGTCGCGGGTTTCCTTGAGGCAGAGCACCGCCAGCAGGCTGAGTGCCGCCGCCACCGATACGTAGCCACCGACCCAGGACAGGCCGCCCATGGCCACCAGCTTCTGGGCGAAGAAGGGCGCCACCGAGGCGCCGACTATGCCACCGAGGTTATAGGCCGCCGAGGCGCCGGTGTAGCGCACGTGGGTGGGGAACAGCTCTGGCAGCAGTGCGCCCATGGGGGCGAAGGTCACGCCCATGAGGAACAGTTCGATGCTGAGGAACAGGGTGACCGAGAGGGTCGAGCCCTGGGTCAGCAGCGGCTGCATGGCGAAGCCGGAGAGGATCGCCAGCGTACAGCCCACGATCAGCACCGGTTTGCGCCCGTAGCGGTCGCTGAGCCAGGCCGACAATGGCGTCGCCGCCGCCATGAACAGCACGGCGAAGCACAGCATGCCGAGGAAGCTTTCGCGGCTGTAGCCGAGGCTGCCCACGCCGTGGCTGAGGGAGAACACAGTGGAGATGTAGAACAGCGCGTAGCACACCACCATCGCCAGGGCACCGAGGAGAATGGGGCGCCAGTGGCTGCCGAAGGCTTCGAGCACCGGCATCTTCACCCGCTCGTGCTGGGCCATGGCCTTGGCGAAGACCGGCGTCTCCTCCAGCTTCAGGCGCACGTAGAGGCCGACCATCACCAGCGCAGCGCTGAGCAGGAAGGGGATGCGCCAGCCCCAGGCGCGGAACTGCTCGTCGCTCAGGCACAGGGCCAGGGTGAGGAACAGGCCGTTGGCGGCGAGAAAGCCGATGGAGGGGCCGAGCTGGGGGAACATGCCGAACCAGGCGCGCTTGCCGGGTGGGGCGTTCTCGGTGGCCAGCAATGCCGCGCCACCCCACTCGCCGCCGAGGCCCAGGCCCTGGCCGAAGCGCAGCAGGCAGAGCAGGATCGGCGCCCAGGCACCAATGGTGTCGTAGCCGGGCAGCACGCCGATCAGGGTGGTGGAGGCGCCCATCAGCAGCAGCGAGGCGACCAGGGTCGACTTGCGCCCGATGCGGTCGCCGAAGTGGCCGAACAGTGCCGAACCCAGCGGCCGGGCGAGGAAGGCGATGCCGAAGGTGAGGAAGGCCGAGAGCATCTGCGCGGTGCCGGATGTCTGCGGGAAGAACACCGGGCCTATCACCAGGGCGGCGGCCGTGGCGTAGATGTAGAAGTCGTAGAACTCGATGGCGGTGCCGATGAAGCTGGCGGTGGCGACGCGGGCCGGCGAGTTGGCCGGTGTCGCGCTTGCGGTGTCGCTCAGGGTGGCGGTGGTCATCAGTGGGTCCCCTGTCAGTTGTCGCGGCCATCACGGCCCGACGGAGTCTCATGGCTGTCGTGTTGTGCTGAGGGAAGGGGATGATGCGGCGGGTCGCCGGACCAGGGGCCTTGCTGGCTGCGGACGGGCCTGTGGGGCCGTGGCAGGTGGTTCTCAGGCGGTCAGCGGGGCTGGCCGATGGCGCGTGGGCGGATAGCCGCGGCGGCCGAGGGGGCTGGGTAAGCCCGCGGGGATTATAGGAAGCGGCGGAAAACCACGGCAAGGGACCTCGACCAAGGTCGCAGGGGTGTCAGGCGCGCCAGGCCAGCACGCGCTGTACGCGGTTCTCGCCGGACTGGAGGATCTCCAGGCGGTAGGGGCCGATCTTCAGGCACACGCTGGTGTCGGGAATCTGCTCCAGGGCCTCGGTGATCAGGCCGTTGAGGGTCTTCGGCCCTTCGCAGGGCAGGTGCCAGCCGAGCACTCGGTTGAGTTCGCGCAGGTGCAGGGAGCCGTCCAGCTCGAAGCGGCCGTCTTCCTGGGGCTGGATCGCCGGGTTGGGGGCGAGGTCGTCGAGGCTGCCGAATTCGCCGATCAGCTCCTGGAAGATGTCCTCCAGGCTGACCAGGCCGATCACATCGCCGTACTCGTCGACGACGATGCCGACCCGGCGCTGTTCCTTCTGGAAGTTCACCAGCTGGGTGAGCAGCGGGGTGCTTTCCGGCACGAAGTAGGTTTCGCGGCAGGCCGCCAGCAGGTCTTCGGCGCTGACGCCGTCCTGGGGCAGCAGGCGGGCGACCTGACGGATGTGCAGGATGCCTTCGATCTGGTTGATGTCTTCGCGGTACACCGGCAGGCGCGTATGGGTGGCGGTGCGCAGCTGTTCGAGGATGCGTTCTGGCGACTGGCTGACGTCGATGCCCTGGATCTCGCTGCGCGGAATCATGATCGCGGCGATGGACACGCGCTGCAGGGCTTCGGTGAGCGAGGAGGGCAGGCGCGGCGTCGCTTCGGGCTCGACCTGCACCGGGGCACGACGTCGACGGGAGAGGCTCCAGGCCAGCACGGCGCCGGCGAGGGATGCGAGCAGCAGGCCGAGCAGCAGCCCGGCGATCAAGCCGTCGATGGGCATCTCAGATATGCAGGATGAATTCGCGGACCAGCTTGCTACCGAAGTAGGCAAGCATCAGCAGGCAGAAGCCCGCCAGGGTCCAGCGGATGGCCTTGTGCCCGCGCCAGCCGAGCTGGTGGCGGCCCCACAGCAGTACGGCGAACACCACCCAGGCGATGCACGACAGGATGGTCTTGTGCGCCAGGTGCTGGGCGAACAGGTTGTCGACGAACAGCCAGCCGGAGAGCAACGACAGCGACAGCAGGGACCAGCCGGCCCAGAGGAAGCCGAACAGCAGGCTCTCCATGGTTTGCAGTGCCGGGAAGTTGCGGATCAGTCCCGAGGGGTGCTTGTGCTTGAGCTGGTGGTCCTGGAGCAGCAGCAGCAGCGACTGGAACACGGCGATGGTGAGCATGCCGTAGGCCAGGATCGACAGCAGGATATGCGCCAGGATGCCTGGCTCCTCGTCGATCGCCTGCACCGTCCCGGAGGGGGCGAAGGCGGCCAGCAGGACGGTCAGCATTCCCAGTGGCAACAGCAGCAGGAGCAGGTTCTCCACCGGTATCCGGGCAATGGCCAGCAGTGTGAGGAAGATCACGGCTGCGGCAATCAGGCTGGCGGCGTTGAAGAAGTCGAGGGTCAGGCCCACCGGGGTGATCAGCTGGATATAAAGGCTGAGCGCATGGGCGACGAGTGCCAGGGAGCCGACCAGAACCAGCAGGCGCTTGTCCGGCGTGGTGCGCTGGCGAAGGCGCAGGCCCTGGTAGGTGGTGGCGCCGGCATAAAGGAAGGCAGCCAGGAGGCTGGGCAGCAGAGGGTGCATAAGTCCTTGTAAGGCAAGCCCGAAAGGCGCTGAGTTTGGCACAGATGAGGGGGCTCACGAAAGACCGCAGGCGGTGTCGGCGCTGGCGACACTTCGCTATAATCCGCCGCTTGCCGCAAGCTCACCCTCGGTTCGGACGAACCTGAAAGGAACGTGCATGTTCGAAAATCTTACAGACCGCCTCTCGCAGACGCTGCGCCATGTCACCGGCAAGGCCAAGCTGACCGAGGACAACATCAAGGACACCCTGCGTGAAGTGCGCATGGCCCTGCTCGAGGCCGACGTGGCCTTGCCCGTGGTCAAGGACTTCGTCAACAAGGTCAAGGAACGCGCCGTCGGTACCGAGGTATCGAAGAGCCTGACGCCGGGCCAGGCGTTCGTGAAGATCGTCCAGGCCGAGCTGATCGAGCTGATGGGCGTGGCCAACGAAGACCTGTCCCTGGCTGCCGCCCCGCCCGCCGTGGTGCTGATGGCCGGCCTGCAGGGTGCGGGCAAGACCACCACCGTCGGCAAGCTCGCGCGCTTCCTCAAGGAGCGCAAGAAGAAGTCCGTGCTGGTGGTGTCGGCCGACGTCTACCGCCCGGCGGCGATCAAGCAGCTGGAAACCCTGGCCGCCGATATCGGCGTGACCTTCTTCCCCTCCGACATCAGCCAGAAGCCGGTGGACATCGCCGAGGCCGCGATCCGCGAAGCCAAGCTGAAGTTCATCGACGTGGTGCTGGTGGACACCGCCGGCCGCCTGCACATCGACGGCGAGATGATGGCCGAGATCCAGGCGCTGCACGCGGCGATCAAGCCGGTGGAAACCCTGTTCGTGGTCGACGCCATGACCGGCCAGGACGCAGCCAACACCGCCAAGGCCTTCGGTGAAGCGCTGCCGCTCACCGGTGTGGTGCTGACCAAGGTCGACGGTGACGCCCGTGGCGGTGCCGCGCTCTCCGTGCGTGCCATCACCGGCAAGCCGATCAAGTTCCTCGGCATGGGCGAGAAGAGCGAAGCGCTCGATCCCTTCCACCCGGACCGCATCGCCTCGCGCATCCTCGGCATGGGTGACGTGCTCAGCCTGATCGAGCAGGCCGAGCAGGGCATGGACCGCGAGAAGGCCGAGAAGCTCGCGAAGAAGATCAAGAAGGGCAAGGGCTTCGACCTCGAAGATTTCCGCGACCAATTGCAGCAGATGAAGAACATGGGCGGCCTCGGCGGCCTCATGGACAAGCTGCCCATGCTCGGTGGCGTCAACCTCGCGCAGATGGGCAATGCCCAGGGCGCGGCGGAGAAGCAGTTCAAGCAGATGGAAGCGATCATCAACTCGATGACGCCGCTGGAGCGCCGCGACCCTGAAGTCATCAGTGGGTCGCGCAAGCGCCGTATCGCCCTCGGCTCCGGCACCCAGGTGCAGGACGTCGGCCGGCTGATCAAACAGCACAAGCAGATGCAGAAGATGATGAAGAAGGTCACCGCCAAGGGTGGCATGGCCAAGATGATGCGCGGCATGGGCGGCATGTTCCCCGGCGGCGGCATGCCGAAGATGTAAGTGAAAGCGCTGCAAGCGATCAGTTGCCGGGCCTCCGGCAGCTTGAAATCTGCGGCTTGCAGCGACCACCGACAGGTGGCTGGTAAAAGAGATTTGCAATCGGCCGCATAATCTTTAGAATATGCGGCCTTTCGGGCCCATGGCCCATGTGTGTGCACAGCTTGAAAAGCACCGACCTATAGGAACGAAGTTCAATGGTAACCATCCGTCTTGCTCGTGGCGGCTCCAAGAAGCGCCCCTTCTACCACCTGACCGTGACCAACAGCCGCAATGCGCGCGACGGTCGCTTTGTTGAGCGTATCGGTTTCTTCAACCCGGTCGCCTCGGGTGCCGAAGTGAAGCTCTCCGTGAATCAAGAGCGCGCCACCTACTGGCTGAGCCAGGGCGCCCAGCCGTCTGAGCGCGTTGCTCAGCTGCTGAAGGAAGCTGCCAAGGCTGCTGCCTAAGCAACTTTATGAGCACGACGCCGGCACAGGCCGAGGACCTCATCGTTCTTGGCAAGATCTTTTCGGTGCATGGCGTACGGGGCGAGGTGAAGGTGTATTCCTTTACCGATCCGCTGGATAACGTGCTCGATTACCGCCGTTGGACGCTTAAGCGCGACAACGAGGTAAAGCAGGTCGAAGTGGCCAGTGGACGCTTGCACGGCAAGGTCCTGGTAGCAAAGCTGAAGGGTCTCGATGATCGCGAAGTCGCTCGTACTTTCGCGGGCTTCGACATTTGCGTGCCCCGCAGCGAGCTGCCGGAACTCGAAGGTGACGAGTACTACTGGCATCAGTTGGAAGGTCTCAAGGTCATCGACCAGCAGGAGCAATTGCTCGGCGTCGTCGATCATCTGCTGGAGACCGGCGCCAACGACGTGATGGTGGTCAAGCCCTGCCCCGGCAGCCTCGATGACCGTGAGCGCCTATTGCCCTATACGGCGCAATGCGTGCTGACGATCGACCTGGAAACAGGCGAGATGCGGGTGGATTGGGACGCTGACTTCTGAGTTGCATGACATGAAAAGCATGCAGGTCGAGGTCATCAGCATCTTTCCGGAGATGTTCGCCGCCATCAGCGAATACGGCATTACCAGCCGAGCGGTAAAGCAGGGTCTGCTCAAGCTGACCTGCTGGAACCCGCGGACCTTCACCGAGGACCGCCACCAGACGGTGGACGATCGGCCCTTCGGCGGCGGCCCAGGCATGGTGATGAAGATACAGCCCCTGGAGCGGGCCCTGGCAGCAGCCAAGGCGTCGGCCGGGGAGCAGGCGAAGGTGATCTACCTTTCGCCGCAGGGCCGCCAGCTCAAGCAGGAGGCCGTGCGCGAACTGGTGCAATCGGAATCCATGATTCTGATCGCCGGTCGCTACGAAGGTATCGACGAGCGCTTCATCGAAGAGCACGTCGACGAAGAATGGTCGATTGGCGACTACGTATTGTCCGGCGGTGAGCTGCCGGCAATGGTGCTGATCGACGCGGTGACGCGGTTGTTGCCCGGTGCACTGGGCCATGCGGACTCCGCAGAGGAAGACTCGTTCACGGACGGCCTCCTCGATTGCCCGCACTACACCCGGCCTGAGGTGTACGCGGACAAGCGTGTTCCTGATGTGTTGCTTAGTGGCAACCACGAACACATCCGGCGTTGGCGTTTGCAGCAGTCCCTTGGTCGGACCTGGGAACGTCGTGCCGATCTTCTGGATAGCCGCTCGCTTTCTGGAGAAGAGAAGAAGCTGTTGGCGGAATACATCCGTCAGCGGGACGATAGTTAACGTATCGATGGCAGGCCGGTGGCTTGTCTTAGGAGCGCAGCGATGACCAACAAGATCATTCAGCAAATCGAAGCTGAACAAATGAACAAAGAGATCCCGGCTTTCGCCCCCGGCGACACCGTGATCGTGCAAGTGAAAGTAAAGGAAGGCGACCGTCAGCGTCTGCAGGCCTTCGAAGGTGTTGTCATCGCCAAGCGTAACCGCGGCCTGAACAGCGCTTTCACCGTTCGCAAGATCTCCAACGGCGTAGGCGTAGAGCGTACTTTCCAGACCTACTCCCCGCTGGTTGACAGCCTGAGCGTCAAGCGCCGCGGTGACGTGCGCAAGGCCAAGCTGTACTACCTCCGCGACCTGTCCGGCAAGGCAGCTCGCATCAAGGAGAAGCTGGTCTAAGGACTGCTTCCCTCAAAAGCCCGCCCCGGGAAACCGCGGCGGGCTTTTTGTTGGGCCGAAGAAAGCGCTGCCGGTTGCGCCGGCGAAATCAGGCCGTGCTCATCTCGCCCAGCAGGCTGTGTTCCAGGCGCTCCAGTTCCGCCCGCAGCGCGGCGACTTTGGCGAGCAGTTCGTCTTCGCTGCCTTCTGCCTCGCAGAGTGCTTCAAGGGATTCGCAGCAGGCGATGAGCGGGCCGGCATGGACGATCTTCGCGGCGCCCTTGATCTTGTGCGCCACCTCGGCGATTGCCTGCCTGTCGCCGTCGTCGAGAAAGCCCTGCATCAACGCCATGTCGTTACGGTTGCTGTCCAGCAGGGTATCCAGCAGGCGCATGCGCAGCGCCGGGTCGCGTCCAGCCAACCGCTCGAATTCCTTCAGGTTGCAGGCGGCGGGCATGTGCGCGGTCAAGGCGGCCCGTGGCGCGATGCCGACCAACTGGGCCGCCAGTTCCCCGAGGCTGATCGGCTTGAACAGGCAGGCGTCCATGCCCGCCTGGCGGCAGCGTTCGTGCTCCTCGTTCTGTGCGTTGGCGGTGTAGCCGATGAAGCGACAGGGTGTCAGTGCGTCGCGGCGCTCGAGATTGCGAACGGCCCGGGCGAGGTCGTAGCCATTCATGATCGGCATGTTGCAGTCACTGATCACCAGGTCGAATTGCTGCCGTTGCCATAGCTCCAGGCCGCTGGCGCCGTTATGGGCCTCGTTGACCCGATGACCGAGGAAGATCAGCTGCTGCTTGAGCAGTTCGCGGTTGGCCGGGTGGTCGT
Organism: Pseudomonas sp. zfem005; assembly: GCF_032621735.1. Classification (NCBI taxonomy): domain Bacteria; kingdom Pseudomonadati; phylum Pseudomonadota; class Gammaproteobacteria; order Pseudomonadales; family Pseudomonadaceae; genus Pseudomonas; species Pseudomonas sp. zfem005. The sequence goes on along the minus strand of NZ_JAVYJE010000003.1, from coordinate 483,161 downwards.
CCACCACCAGTACGTCGAGGCTCTGCTGGGGCGCGGCGATCTGCGCAACCGGGCTCGCTTCCTTGCGTGGCAGCGGGTCGAGTATCTGCAGCGCCAGTTCCACGGTCACGCAGGTGCCGTGGCCGGGCCGGCTGGTCATCTCGATGCTGCCACCCATCATTTCGCACAGGGTTCGGCTGATGACCAGGCCCAGGCCGGTGCCGCCGATGGTGTTGTTGGGCTGCTGCTGGCCCTGGCTGAAGGGCTGGAACAGTCGCTCCAGATCCTCGGGCTCGATGCCCTGGCCGCTGTCCTCCACGAGCAGCGTCAGCTCCAGGCGCTTGTTCGCGATTGCCTGGGCGGCAACCTTGAGAGTCACCCGGCCGCGTTCGGTGAACTTGATGGCATTGCTGACGAGGTTGGACAGCACCTGCTTGAAGCGCAATGGGTCCAGTAGTACGTCGACGCCTGCCTTGGGGTCGAACTCCAGCCTCAGGGCCAGGCTCTTCTGCCGCGCCAGCCCGTCGAATACCCGCACCACCGCCTCGACCTCTTCGCGGAGGTTGCAGCGCACGGGGCTCAGGTTGATGCGCCCGGACTCGATGCGGGCGATGTCGAGGATGTTGCCGATCAGCTCCAGCAGGTTGTTCGCCGAGTCGTGGGCGATTTCGATGGCCTGGCGGTCGAAGTGGTCCTGGTCGGCGCGCTGCAGGGCCAGTTCGAGCATGCCGATCACCGCGTTCATCGGCGTGCGGATCTCATGGCTCATGGTGGCGAGGAAGGTGCTTTTGGCGCGGCTGGCCTCATCGGCGCGCTCCTTGGCTTCCTGCAGGTCGGCCACCAGGCGCAGGCGTTCGGTGATATCGATCCAGCCACCGACCACGCCCCTGATGATCCCCCGGGAATCACGGAACGGCTCGATCCAGTGATAGATGCTGAAGGGCTCGCCCTTTTGGCTCAGGTGGTGGTCGGCCTGCATGCCCTGGCCGCTTTCCATCACCGCGTGGTAGTCCTCCAGCATCTGCGGTGAACAGCTGTCGTCACCGAAGAGCCCGTCCAGAGGCGGTGCGCCGATGGCTTGCTCCCGTTCGATGGAGAGCGCCTCCAGGTAATTGTCGTTGCACAGCAGCAGATGGTTGTCCCGGTCGCGCACATAGATGGGGTGGGGCGTGCCGTTGATCAGCGTCTCCATCAACTGCAACTGATCGTTCAATGCCCGCTCGGCGCTGGCGCGCAGTTTCATCTGGCGTCGCAGGTAGGCGTTCCAGATCAGCGACACGCTGAGCAGCAGGCCCACCACGCCACTCACCTGGTAGATGAGCCTTTCATAATCGCGCCAGGCGGGCTTGGCCACCTCCACCGTGGAACGCCAACGCTGGTTGACCAGCACCGCCAGCTCGTCCGGCGGAATGTTGACCAGGGTTTTGTCGAGCACCGACAGCAGCTCCAGGTCGCCACGGCGCAGGGCGAATACCGTGGACTCCAGTTGCTGGGGCACCACATCGGATATCCACAGGCGCTCGTCGAAGAAGCGCTGGACCAGGTGCTCGGCGACCGTGCCGGGGAGGATCGCCGCATCGGCGCCCCCATCCGCCGTGATGGTCAGTGCCTCGTGCATCGAGTCGTACTCCAGGGGTACGAGGCGGGGATAGCTGGCCAGCAACCATTTCACCAGTTGCGGGGTGCGGGGTAGCGCGACGCGTTTGCCATTCAGGGACTCCAGGTCCACCGAGCGGGTATCGCTGCGGCGGGTGACGATCACCAGCCCGGCGTTCATATAGGGGCGGGTGTAGGCCAGGTCATCGGTGGTGCTGGCCGCCGGATTGAACGCCCCGATCAGGTCGGCCTCACCGGCCTTCAGCTTCTCCACCATCTCCTCCTGGCTGGAGGTGCGGATGATCTCGAAGCGCAGCCCCGTGCGCATGCGCACCTGATCGAGGACGTCGGCAGTGATGCCGTGGTAGTTGCCGTCGCTGTCGAAGAAGCTCACCGGCGACAGGTTGCCGAAGGTCGCGATGCGCAGCACCGGATGCAACAGCAGCCAGCGCTGCTCCTGCTGGGTGAACACCAGGTTGGACTCGGACAGCAGCGGGCCGTTGCCGCCGCTCCAGCGCTTGAGCAGCTGCCCCTGGCGCTCCGGCGGGATGCTGGCCAGTGCGGCGTTGATCACCTTAAGCAGCTCGGGCTGGTCGTTACGCATGGCGAAGCCGAAGCCGCTGCTGGGCATCTTGCTGTAGCCGGCCAGGCGCAGGCGGCCGGCCTGGCTCTGGTTGAGCAGGTAGTTGGCCATCACCAGGTCACCCAGGTAGAGGTCGGCGCGGCCCAGGGCCACGGCGCGCAGGGCCGAACGCGGGTCGGGTTCGGTGCTGACCCGTGCCAGGGGATAGTGCGCGCGGATCTTCTCCAGGGGCTGGTAGTCGGCCGGCATCACCAGGTGCATGCCGTTGAGGCCGGGCGACAGCGGGCGGCGCTCGTCATCGCGACTGACCAGCACCGGCTGGTCCGGCGCGTAGGTGTCGCTGAGCAGCAGTTGGCGATTGGCCGTCTCGTAGGTGTTGGAGGCGCTGAGCAGGTCGATGCGGCCATCCACCAGCGCCAGCAGGGCCTCTTCCCGGTTGCGGAAGCGCAGCACCTTGATGTCGATGCCCAGCTTGTCGGCTATCACGCCGGCGACGTCGGCGGTGAGGCCTTCGAAGTCGCGACCGCTGCTGGTGATGTCGAAGGGCGGCAGGTCCGCGCCTATGCCCAGGCGCAGCTCGCGCTTGTCCCGCAGCCAGCGCCAGTCCTGCAGCTCCAGGGTGGCCTTGGCATCGGTGGGCAATGGGCGGCTGAGCAGTGGCAACTGCTCGTCAGCGGATAGGGGAGGCGCGAGCAGGGTCAGGAGGAAGCCGGCCAGGGCGCCCAGCAAGGGGCGGGCGAGTGGCGATCTGTGCATGGGGCTTTCCTTTTGCCGGATCCACGAGGGCCGCCGAGGGCGAACGGCAGCGGCGGTAGCGGAAAATAGCTCATTCCGAATCGCACAAAATCACCCTCAGGAGGGCTTAGGAAGTGTCTGTCGTGTGATGGTGGCGAGGGCTTACACCGAGTTCTCCTGGCGCCGAGGAACACGCCCGGCGGGCCGGAGTCGTCCCGTGCGGCGATCCGGGGGGTGGCAGCCGGATGGCGTTGCGTCGGGCCTGCTGGCCAAGGGTGCTGCCGGGTGCACCGGGCTGTGGAATAATCGCGCCGCCGCAGGGCCAGGTCCCTGGGCAACTCCCGTGAAGGTGCTGCGATCGGCGGCCAGCGGGAGCCGTTCTGCCCGTTCGCAAGCGCACAACAACGACAACAGACGTCGCACGAGTGGCAGCCACATTGGGTTGTATTCAGGTAGTAGTGGCATGACCCCGAGAGAGCAAGAGATCGCCCGGCGCACCGCCTTGTCCGAAAGCCGCGTGACCAAGGCGGTATTCCCGCCGACCACCAACCATCACAACACCCTGTTCGGCGGCACTGCGCTGGCCTGGATGGACGAGGTGTCCTTCATCTGCGCCACGCGCTTCTGCCGACTGCCGCTGGTGACCGTTTCCACCGACCGCATCGACTTCAAACACCCCATTCCCGCCGGCTCCATCGTCGAGCTGGTCGGTCGCGTGGTGAAGGTGGGCAACACCAGCCTCAAGGTCGAGGTGGAGGTGTTCGTCGAAAGCATGTACGAGAACGGCCGCGAGAAGGCCATCACCGGGGTGTTCAGCTTCGTCGCTATCGACGAGGAGAAGCGCCCGGTGCCGGTGTTGCCGGAATCGGCCATCGAACAGGCGGCCTGATCCGGCTCGCAGGAATGGGTCAGGGGCGCAGGGCGATCTTCAGCGAGGCCTGGGACAGGTCGATGTTGCTCAGGGTCAGGCTGCCGAAGCTCTGGTTCTGTGGCGCGCCGGCGACGCGGACATTGTCGAAGCGCAGCTCGCCGATGGAGCTGGGCAGGCGCACGTTGATCGAACCATCGGGATTGATGGTCGAGCGCATGTGGCTGGTGTCGTAGACCACGTCCTTCATCGAGGTCTCGGCCTCCAGGCTGTCCAGCACCGGCATCACCAGGCGGCTCAGTGCCTTGACGGTGCCGATGCCATCGCCGGCTTCGGCCTGGACGAACAGGCCTTGCAGCACTTCGTCCAGCCCCTGGGCGCTGACGTCGCTCATTTCCGCATCGCTCAACGGGCGCAGGCCCTTGGGGGTGTGCTGCTGGGACATCGCGCTGGGGGTCTGCTGGATGTCCGCGCTGGCCATCTGGAAGGGGCTCATCAGGGCCGCGATCAGGGTGGCGGCCAGGCGCAGGTTGTTCTGCTTCTTCAGGGCGCGGTCGAGTTGCCGGCGGCTCAGCAATCCTTGTTCGATCAGCACCTCGCCGAGGCGCTTGTCGCAGGTCAACTGGAGTTTGATGGCCGCGTCCAGCTGCTGGCTGGTGATCAATCCCTTGTTGACCAGAATCTGGCCAAGGCGTGATTTCTGCTGATTCGACATGGTGCTCGACCGGATTGGAGTGGTGGCAAGGTGAAATCATCCTCTCGTAGGAAGAGGCTGTCACCCAACAAAGGATAGGCTTACATGACCGCTGGTCCGTGTGCTGGCTCGACGATTTTTCGTACTAACCCTGGGACGTCTTTATATCCACAGGCCCGGAGGCTCCGGCGTCCTCCTCGATCAATGCCACCAGGCTCCAGCCGGCATCCGGTTCAAGAGGCGCTTCCGTACTCGCCAGGTGCACCCAGCCGCGAGGGTCCCGGGCCAGCAGCAGGATGGCGCGTTCGCCATGCAACGCCTGGTACGCCGCCCAATCGAAAGTGGCGGTGAGGGTGGTGGTGCGCACCTCCGCACCCCGGGCGAGCTTGCTGGCGAACTGTGGATAACTGAGCGCCGGGCGGCCCAGGGGCCGCCCACGTACCTGGTCGCTGGCGCGGTGCTTGTCGGTGCGCCGGCTTTCCGCACCGCTGGGCAGGGTGAAGCGGCGCAGCGCCGGGAAGTCGTGGCGGAAGCGCATGCAGGCCAGGGCGTTCATCTCACTGGAAGGGGAGAGCGCCAGCAGGTGGCCCAGCCCCACCAGGTCGAGGTGCGCATCGGCGTGCTGCGAGGTGGGGTTGCCGAAGTAGGTGGGCAGGTTGTCCATACGTGCGGCGCGGATGTTCTCCCAGCTCGAATCGGTGAGCAGCACGCGGCTGCCCAGGTGCTGAAGGGCCTTGCCGATCTCTCGCGCCACCGGGTTGGCACCGATGATCAGGAAGCCCGCCGGGGCCGGCTCGGCCACCTTCAGCAGGCGCGCCAGCGGGCGCGCGGTGGCGCTCTGCAGCACCACGGTGCCGATGATCACCAGGAAGGTCAGCGGCACCAGCAGGTGCGCCTGGTCATTGCCATGTTGCTGCAGGCGCAGGGCGAAGATCGCCGATACCGCTGCGGCGACTATTCCCCGTGGTGCGATCCAGGCCAGCAGCGCGCGCTCGCGCCAGCCCAGCGGCGAGCCGAGGGTGCAGAGACCGACATTCAATGGCCGGGCGATGAACTGGATCACCGCCAGCAGCGCCAGCGTCGCCGGCCCCAGGGCGACCAGCGCGGCCAGGTCGAGGCGCGCCGCGAGCAGGATGAACAGCCCGGAAATCAGCAGCACGCTGAGGTTTTCCTTGAAGTGCAGGATCGGCTTGATATCCACCCCGCGCATATTGGCCAGGCCCATGCCCATCACAGTCACCGCCAGCAGGCCGGATTCGTGCACCAGCAGGTTGGCGCCGATGAACACGCCCAGCACCGCGGCCAGGGCCGCCAGGTTCTGCAGGTACTCGGGCAGCCAGTGGCGCCGCAGCACCGTGCCGAAGGCCCAGCCGCCGAAGGCGCCGAGCAGGCAGCCGCAGGCGATCACACTGGCGAAGGTCGCCAGGCTCTGGCTCCAGCCGCCCTGGTCGCGGCTGACGATGAAGCTGAACACCACCACCGCCAGCAGCGCGCCGATGGGGTCGATGACGATGCCTTCCCAGCGCAGGATGTTGGCGATGGAGCTGCGCGGGCGCACCACGCGGAGCATCGGCACGATCACCGTGGGGCCGGTGACCAGGGTCAGAGAGCCGAACAGCAGCGCCAGGTCCCAGGCGAAACCCAGCAGCAGGTGCGTTGCCAGCGCGATCACCGCCCAGGTCACCAGCGCGCCCAGGGTCACCATGCGGCGCACCACGGTGCCGATTTCCTTCCACTCGGAAAGGTGCAGCGTCAGGCTGCCTTCGAAGAGGATCAGCGCCACCGCCAGGGAGGTGAGGGGGAACAGCAGCGGGCCGAACAGCGCCTGCGGGTCCAGCACCCCCAGCACCGGCCCGGCGAGAATGCCCGAGAGCAGCAGGAAGAGAATGGCTGGCAGGCGCAGGCGCCAGGCCAGCCATTGGCTGCCGAGGGCGGCCAGGCCGATGCCGCCGAGGGCGAGGAGGATTGCGGTTTCGTCCATCAGGACTCCTTGTCGCTGGTGAAGGTCGGGACGCTTGTGGAAGACTAGACGCCGTTCATCCCGCCAGCGTTCCGTCATGCCTGCCCTCGACCACCCCCTGATCGACCGTTACCTCGACGCCCTGTGGCTGGAGAAGGGGCTTTCGCCCCACACCCGCTCCGCCTACCGCAGCGACCTGGCGCATTTCAACGCCTGGGCGGTGGAGCGCGGCGCGAGCCTGCAGCACGCCGGCCGCGACCTGATCCTCGACCACCTCGCCTGGCGCCTGGAGCGGGGCTACAAGGCCCGCTCCACCGCGCGCTTCCTCTCCGGGGCGCGGGGCTTCTACCGCTTCCTGCTGGGCGAGGGGCTGATCATCGAAGACCCCACCCTGCAGGTGGACCTGCCGCTGCTCGGGCGCCCGCTGCCCAAGTCGCTGTCCGAGGCGGACGTCGAAGCCCTGCTCGACGCCCCCGAACTGGACGACCCCATCGGCCTGCGTGACCGCGCCATGCTCGAAGTGCTCTACGCCTGCGGCCTGCGGGTCAGCGAGCTGGTGGGCCTGACCCTGGAACAGGTCAACCTGCGCCAGGGCGTGGTCAAGGTCTTCGGCAAGGGCAGCAAGGAGCGCCTGGTGCCGCTCGGCGAAGAAGCCATCGCCTGGGTCGAGCGCTACGTCCGCGAGTCGCGGCCCTTCCTGCTCGACGGCAAGCCCAGCGACGTGCTGTTCCCCAGCCAGCGCGGCGAACAGATGACCCGGCAGACCTTCTGGTACCGCATCAAGCACCAGGCCAAGGTCGCCGGCATCGTCAAGTCGCTGTCGCCCCACACCCTGCGCCACGCCTTCGCCACCCACCTGCTCAACCACGGCGCCGACCTGCGTGTGGTGCAGATGCTGTTGGGGCATGCCGACCTCTCCACCACGCAGATCTACACCCACATCGCCCAGGCCCGCCTCAAGGACCTGCACGCCCGCCACCACCCGCGCGGCTGAGCCGGAAAAGGGCCGCCGTTCGTGCCCTGCATGCACCGGATATCCCCGCTGCACCTCCGTTCGGCTCCATGGCGCGGTGCTTCGGGGCTTCTGTGATAATCTTCGGCATCCGCCCGAATGTCCCCGCTCCACAGGAGTAACCATGCGTGTGACCCGTCTTTTCGCAGCCATGGCCCTTGGCCTGGTCAGCACATTCAGCCTTGCCGACGATCCGGACCAGGCCATCCGCAAGACCCTCAGCGGCCTTGAGCTGGGCCTGCCCATCGAGTCCATCGGCGAAAGCCCCATGAGCGGCATCTACCAGGTGCAGCTCAAGGGCGGTCGCATGCTCTACACCAGCGCCGACGGCCAGTACCTGATGCAGGGCTACCTGTACCACGTGAAGGACGGCAAGCCGGTGAACCTCACCGAGCAGTCCGAGAGCCGCTCCATCGCCAAGGAGATCAACGCCATCCCCGAAAGCGAGATGGTGGTCTTCGCACCCAAGGAGCCGGCCAAGGCGCACATCACCGTGTTCACCGACACCGATTGCGGCTACTGCCAGAAACTGCACAGCGAAGTGCCCGAGCTCAACCGTCGCGGCATCGAAGTGCGCTACGTCGCCTTCCCGCGCCAGGGCCTCGGCAGCCACGGCTACAACAGCCTGGTCAGCGTCTGGTGCAGCAAGGACCGCCAGGCGGCGATGAACAAGGCCAAGTCCCGCGAAGAGCTCCCCTCGGCCACCTGCGATAACCCGGTGGCCAAGCAGTTCGAGCTGGGCCAGCTGATCGGCGTCAACGGCACGCCGGCCATCGTCCTCGGCAACGGCCAGATGATCCCGGGCTACCAGCCGGCCCCGCAACTGGCCAAGATCGCCCTGGAAGCCAAGTAACACGGGCTCTGCGCGCAGCGCATCGATTGACCAAAAATCAGCCGCTTCGTAAAGTGCGGCTCTTTTCCACGGCCGGGACCATGCCCGGCCGTTTTTCGCAGTGAAGATGGGGAGTTCAGCGTGAAGCCGGTAAAAGTAGGCATCTGTGGCCTGGGGACCGTCGGTGGCGGCACCTTCAACGTACTCAAACGCAACGCCGAGGAGATTGCCCGCCGCGCCGGGCGTGGAATCGAAGTTGCCCAGATCGCTGCTCGTCGCCCCAACCCGAAGTGTGAAACCGGTACCACCCCCATTACCGCCGACATCTTCGCCCTGGCCGACAACCCGGAAATCGACATCGTCATCGAGCTGATCGGGGGCTACACCCTGGCCCGCGACCTGGTGCTCAAGGCCATCGACAACGGCAAGCACGTGGTCACCGCCAACAAGGCGCTGATCGCCGTGCACGGCAACGAAATCTTCGCCAAGGCCCGCGAGAAGGGCGTCATCGTCGCCTTCGAAGCTGCCGTCGCCGGTGGCATCCCGGTGATCAAGGCGATCCGCGAAGGCCTGTCCGCCAACCGCATCAACTGGCTGGCCGGCATCATCAACGGCACCGGCAACTTCATCCTCACCGAGATGCGCGAAAAAGGCCGTGCCTTCGATGACGTGCTCAAGGAAGCGCAAGCCCTGGGCTACGCCGAAGCCGACCCGACCTTCGACGTCGAAGGCATCGATGCCGCGCACAAGCTGACCATCCTCGCTTCCATCGCCTTCGGCATCCCGCTGCAGTTCGACAAGGCCTACACCGAAGGCATCTCGAAACTCACCAGCGCCGACGTCAACTACGCCGAGGCCCTGGGCTACCGCATCAAGCACCTGGGCGTGGCCCGCCGCACCGACAAGGGCATCGAGCTGCGCGTGCACCCGACCCTGATCCCGGCCGACCGCCTGATCGCCAACGTCAACGGCGTGATGAACGCCGTGATGGTCAATGGCGACGCCGCCGGCAGCACCCTCTACTACGGCCCCGGCGCCGGCATGGAGCCCACCGCTTCCGCCGTGGTCGCCGACGTGGTGGACGTGGTCCGCGCGCTGACCGCCGACCCGGAGAACCACGTACCGCACCTGGCCTTCCAGCCGGATTCGCTGTCCGACCACCCGATCCTCCCGATCGACGCCTGCGAGAGCGCGTACTACCTGCGCATCCAGGCCAAGGACCACCCGGGCGTACTGGCCCAGGTGGCCACCATCCTGTCCGAGCGCGGCATCAACATCGAATCCATCATGCAGAAGGAAGTCGAAGAGCAGGACGGACTGGTGCCGATGATCCTGGTTACCCACCGGGTCGTCGAAGCGCGCGTTAACGACGCCATCGCCGCACTGGAAGCCCTCGACGACGTGGTCGGCAGCGTAGTCCGCATCCGCGTCGAACAGCTCAATTAATCAGGAGCCGGAAGCCGGAAGCCGGAAGCTGGAAGCCGCACTGCTTCAAGCTTCAAGCTTCAAGCTTCAAGCTCGAACCGAAGGTTTGAAGAAATGCGCTATATCAGTACCCGCGGCCAGGCCCCGGCCCTGAACTTCGAAGACGTGCTGCTGGCTGGCCTGGCCAGCGACGGCGGCCTCTACGTACCGGAAAACCTGCCGCGCTTCACCCAGGAAGAGATCGCCTCCTGGGCCGGCCTGCCGTACCACGAGCTGGCCTTCCGCGTGATGCGCCCGTTCGTTGCCGGCAGCATCGCCGATGCCGATTTCAAGAAGATCCTCGAGGAGACCTACGGTGTCTTCGCCCACAACGCCGTGGCGCCGCTGCGCCAGCTGAACGGCAACGAGTGGGTGCTGGAGCTGTTCCACGGCCCGACCCTGGCCTTCAAGGACTTCGCCCTGCAGCTGCTGGGCCGTCTGCTCGACCACGTGCTGTCCAAGCGCGGCGAGCGCGTGGTGATCATGGGCGCCACCTCCGGTGACACCGGTTCTGCCGCCATCGAAGGCTGCAAGGCCTGCGAGCACGTCGACATCTTCATCATGCACCCGCACAACCGTGTGTCCGAGGTGCAGCGCCGGCAGATGACCACCATCCTCGGCGAGAACATCCACAACATCGCCGTGGAAGGCAACTTCGACGACTGCCAGGAGATGGTCAAGGCCAGCTTCGCCGACCAGGGCTTCCTCAAGGGCACCCGCCTGGTCGCGGTCAACTCGATCAACTGGGCGCGGATCATGGCCCAGATCGTCTACTACTTCCACGCCGCCCTGCAGCTCGGTGGCCCGGCCCGTTCCGTGGCCTTCTCGGTGCCCACCGGCAACTTCGGCGACATCTTCGCCGGCTACCTGGCGCGCAACATGGGCCTGCCGATCAGCCAACTGATCGTCGCCACCAACCGCAACGACATCCTGCACCGCTTCATGAGCGGCAACCGCTACGTCAAGGACACCCTGCACCCGACCCTATCGCCGTCCATGGACATCATGGTCTCGTCCAACTTCGAGCGCCTGCTGTTCGACCTGCACGGCCGCAACGGCGCCGCCATCGCCGGGCTGATGGACACCTTCAAGCAGGGCGGCGGCTTCAGCGTCGAGGACGACCGCTGGACCGAAGCGCGCAAGCTGTTCGACTCCCTGGCCGTCAACGACGAGCAGACCTGCGAGACCATCACCGAGGTCTACAAGGAATGCGGCGAGCTGCTGGACCCGCACACCGCCATCGGCGTACGCGCCGCCCGCGAATGCCGTCGCAGCCTGTCCACCCCCATGGTCACCCTCGGCACCGCGCACCCGGTCAAATTCCCGGAAGCGGTGGAGAAGGCCGGCATCGACGCGGTCCCGGCGCTGCCGCCGCACCTCGCCGACCTGTTCCAGCGCGAAGAACGCTGCACCGTCCTGGCCAACGACCTGAAGACCATCCAGGCCTTCGTCGCCGCCCACGGCAACCGCGGCAAGCCGCTCTAAGCTGAACGGCAATGAAAAGCCCCTGGCGAGTGATCGCCAGGGGCTTTTTCGTTTCTCCCGCCCGGGTCAGTCCTCCGACTTGTCCCGCTTCGTCAGCGGCGTTGCCTCGTAGAGCGGAAAACTTCGCGCCCAACCGTCCAGCTTGAAAGGCGTGGAGTCTTTGCCGGGCTCGTAGTCGAGGTAGGGACTGTTGGCGTTGAAGTCGATGAATGTGGGCGGCTCCGAGAAGGGCGGTGAGCACCAGACCGGGTTCAGGAGGGGGGCACCGGTGATTTTTTTGAATGTGACGAGTGTGTATTCCGTGCTCTTCAACGCCTTGAGGTCCTGGTCATCGATAGTGATCGTGACTTTGTCGTTCATATCCCTTCTCCATCGGGCCCGCGAACCGGGTGAACGCTGATCATGTGCCAGGAGCGGCCGTGTTGCCGGTTGATGGCCGTTCATAGATGCAACCGGAAGGCGGGAAGCCCCGCGATCGCTCGCCGGGCTCCTCGCCAGACGGCTTCAGCTGGCGCTGAAGTCGAAGCTCCACAAACCGCCCGGGCGGCTCAGGTTCACGTCCACCTCGGTGGCGGTGATGGGCGCCACGTACTGGGTCATGTCCGAGAAGTTCTGCACGATGTAGGTCTGCCCCGCCAGCGGTGGGGAGGCCACCATGAAGTAGAAGTGCCCCGGCATCATCTCGAAGCTCACCGTCATGTTCAGGTCCACCTTGGGCATGCTCACCACCGGGTGGCCGCCGACATACCAGTTGCACGTGAACTGGATGAAGGGGTTGGTCTGGTTGATCACGCCGCACTGCTGCGGGGTGAGCTTTTCCTGTGCCAGCGATGTGGGGGCCGGTTGCAGGCGCGGAGACAGCCCCGCCGGGCTGACCGCCTGCAGCAGCTGGCCGGGCTGGACGGCCACGCGTGCGGAGATGATCTGTTCATCCGGGGCATTGCCCGTGCTGGAGAGATCGGTCTCGATCCGGTCCTCGTAGCTGAACCGCTCCGTAGCCCCCGCCGAACCCGTCAGTACCCGCCAGGCATGGATGTCGTAGTCGCGCTGCGGATTCTGCGGCTTGAGGAAGACCAGAACGGTTTTCCCCTCCATGTCCTCCACATCGAAATGCACGTTGAAAACCATCATGGGTCCCTGTCTCCTTGGTTCCGTCATAGCCCCGGCACCTGCCTGGGCAGGCGTTGATGATGGATCAGGAGCGGTCACTTTGCCGATTAATTGTGAGCGTCGTAGCCCGGGCTTCGGCCCGGTAGCCCGCTGAAGGAAAAGCCCCCGGCGATCGCTCGCCGGGGGCTTTTTCATGCAGGGTCGAGCGGGCTTCAACGCGACAGGAAGTCGAAGGTCCACAGGCCATTCGGGCGGCTCAGGGTCACGTCCACTTCGGTGGCGGTGATGGGCGCCACGTACTGGGTCATGTCCGAGAAGTTCTGCACGATGTAGGTCTGCCCGATCATGGGCGGCGTGGCCACCATGAAGTAGAAATTGGGCTCGTACTCGAAGCTCACGGTCATGCGCGAGTCCACCTTGGGCATGGTCACCACCGGGCGGCCGTTGACGTACCAGTTGCTGTCGAACTGGATGTAGGGGTTGGTCTTGTTGATCACGCCGCACTGCTGCGGGGTGAGTTTTTCCTGGGCCAGCGAGGTGGCCGCCGGTTCCAGCTGCGGCGACAGGCCGCCGGGGCTGACGGCCTGCAACAGGCCGCCGGGCAGGGTGGCCTTGCGCCCGGAGACGATCAGGTTGCCGGCCTTCTCGCCATTGCTGGAGACGTCGGTCTCGATCACCGCCTCGTAGTCGAACGACTCGGTCGCCCCGGCCGAGCCGGTGAGCACCTGCCAGGCGTGGATGCGGTAGTCGCGCTGCGGGTTCTGCGGCTTGAGGAAGACCAGCACGGTCTTGCCCTCCATGTCGTCGACAGCGAAGTTCACGTTGAAAGTAGTCATGGTTCCCTTCTCCTTGGTTCCGTTACGGCCCCGACACCTGTCCGGGCCTGCTTCCATGACGGTCGCCCCGCCGACCTGTGAAGTCCTTTCACGGCATGCCGGGGCGGCGTCACGGATGCGGCGGCCTCCCGTCATTGCTGCTGGGCACCTACCGCCCAGCCAAGTAAAGGAGATCCGCCATGGAATGCTTCAAGAAAACCCTGCCCCTGGGGCTGCTGGCTGCCTGCTGCAGCCTGCCGGCCCTTGCCCAGATCAACTGCACAGCCAATGCGCCCGGGGTCAACCCGCTGCCGGTGCAGATAGGCGGTGGACTGCCCAATAGCCGGATAAACCCGCAGATCAACCAGCGCCACATCTTCTGCGGTGAGATCAACGGGGCAGGCGCAGCGGTGGGCTTTCACTCCCGCCCCGGTAACCATGATCCGGTCCTGGGAGGTCCCGCAGCACCTTTCGCTGCACGCATTACTGCGGGGCGAGATTTCTTCGTGCAGCCGGGCATCAACCACCCCGCGCCATATCGTTACCTCGGTCGTGGCATCCAGGTAGCCAATGCTGGGGTCTGGGTGGCCAAGGCCGCACCCGGGGTCTCGACCTTCTACCCTGACAGTTGCACCCAGGTGCAGGTCGTCGAATCGATCCGCTACGCCTACACCCACCCCATCCAGGCTGTGGGCCCCGTTGGCGGCGCCAACTTCTTCACCGGGCCTTCAGCGCCTTCGGTGGGGGCGGTGAACTACTGCGTCGGCGAGGACGGCAACCCCTTCACCATCGGCGGCTACCTCAACAACATCGGGGGGCTCTGGACCATCAACACCGCCTACCCCATCGGCAACTTCTGATCGGTCGGCCCGCCCCTATGGGGCGGGCTTTCCGCTTCACCTCTCAGCCCTCGTTACCCGCCTCGCACAGGGTGCCCAGCCAGTCCCGCAACTGCCGGCGCGCCAGCTGCACGCGCTTGCGCAGGTTGGGCTCGCTGACGTGCAGCAGGCCGGCCAGGTCCACGTACTCCACACCGCAGATGCAGTGCTGCTCCAGGGCCTGGCCGAGCTTGGGCGGCAGCCGGTGCAGCGCCTTGTCCAGCACCTCCACCGCCTCCTGCAGGCAGGCCTGGCGCTCGGGGCCGAGCTGCTGCGGCTGCCAGGCGGCGTTGTCGTGCAACTGCTGGTCGAGCCAGTCGAGGTTGCAGGTCGAGGGTGTGCTGCGCAGCCGGTCGATGCAGTGGTTGCTGGCCACCCGACGCAGCCAGGCCGGCACGTTATCCACAGCCTCCAGCCGCCCGGGTTCGCGCAGCAGCAGGGTGAACAGGCGCAGGCGCAGCTCGCTGAGGGCGTCCTCCGCATCGTGGGGGTTGCGCGTCAGTTGCTGGCAGCGCTTGCGCATCAGGGGTTCGTGGTCGATGAGAAATTTCCATAGCAGTCTCCGCTGCGTGCCCTGCTCCAGGCTCGCGTCCAGGTTGCTCGCCATAACCATTCCTTGATCCTTCTAAATGCCGGTGGCGACGGTGCTGCACTGGCAGTCCTTGCCAGACCGGCCGGAGCAAGCAGGACGAAGGCGTGCCCGGGTTTGTGAAGGGGTTTCTAACAGGCGAGGCGAGCGCTGCGGGGATGGCGTGAGGTGATTTCAGGCGCAGGGGCCGGGGCAGGGCGGTCAGGGCGTTTGCCGGCCAGGTGCGCGCAGCACAGCCCAGGGCGTAGCGGCTTTCGTAGGATGCGTCGGGCGGCGTTCCGCGAGCGAAGCGAAACCCATGGGGCGGGGAGCGGCAGGCAGAACTCCAGCAATGCCCGGGGTGATGCTATCGAACGATGAGAACGGGAGAAGGCGAGGGTGGCCATGGTGGGCGAGCAGCGCCCACCACTGAACCAGGAGGCTCAGCCGGCCATTGAGGGGAAGCGGCCGACGGCGGATGCGTCGACCGCATGCAGCGGGGTTACTGGAGGGTGACGATCCACTCGGCGAGGGCCTTGGCCTCTGCCTCGCTGACGGCGTTGGCCGGCATCGGGATGGGGCCCCACACGCCCTTGCTGCCGGTGAGGATGCTGTGGCTGATATGCGCTGCGCCGTCGGCGCCGTACTTGGCCGCCACCTTCTGGAAGGGTGGGCCCAGCACCTGCTTGTCGATGGCATGGCAGGCCACGCACGACTTGGCCTTGAACAGCTCTTCACCGGGGCTGGCCATGGCGTTGGCCTGGGCCAGCAGCCCGCCGAGCAGCAGGGCAACCAGTGCTTTGTTCATGAACGTCTCCTCAGGGCTGGGCGCCTGTGCGCCGGTCGGTTGCGCCGGTTTTTCCCGGCGTCTGCGGCGATTCTAGGAGCGCTCCGCTGGGGCACCGCTTGATGGCGATCAAGAACTTCGCGCATCGCGCTTGAGCCCCTCGGCCGGGCTGGCTAGCGTGCCCAGCCGTAACCCGAACGGAGAGTCGCCCCGCCATGAACGCCCCTGTCCAGAACGCCCCTGCCCAGAACATCCCGCCGCTCTTCTACCAGCCGACCGGCAACGAGGTGGCGCTCTTCACCGAGGCCGCCGCCCAGGGCATGCCGGTGCTGATCAAGGGCCCCACCGGTTGCGGCAAGACCCGCTTCGTCCAGCACATGGCCCAGCGCCTGAACCGACCGCTGTACACCGTGGCCTGCCACGACGACCTGTCGGCGGCGGACCTGGTCGGCCGCCACCTGATCGGCAGCGACGGCACCTGGTGGCAGGACGGCCCGCTGACCCGCGCGGTGCGCGAGGGCGGCATCTGCTACCTCGACGAAGTGGTAGAAGCGCGCCAGGACACCGTGGTGGTGCTGCACCCCCTGGCGGACGATCGCCGCGAACTGTTCATCGAGCGCACCGGCGAATCCCTGGTGGCACCGCCCGGCTTCATGCTGGTGGTGTCGTACAACCCCGGCTACCAGAACCTGCTCAAGGGCATGAAGCCCAGCACCCGCCAGCGCTTCGTCGCCCTGCGCTTCGACTACCCGACGCCCGACGCGGAAGCCGGCATCATCGTCCGCGAAGCCGGTGTCGCGCCGGAGCTGGCGCAGCGCCTGGTGCAACTGGGTACTGCCCTGCGCCGGCTCGGCCGCCAGGAGCTGGAGGAGGTCTGCTCCACGCGCCTGCTGGTGCTCGCCGCACGCCTGCTCAACGCTGGCGTGGCTCCCCGTGACGCCTGCCGGGCCGCTCTGGCCGAACCATTGTCGGATGACAAAGCCACGGTCGCCGCGTTGATGGACCTGGTCGATGTCCACTTCGCCTGATGCCGCTGCCAGCGCCCGGCGCCTGCCGGGCGACCTGGCGATGTGGTTCTTCATCCTCGCCGAGCTGACCGTCTTCGCCATCCTCATCGTCGCCTTCGCCGTGGCCCAGCGCCTGGACGTGGAAGGCTTCCGCGCCGGCCGTACGCAGTTGGACCTGTCCATCGCCCTGGCGCTGACCCTGACGCTGCTCAGCGCCGGTTTCTGCGCGGCCCTGGCGGTGCTGCGGGTGCGTCGCCAGCGGCAGGGCCAGGCGGCCATCCTGCTGGGTGTCGCCGTGCTGCTGGGGCTGGTCCATGTGGCATTGAAAGCCTCCGAGTACCACCACCTCGCCACGCTCGGGCTGGGCCTGGAATACAGCACCTTCTTCACCCTGTTCTGGCTGATCACCGGCTTCCACTTCCTGCATGTGTGGCTGGGGCTGGTGATCCTCGGCTGGATGCTCCTGCGTTGCCTGCGCGGCGCCTACCGTGACGGCGAACTCGGCGGGCTGGAATCCGGCGCTCTGTATTGGCACATGGTCGACCTGGTCTGGGTGGTGCTGTTCCCGCTGGTCTACGTGCTGGCGCCCGGGTCATGAAGGCGCTGCTGCTGGCCTGGCTGGCGATGCTGCCCATGTCCGTCGCCGGGGTCTGGCTGGGGCATCGCGAGCCCGCGGCGCTGCTGCCGGTGGCAGTGATCCTCCTGCTCGGCCTGGGCAAGGCCTGGCTCATCGCCCTGCACTTCATGGAGCTGGGGCACGGCCCTCGGCTGTGGCGTTCGCTGCTGCTCGGCTGGCCGCTGCTGCTCACCGGGGTGATCTTCGCCCTGCACGCAATACCCTGATTTTTCTCAGGAAAAATACCTGACTGGAACAATCGGTCTTTCTTGATTGCCATCAAGCGAGGTGCCTGGGGGCGGTTCCTACAATGGCCACGCAACCGTGACCCAGGAGGGCCCATGTCAGAGACATTCACTAAAGGTATGGCGAGGAACATCTACCTGGGAGGAGGCGTTTTCTTCTTCCTGGTATTCCTCGCCCTGACCTATCACACAGAGACCACCTTCCCCAAACGCACCAACCAGGGCGCGCTCACCGAGTCGGTGGTGCGCGGCAAGCTGGTGTGGGAGCAGAACAACTGCGTCGGCTGCCATTCCATCCTTGGCGAGGGCGCCTACTTCGCGCCGGAACTGGGCAACGTGGTGATCCGCCGTGGCGGTGACGAAGCCTTCGACACCTTCCTCGCGGCCTGGATGAAGATGCAGCCGCTGGGCGTGCCCGGCCGCCGGCAGATGCCGCAGTTCAACCTCAGCGACCAGGAGGTGTCCGACCTCGCCGCGTTCCTGCGCTGGACCTCGAAGATCGATACCAACAACTGGCCGCCGAACAAGGAGGGTTGATCATGACCCCGGGCAATCCCTACCTGAAATTCGCCTCGCAGGCGGTCGCCAAACCGTACTTCGTGTTCGCCCTGATGCTCTTCGTCGGGCAGATCCTCTTCGGCCTGATCATGGGCCTGCAGTACGTCGTCGGTGACTTCCTGTTCCCGCTCATCCCCTTCAACGTCGCCCGCATGGTGCACACCAACCTGCTGATCGTCTGGCTGCTGTTCGCCTTCATGGGGGCGGCCTACTACCTGATTCCCGAAGAGGCCGACCGCGAGCTGTACAGCCCGAAACTGGCCATCGTGCTGTTCTGGGTGTTCGCCGCCGCCGGCGTGCTGACCACCCTCGGCTACCTGCTGGTGCCCTATGCGGGCCTGGCGAAGATGACCGGCAACGAGCTGCTGCCGACCATGGGCCGGGAGTTCCTCGAACAGCCCACCATCACCAAGATGGGCATCGTGGTCGTCGCGCTGGGCTTCCTCTTCAACATCGGCATGACCCTGCTCAAGGGCCGCAAGACCGCCGTCAGCGTGGTGATGATGACCGGCCTGGTGGGCCTCGCCGTGTTCTTCCTGTTCTCCTTCTACAACCCGGAGAACCTGGCCCGCGACAAGTACTACTGGTGGTGGGTCGTGCACCTGTGGGTGGAAGGCGTGTGGGAACTGATCATGGGCTCGATGCTGGCCTTCGTGCTGATCAAGATCACCGGCGTCGACCGCGAAGTCGTCGAGAAGTGGCTCTACGTGATCATCGCCATGGCCCTGATCACCGGCATCATCGGCACCGGCCACCACTACTTCTGGATCGGCGCTCCGACCGTCTGGCTGTGGCTCGGCTCGATCTTCTCCGCACTGGAACCGCTGCCGTTCTTCGCCATGGTGCTGTTCGCCTTCAACATGGTCAGGCGTCGTCGCCGCGAGCACCCCAACAAGGCCGCCTCGCTCTGGGCCCTGGGCACCACCGTCACCGCCTTCCTCGGCGCCGGCGTCTGGGGCTTCCTGCACACCCTCGCGCCGGTCAACTACTACACCCACGGCTCGCAACTCACCGCCGCCCACGGCCACCTGGCCTTTTACGGTGCCTACGCGATGATCGTCATGACCATGATCAGCTACGCCATGCCGCGCCTGCGGGGCATCGGTGAAGCACCCGACGCCCGGGCCCAGAGCCTGGAGATCTGGGGCTTCTGGCTGATGACCATCTCCATGCTGCTGATCACCCTGCTGCTCACCGCTGCCGGCATCGTGCAGATCTGGCTGCAGCGCATGCCGGCCGATGGCGCCGCGCTGCCGTTCATGGCCACGGTCGACCAGCTGAAGGTCTTCTTCTGGCTGCGCCTGTACGCCGGCGTGGGTTTCCTCATCGGGCTCATCTGCTACCTGTTCAGCTTCCGTCAGCGCGGCCGCGTTGCCGTGGGGGAGGTGCAGATGAACTGAGGGCATACCGATCCAGGCCCGTCCTTCTGCGACGGGCCTTTCGCGTTATCGCAGCCACCGGCAGGCCGCATCTGCCGGTGGCTCGAATCACTCCTTGCCCTCAACCCTCTCCCAGGAGGCAGGTGCCCATGACCCTTCACCTCGAAGTCGAAGAAGGCTTCGGCCGCGCCTGGCACCGCTTCATCACCCGCCGTGCCAGCCCTGAATTCGACGAGGCGGCCGTGCCCCTGGACGCCATGCGCCGCAGCCTGCTCCTGCTGTTCCGCGGCACCGGCGGCGAGGCCGGTGTCGGTGTGGAAGCGGCCAGCGCCCGCGAGCTGCTGGTGCGCCGCAGCCTGCTGCAACAGGTGGCCGGTACCTGCCAGCAATTGCCGGTGGCCTGGTTCGATGCCGACTCCCTGCGCCTGCCCGCGCAGCTGGCCGTCTACCCCGATGCCGAACTGAACCGCGAGCTGTACCGCTGGCTGGCGCTGCTGGCCGCCCACAGCCAGCCGATGCGCCACTGGGCGCGGGACAACCAGGCCTGGACCCTCGCCGTGCTCGAACGCTACCCGCTGCTGCGCCCGCGCTACCAGCGCCTGGTGGAGGCGCTGCTGAGCCTGCGTCCCGACCCCGCCGCCTTGCCCCCAGCCGAAGCGGCCCTGGAGCGCGCGCTGCAACAGGCCCTGCACAAGCCGGGCAGCCTCGAGCGCCTGCCGCGCAGCGAGAAGGCCCCCTGGCCGCTGCCACTGTGGCTCTACCCGCCGCAACGCCTGGCCGCGCCACAGCATGCCGAACTGGTGGACGGTGACGAGCAGGGCCGCTCCGCCCACAGCGAGGCCAAGGGCCAGGCACGCAAACGGGCCGAACGCACCGGGCAGGACCCCGGTCGCGGCGGCCTGCTGCTGTTCCGTCTGGAGAACCTGTTCAGCTGGTCCGAGCACGTCGAGCTGGACCGCGCCGGTGACGACAGCGAAGACCTGGATGCGGCCAAGGTCGCGGACGATCTGGACCACCTCAGCCTGTCGCGGCAGCGGCAGAAGAAGGGCGGCGGGCTGAAGCTCGACCTCGACCTGCCCGCCGCCGAGTTCGACGACATTCCCCTGGGCGAAGGCATCCGCCTGCCGGAGTGGGATCATCGCCGCCAGCAACTACTCGCCGACCATGTCTGCCTGCAGCCGATGCTGCCGCGTGATGCCCAGCCGGCACCGTTGCCGGATGCTCTGGCGCCCATCGCCCGGCGCCTGCGCCGGCAGTTCGAAAGCCTGCGCCAGCAGCCGCAGTGGTTGCATCGCCAACCCCAGGGCACGGAGCTCGACCTCGACGCCTGGCTGGACTTCAGCGTCGAGCGGCGCCTGGGCGCCTGCAGCGAGCCGGGGCTGTTCCGCGAACGCCGGCAGGCCCGGCGTGACCTTGCCTGCCTGCTGCTGGCGGACCTGTCCATGTCCACCGATGCGCACATCGACAACCAGCACCGGGTCATCGACCTGATCAGCGACAGCCTGCTGCTGTTCGGTGAAGCGCTGCAGGCGGTGGGCGACCGCTTCGCGTTCTACGGCTTCTCCTCGTTGCGCCGCCACCAGGTGCGCATGACCCAGCTGAAAAGCTTCGATGAACGCCACGACGACCGCGTGCGCGGCCGCATCCGCGCGCTGCGCCCCGGCTACTACACGCGCATGGGCGCCGCCATCCGCCGCGCCACGCAATTGCTGCTGGAGCGCAAGGAACGCCAGCGCCTGCTGCTGATCCTCACCGACGGCAAGCCCAACGACCTGGACCGCTACGAAGGCCGCTACGGCGTCGAAGACACCCGCCAGGCCGTGCTTGAAGCACGCCGCGCCGGGCTGCTGCCGTTCTGCATCACCATCGACCGCGAAGCGGCGGACTACCTGCCCTACCTGTTCGGCAGCCAGGGCCACCTGCTGATCAACGACCCGGCGCAACTCCCCGTGCGCCTGCCCCAGCTCTACCGCCAGCTCACCCGTCGGCAGGGGTGAGCACCGCAAGGTTGGGGGCGTCGAAGAGGTATTCGTGGGATGGGGCGGGCGGCGTTCCGCGAGGTACGAAACCCATGCTGCTTTGGCGCTCGGACTTGATGGGTTTCGCTGTGCTCTACCCATCCTACAAGGCGAGGGCAGCCTGATGGTTGGGAGCATGGCAGCCGTAGGATGGGTAGAGGTACGAAACCCATGCTGCTTCGGTGCACGGCCTTGATGGGTTTCGCTGTGCTCTACCCATCCTACGGGTTACGGGATTGGCTCGATGGGGGGGCTTTAGCGTGGCAGCCAGAGCATCATCGCCAGGCAGAACACCGCGAGCATCACGCAGTACCAGCGGAAGCGCTGCAGCCGGCGCTGGCGCGCCAGTTCCTGGCCGATCGGCAGCGACATGCCGCACTGGGGGCAGTCGTCGTCGTGGTCGTCGCCGCTTTCATGCTGGCAGTACAGGCACTGGCGCATGGCTTACTCGAACTGTTCCAGGCGGGGGATATCGAGCACCTGCACGGTGCGCCCGTCCAGGTCGATGATGTGCTCGTCGATCAACCGGCGCAGCACGCGGGAGAAGGTTTCCGGCTGGATCGACAGATGCCCGGCCACCAACTGCTTGGCCATGGGCAGCTCGAAGCGGTGGGCCTCGTCGCCCAGGTGGTTCAGCTGGGTCAGCAGGTAGCGCACCACGCGGTGGGTGGAGTTCTTCAGCGACAGCGTCTCGATTTCGTTGATCCGCCGATGCAGGCGCACGCACAGGGTGGCGAGCAGGGAGAAGGGCAGCTGCGGGTTGCTGTGCAGCAGCTCCATGTAGGTGCGGTTGGCGAAGCGGTAGACCTGGGTGGGCTCCAGCGCCTGGGCCGAGGCCACGTAGTCGGGGGTGTCCATCAGCATCATGGCTTCGGCGAAGGTCTGGCGGCTGCCGACCACTTCCAGCACCTTCTCCTGGCCTTCCGGGGTCAGGCGGAAAATCTTCACCGCACCGGAGATCACGAAGTAGAACGCGTGCGCCGGCTCACCCTGGAGGAACAGCTTGTCGCCCTTCTCCAGGTTGAGCAGTGCGCTGCTGGCCAGCAGGTGCTCCAGCTGTTCCTCGTTGAGCACGTTGAACAGGTGGTGGCCACACAGAATCTGGTGGTGGACGCGATGCGCGTGCATGGCGGGGCGTTCCTGGGCAGGGGAAATCCAGCCAGTATGCACGCCGCCTCCCGAGGGGGTGATGAGGCAGGCTGTCACGGGTCGCACCTCCGATGCGTTCTTCAGGCCGGGTGGTTGGCGCCGAGGAACAGCAGGTTGTTTTCCAGGTTGATGTGTTGCATCAGGTCGCGGCGTAGCGTCTCCAGCCCGCTGTAGAGGCGGCGCCAGCTGTTGCAGGCATCGGCCGGCGGGGTGAGGTCGTCGGTCAGCTCGGCGAGCACCGCCAGGGACTGCGCATGCTCGTCATGCTCATGGCGCATCACCCCGATCGGCCCCTGCACGTGGGCCAGCGGAATGCCCTGGCGCAACCAGGGAAACAGCACGCTTTCCTCCTTGCACATGTGCCATTCCAGCTCCTCCTGCATCTTTCTCAGGTGCGCGGTGAGCCCGGCCGGGTATTGCGGGTGGTCGGCGTGGGTCTTCTCGACGCGATCGGCCAGGGGGATCAGTGCCGGGAACTGTTCGCGGTGGACGGCGTGGTAGCGCTCGAGAATGTGGTCGATCAGCTCGGCGTTGCTGGTCAGCCGCCAGTCGACCTGGGGGCTGCCGGGCGGCAGGCCCTGCAGCTGCTCGGCGATGCGCTGGGCATCGAGGCCCTGTTCGCGGGCCGCATCGCCCAGGCTGCGCTGGCCGGCGCAGCAGAAGTCGAGCTTGTAGTCGTGGAACAGCGCAGTGCTGCCGGGCAGGCTGAAGCTCAGCTCGCTCAGGGTGCGTTCGGTGAGGTTGTCGTGCATGGCGGGCCTCCGATGGCGTGGGGCACGGCGGGGCAGGCGTCGTGGTGATGGCGGCAGTCTAGGAACGGCCCGCGCCGGGCGCCTTGATTGCAGTCAAGCGTCCTCGTGGGCGGGCTCCCGCTCGTCGCCACCGGCGATCTGCATCAGCCGCTGCGGGTTGCACACCAGCAGCTTCTGCCGGCCGCCCCGCACCAGGCCGCGATCCTCCCAGGCGCTGAGGATGCGCGAGACGGTGTGCAGGGTGGTGCCGGTCATCTCGGCGATGTCCTGGCGGCTGACCGGGAAATCGATGCGGATGCCGTCCGCCTCCGGGCGCCCGGATTGCTGCACCAGGCGCAGCACGGTATGGGCGACGCGGCGTTCCACCTCCTCGGTGGCCAGCTCGCAAAAGCGCACATGGGCTTCCTGCAGGCGCACGCCGATGGCCTGCACGGTGTTCAGGGCGAAGCCGGGGTGCCGGGCCAGCAGCGGTTCCCACTGGCGGGTCGGCCAGGCCAGGGCGAGGCTGTCCTGGGTGGCGCAGGCGGTGGCCGGGTAGTCGCCACGGCCCAGGGCGCGGACGAAGCCGAACAGGTCGCCCGGGTTGACCACCCGCACCAGCACGCGCTGGCCGTCGCCGGTGATCTGGCTGGCCTTGAGGCGGCCGTGCACCAGCAGGTAGAACGCCTCCGCCGGCGCTCCCTGTTCGAACACGGTGTCGCCGTTGTGCAGGCGCAGGATGGCGGCCTGGCTGAGGATGTCGTCCTGCTCTTCGCGGCTGCTGTTGGCGAAGGGCGGCAGGCTGGCGAGCCAGGCGCGGTTGAGGGCGAGATCGGCAGTCACGGCAATGATTCCCAAGGTTCCGCCGCAGCATAACCCCTAGGGCAGGCGGCAGAACTTGAGGGGGATCAAGGGATGTCCCTGACCAGGCGGAAACCCAGGTTGTCCGGTGGCTGGCCGGCGGCGCAGCCACCGCCGCGGGCGTCCCGCACGAAGTCGTTGATGGCGGCGCGGTGGCGGCCTTCGGCGATGCGGATCGAGCAGGCCTCGATGCGGCTGAGCTGCACGCCCTGGCCATCCAGCTTGACCCGGTGGTGGCAGCTGTCGGTCCATTCCCAGACGTTGCCGGCGAGGTCGGCAATGCCGAATTCGTTGAGCCCGTGGCTGCCGCGCACCTGTGCCTGGGCCGACTCGGCAGTGCGCGTCTCGGCCTCGAAGCTATAACGCGCCAGCCAGCGCCGAGCCGGGTTGCTGCCATCGTCGTCGATGAGCAGGGCGTCGTCGGCCCAGCGCGAACCGGCGAAGAAGGCCCATTCGACGTCGCTGGGCAGGCGCCAGCGCTGCCCGGTGCGGCGGGTCAGCCAGTCGGCATAGAACTGCGCGTCCAGCAGGCTCACGCCGGTGAGGGGCAGGTCGTCGCGGGGCGTGTCGCCTTCGCTCAGCGGCAGGCAGTCGCCATCGGCCACGCAGCGGGCGTATTCGCCCTGGCTGACCTGGTACTTCATCACCTCGAAGCTGGGCTGCACCTGCTCGCGTCGGGCAGGCGCGTCGATGGCCCGCGCATCCTGCCAGTAGTCGCCAGCGGGGCGGAAGGTGAAGGCACGGGCCGTCACTGTCACCGTTTCCGGTGCCAGTTCGGGCTCGTGGCGGGGGTTGAGGAGCAGCACGGCTGCACCGAGCGCGAAGGCGACGGGCAGGCTGATCAGGGTGGCCTTGTGCATGGCGGTGTCGTCCGTTGGCCAAGGTGGATGGCCGGCCCTCCCGGGCCGGCCGGCGGGCTTACTTGATCGGCGACGGCGGCTCGATCTGGCTCATCAGGTCGGCGTTCCACTCACCCTCCACCTGGAAGTGCGCGGTGGCACCCAGCAGCACACCCTCGATCAGGTTGTGGTTGAGGTAGGCGTACAGGCCCGGCTGGCGGAAGGTGTAGAGCGCCGCTCCGGCCGCGCCGCCCGGGATGAACCAGGTTTCCAGGTCTTCCTCCGGCGGGTTGTTGAACTTGCCGCTGGCCCAGACGTGGTCGCCGTGGCCACCGATCAGGTGCGGGCGGGTGTCACGGTTGGCCTGGGAGTGGACGATCAGCACCGTCTCGCCGACGTTGGCCTTGAGCGCGTTCTTGCCGGTCAGCGCGCCGACCTTGCCGTTGAACACGATATGGCTGGGGATCAGCCCCTTCATCACCGCCTGCATGTCGACGAAGCTTTCCATCGGGCTGGCGTAGCGCTTGAACTTGCCGTCCTTGTCACGGGGGACGTAGAAGTCCTGCTCGCCGACGTAGAACACCTTGTCGTACTTCAGCCCCTTGCCGGCGCGGTCCTTCAGGCCGTCACGCGGCAGCACCATGATCGCGCCGTTCATGCCCGAGACCACGTGCCAGGGGATCATCGCCCCGCCCGGCGCGCAGTGGTACACGAAGACCCCGGCGCGGGTCGCCTTGAAGCGCAGCTTCACCTGCTCGCCGGGGCTGACGATGGTCAGCGCGCCGCCGCCCAGGGCTCCGGTGGCGGCATGGAAGTCGATGTTGTGGGCCATGCTGTTGCTGGCCGGGTTGACCAGGGTGAGTTCCACGTAGTCGTCCTGGTGCACCACCATCAGCGGGCCGGGCACCGAACCGTTGAAGGTCATGGCGTGGATCTCGGTGCCCTCGTCGTCGAGCACCAGGGTCTTCTCTTCGATGGTCAGGGTGAACGCCACCACCTTCGGCTTGCCGCTGGCGCGGGCCTCGTGGGCATGGACGAAGGGCGGCGCCACCAGCTCGACCTTGACCCGCTCCAGCTTGGACAGGTCGGGCGCCTTGCCCATGTTCTTCGGTGCAGGCTCGCCGGCCATCGCTTTGGCGCTGCCAAGTACCGAGCCGGTGACGCCGAGCACCACCGCGCCTGCCAGCAGGGTACGGCGGGAAAGGGACAGCTCTTCCTGATCGTGCATGGTGCATCTCCGTAAAGGACGATTCGTCGTGGCTACAGAGATACCGCGTGGGTAGAAACATTCTTTGAGCTGAGACAAACAAGCCTGCAGCTGGACAACCTGTCGCAGGGGGAGATGTGCGTCAGGTCGCGTTTGTGGATGGTTAGGTCTGTGTTGAGTGTTATTGGCGGATTTGAGCTCAGCTGATTACCGAGTTCTGTTGGGACTTTTGGTTTCGCCCACCCGGGCGAGTCCCTTTTCCAATCGTTGAAAAGGAACCAAAAAACTCGCCCCCGACATACGGGTCTGGCTGTCGCCAGACTTCCCTCACTCCATCGCCGCTCCAGGGGCCGGCGCGAAGGGCCATCCATGGCCAGTCGCGCCTCTCGTGGCATCCATGCCACTCGTCCCCCTGCGCAACGACTGCGTTCGGCCTCCTGAAAGGGGGCATATTGCGGCTGCTCCAACGTCGATGCTCAACGCCTCACATTGAAGTGCGCATCACCTCCAGGTGCGCGCGGCACACCCTACGTGGCGATGGCTTTCGTTGGGTGGGGCGGACTCAATCCTTCTCGAAGAAGCCCTTGGCGTCCTTCAGGTAGGCCTCGCGGGTGGGACCGTCCAGCCAGCGGGCGTAGAGCTGGATCAGCTCCTCGCCGCGCAGCTCGCGGATCACTTGGTTGATCGCCTCGATGGCCTTCTTGCCTTCGGGCGTCTTCGAGCAGCCGACATGGGCCAGCAGGTAGCTGGGCATGCCCTGCACCGGGTAGAAGCGCAGGTTGGAAACCTCCATGCCCTCGGTCTCGGCCAGGTAGCGCACCTCGGGCCAGTAGCCGAGCAGGGCGCTGATGCGACCGTGCTCCTGCATCTGCAACAGGCTGCCCAGGGCGTTGTTGCCGTGGTGCACCAGCAGGCGTTCGGGCGGGGCGGCATGCAGCGTGGCATCGATCGCCGGCCCGTAGCTGCGCTCCACCAGCACGCCGAGGCGCTGGTGCGGGTCGGCGAGAAAGGCCGCCAGGTCGATCTTGCCGTCGTGCAGGAAGGGCCGCATCTGCGCCTCCCGCTCCTGGCGCACCACCACGCCGTTGGTGACCACGCCCAGCGTGGGGATGGAGAAGTACATCAGCTGTTCGCGCTCCTGGGTCCTCAGCACCCCTGCGTCGCAGGTGAGGGTGTCGCGGGCGAACATCTGGTTGGCCCGGGCGCGGTTGACCCGGCTGTTGAGGTGGCGGTACTGCGGTAGCCGCTGCTGCAACAGGCCGAGCATGCGGTCGGCGATGCCTTGGCCCTTGAGCGGGCCCTCCATGATGTTGAACGGCGCCATGTCGCGCACCGTCCAGGTGATCAGCGGGGCGGGCTCGGCCAGGCAGGCGCCGGCTGCGCCCAGCAGCGCGCAACCGAGCAGGGCGCGGCGCAGGCGGGCGCGCAGCGATGGGGCGTGCCGCAAGGTGGGGGGCGTGCTGCGGTTCAGATGGCGCCTTCCTTGCGCAGGGTGTCGATGCGTCCCGCGTCGTAGCCGAGGCCGGCGAGCAGCTCGGCGGTGTGCTCGCCCAGTTCCGGGCCGACCCATTCGGCCGAGCCCGGCGTCGCCGAGAGCTTGGGCACGATGCCGGGCATGCGGAAGGGCTTGCCGTCCGGCAGGCGCGCCTGGAGGAACATCTCCCGGGCGATGAATTGCGGGTCGTTGAACATGTCTTCGGCGGAGTAGATGCGGCTGGCCGGCACCTCGGCGCGGGTCAGGGTCGCCAGCACCTGGTCCAGGGGCAGCGAGCCCACCCAACGGTCGATTACCCCGTAGAGTTCGTCGCGGCGCGCATCGCGGCCATCGTTGCTGGCCAGGCTCGGGTCGGTGGCCAGGTCCTCGCGGTCGATGGCCAGCATGAAGCGGCGGAAGATCGCATCGCCGTTGGCGCCGATCTGTACGTGGCGGCCGTCGGCGCTGGTGTGGATGGAGGAGGGGGTGATGCCGGGCATGATGTTGCCGCTGCGCTCGCGGATGAAGCCGAACACGTCGAACTCCGGGACCATGCTTTCCATCATGGCGAACACCGCCTCGTACAGCGCCACGTCCACCACCTGGCCCTGGCCGCCGTTGACCTCGCGGTGGCGCAGCGCCATGAGCGCGCCGATCACGCCCCAGAGCGCGGCGATGGAGTCGCCTATGGAGATGCCGGTGCGCACCGGCGGGCGGTCCTCGAAGCCGGTGATGTAGCGCAGCCCGCCCATGGATTCGCCCACCGCACCGAAGCCCGGCTGGTCCTTCATCGGCCCGCTCTGGCCGAAGCCGGAGAGACGCACCATCACCAGCTTCGGGTTCAGTGCGTGGATCACCTCCCAGCCGAGGCCGAGCTTCTCCAGCACGCCGGGGCGGAAGTTCTCGATAAGGATGTCCGCCTCGCTCAGCAGCTGCTTGAGGATGGCGATGCCGTCGGGGTGCTTGAGGTTGAGCGTCAGCGACTTCTTGTTGCGCGCCTGCACGAACCACCAGAGCGAGGTGCCCTCGTACAGCTTGCGCCACTTGCGCAACGGGTCGCCGCCATCGGGGGATTCGACCTTGATCACCTCGGCACCGAACTCGGCACACAGGCGCGAGGCGAAGGGGCCGGCGATCAGGGTGCCGAGTTCGATGACTTTCAATCCGGCGAGGGGCTTGGCGAGGGTATCCATGGCACATCCGTGGGGCAGGGAAAAATCCCGCGTAGCCTAGACCATTGCCCCGTTGCAGTGCAGCCGTCCGCCGGCTGCTTTTTCGTGAAACACGTCGGTCTTCGGTCCCTGTCCGCTTTCCAAGGGCCCGTCACGAGGTTCTAATCCCTGGCGATACCCATCGCGCACATCGGAAACCAGGGACAGGTCCTCATGCTCGGCGCTCATCCCCACAACCTTCCAGAACCCTCCCGGCCCGCTTCGGGGCTTAGTGCTGCGCGCCTTTTACCGGGGCTCGCAAATATCACATGTGATTTATTGAAAGCTTACATGTGATGAATTATTCTGCGCCCATGCAAAACAAGTCATCCGCCCATTACCAACGTTTGTTCCGCCAGCGCCTGCGTGATCAGGGGCTGGTGAAAAAGGAAGTCTGGATACTGCCGGAGAACGCCCAGGCGCTTCTGGCGGTTGAACGCAAGCTGCGCCAGCCCCAGCCAGGGCCGGTCAATCTGGAAAAGGAGGGGGTCATGGAAATGCCTCAGATCTGGAATGCGCGTGCGCTCTGCGAGGCCTTGGCCGCGACCGAGCTCTTCACCTGTGGCGATGCCGGCATCGAGCTGATCGAAGGCGCCGAACCGAGCTTGCACGTCACCATGCATGAATACGGCGACCTGCCGCTGTTCGTCGCCCTGCACGGTGAGCAGATCATCGTCGAGGCGCTGCTCTGGCCGCAGAGCGAAGTCACCGACCTGGTGGCCTTCAACGAAGAAGTGCTGCTCAGCCGCCAGCTGTTCCCGCTTTCCAGCATCGGCCTGGAGACGCTGCCCGGCGGTGAGCGTTGCTACACCATGTTCGGTGCCCTGAGCGCCACCTCGATCCTGTCCAACGTGGTCTACGAGATCGAAACCCTCGCCAGCAACGTGATTCGGGCCACCGAAGCCTACGAAGCCTATCTGAAGGCTCAGGCCTGACCTGGAGGATGCACATGAACGTTTGGAGCAAGCTGCTGGCCGCCCTGCGTGGTGGTGTCAACGAAGCCGGTGAGGCCATTGTCGACAGCCAGGCCCTGCGTATCCTCGACCAGGAGATTCGCGATGCCGACCTGGAGCTGCGCAAGTCCAAGGAAGCCCTGGCCGAGATCATGGCGCGGCAGAAACTGGCCGAGGACCGTGCCGGCAAATGCGCCGCCAAGGTAGGCGAGTACGAAGCCTACGCGCTGAAGGCCCTGGAAGCGGGCAACGAAGCCCTGGCCAAGGAAGTGGCGGAGAAGATCGCCAACCTGGAGAACGAACTGCTTGTGGAGCGCGAGCAGGTCGCCGGTTTCGCCGCCAACGTTGCTCAGTTGCGCAAGGCGGTGACCCAGGCCGAAGGCAACATCAAGCATCTGAAACAACAGGTGGATACCGTCAAGGCCACCGAGAGCGTGCAGAAGGCGCAGATGGCCGTGGCCCAGCGCTACAGCGGCTCGCAGACCAAGTTGCACACTGCCGTCGAATCGCTGGAGCGCATCAAGCGCCAGCAGGCCGAGCGCGCGGCGAAACTGGAGGCGGCAGCCGAACTGGCCGCCACCAGCAGCCCGGACGATGACCTCGATGCCAAGCTGCGTGCAGCCGGCATCGTCGCCGACGGCACCAGCGCCGACAGCGTGCTGGCCCGCCTGAAGGACAAGGGCAAGTCCTGATTCACCGTTGAACGGGCGGCGCCGCTCGGCTCCGTCCAGCCTTTTCAGGGATAGGAAAGCGATGGACATCTTCCTGCAGACCGCACTGTCGTTCCCCACCGTGCTATTCAGCTTCCTGCTGTGCCTGGCCATCATCTACTGGGCGATCGTCGCGCTCGGGCTGGTGGAGGTCGATCTGCTGGACGTCGAGGCCGACTCGCTGCTCGCCGGCGATGGCGTCGCTGCCCTGCTGTCGAAGCTCAAGCTCAACGGCGTACCGGTCACCCTGGTGCTCAGCCTGCTGTTCGCCGGCTCCTGGTTCCTCAGTTATTTCGCCGAACTCCTGGTCCTCAGCCACCTGCCCCTGGGCCTCCTGCGCTACCCGCTGGGCCTGGTGGTGGCCGTCGTTGCGCTGGGCCTGTCGCTGCCCGTGGCGGCGCTCATCTGCAGCCCGCTGCGGCCGCTGTTCCACAAGGCGGAGGCCGTCACCAGCAAGAGCGTGCTCGGCCAGACCGCGGTGATCCGCAGCGGCCGCGTCACCCTGGAGCATGGCGAGGCGGTGCTCGAAGACGGTGGCGCCGGGCTGATCCTCAAGGTCCGCGCCGAGGAGGCCAAGGGCTTCAAGCGTGGCGACCGCGTCGTATTACTGGAATACCTGGAGGCGCAGCACGCCTATCGGGTCATCACCGAGGACGAATTCCGGGGCATCTGACCCGGTGCGCCTCAGCATCAAAGGAGAGTGATTGCAAATGAACAACATCGAGTGGGTGATGCCCTTCCTGACCGTGCTCGGACTCGTCGTCCTGTTCGTGGTCGGCATCCTGGCCCTGTTCAAGGCCTTCTACATCAAGGTTCCCCAGGGCACCGCGCTGATCGTCAACGACATGTCCTCCACGCCCAAGGTGCACTTCACCGGCGCCCTGGTGTACCCGGTCATCCACCTCAAGGAGTTCATGCGCATCTCGCTGATCACCCTGGAAGTGGACCGCCGCGCCAAGGACGGGCTGATCTGCCGCGACAACATGCGCGCCGACATCACCGTGGCCTTCTACCTGCGCGTCAATGAAACCCAGGAAGACGTGCTCAAGGTGGCCAAGGCCATCGGCGTCGAGCGTGCTTCCGACCGCGCCGCGGTGAACGAGCTGTTCAACGCCAAGTTCTCCGAGGCGCTGAAGACCGTCGGCAAGCAGTTCGACTTCGTCCAGCTGTTCGAGAACCGCCAGGACTTCCGCGACCGCATCATCGAAGTGATCGGCAACGACCTGAACGGCTATGTGCTCGAGGACGTCGCCATCGACTACCTGGAGCAGACCGCGAAGAACTCCCTCGACCCGAGCAACATCCTCGACGCCGAAGGCATCCGCAAGATCACCGAGCTGACCGCCGCGCAGAACGTCATCACCAACGAACTGGAGCGCAACGAAGAGCTGGCGATCCAGAAGAAGAACGTCGAGACCCGCGAAGCCGCCCTGGCCCTGGAACGCCAGCAGGCCGACGCCGAGGCCCGGCAGAAGCGCGAGATCGAAACCATCCGCGCCCGCGAGGAAGCCGAGACCGCCAAGGTCAAGGAAGAGGAACGCCTCAAGGCCGAGCAGGCGCGCATCCAGGCGCAGCAGGAGATCGACGTGCGCGTCGAGAACCATCAGCGCGAAGTGGAAGTGGCCCAGCAGAACCGCCAGCGCGCCGTGGTCATCGAGGTGGAGAAGGTCACCCGGGCCAAGGACCTGGAAGTGGTCGCCCGCGAGCGCGAGGTCGAGCTGCAGCGCATCGAGAAGGAAAAGGCGCTGGAAGAACAGCGCAAGAACATCGCCAACGTGATCCGCGACCGCGTCGCCGTGGAGAAGACCGTGGCCCAGGAAGAAGAGCGCATCAAGGAAGTGCGTGAGATCTCCGAGGCCGAGCGCGCCAAGCAGGTCATCGTGCTCCAGGCGCAGGCCGAAGCCGAGCAGGAGCTGGTGCGCCAGGTCAAGCAGGCCGAAGCCGACGAAACCCGCTCCAAGCACAAGGCCGTGGAAATCAACAACCTGGCCCAGGCCGAACTGGAAGCCGCTGCCAAGCAGGCCGAAGCCAAGAAACGCCTGGCCGAAGGCATCGAGGCCGAGCGCGCCGCCCCCGGCCTGGCCGATGCACGGGTGCTGGAAGTCACCGCCGCCGCCAAGGAGAAGGAAGGCCTCGCCGAAGCCCGCGTACGCGCCGAGCAGCTGATTGCCGAAGCCCGTGGCGAGCAGGAGAAAGGCCTGGCCGATGCCCGCGTGCTGGAAGCCGCCGCCGCTGCCAAGGAGAAGGACGGCCTGGCCGAAGCCAAGGTCCTGGAAGAGAAGCTGGGTGCCCAGGCACGCGGCGAGGAACAGCTCGGCGCCGCCAAGGCCAAGGCCACCAAGGACCTGGGTTCGGCGGAAGCGGAAATCCTGCTGCAGCGCCTCAACGCCGAAGCCGAAGGCCTGGGCAAGAAGTTCGGTGCCCTGGATGCCCTCAGCGACAGCGCTCGCCAGCACGAGGAATTCCGCATGCAGCTGGAGAAGAGCTTCGAGGAAGCCATGGCTGCCATCGCCGCCAACAAGGACATCGCCAAGGACCAGGCCGAGGTGCTCGCCACCGCGCTGGGCAAGGCGAAGATCGAGATCGTCGGCGGCGAAGGCGACTTCTTCAACTCCTTCGCCAAGTCGCTCTCCGTGGGCAAGGCCATCGAAGGCGTGGTGGGCAAGAGCCCGGTGGTGCAGGACGTGCTCGCCCGCCTGCTCAACGGCAAGTCGGCGCCTGCCGCTGCCGTCGCCGCCCCGGCCAAGGCCGAGCCCCAGGACCCGGTCGCCGGCGCCTGACGGAAGCCCGCTTCAAACCGCCAGGCACCCGGTGCACCCGGGTGCCTGAACCCCACGAATGAACAGGGAACATGTCATGTCCGAACCCAGGGATTATCTGGAACTGTCCTTCCGCTCGATCCACTGCTTCGCCAACGACGGCCGGCTGGATGTGCACGAGCTGGGCTCGCTGCTGGCCATCGCCGAGCGCGACGGCGTGATCGATGAGAACGAAATCCGCGTGCTGAAGAAGATCATCGCGCACATCAAGCCCGAGGAACTCGACTCGGCGATGCGCGACAAGGTCGCCGAAGTCGCCCGGAAGATCGGCGCCTAACCGCTCCACGCCCCACACCCCCAGTCCCCACCGCCGCGTGGGGGCGCCTCGCTTGCAGAC
This sequence comes from Pseudomonas sp. zfem005, assembly GCF_032621735.1. Classification (NCBI taxonomy): domain Bacteria; kingdom Pseudomonadati; phylum Pseudomonadota; class Gammaproteobacteria; order Pseudomonadales; family Pseudomonadaceae; genus Pseudomonas; species Pseudomonas sp. zfem005. The sequence goes on along the minus strand of NZ_JAVYJE010000003.1, from coordinate 449,681 downwards.
AGCGCAGATTCAGGAAGACCACGATGTCGGATGCCCAAGCCGCAACTCCCGCTCAGGATGTACTGGACAAGGCCGTCGCCGAAGGCGGCGCCTACGAGGTGCTGCACAAGCGCCTGCTGGACCAGGGGCAACGCCTGCGGCGGACCACCGAGTCCCTCAACCAGAAGCGCCTGGAAGAGTTCGGCAACAGCCGCATGGACGTCATCGGCCGGGTGCGCATCCGTACCGAGAACAACTGCATCGCCCGTGACATCGTCCAGGTCGGCGACTGCCTGCTGTTCGGCTACAACGTCTTCATCGGCCTGAAGAAGGAGACCCACGTCGCCGACGTGTTCTCCCTCTACCGCCTGGTGGAGGAGGGCGAGGGCTACGAAGCCGAGCCGGTGCCGCTGGAGGGTTCGTTCCTCGCGGCCCAGGGCTTCGTCAACGACTTCAACGAGCTCTACACCTATTACAAGAACACCCGCCTGCTGCAGCTGGCCATCCGCGACGGCAAGTTGCTGGCGAGCTTCCAGATCGGCGAGCGCATCACCGACATCCGCGTGTTCCGCTGGTCCATTTCCGCCGACGGCCGCGATGTGCGCTACATCGACAACCGTGGCGAGCGCGACATCGCCCTGCCGGCGCCCTTCGACTTCGAATGGAAGAAGGCCACCCGCGACATGGTGGTACAGGGGCGCTTCCCGCACCTGAACATCCTCGACACGGTGTTCGTCGAAACCATCGGCGGTGACCTCACCATCAAGGTCGAGAACAACACCGAGGACGGTCTCGGCATCTACCGCGAGGAGGTGCTCGACAAGACCCAGTCCCTCGACGATGCCCAGGTGGAGTTCGCCCGCCTCGGCAGCCTGATCCTGCTCAAGGTGCTGCCCTATCGTGAGGAGCAGTGGCGCTACCTGGTGTTCAACAGCCTCACCCGCAAGGTCGAGCGCATCGACGCCATCGGCCTGGCCTGCGTCCAGCTGCCGGAAGACCACGGCATCATCTTCCCCGGCGGTTACTACCTGCAGAACGGCGAGTACAAGACCTTCGAGCAATCCATGGACGGCATGCGCTTCAAGCGTGCCGTGCGCTCGCCCAACGGCGAGGACGTGCAGTACATCTTCTACCACCCCGAACAGGGGCGGGCGGTGCTGCTCACCTACAACATGATCAACCGCCAGCTGCAGAACCCGCTGTTCGGCCACGGCTACGCGCGCCTGGAAGACGGGCGCATGGTGATCTTCGCCGCCGAGGGCGACGAGCCCACCCGTATCCACCCGATGCAGGTCTGGCAGACCCCCTTCTTCACCGAGGAATACGCCGCCCGCCAGCCGGCCCGCAGTGGCTTCCTCGGGCGCATCGGCAACGCCGAACTGGTGCGTGGCGTCTCCGACCTCTACGACCTCAGCCGCGAGATCGAAACCCCCGCGGTCTCGGTGCAGCGCTACTCCCAGCTGTGCCAGAACACCCGCCGCCTGTTCGACGTCTACCACTGGCTCGGCAGCGACCAGCTGGAAGGCCTGGCGCCGCTGCTGCGCGAAGTGGCCGCCACCGCCGAGCTGGTGCTGGACGAATACGAGAAGGTCGAGAGCATCCGCCGCCAGTCCGACCAGGCCATGGTCGGCGCCGAAGATAAACAGAAAGCCCTGCTCGACGGCCTGCTGCCGGACAGCTGGGACCAGGTGCAGAGCTTCGTCGACGCCCTCAACGGCATCACCGCCCAGCGCGGCCTGCTGCTGACCATCCGCGACTACCGCTACATAGACGTGGCGCGCATCGACGCCATGGAAGCCGAGCTGCTCAAGGCCCAGGAACGCACTGCCGCCGCCACCGCCGGCTTCCTCGCCAGCGAGCAGGCGCTGCAGCCCTTCGTCGCCCGCCTGGAGGCCCTCGACGCCGAGGCGCAGAAGGCCGAAACCGTGGCCCAGCTGGCCGAGCCCCTGGCCGCGTTGCAGGCCATGGCCGCCGACCTCGACATGCTCTCCAGCCTGATGGCCTCGCTGCAGATCGACGACGCCACCCAGCGCACCCGCATCATCGAATCCATCTCCGAGATCTACGCCCGCCTCAACCAGGCCAAGGCCCGTGCCGAGCAGCGGCGCAAGGGGCTGGGGTCCACCGAGACCGTGGCCCAGTTCGGTGCCCAGTTCAAACTCTTCAGCCAGGGCATCACCAACGCCCTGGGCCAGGCCCAGGACCCGGAGCGCTGCGACGAACAGCTGTCGCGCCTGCTGGTGCAGCTGGAGGAACTGGAGAGCCGCTTCGGCGACCACGAGCAGTTCCTCGGCGACATCCTCGCCAAGCGCGAAGAGCTGCTGGAAACCTTCGAGGCGCACAAGCAATCCCTGCTCGACGAGCGCCAGCGCAAGGCCCAGGGCCTGCTCGACGCGGCCCGGCGCATCCTCGAAAGCCTCGGCCGGCGCACGGCGAAATTCACCCAGGCCGAAGAGCTCAACGCCTTCTTCGCCGCCGACCCGCTGATCCTCAAGCTGCGCGAACTGGCCGAGCGCCTGCGCGAGCTCAAGGACAGCGTCAAGGCCGATGACGTCGAGGCCCGCCTCAAGGGCGCCCGCGACCAGGCCGTGCGTGCCCTGCGCGACAAGACCGAGCTGTTCGAAGAGGGCGGCAACGTCATCAAGCTCGGCCCGCGCCACCGCTTCAGCGTCAACACCCAGGAGCTGGACCTGACCCTGATGCCCCGGGGCGACGAGCTGCACCTGCACCTCACCGGCACCGACTTCCTCGAACCCCTGCGCGACCCCGAGCTGGATGCCCTCAAGGCCTTCTGGCAGGTGGCGCTGGAGTCCGAATCCGCGCAGCTGTACCGCGCCGAATACCTCGCCGGGCAGGTGCTCGACGCCGCCGATGCGGGGCAGGAAAACCTCAGCCTGGACGGCCTCAAGCAACTGCTGGGGCAGCCCGACGAGCTGGCGCGGGTGATCCGCGACTTCGCCGCGCCGCGCTACAAGGAAGGCTACGAGAAGGGCATCCACGACCACGACGCCGCCGCCATCCTGGCCCAGCTGCTGCCGCTGCGCGAAAGCGCCGGCCTGCTGCGCCATACCGCCCCGGCGCGGGCCTTCGCCAGCCTGTTCTGGGACCTCCGCCGCAGCGACGAAGCCGCCGCCCAATGGCCGGAGCGGGCCCGTACCAGCCGGCATATCCAGCAGCTGTTCGGCCGCCGCGAGGGCCTGCTGCAGTTGCAGGCGGAAATCCTCGCCGCGATGCAGGCCTTCCTCGTCGAGCAGCCCCTGGCGCTGGGCGCCACCGCCACGGCGGAAGCCGCCGAGTACCTGGTGCAGGAACTGGCCGCCGAGCGCATCGAATTCACCTTCAGCAAATACGCCCGCCAGTTGCAGGAGACGCTCAAGCTGCGCCTGCAGGGCGCGCGCATGTGGGACGACTACCAGCAGGCCCTGTCGCGCCTGGCCGAGCGCCCGGCGGCGCAGTGGGCGCTGGCGAGCAACTGGCTGCAGGGGCTGTGCTCGGAGGGCGAGCATGCCGCCCTGGCCGACTACATCCCCGAGGCGGTGGCCCTGTCGCTGCTGGCCGAGGACTTCCCGCGGCGCATCACCGAGGTCGACCTGCGCTTCACCGTCGGCAACCTCATGGGCGAGCACCCGCGCATCGCCGAGCGCAGCCTGCAACTGGCGGTGGATGACTTCTTCGCCCGCCTGCGTGGCCACCGCGAGGATTTCCTGCCCGGGCTGCAGCGCTACCAGGCGCTGCGCCAGGTCATCATCGGCCGCGAGCGCGATGCCCTGCGCCTGGCCGAATTCAAGCCGCGCCCGCTCAGCTCCTTCGTGCGCAACAAGCTGATCAACGACGTCTACCTGGGCGTGATCGGCGACAACCTGGCCAAGCAGATGGGCACCGTGGGCGAGAACAAGCGCACCGACCTGATGGGCCTGCTGATGCTCATCTCGCCCCCCGGCTACGGCAAGACCACCCTGATGGAATACGTGGCGCACCGCCTCGGGCTGATCTTCATGAAGATCAACGGCCCGGCTCTGGGCCACGAAGTGCGCTCCCTGGACCCGGCCCAGGCGCCGGACGCCACCTCGCGCCAGGAGCTGGAGAAGCTCAACCTGGCCCTGGAGATGGGCAACAACGTGATGCTCTATGTCGACGACATCCAGCACACACACCCGGAATTCCTGCAGAAATTCATCTCGCTGTGCGACGGCACCCGGCGCATCGAGGGCGTGTGGAAGGGCCGCACCAAGACCTACGACATGCGCGGCAAGAAGTTCTGCGTGGTGATGTCGGGCAACCCGTACACCGAGTCCGGCGACGTGTTCAAGATCCCCGACATGCTCGCCAACCGTGCCGATATCTATAACCTCGGCGACACCCTGGGCGGCATGCAGGAAGCCTTCTCCCTCAGCTACATCGAGAACGGCCTGACCTCCAACCCGGTGCTGGCGCCCCTGGCCACCCGCGACATGGCCGATGTCTATCGCTTCGTCGCCAAGGCCGAGGGCAAGCCCTTCTCCAGCAACGAGCTGAGCCACAGCTACAGCGGCGCCGAGATCAACGAGATCACCACCACCCTGCAACGCCTGATGCAGGTGCGCGACGTGGTGCTCAAGGTCAACCAGCAGTACATCGCCAGTGCCGCCCAGGCCGACCAGTACCGCACCGAGCCGCCGTTCAAGCTGCAGGGTTCCTACCGCAACATGAACAAGATGGCGGAGAAGATCTCCGCCGTGATGAACGACGCCGAGCTGCTGCAACTGCTGGCCGACCACTACCAGGGCGAGTCGCAGCTGCTCACCACCGGCGCCGAGGAAAACCTGCTCAAGCTCGCCGAACTGCGCGGCAACCAGAGCCCGGAGCAAGTCGAGCGCTGGGCGCAGATCAAGCGCGACTTCCAGCGCAACAAAGCCATGGGCGGCAGCGACACCGACGTTGGCGGCCGCGTGGTGGCCCAGCTCAACGACCTGGTGGAAAGCGTGCGCGGCCTGGCCCGCCAGCCCGACGTGGAAGAGGCCCCGGCGGATGCCCAGGTGCCCTGGCAGGAACTGCTTGCCGGGCTGGAGAAGCTGGTGCAGAAACCGGCCAATCTAGAAGTCGAGGTGGTCGCCCCGGCCCAGCAGGGCGTGCGCGAGGTGCTGGTCAGCCTGGCCGAGAGCCTGGAGAACAGCTTCCTGCCGCTGATCAAGGTGATGGACAAGAAGATCGACATCGACCTGCGCACCCACCACCGCATCAACGACATCTCCAACCGCCTCAACCAGTTGGGCGAGATGATGGGCGCCGGCAAGGCACCGGGTGGCGAATCGTCCTGACCCGCTGGGCTGGCCAGCCCGGCGAACAACCCGAAGAGAGGGAGGCTCCATGGATTTCGACGGACTCGACCAGCAGCTGCGTGACAGCCTGCTGGACCTGAAGCTGAGCAACGAGGAGCGCGACGAACTGCGCCAACTGGGCACTGAGCTGGGCCCGGACCAGGTGCGCTACCTGCGCAACCGCGCCTTCGACCTGGTGCGCGAGCTGGCCCTGGCCGACGCCGCCAACACCCTGCCGGCGCTGAAGTGGCTGGAGCAGGTGATCAAGACCCTGGACGTCAGCGCCGCGCCGGTGCGCAATATCGCCAGCGCCCACTTCAGCCCAGGCGAGGAATGCCGGCGCAAGATCCGCGAGCTGCTGCGCCAGGCACGGCAGGGTGTGGACATCTGCGTCTACACCATCTCCGACGACCAGCTCAGCAGCGAAATCCTCGCCTGCCACCAGCGCGGCATCGCCGTGCGGGTGATCAGCGACAACGAGAAACTCTTCGACGAAGGCAGCGACATCCGCCAGCTGCAGGCCGCCGGCGTGCCCCTGCGCATCGACGACAGCCCCTTCCACATGCACCACAAGTTCGCCCTGTTCGATGGCCGCCTGTTGCTCAACGGCAGCTTCAACTGGACCCGCAGCGCCAGCACCAGCAACGAGGAAAACCTGCTGGTGATCGACAACGCGCACCTGGTAGGCAGCTACCAGGCCGAATTCGAACAACTGTGGAAACGCTACGCCCCGCGCTGATTGGGCGCGGCACCGCTCTCGTAGGATGGGTAGAGGTACGAAACCCATCAATACGGATTCCCAGGCATCGCGGATGTACCAGGCTCGAAACCGCCTGCTTGTGCCGGGGCGACCTAGGGGGCAGCGCGTAGGGTGGGCCGGGCGGCGCTCCGCTTCAGCCCACCGCTTCCCCCCAGCCCCCTCGATGCCCCCCTCGACGCTCCCGAATGCCCCAATCTCGACCCCATCGCCAAAACACGCACCAACCGATTCAGCCCAACCCCCTGATTCCGGCACAATGCGCCGCTGGAAACCGCCTCGGGACGCCCCATGCCGTCGATCGCGAAACGCCTGTCCTTCTACCGCGCCTGCTACCAGGCCGATAGCCGCGAACTGCAACTGGACGATGTCAGCACCTTCAAGGCCGAGCGCTGGGGCTGGCTGGACGGGCGCGAGGAACTGGCCAGCGGTGCCATGCCCTTCGCCGCGCTCTCCGCCGAGCTGGGCGAGCACCTGTTGCAGCAGCAGAACCTCTACCAGCGCGAGCTGCAGCTGATCTACGGCGTGCTGCCGGTGTGCGGGCGGCGCAGCGATGCCGAGGGCAAGGCGGTGCGCCACTGCGCGCCGCTGGTGTATTTCGAAGCGCGCCTGGAAAGCCTCGGCGAGGGCGCGCCACCGAGCCTGGCCATCGACCTGGCCCAGCCCCAACTCAACCGCCGCCTGCTGCGCCAGCTGCTCAAGGCCGATGCCGAGCAGGGGCTGGAAAGCCTGCCGCTGCCCAGCGGCGCGCTGGACGATCACTACCTGGCAGACCTGATGACCTGGCTGCAGCGCTTCACCGTGGTCGGCGAGGTGCTCCCGGCCACCGCCTTCCCCGCCCTGGAAGACGCCGCGCCCCTGAAGAAGGCCATGGCCGCCCAGCGCCTGTCGCTGCGTTCGGCGGCACTGGTGGCCCTGGCCGAGCGCGGTGCCGGCAGCCGCGGCATCCTCCATGAACTGCAACTGCTACAGGGGGCGGAGCGTCATTCGCCGGCCCTGCGGCAGTTGCTGGGTGAAGACGCGGGGGCTGAGGCGGGCGGTGAAGAGAACGTGCCGCTCGGCACCCCCAGCCGCCCGGAAGCCCTGCCGGCCTCCCTCAGCCTGGCCCAGCGCCAGGCCCTGGCCAACGCCACCCGCTACCCCCTGAGCTTCGTCGCCGGGCCGCCCGGCACCGGCAAGAGCTACACCCTGGCTGCCCTGGCCCTCGACCGCCACCTGCAGGGCGAGAGCGTACTGCTGGTCAGCCGCAGCCAGCAGGCGGTCACGGTGATCGCCGACAAGCTGCGTGATGACCTCGGCCTGCGCGACGGCGTGTTGCAGGTGGAGGAGCAATCCCTGCTGCGCACCCTGCGTGCGCGCCTCGACCAACTGCTGCAGGGCGAACTGCCGCCGCTGGAGGAGGGCGCCGTGGCCCGCCAGCAGCGGGCACTGAAAGACCTGCTGGACGAGGAGGCCGCGCTGTCCCGGGCCTTCGACAAACGCAGCCGCCAGGCCTTGCGCTGGAGCAGCCTGCTGGTGCGCGCCGAGCGTGGCACCCTGGCCTTCTGGCAGCGCTGGTTGCAGGTGCCCTGGGTCGAGCGGCGGGTGCGTGGCAGCGTGCGTCACTGGCAGATACTCGACGACCTGCGCGATTGCCAGCGCCGCCGCGAGGCCCACAGCCGCCAGTACATCGACAGCCTGCGGGTGGAGCGCCTGCAACGCCTGCTGGACAGCGACCGGCAGACCTTCGTGCGCTACAACCAGGCCATCCGCGCGCGCAGCTCGCAGCGCCAGCAATCGCTGTTCGACGAACTCGACCCGGCGCGCCTGCTCGCCGCCTTCCCCATCTGGGTGGTGAGCCTGGACGACCTGCACAAGGTGCTGCCGCTGCGCGAGGGGCTGTTCGACGTGCTGGTGATAGACGAGGCCACCCAGTGCGACATCGCCAGCGCACTGCCGGCCCTGCAGCGTTGCAAGCGCGCGGTGGTGGCCGGCGACAGCCGCCAGTTGCGCCATGTGTCCTTCCTCTCCCGCGCCCAGGAGCGCCAGCTGCTGCAGCGCGCCGAGCTGCCGGAGAGCGACCAGCAGGCCTGGAGCTACCGCGACAACAGCCTGCTCGACCTGGTGGGCGAGCGCCTGGCCAGCCAGCGTGCGCTGACCTTCCTCGACGAACACTTCCGTGGCCGCCCGGCGCTGATCCGCTTCAGCAACGAGGTCTTCTACAACGGCCGCATCCGGGTGATGAAGGAGCGCCCCGAGCAGGTCGCCGCCGAAAGCCTCAGCCTGCACCGCCTGGAAGGCCAGCGCGTGCCGGCCGGGCACAACCCGGTGGAGGCGGAGCGCGCCTTGGCGCTGCTCGAAGAGCATGTCGGCCGATACCGCGACAGCCAGATCAAGCCCAGTGTCGGCCTGCTCTCGCCCTTCCGCGACCAGGTGGAACACCTGCGCCGCCTGCTCGCCGAGCGCCTGCCGGGCGAGTTGCTGGCGCAGTTCCGCGTGCGCGTGGCCACGCCCTACGGTTTTCAGGGCGAGGAGCGCGACCTGATGATCCTCAGCTTCGCCATCGACGCTGCCGGCGCCCAGGCCGCCCACTACCTCAACCGCGAAGACATGTTCAACGTCGCCATCACCCGCGCCCGCGAGCACCAGATGTTGCTGTTCAGCGGCGATGAACGGCAGCTCGCCCCCGGTCACCTGCTGCGGCGCTACCTGGAACGCCTGGAACAGGGCCAGGGCCATGACCACGGCGGCCAGGCGGTGGATGCCTTCCAGCAGCAGGTGGCGGAGGCGCTGCAAGGGCAGGGCGTGCGCGTCTGGTCCGGCTACCCGGTGGCCGGGCATTGCCTGGACCTGTTCTGCCAGCGCGGCGAGCGGGTGCTGGCCATCGACCTGATCGGCTACCCCGGCGCCAGCGAAGACGTCTTCGACCTGGAGCGCTACCAGGTGCTGGCCCGCGCAGGGCTGGAAATGATCCCGCTCAGCTACGCGGTATGGAAGCTGCAGCCCCAGGTGGCCCTGGAGGCGTTGCTGCTGCGGCTGTGAATGGCCGGTGGCCATTGGCCGACGGCAGGCCGTGGCGGGCGCACACGGTTACGCGTAAAGTGCGACGCAAGTCACATTTTCATTCGCTGCCTTTTCCGGTACCACCATGCACGCCCTCGCTCGTCACTCCAGCCCGCCGGCCCTTTCCGGGGCGGCGATCGTTCGCCATGGAGTGGCGTCATGGCGCTGAACATCCCCACGCTGGTGCTGGTCGACGTCTACATCCTCATGCTCCTCGGCCTGCTGGCGGGCCGCGCGTGGCGCCGGGGCAGCCCCGAGCCCACCCTCGGCTACCTGAGCCTGATGCTGCTGCTCGGCGCGCTGGCCACGGTGCTCGGCAGCCTGCGCGGGATGAACATCGACCTGGTGCCCATCCTCCTCGGCAATATCGTGCTGCAGTTCAGCTGCGCCATGAACTGGACGGCCATGCGCGTGTTCGCCGGGCGCCGCGCGCACCTGCCGGGCATCCTCGCCGGGCCGCTGCTCTGGGCCGTGCTCTGCACCGTGCCGGCCTTCTATGAATCGCTGCCGGCGCGGGTCTTCGTCAGCACGGCGCTGACCCTGGGCTACACCCTGCTCGCCGGCCTGGAGCTGTGGCGCGCGCGGCACGAGCTGCAGGTGTCCATCAAGCCGGCGCTGGCGCTGCACCTGATCCACTTCGTCACCTATGGCGTGCGCCTGGTGGTGGACCGGGGCGTGCCGTTCCAGGCCGCGGTGGACGGGCAGAGCACCGGTTTCTTCGCGGTGATGGTGTTCGAGACGCTGCTCTACGCCATCGGCATGGCCTTCGTCACCCTGGCGATGGTCAAGGAGCGCACCGAGCTGCAGTACAAGCACGCCGCCTTCAGCGACCCGCTCACCGGCATCGGCAATCGGCGTGCCTTCATGACCTCCGGCGAGGCGCTGCTCAAGGCCTGCGCGGCGCGCAAGGAGTCGGTGGCGCTGCTGCTCTGCGACCTGGATAACTTCAAGCGCCTCAACGACACCTTCGGCCATTCGGCCGGCGACGAGGTGCTGATGGCCTTCTGCGCGGTGACCTCGGCACGCATGCGCAAGCACGATGTGTTCGGGCGCATCGGCGGCGAGGAGTTCGCCTGCCTGCTGAGCGACGCCGATGCGGCCACCGCCACGCTGGTGGCCGAGCGCATCCGTCGCGAATTCGCCGAAAGCGACCTCCTCGGCCCTGGCCGGCTCAGCGTGAGCATCGGCATCGCCACCTCGTCCCAGGCCGGGCACGAGCTGTATCGGCTGCTGTCCCTGGCGGACAAGGCGCTCTACGAGGCGAAGAACCAGGGACGCAATCGCGTGGAGCACTATCACGCCGCCATTCCCACCCGCCCCGCCCGGGGCAGTTGAAAAACCGGCTGCCTGGCCATCGCGGTGTTGAAGACAGGCTCAAGATGCGTGCGTCGGGTTGCACCCGACCTACAGGGCCAATTCGTAGGATGGGTAGAGCGGAGCGAAACCCATCAATGCGCAGTCCCAGGCATTACCGCGTGCCAAGTTCGACTCCGCCTGGTGGAGGTAAAAAGCGACCTCCACCCTACACGGCGGTCAYGTCCCTGGGCGACTTCAGACTCGTAGGATGGGTAGAGCTCCGCGAAACCCATCAATGCGGGGTCCAGGCATTGCCGCAGTGCCGGGCTCGACTCCGCCTGGTGGAGGTAAAGAGCGACCTCCACCCTACACAGCGGTCACGTCCCTGCGGTGGCACGAGCGCTTTGTGTAGGGGCGACTTCAGTCGCCAAGCGGCGCGCAGCGCCTGGCATAGGGGGTAAAAACGTCAGCGAGGCAGTCAGCGCAAGGCGAAGACAGGCCAGAAAAGCGCAGTTTACGTGCTGTAAATGAGCATTTTTTGGCCTGGCTTCAACGCTGCGATGGCAACGCAGCTAGTTTTTTCAAGTGCCCAGGGCGCCGTTGGCGAGGGCATCGAGCAATTCCCTTTGCAGCTCGTCGGCCCGTTGCGGGGCCTCCGGGCGCAGGCGTTCGATGGCCTGGCGCAGGCGGGCGAGGGGGTTCTCGGGGGCCATGAGGTTGCGCAGGTCGAGCAGGGCGATGGCTTGCGGGTAGCGCCCCTGGTCGATGTGCTGGCGCAGCAGCGTGGCGTCGAGGCCACGGCTGTCACCGTCCAGTTCCAGCAGGCGATCGCGCAGGGTGGTGGCGCGCTCGATCTGGTCGAGGGCGATGGCGGCTTCGGCCAGGGTTTCCAGGTACCAGGTGCGTTCGTCCGGGTCGTCGATTTCCTGCGCTTCCCAGAGCGCCACGGCCTTTTCCAGGGTCTCCAGGGCGGCATCTTGCAACCCCAGCCGGTGCTGCAGGCGGGCCAGGTGGCAGGCCTGGTCCAGCTGTTCATCCCAGTCCAGTTGCTGGCGCAGGGCGTCGAACTCCTCCAGGTCGGCGGTCATCCGTGCCGGGTCGCGGGCTTCCTCGCCCTGCAGCCGGCTGCGCAGTGCCAGCAGGCGCAGGCGTATCCAATCGGTCTCGTTATCCACCGCCTCCATGGCCTCCAGCCCCTGGTGCAGCAGTGCTGCGCTCCAGGCCGGCTGCACCTCGGTGCAGCGGCCGGCCAGCTCCAGGCGCAGCCAGGTGGCGTCGCTGCCGTCGAGGCCGCTGGCGCGCAGCAGTGCATCGGCGCGCACGGTATCGGCGTGGCCGGCGTGCCAGGCCATGAGGTCGGCCAGCAGCTCCAGGTGCATCTCTCCGGGGGCCTGGGCTAGCAGGCGCTCGGCCAGTTGCGGGCGTTCGCTGTCCAGGGCCAGGCGCAGCAGTTCGTGCCAGTCGAGGGCGTGCAGCGGCATGTCCGGGCGCGCCAGCAGTTCCAGGGCCTGGGCTTCGCGGTTGCTTGCCAGCAGCAGGGTGATGGCGTCGTTGGCCAGCAGCGCGTCGGGGGCGACGGCCAGCTCGGTGAACAGGTCGAGGCGCTCCTGGGCCAGGCATTCCCGCAGCAGGGCCTGGAAATCGGCGGGCGCGTCCTGCACCGGCACGCTGAGCATGGCGCGGGCGCGCTCCAGGCTGCGGTCGGCGGCTTCGGGGCGCTCCAGCTGGCGCTGCAGGCCGGCCAGCAGCAGGTTCTGGCGGACGGACAGGGCCTGGCCCACCTGGCCTTCCTGGCCGGCGGTGACGCTGTCGAGCAACTGCTGCGCCTGGTCCCGGCGGCCGGCGGCGGCCATCAGCGGGATGCTCAGCAGGGGGGCTTCGGGCAGGGGACTGGCGCTGGCTTCCAGCAGGTCGAGGGCGGCGAGGGCACCCGTCTGTTCCAGCTGGTTCTCCAGCATCGCTTCCAGGGCCGACTGGCGATAGCCGGCCGTGAGTTCGGCCAGGGCGCCCAGCGCCAGGTCGCGGTCGCCGGCGAGCAATAGCGCCGGGGCCACCTGGTGCATGGCCAACTGGCGTGCCTCGCCGTCCAGGCGCTGCGCCAACTGGTGGCCCAGGTGCGGTTCGAGCAGGGTGAGCAAGGCTACCCGGTTGATCTGTGCGGCGCCCTCGGCGCTGACGCGGGGGGCGTGGGTGCGTCGGGCCGAGCGCCACAGGGCGATGGCCAGGAGTGCCACGATGCCAGCCACGATGATGAACGCTTCCATTGGCTTCCTTTCCTGAAGTGCGGACCGGGGCGGCTTATAAAGGGGCCCGGCCCGGGCTGGCAACCCCGAGTCGCGCGGGCTGGGAACCCGAGCGCATTTCCGGGTGCCGAACGGCCGGACGGCGCCCGGGCGCGGTGCCGGGTTTCGGGTTAGACTTGCCGCCTTTTCGCCTAACCAAGAAGCCCGCACATGGCCCTGCAAGCGACGCCCTACAAAGTCGACCTCAATCTCACCGACCTCGATCGCAGCGTCTACGAGAACCTGCGTTTCACCGTCGCCAAGCACCCCTCGGAAACCGAGGAACGCCTGGCCGTGCGCCTGATCGCCTACGCGCTCTGGTACCACGAGCAGCTGGCGTTCGGCCGCGGCCTGTCGGACGTCGACGAGCCGGCGCTGTGGGAGAAGAGCCTCGACGACCGCGTCCTGCACTGGATCGAAGTCGGCCAGCCGGATGCCGAACGCATCACCTGGTGCTCGCGTCGCACCGAACGCTTCAGCCTGGTGGCCTACGGCAACCTGCGCGTATGGCAGACCAAGGTGCTCGACGGTGTGCGCAGCCTGAAGAACATCAATGTGGTGGGGGTCGACCAGGAAGCCCTGGAGAACCTCGCCAAGGACATGCCGCGCGCCATCAACTGGAGCGTGATGATCAGTGACGGCGAGCTGTTCATCACCGACGAGCGTGGCCAGCACGAGATCCCCCTGGAGTGGCTGGCCGGCGAACGCTGACCGCTGTCCCACGCGGCCGCCGGCTCCGTCGCGCGGCCCCCCCTGTTCCACGGCGGGCCTCCCGCCCTGCAAGCCTGAAGACTGAGCCGCATGCGTATCGATCCCCGCCCGTTGCCCGCCACCCTGCCTGACCTCGGCGACCTGCCGCCCCTGCTGACCCGCCTCTACGCCGCCCGTGGCGTGCAGTCCGCCGCCGAGCTGGACAAGGGCCTGGCGCGGTTGATCCCCTACCAGCAGCTCAAGGGCATCGACGCGGCGGTGGAACTGCTGGTGCAGGCCCTGGAACAGCGCCAGCGCATCCTCTATGTCGGCGACTTCGACGCCGACGGCGCCACCGCCAGCACCGTCGGCGTGCTCGGTCTGCGCATGCTCGGCGCGGCCCATGTCGACTACCTGGTGCCCAACCGCTTCGAATACGGCTACGGCCTGACCCCGGAGATCGTCGCCGTGGCCCTGGAGCGTCGCCCCGACCTGCTGGTGACCGTGGACAACGGCATCTCCAGCGTCGATGGCGTGGCCGCGGCCAAGGCGGCCGGGCTCAAGGTGCTGGTCACCGACCACCACCTGCCGGGCCCGGAACTGCCGGCGGCGGACGCCATCGTCAACCCCAACCAGCCGGGCTGCGAGTTCCCCAGCAAGGCCATGGCCGGCGTCGGCGTGATCTTCTACGTGCTGCTGGCCCTGCGCGCGCGCCTGCGCCAGCTGGACTGGTTCACCCGCACCGGCCGCCCGGACGCCAACCTCGCCGAGCTGCTCGACCTGGTGGCCCTGGGCAGCGTCGCCGACGTGGTGCCGCTGGATGCCAACAACCGCATCCTGGTGCACCAGGGCCTGGCACGCATCCGCGCCGGCCGTGCCCGCGCCGGCCTCAAGGCGGTGCTGGAAGTCGCCGGCCGCCCGGCGGCGCGGATCACCTCCACCGACCTCGGCTTCATCCTCGGCCCGCGCCTCAACGCCGCCGGCCGCCTGGATGACATGAGCCTGGGCATCGAATGCCTGCTCTGCGAGGACGAGGCCCTGGCCCGCGACATGGCGGTGCAGCTCGACCAGCTCAACCAGGACCGCAAGGCCATCGAGCAGGGCATGCAGCGCGAAGCCCTGGCGCAGCTCAAGGACCTGCCCCTGGAAGACCTGCCCTTCGGCCTCTGCCTGTTCGAGGCGGACTGGCACCAGGGCGTGATCGGCATCCTCGCCTCACGCATGAAGGAGCGTTACCACCGCCCGACCATCGCCTTCGCCGACGCCGGCGAGGGCCTGCTCAAGGGCTCGGCGCGCTCGGTGCAGGGGTTCCATATCCGTGACGCCCTGGACGCCGTGGCCGCGCGCCACCCGGGACTGATCAGCAAGTTCGGCGGCCACGCCATGGCCGCCGGGCTGTCCCTGCCTGTGGAAAACTTCGGCGCCTTCGCTGCGGCCTTCGACGCCGAGGTGCGCCGCCAGCTGGATGAGGAGGACCTCACCGGCCGCCTGCTTTCCGACGGCCAGCTGAGCATCCAGGAGTTCCACCTGGAACTGGCCCGCGCCCTGCGCCAGGCCGGCCCCTGGGGCCAGCATTTCCCCGAGCCGGTATTCCACGGCATCTTCCAGGTGGTGCAGCAGCGCCTGGTGGGCGAGCGCCACCTCAAGCTGGTGCTGAAGACCGAATGCGGCTCGGTGCAGCTGGACGGCATCGCCTTCAACATCGACCGCGACCAATGGCCCAACCCCACCGTGCGCTGGGCGGAAGTGGCCTACAAGCTGGACGTCAACGAATACCGCGGGCAGGAAAGCGTGCAGCTGATGGTGGCGCACATCGCACCACGCTGATCGTCACCCCTGGCACGGTGATGACGGCTAAGGGTGGATGACGCTTCATCCACCCACCGTGCGGGGTTTCGACCGGCTGGTTGCGCATGGAGTGGGCGATGTTCCCCGTGCCACGTTCGACGCTGATCGCGCCGGCGGGTACAGGATGGGCAAGGGGGCGTAGGGTGGCGCTTCAGCCCACCGTTTCTCCGACCCCCAGCCATTTCGAAGTCCTGCTGAACTCCCGTGTCCCAGGCACAGCCGCGTGCCACGTTCGACGCCGCACGGTGGAGGTAAAAAGCGACCTCCACCCTACGCAGCGGTCATCTCCGCGCGTCAGCCCGGCAGTGCTGTAGGGGCGACTTCAGTCGCCAAGCGGCGCGCAGCGCCGCCGTTTCCGGGCCTTGCCAGCAGTGTTCACTTGTACCGCGCCGCCGCGCTGCTGCGGGACATGTTCGGGCCGAGCTTGGTGCGGGCGCTGACCACGGCGGCCCAGTCGCCGGCGTCGGGCAGCGAGGGGATGGTGACCAGTTCGCCCTGGTCGAAGCCGGCCAGCGCGGCGTCCACCATCTCGCCGGCTTCCATGATCATGTTCGGGTCCAGGTGCGCGGCGTCGATGCCGGAGCGCTCCCAGATCTCGGTGCGGGTGATGCCCGGCAGCACGGCCTGTACCTGCACGCCCTTGGGCGCGATCTCGTGGTTCAGCGTCTGGGTCAGGCTCAGTACATAGGCCTTGGTGGCGCTGTAGGTGGCGTTGAACATCTCGGGGATCAGCGCGACCACCGAGGCGAGGTTGATGATCGCGCCTTCGCCGGCCTCGCCGAAGCGCTTGGCGGCGACCACCGAGAGGTGGGTGAGGGCGGTGACGTTGAGCTCGATCATGGAGTCGATCTGGTCCAGGTCGGCATCGGCCAACTGGCCGTTCTGCGCCACCCCGGCGTTGTTCACCAGCACCTTGATGGCGGCATCGCTGGCCAGGCGCTGTTCCACCGCACGCAGGTCGGCGCGCTGGGTCAGGTCGGCCTTGAGGGTTTCCACCTTCACGCCGTATTCGCCGCCGAGGCGTTTGGCCAGTTCGTCGAGGCGTTTCTGGTCGCGGGCCACCAGCAGCAGGTCGAGGCCACGGCGGGCCAGGCGTTCGGCGTAGGTGGCGCCGATCCCGGAGGATGCGCCAGTGATCAGTGCGGTGCCCTTGAGGTTGTGCGAGCTCATTGCGGTGTCTCCGGGAAGAGGGGGGGATGTTTATATGATGTGCGTAATTCACGATTTATATTATGACTATAATTTTAACTGTCAAGCACAGGATCAGAGTCATTCAAGCGGAGCGACGAAAGGATTCCAGGCCGCTGGCCGCAAGCTGACGGGTGGCACGGCCGGCGGGCTCCGGGCTGATGAACGGCCGTGAACCGCAGCCGCAGTGGCCGGTCAATTGCCCCGTGGTCGCCAGGATGGCAGGACGCGGATGCGGGCCACGTCGACGCGGCAGCCGAGTGGCCGCCGCTGCGTAGCCAATGACCGGCACTCGCCGAAAGGAACTCGCCATGACCCAGTCCCGCACCCACTCCCGCACCCGGCCGCGCCTGGCCACCTCGCTGATGCTCGCCTCCCTGCTCGCGCTGCCGACCCTGGCCATGGCGCGGGACTTCCAGGTCACCCGCACCGATGACGGCTTCGATGGCCTCTGCGATGCCGACTGCACGCTGCGCGACGCGGTGGAAGCCGCCAACCGCCTGGGTGGCAAGAACCGCATCGTCCTGCCCGCCGGCGTCTACGCCCTGACCCTGCCGCCGGCCATGGGGGAGGAGGGCGAGATCCTCGACGAGGACCAGAATCTCAACGGCGACCTCGATGTGCGGGCCGGCAACCTGACCCTGGTCGGCGCCGGTGTGGGTGCCAGCGTCATCGACGGTTCGGGCCTGGACCGCCTGCTGGAGATCGACCTCGGCGTCACCGTGCTGCTGCAGGACCTGACCCTGCGCAACGGCCACACCACCAGCAACGGCGGTGCCATCGAGAACTTCGGCTACCTGGTGGTGCGCCGCGTGGCCTTCCAGGACAACCGCGCCAGCTACGGCTACTACGACGGTGACGGCGGGGCGATCTCCAACCGCGGCACCCTGGAGGTCCATAGCTCGGTGTTCGAGCGCAACCGCGCCGACTTCGGCGATTCCGGCCGCGCCCTGGGCGGGGCCATCTTCAACGGCGGCCTGCTCACCGTGCGCGACAGCCTGTTCAGCGAGAACGTCACCAATGGCGACGACGTGGTCGCCCTGGGCGGCGCGTTGTTCAACACCGGCACCGCCGACGTGGCCCGCAGCGCCTTCCTCCACCACCGTGCCGACGGCCCCGGCATCGCCATCCGCAACGACGGCAATGGCGTGCTCAAACTGACCAACGTCACCGTCTCCGGCAAGAACGCCAACGGCGAAGGTGACTACGACGCGGTGGTCGCCAACGGCTCCGACTACCCGATGTTCGCCGGTACGCCGAGCCTGCAGCTGGTCAACGTCACCATCGCCGACAACCTCACCCTCGGCCTGCTGAACCATGGCCGTCTGTCGGTGCGCAACAGCCTGATCGTCGGCAACGGCAACGAATCCATCGGCGCCGCCAACTGCCTCAACGGCGGCGATACGGCCAGTTACCAGGCCAGCGGCCTGCTGCTGGGCACCGACACCGGCAACTGCACGGCCGACGTCCATGTCAACGACGCCGACGCCTTCACCCGCGTGCTCTACCCCCTGGCGGCCAACGGTTCCAGCCTGCCAACCCACGCCCTGCGCCCGCGCAGCCCGGCGGTGGACGCCGGCATCGGCTCCTGCACCCGGCACGACCAGCGTGGCTCCATGCGCCCCCGGGATGGCGACGGCGACGGCATGGCGCTGTGCGACCTGGGCGCCTACGAGCGCCCCAAACCCTGAGCCCGGCCGCCGCTCTCTTTTTCAAAATGTGTCAGCGGCGGTCGTTCGATTAGTAAAAGCAATTTCAGCATTGGCCCGGTTCGGCTGATAACACTGGAGCTGTCATCCGAATCGGCAGGGACGCTGGCGAGCACCCATCTTGCAGGTACTGCCATGTCCATACGGTCCATCACCATCGCCTCACGCGCTTCCCTGTGTTTCGCCCTGATCACCCTGCTGGTGATCGGCCTGGGCGCCTTCTCCTGGCAGCAGATGCATGTGCTGCGCGGCACCGAGCAGGACATCGAGAACAATTGGCTACCCGCCATCCAGACCGCCGACGACATCCAGGCCACCCTGCTGCGGGTGCGCCTGGAAAGCCTGCGGGTATTGGCCAGCACCTCGCCGAGCGAACAGCAGAGCGCCCTCGACCAGCTGCAGACCGCACGGCGGACGTTGACCGAGAAGAGCGACTTCTACAGCCGCAACCTGATCACCAGCCCCGAGGAGCAGCGCGTATTCGACGCCTCGGCCCAGGCCCTGCAGGCCTACATGGGCGGCCTGCAGAAGATGATCGACCTGCACGGCAGCGACCCGGCCCAGGCGCTGGCCTGGGCCAACAGCGGCCAGCGTGACCTGGCGACCGCCTACCAGCAGCGCCTCACCGACCTGCGCGACCTTAACTCAGCCGGGGTCAAGCGCTCCGGCATCGCCGCCGGCAACGCCTACGACACCAGCATCAACATCGTCATCGGTTCGGTGCTGCTGGCCCTGGCGATGACCGTGGCCCTGGCCATGACCCTCACCCGCAGCATCGTGCGGCCCCTGGGCGACTCGCTGCGCTTCGCCGAATCCATCGCCAAGGGTGACCTGACCCGCACCGTCGAAGTCAGCGGCCAGGACGAGGCCACGCGCCTCAGCGAAGCCCTGCAGCGCATGCAGGAGAACCTGCGGCAGACCATCCGGCAGATTTCCGATTCCTCCATCCAGCTCGCCTCGGCGGCGGAGGAGATGACCACCGTCACCGAGCAGGGCAGCCTCACCCTGCAGCAGCAGAACTCCGAGATCGAGCAGGCCGCCGCAGCGGTCAACCAGATGACCGCCGCCGTGGAGGAGGTGGCCCGCAACGCTGCCTCGGCCTCCACCTCGGCGCGCCAGTCCAGCGAAGCGGCGAACCTGGGCAACCAGCGCGTGGCCGAAACCCTGGAGGCAATCCGCAGCCTCTCGGTGCAGGTGCAGGAAACCGAAGCCCAGGTGCAGGGCCTGGCCCAGCAGGCGGTGGACATCAGCCAGGTGCTCAACGTCATCCGCGCCATCGCCGAGCAGACCAACCTGCTGGCGCTCAACGCCGCCATCGAGGCGGCGCGGGCCGGCGAGCAGGGCCGTGGTTTCGCCGTGGTGGCCGACGAGGTGCGTGCCCTGGCGCATCGCACCCAGACCTCGACCCTGGAGATCGAGAAGATGATCGCCTCCATCCAGAACGGCACCGGCTCGGCGGTGCAGGCCATGCAGGCGAGCAACAGCCAGGCCCAGGCCACGCGCCTGTCCGCCGATGAAGCCGGGCGCGCCTTGCAGGAAATCACCGAAGCGGTGGGCACCATCGACGAGCGCAACCTGCAGATCGCCACCGCCTCGGAGCAGCAGGCCCACGTCGCCCGCGAAGTGGACCGCAACCTGATGAGCATCCGCGACCTGTCGATCCAGAGCGCCGCCGGCGCCCACCAGACCACGGTCGCCAGCAGCGAAGTGGCGCGCCTGGCGGTGGACCTGAAAGGGCTGGTGGCACGCTTCAGCGTGTAAGGCGACCTCCGGGGCGACCGTAGGGGCGAATTCATTCGCCCCGCGCCGCCTCTCCCGGTGGGAACGAATTCATTGGCTCTGTCGGCGTTAGCTGTTGTGGTTTTAATGCAAGTGCTCAAGCACGGTGCTTTCCGGGCACCAAAGGATTTCTGCCACCGCCACAGCATGGGTTTCGCTTCGCTCTACGCCATCCTACGAAAGCCGCCGTTACACATCAATATGTGGATTTGAGCGAAGAAAGTTGGAGCAGCCGCCAACGCCCCTCCAGGAGGCCGAACGCAGTCGTTGCGCCGGGGGACGAGCGGCATGGATGCCGCGAGAGGCGCGCCAGGCCATGGATGGCCCATCGCGCCGGCCCCCGATAGCGACGATGGAGTGAGGGAACCACGGCGAAGCCGGGGCCGGATGATGGGGCAAGCCCTTTTGGTTCCTTTTAAGGCGATTGTTAAAAGGGACTCGCCCGGGTGGGCGAAACCAGAAACATCACCAGAACTCGACAATCAGCTGAGCTCAAATCCTTTAGCAACACTTAACGCAGACAGAGCCAATTCATTCGCCCAAGGGCAGCAACGCTGCCCCGGCGGGTCCGAGGAGCAGCCCTTCGGCCTGCCTGGCGAATGAATTCGCCCCTACAGCGGGCTCCTGTTTTCGGGCTTTAAACATATTTTCGAGAGGCCCTTATGGTCAGTTTCAACCGCACTATCAGCCTGGACCTGCCGCACATCCGCCTGCAGGGGCTGGGCAAGGCCTACCAGGGCAACCAGGGGCCGGTGCAGGCGTTGCAGGGCATCGACCTGGAGATCCGCCGGGGCGAGGTGTTCGGCATCATCGGCCGCAGCGGCGCCGGCAAGTCGTCGCTGATCCGCACCCTCAACCGCCTGGAGAAGCCCTCGGTGGGCCAGGTGGTGATAGACGAGGAGGACATCGGCGTCTTCGACGAGAAGCAGCTGGTGCTGCTGCGCCGGCGCGTCGGCATGATCTTCCAGCACTTCAACCTGATGTCGGCCAAGACCGTCTGGCAGAACGTCGCGCTGCCGCTGAAGGTGGCGGGCGTGGCCAAGGCCGATATCGAGCGCAAGGTCGGCGAACTGCTGGCCCTGGTGGGCCTGGCGGAGAAGCGCGACGCCTACCCGGCACAGCTGTCCGGCGGGCAGAAGCAGCGTGTCGGCATCGCCCGGGCGCTGGTGCACCAGCCGGAGATCCTGCTATGCGACGAGGCCACCTCGGCGCTGGACCCGGAGAGCACCCAGTCGATCCTGGCGCTGCTGCGCGACATCAACAAACGCCTGGGCCTGACCATCGTGCTGATCACCCACGAGATGGGCGTGATCCGCGAAATCTGCGACCGCGTGGTGGTGCTGGAACGTGGCCGGGTGGTGGAGCAGGGCGAGGTGTGGCGGGTGTTCGGTGACCCGCAACATGAGGTCACCCGCACCCTGCTGGGCACCCTGCGCCACGAGCTGCCGGACGACCTGCAAGGCCGCCTGGCCAGCGAGCCGGTGCCCGGCGGCGACCTGCTGCTGGACCTGCACTTCACCGGCGCCAGCGGCCGCGAGCCGGACCTGCTGGCCATCACCCAGGCCCTGGGCACGCGGGTGAGCCTGTTGCATGGCGGCATCGACCGCATCCAGGGCCGCGCCCAGGGGCACCTGCTGGTGCGCATCAGCGATGTGGGGCAGGGCGGTGCCTGGGTGCTGGAGCAGGCCCACGGCCTGGCGGACAAGGCGGAGGTGCTCGGCTATGTCGCCCATGCTTGATCGCCTGCTGCAGGGCATTCTCGACACGCTGCTGATGATCGGCGCCTCGTCGCTGATCGTGTTCCTGGTGGGCATCCCCCTGGCGCTGGTGCTGGTCACCACGGGCCCGGGCGGGATCTTCGAGGCGCGTGCGCTCAACCGTTCGCTGGGCAGCGTGGTCAACGTGCTGCGCTCGATCCCCTTCCTGATCCTGATGGTGGCGCTGATCCCCTTCACCCGGCTGATCGTCGGCACCAGCTACGGCGTCTGGGCCGCGGTGGTGCCGCTGACCATCGCCGCCACGCCCTTCTTCGCGCGCATCGCCGAGGTGAGCCTGCGCGAGGTGGATTTCGGCCTGGTGGAAGCGGCCCAGGCGATGGGCTGCCAGCGCCGCCACATCATCTGGAACGTGCTGCTGCCCGAGGCGCGCCCGGGCATCGTCGGTGGCTTCACCATCACCCTGGTGACCATGATCAACTCCTCGGCCATGGCCGGCGCCATTGGCGCGGGCGGGCTGGGCGACCTGGCGTATCGCTACGGCTACCAGCGCTTCGACACGCAGATCATGCTCACGGTGATCATCCTGCTGGTGGTGCTGGTGACCCTGATCCAGTTTGGCGGTGATCGCCTGGCGCGGCTGCTCAACAAGCGCTAGAAAAACTAACTGCGTTGCCGCTGCGGCGTTGAAAACGGCCTCAAAATGCTCATTTACCTGCGTAAACTGCGCTTTTTCGGCCGTTTTCGCCTTGCATCGGCTGCCTCGTCTACGTTTTTCAATGCCTTGTTAAGTGGGCGAAGGCTCCTCGGGCGTGTCGGGCACGTCGCGCTTCACGTAGCGATGGGCGCCGCAGCGTGTGCAGCGTTGACAGAGCATGGGCTCGGCGCCCACGTCGGTTTCGTGTCCTTCGGTCCAGCTGCATCCGAACAGAAAGCAATGGAGTCGCATGTAACCTCCCGGGGCTCGCCCCGTTCAACCAGGCAGGGGTTGGGGTGCAGTGCATGCGCCTTGTTGTTGTGCGTGTCGGCCAGGGGAGCATCCGCGCAGCGGTCTAGAACGGACAACCTAAATTGCCGGCGGCGGGCGACCCGCCATTTCAGGGTGTTGCGCATCAGCGCTTCCTCTCGCGGTCCAGCAGGCCTTCCAGCCAGTCGATGAAGGCCCGCACGCGGCGGGGCAGGTGGCGGTGGGCGTAGAGCAGGTTGAGCGCCAGGGGCGGCGCCGGGTAGCCGGGCAGCAGCTCCACCAGGGCGCCGCTGGCCAGGTGCTCGCGCAGGCCCATGCGCGGTGCCTGGATCAGCCCCAGGCCGCCCAGGCAGGCGCCCTCGTAGGCATCGGCGTTGTTCACCGTGAGGTTGCCAGCCATGGGCACCTGGTGGACCTTGCCGCCCATCAGGTACTCGAAACCGTCGGGCCGCGCGCCGAGCACCGGCAGGTAGTGCACCAGGCGGTGCCGGGCGAGGTCGTCTAGGCTGTGCGGCGTGCCGTGGCGTGCCAGGTACTCGGGGCTCGCGCAGTTGACCATGGGCATGGCGCCGAGGGAGCGCGCCACCAGGGTCTCGTCCACCAGGTTGCCGGCGCGCAGCACGCAGTCGAAGCCCTCGCGCACCAGGTCGACGCGGCGGTCGGTGCCGCTCAGCTCCAGCTCCAGGCCCGGGTGGGCGTCGAGGAATTCCCCCAGGTGCGGCATCACCAGTTGCCGGGCGATGCGGCTGGGCATGTCCACCCGCAGGCGCCCGGCGAGCACTTCACCGTCCTGGCGGAACATGCCTTCCAGCTCGTCCATCTGCGCCAGCAGCGCCTTGCAGCGTTCATACAGCGCCAGGCCATCCTGGGTCGCCTGCACCTTGCGCGTGGTGCGTTGCAGCAGGCGTGCGCCCAGCAACTGCTCCAGCGCCTGCACCTGCTCGGAGACGCTGGAGCGGGGCAGGCCGAGGCTTTCCCCGGCCTGGGTGAAGCTGGAAAGCTCGGTGACCCGGGCGAAGGTACGCAACAGCTCGAGCTTGTTCATGGCCCGTTCCCGTTTGTTCGGTTGAGGCGATCAGTATTTCCGATTTTGCGGCGTTTATCAGTATTCGGCCGGACAATAAGCTGGCTCCACTTCCAACCCCCTGAGGAGCTCCACCATGACCCGCAAGATCGCACTCATCACCGGCGCCAGCCGTGGCCTCGGCAAGAACGCTGCCCTGCACCTGGCGGCCCAGGGCGTCGACATCATCGGCACCTACCACAGCAAGGCCGACGAAGCCCAGGCCGTGGCCCGCGAAGTGGAGCGCCTCGGTGGCCGCGCCCGGATGCTGCGCCTGGACGTGAGCGACAGCACGGGCTTCGGCACCTTCGCCGCCCAAGTGGGCGAGACCCTGCAGCAGGCGTTCGGCCGCGAGACCTTCGACTTCCTGGTGAACAACGCCGGCATCGGCATCCACGCCAGCTGCGCCGAAACCACCGAGGAGCAGTTCGACACCCTGGTGAACATCCAGCTCAAGGGGCCGTTCTTCCTCACCCAGAAACTGCTGCCGGTGCTGGCCGACGGCGGCCGCATCATCAACATCTCCACCGGGCTGGCGCGCTTCTCCCTGCCGGGCTATGGCGCCTACGCGGCGATGAAGGGCGGCATCGAGGTGTGGACCCGCTACCTGGCCAAGGAGCTGGGCCCGCGCGGCATCACCGTCAACGTGCTGGCCCCCGGCGCCATCGAGACCGACTTCGGCGGCGGCGTGGTGCGCGACAACAGCCAGGTCAACGACTTCATCGCCGGCAACACCGCCCTGGGCCGCGTCGGCCTGCCGGACGACATCGGCGGCGCCATCGCCATGCTCCTCTCCGACGGCGGCCGCTGGGTCACCGGCCAGCGCATCGAAGCCTCGGGCGGCATGTTCCTCTGATCGCCCGCAGGGCGGGTGAAACCCGCGTAGCCGATGCACGGCGGCGTCGGGTTGCACCCGACCTACAGGCCCGGTGGGAGCGAATTCATTCGCGATCGAAGACCAGCGGCTGCGTTTCTGGACACCCGGGCGGCGGTCACAGGCAAGTCCGCGCCGGGCATCCTGCCTATGGTGGCCGCTCGATTCCGCCAAGCATGGAGCTCACATGTCCGATTTCATTACCGTCCTGCGCGAAACCTGCCCCGTCCCCGTGGTCGACGCCACCAAGTGGAAACGCATCGGCGGCGACCCGCACACGGTCAACCTCAACGCCTACCTCTCGGCCGACGGCAGCAAGATCATGGGCACCTGGATCTGCACCCCCGGCAAATTCGAGGTGAACTACGAGAAGTGGGAGTTCTGCCACTTCCTCGAGGGCTACTGCATCATCACCCCGGAAGGCGAAGCGCCGGTGCACCTGCGCGGCGGCGACGTCTTCGTCATCGAACCCGGCATGAAAGGCACCTGGGAAGTGGTGGAGACGGTGCGCAAGTACTTCGTCTTCGCCTGATCGCGAAACGATGGGTGCCATGCATGGCACCCAGCTTCCCGGTGTGTGGGGGCGCTCTTCTCATCATTCGTAGGATGGGACGGGCGGCGTTCCGCGAGCTCCGCGAAACCCATCATTGCGGTGATTGGCGCGCACGGGCCTGCATCGTTGCGTTGGGCCTCGCTGCGCTCGGCGCCAACCTACGCCGATCCATGGCACCATCCTTTCCAGCTTCCAGCTTCCAGCTTCCAGCTTCCAGCTTCCAGCTTCCCGCCGCTTTCCTGCGTGCAAAAAAAGACCGTCGAAGTCGACGGTCTGAAAGGGATGGAGGCCTTGCTGCGGGGTCGGGCCTCCACCGAGCCCTGGGGTTGAATTACTGCGGTACGGTTTTCAATTCGATGCTTTTCAGCCATTTCACGTGGCGCGGGCCGGCGTGGCGGTCGCAGCCGGAGACCAGGGCGATGCGTCCGGATTCCGGTGGCAGCGCCTCGCCGTGCTGGGCGTAGACCACCAACACGCCGTCGCCGATCTGGGTGTTGAGCAGTTCGTTCCAGCTGAACAGCGCGATATAGGCGTCGCTGGCATGGGCGATGACGTAGGCGCGCTTCCAGCCCTTGGGGTCGCCGCCGGCCAGCGCGGCCTTCTGCACCAGTTCGCGCAGCAGCACGCCGCGGTAGTCCTTGTACTCGGCGTTGGCCACGTCGCCACCGCAGGCGGCGGCCACGGCCTTGTAGTCGTAGGAGGGCAGGCGCTTGAGGTCGTCGACCGTGAAGCGCAGCGGGTTCTGCACCTCGCCGGTCATTTCCAGGGTTTCGGTCACGTAGGTGCTGGGGTCGTCGGGGACGAACTCGGCGGCGTGCAGCGCCGGGCTCAGCAGGGCCAGCAGGGCGATGCGCAGGTTAAGTCTCAGGTCCATGGTCAGAACTCGTAGCGCAGGTTGGTGAAGTACTGGCGGCCGGCTTCGGCGTAGCCGTCGGACAGCTCGTAGTCCTCGTCGCCCAGGTTGCTGACCCCGGCCTCGACGCTCAGCTCGCGGGTCAGCGACAGGCTGGCCTTGAGGTCGACGCGGGTGAAGCTGGAGACCTTGGCGGTGTCCGAGGACCAGCGCTGGTCGGCGTGCTCGAGCATGGCGATCAGGTGCAGGCGCTCGATGGGCGCGAAGTCGGCCCAGAGGTTGAGCTTGTTGCGCGGGGTGTCGGTGAGGCGGGTGGACGAGCTGAGGTTGCGCCGCTCCAGGTAGGTGTAGGCGAAGCCGGTTTCCAGCCGTTCGCCCAGCGCCTGGCGCAGGCTCAACTCGACGCCTTCATGGCGCGCCTTGTTGATGTTCTGCATCTGGTCGCGGCCGGGCTGCACGTTGCGCACGCGCTGGATCAGGTCCTCGATCTCGCTGCGGAACAGCGCCGCTTCCAGCTGGCCGCCGGCCCAGGGCTGGCCCTGGTAGCCCAGCTCGTAGTGGGTGGCGTGCTCGGGGGCGAGGCCGGGGTTTTCGATGAAGGTGCCGAAGCGCAGGGAGTAGCGGTCCTTGAGCGTGGGCAGGCGGCTCTTGCGGGCGATGCTGGCGTAGAGGCGGTGGTCCGGCGCCGGGTCGAAGTAGAGCGCGCCCTGCCAGTTGTTGGCGTGCTGCTCGTCGGGCTTGGCGTAGACGTCGGCGTCCAGCGGCTTGAGGCTGTCGCGGCTGGCGCCGAGGGACAGGTGCCAGCGGTCGGCGAGGCGGATGGTGTCCTCCAGGGCGATGGAGGTGAGGCGGTCTTCCAGGCGCTTGGTGGTGCGCACGCCGTCGTCTTCCTCGTGGCGGTCCTGCTTGAGGTAGTACTGCACCTTGATCTGGTGGCCGTCGAGGCGGTCGCTCTGCAGCTGGATGGAGCCGCCGCGGCTGTGGTCGTCGTAGTTGCTGCTGCCGGTGCTGGACAGCGACTGCGGGTTGTTGCCGCTGGTGGCCAGGCGCGTGTAGGTGGCGTTGGTGTAACCGTCCAGGCCGTTGGCGTAGTGGTCGGCGAAGGCGCGCACGCGCAGGGTTTCGTAGTCGGTCAGGGCGTGGTTGCCGATGAAGTAGTAGCTCTCCTTGTCCCAGTACGGCCAGCGCCAGTAGCGCTGGGTGGCGGCCGGGTCGGTGCTCGGCGGCTGGCCCTTCTGGCCGTCCTGGCGCACGTAGCCGAAGGCGTACTCGTCGGTCTCGTTGGGGGTGAGGCCGATCTTCAGCGACTGCTTGCGGTCCTTGAAGTCGGAGTTCTCGCGCTTGTTGCCGTTCTCGCGGACGGTCGGCTCGAAGTCGTCGGAGAGGCGGTAGTAGTCGGCTTCGTCCTGGGAGGCGGAGGCCTGCACGTACCAGCTGCCCTGGTTGCTGCCCAGGTTGACGCCACGGCGCAGCAGGCCGCCGCTGCCGGCGCCGAGGCTGACATCGCCCTCGAACTCGCTCACCGGCTTGCGCGTCACCAGGTTGATGGCGCCGCCCAGGGTGTTGGGGCCGTACATGGTGGAGCTCATGCCCTTGGCCACCTGGATCGCCGCGAGGTCGCCGGTGGTGAAGCGGTCGAGGTCGACGTAGCCGTCATAGGGCACGTACACGGGGATGCCGTCGATGAAGATCGGCGCCTGGCGCGAGTCGAAGCCGCGCAGGCTGATGGTCCCCTCGTTGCGTGCGTTGGTGGAGGTGCTGACGCCGCTGAGCAGGCCCAGCGCCTCGGTGACGTTGTGGCGCTCGAAGCGCTGCATGTCGCGGGCGCTGACCGAGGAGGAGACCTGGTCGCCGAAGCCGTCGCTGCGGTTGGACGGCGCGCGGATCAGCAGCTCGCCGAGGCTGAATACCTGGCTTTCGGTCTGGCCGGCGGCCAGCAGCGGTGGGGCGAAGACGCTCGGTGTGAGCAGTCCCAGTGCCAGGCAGCGGGAGAGGATCTTGTCGTTCATGGATGCTCGCTATGTATTTTTGTATATAGCGATTGCCGTGACTTCTACAGGGTCGGTACGACCGGCAAACGCTTGAGCTCGGGGAATGCGACCGGCGTTGGCTGACCGGCCTTGCGCCGGGAGGGAAGGCCCGGCGAGCCACAGAGTAATCGAGCCGTTTGCGTAGCGCTATATATTTTTATGTATAGCGGTTTTGGGGGAGAACGGCCCGCGAAAACCGGGCCTTCTGGGGGCTCGCCTGGGCGTCCGATCGCGAATGAATTCGCTTGTATGTCCTAGGGTGGAACCTGTCGGGGGGCGGAGGGAGCGAAATCGCTTCTGCAAGCCAGACCGTGGGAGATTTCTCCCGCCCCTCACCTCACTGCAAGCGCCGATAAGGAATCCATCGGCTCAGGTCCGCCCCCGAGACCGACCATATCTGCAAGCCTGCGCCATCGTGAGCCCCCGACAGGTCATTCCATCTTGGCCCTGGGAGTTCGTCATGACAATGCAGAGCACCGTAATCGGTATCGATGTCGCCAAAGACAGTCTGAGTCTGTATCGAGCAGATCTGGAGCAGGCCAGAGAGCTCATCAATGAGCCGCACGCTATCGCCACCTGGCTCAAGAGCCTGCCTGCAGGTTGCAGCCTGGCCATCGAAGCCACCAACACCTACCACGTTGCCGTCGCCACGCTGGCGCACAAACGTGGCCACAGGGTCTACGTGATCGATGGTTACCGCCTGAGCAACTACCGCAAAGGCATCGGTGGCCGGGTCAAGAACGACCTGAGCGATGCCCGCCTGCTGGCCCGCTACCTGGCCCATGAGCAGAAGCAGTTGCACCCCTGGGCGCCGCCGAGCCGCCTGTACCGCAAGCTGCAGGCCCTGTTGCACCGTCGCGCCACCCTGGTGCGAGTAACGACGGCTCTGCGCCTGAGCTTCGCCCAGGATCGCCAACTGGCGGAGGCATTGAAGCCCGTCCTGCAGCAGATGAAAGACCTGGAGCGGACACTCAACAGGGCGCTGCAATCCACGCTGAAAGAGGCCGGTTTGAGCGCGCAGGCACAACGTTGCCAGGAGATCGAAGGGGTTGGCCCGATCACCGCTGCTGCGCTGAACCTGGCCTTCCTGCGGGGTACCTTCCGCAGTAGCGATGCATTCATCGCCTTCCTCGGGCTGGATGTCCGGGTCAGGGAGTCGGGGCGCTACATCGGCCGGCGCAAGCTGACCAAGCAGGGGGATCCGGAGATACGACGGCTACTGCATAACGCCGCCATGGCCGCCAGTCGCACAGCCGCCTGGAAGGAACGCTATCAAGCTTATTTGCAGCGGGGTTTGAAGAAGACCGAGGCCCTAACGATCCTCGCCCGGAAACTGGCCAGAATCGCCTTTGCCCTGATGACCAGCCAACAGCCGTACCGACACCGGGACGCTACGGCTGGTTGACATAGAATCTCCCACAGGGCGGCGCTGCGCGCCGCTTGGCGACTGAGCTCGCCCCTGCGAAGGCCCGGCACGGAGATGACCGTTGTGTAGGGTGGATGGCGCTTTTTTCATCCACCAGGCGGAGTCGGGATCGGCACAGGTTTATGCCGGGGCCTCGCATTGATGGG
Organism: Pseudomonas sp. zfem005; assembly: GCF_032621735.1. Classification (NCBI taxonomy): domain Bacteria; kingdom Pseudomonadati; phylum Pseudomonadota; class Gammaproteobacteria; order Pseudomonadales; family Pseudomonadaceae; genus Pseudomonas; species Pseudomonas sp. zfem005. Next base: position 420,187 of record NZ_JAVYJE010000003.1, on the reverse strand, counting down.
TTTCGCGGAGCTCGCGGAACGCTGCCCGACCCATCCTACGGTGATCACCCCAGACTCAAATTCCCCTGCTTGCAGCACCTCATCAACGCCGCCTCCAGCTTGCGATCCGGCATCGCATGGGCGCGCAGGCTGTTGACGGTCTTTTCCACGTAATCCCGGGTGGTGCCGTAGTGCCCGCAGGCCCCGGCGAAGACCTGGGTGAGCACGTGGTCCGGCAGGGCGCCGGCGTAGCAGGGGAGGTTGCGCCGCAGGACGAAGCCCAGGGCCTGCACGCGCTGGCCGTCCGCCAGGTGGCAGTTGAGCCAGCGCGGCTCGTAGCCGGCATCGGGCATTTCCCGTTGCCAGAGGGCGAAGAGGTGTTCGTGCAACTGCTCGTCGGGCAGGCGGTAGGCGAAGCCGGCGCAGGAGCCGCCGCGATCGAGGCCCAGCACCAGGCCGGGGGATTCCGGGGTGCCGCGGTGGATCTGCGACCAGAGGTAAAGCCCGCGGTGGTAACCGTGGATGCGCGCGCGGCGGGTTTCCACCGTGGGGCACTCGGGGCGCCAGATCAGCGAGCCGTAGGCGAACAGCCAGACCGGCCCGCCACGGTGGGCCTTCATCGTCGCTTCGAGGGAGGCCAGCAATTCACCGGGGGTCAACCGCACCGGCTGATCCAGCTGGGGCGGGTAGGGCGGGTGAACATCGTGCTGGACTGACATGGATGACGCGTATCTCTCGGTGGTGCGCGACGCTGCTGGGGCCGCGCCTTCGTTGTACCAGTTGCGGGGCCTGCGGAGGAACGGGCAATCGTCGCCTGGGCGTGATTTTTTCGTCGGCAAGGGCCGCTGTTGCTGCCGGGTCAGCTAAACACGCGCTTATCCCCGCTACAAAGGAATGAATAGCGATGCCCTGATAACCAGGGTGCATAAGCGAAATGGGCAACTGTTGCTGGACGAACACTTGATCAGCAGGCTGTCGCTGCAGCGACAGTGGGGCGCTCCAGGGCACGTCGCTAAGCCCCGTGGGACGGGCACCGGGCCTGCTGGCACGAGTGCTGCAATATTCCTTGCAGAAAGCGAAAGCGCAGCCGGACCTTACTCGAAAGAATAAGCACGGCGCGCCGAGCCCACCCATCCAGCGGCAAGGAGCGACACCATGCACACCTTCACCCTGCGGGCCCGCAAGCCCGGCAAACTGGCCCGCTTGTTCGGCCTGCTCGGCGCCTCGGCGGCCCTCGCCTTCGGCCCCTCTGCCGCCCAGGCCGAAGCCCTGCCCAAGGAGCTGCGCCTCGACTACGCCTACTACTCGCCCACCAGCCTGGTGCTCAAGCACTTCGGCTGGCTGGAGCAGGAAGTGGGCGCTGGCACCCAGGTCAGCTGGGTGCTCAGCCAGGGCAGCAACCGCTCGCTGGAATACCTCAACGGCGGCAGCATCGACTTCGCCTCCACCGCTGGCCTCGCCGCCGTGCTGAGCCGCGCCAACGGCAGCCCGATCAAGACGGTGTACATCGCCAGCCGCCCGGAATGGACCGCGCTCGCCGTGCGCAAGGACTCGCCCATCCAGAGCGTCGCCGACCTCAAGGGCAAGAAGATCGCCGCCACCAAAGGCACCGACCCCTACCTGTTCACCCTGCGCAGCCTGGAACAGGCCGGGCTGAGCAAGAACGACGTCGAGCTGGTGCACCTGCAGCACCCGGACGGCCGCGTGGCCCTGGAGAAGGGCGACGTCGACGCCTGGGCAGGCCTCGACCCGCACCTGGCCGCCAGCCAGGTCCAGGCCGGCTCGCGCATCCTCTACCGCAACGTCGCGTTCAACAGCTACGGCGTGCTCAACGTCACCGAGCGCTTCGCCAAGGAGCACCCGCAGGCCATCGCCACCGTACTCGGTGCCTACGAGAAGGCGCGCAAATGGGCCCGGGAGAACCCCGAGGAACTGGCCCAGCTGCTGGCCAGGGAATCCGGCCTGCCGCTGGAGGTGGCGCGCCTGCAGCTGTCGCGCACCGATTTCTCCAATGCCCAGCCGGGCCCGGAGCACATCGCCGCGCTCAAGGCCGCCGCGCCGATCCTGGTGACCGAGGAGCTGGTGCGCCGTGGCGTGCAGGTCGAGCAGGTGGTGGACCAGCTGATCGACCCGGCCTTCAGCGCACAGGCCATCGCCAGGCAGTGATCCGCACGTCCGCCGGGGCGCGTTCGCGCGGCCCCGGCATGGGCGCCTGCGGGACCACCCCGGCGCCGGGAGCAGAAACATGAGCAAGAGCAAGACCCTGCCGGCGAACCCCGTCGGCACCTGGAAACCGACCTTCTCCGGCGTTGCGCTGCGGCGCCGCCTCAAGGGCCTGGCGATCCCGCTGCTGGCCCTCGCCCTGCTGGAAGTGCTGGTGCGTATCGGCTGGGTGCCGTCCTACCAGATGCCCGCGCCCAGCGAGATCTTCCTCACCCTGCGCGACCTCGCCGGCGGCGCCCTCTGGACCCATATCGGCGTCAGCCTGGCGCGGGTGGCGGCGGGCTTCGCCATCGGCGCCGCGTTGGCCCTGGGCGTCGCCGCCTGGGTCGGCCTGAGCCGCGAGGCCGAGGCCTACCTCGAACCCACCTTCGCGGCCCTGCGCGCCATTCCCAGCCTGGCCTGGGTGCCCTTGCTGCTGCTCTGGCTGGGCATCGACGAGAGCTCCAAGGTGGTGCTGATCGCCATCGGCGCCTTCTTCCCGGTCTACCTCAACGGCGTGGCGGCCATCCGCAACATCGATCGCAAGCTGGTGGAGGTGGGGCAGATGTACGGCTTCGGCCCGGCGCGCCTGGCGCGACGCATCCTCCTGCCGGCGGCGCTGCCGGGGCTGTTCACCGGCCTGCGCAGCGGTCTCAGCCTGGCCTGGATGTTCCTCGTCGCCGCCGAACTGATCGCCGCCACCAAGGGCCTGGGCTACCTGCTCACCGACGGCCGCGAAACCTCGCGGCCCGACCTGGTGCTGGCCTCGATCATCGTCCTGGCGCTGCTGGGCAAGCTCAGCGACGGCCTGCTGGCGGCGCTGGAAACACGGCTGCTGGCCTGGCGCGACGCCTTCGCCGGCCAGGGCGGGGAGGGGTGAACATGAATGACGCATTGCTGGACATCCAGGTCGAGCGCAAGCAGTTCGCCGGCCATACCGTGCTGCAGAACGTGCACCTGACGCTGCGCGAGCGCGAGGTGGTGAGCCTGCTCGGCCCCAGTGGCTGCGGCAAGAGCACCCTGTTGCGCATCGTCGCCGGGCTGGAGCGCGACTACGTCGGCCGCACCCGGCGCGGCGAGGGCGAGGTGGCCTTCGTCTTCCAGGAGCCGAGGCTGATGCCCTGGCTCACCGTGGCGCAGAACATCGGCTTCGCCGACGACAACGGCTATGACCACGAGCGCGTGGCGCGGCTGATCCGCGAAGTCGGCCTGGAGGGCTTCGCCGACGCCTTGCCCAAGCAGCTTTCCGGCGGCATGGCGCAACGCGTGGCCATCGCCCGTGGCCTCTATTCGCGGCCCCGCGTGCTGCTGCTGGACGAGCCCTTCAGCGCGGTGGACGCCTTCACCCGCATGAAGCTGCAGGACCTGCTGCTGCAACTGGCCGAACACCATGCCATCGCGCTGCTGCTGGTCACCCATGACATCGACGAAGCCCTGTACCTGGGCGACCGTGTGCTGGTGATGGGCGCCCGCCCGGGCACTGTGCGGCTGGAGCTGGATGTGCACCTGCCACGCCCGCGCGACCGACGCGACCCGCAGTTGGCGCAGCTCAAGGCCGAGGCGTTGACCGAATTGCACCTGGCGCATGTGATCTGAGGGCAGATGTAGGGTGGATGACGCTCTTTTCATCCACCAAACGGGCTCACCGGCGGGCATGGGATTTCCATCGCGGGTTTCACCGGCCTTAGGTCGAGAGCAGGCGGGCGACCACTGTGTGGAAACGGGCTCCGTAATGGTGGATGGGTGAAGCGTCATCCACCCTACGCAGCGGTCACGTCCATACGCTGGCACATGTGATCTGAGGGCGGGTGGATGACGCTCTTTCCATCCATCAGACGGGCTCACCGGCGGGCATGGGATTTCCATCGCGGGTTTCACCGGCCTTAGGTCGAGAGCAGGCGGGCGATCACTGTGTGGAAACGGGCTCCGTAATGGTGGATGGGTGAAGCGTCATCCACCCACAGCGGTCATGCCCACTTGCCGTCAAACCGTCAACTGCACCACCCGCTCGCCATCGATGCGGGCGTCGACGGCGCGGCGGTTGACCACCAGTTCGCCGATGGCGATCAGGCGGCTGCGGGTGACGTTGCGGCTGAGGCCGAGGAGGTTGGCGGTGTGCACCTGGTTGCAGTGGCAATGACGGTAGGCGGCGCGCAGCAGGGCATCCTCGACCTTCTGGTGCAGGTCGCCGCCCTGTTCCTCGAACAGGCGCTGGAAGGCGTGGAGCATCTGCGCCTCGGCCGAGCCGTCGTGGCCGCGGGGTTCTTCCGGGCGTTCGATGCGCAGGTTGGAGAGGTGCAGGTCGTCGGCCTGGATCACGCCGTCGCGGCAGATCAGCAGGGTGTGGTGGATGACGTTCTCCAGCTCGCGGATGTTGCCGGGCCAGGAGTAGGTGCGCAGCTTCTGTGCGGCCTCGGAGCTGAGCTCGCTCTGGCCGTAGCCCAGGCGGCGGCTGTATTCTCCGATGAAGTGCCGGGTCAGCGGCAGGATGTCGCCGGGGCGCTCGCGCAGCGGCGAGAGCTCCAGGCTGACGACGTTGAGGCGGTAGTAGAGGTCCTCGCGGAAGTGCCCGGCATTGATCGCCTTTTCCAGTTGCACGTTGGTGGCGGCGAGCACGCGCACATCGATGGGGATGCTGCTGCGCGAGCCCAGGCGCACCACTTCGCGCTCCTGCAGCACCCGCAGCAGTTTCACTTGGATGGGCATGGGCAGGTCGCCGATCTCGTCGAGGAACAATGTTCCGCCGTTGGCCGCTTCGAACCAGCCGGCCTTGGCCGCCAGGGCGCCGGTGAAGGCGCCTTTCTCGTGGCCGAACAGCTCGGCCTCCACCAGCGACTCGGAAAAGGCCCCGCAGTTGACCGCCACGAAGGGGCCGTCGCGGCGCGCGCTGAGGTTGTGGATGTGGCGGGCCACCAGTTCCTTGCCGGTGCCGGTCTCGCCGATCACCAGCACGCTGGCTTCGCTCGGCGCCACCTGCTGCAGGTGTTCGAGCAGGGCCTGGGATTTCGGGTCCTCGAACACCTGGGCGGTGGCGCGCACCGAGGTGGCCAGGGCCGGGGAAGGGGGCAGGGTGAGTAGGCCGGAGCCGCTGGGACGGGGTGCTTTCATGAGTAGAAGGTCGGCTGTGGCAGGTTCTGGTTCAGCGCCCAGTCGCCCAGCTCGCGGACCTTGTAGTCCACCGGGTCGTGCAGGGTCTGGGTGCGCAGGTTGCGCCAGTAGCGGTCCAGGCGCAGGGCGGCGTGGGTGGAGCGGGCGCCGGTGACCTCGAACATGCGGTTGCACAGTTCCAGGCCGTTGCGGGTGGTGGCGACCTTGGCGGTGGCGATGGCCAGGGCCAGTTCGCCGCGCTGCGCCTCGCCCAGTGCGGTGCCCTGGTTCCAGGCGGCGTCCAGCAACTGGTTGGCGCGCTGGATCAGCGCGCGGGCGCTTTCCAGGCCCACCCAGAAGTCGCCGTAGCGGGCCAGCACGTAGGGGTCTTCGCTGGCGTTCTCGACACCGGAGCGGAACCAGGGGCGGGCTTCGCGCAGGGTGTAGGCGCGGGCTTCCTCGAAGGCGCCCTCGGCGATGCCGAGGAAGATGTTGCTGAAGATCAGCTGGGCGATCAGCGGGCGCAGGCAGGCGAAGGGCGTGCTCAGCGGGCCGGGCTCCAGCAGCAGTTCGTTCTCCTCCACCCGCACCCGTTCGAAGGTGGCGCTGCCGCTGTCGGTCTGGCGCTGGCCCATGTTGTCCCAGTCCTCAGCCAGGCTGATGCCGCTGCGGGCGGTGGGGATGGCGGCGATCAGCAGCTTGCCGCTTTCTTCGTCGAGGCCGGAGGCGATCAGCATCTGCGAATCCAGGGCGCCGGAGCAGAAGCTCTTCTTGCCGGAGAACTCGCGGTAGCCGTTGAAGCGGCGCACCGTGGTGCGGGTGTCCAGCGGGTTGAGGGCGTTGCCCCAGAACCAGCGGTTGCGCGCGGTGAGTTCGAACCAGGGCTGCCACTGCTCGGGGCGGGAGAACAGGCGCACGGTGGCCAGCATCAGGTGCTGGAAGGCGAAGACGTGGGCGATGGAGCTGTCGACGCGGGCGAACTCGCGGACCACGGCGAGGGTGGTCTGCCAGTCGGCGCCGAGGCCGCCGTATTCACCGGGGATCACCAGCGACAGCAGGCCGCTCTGGCGGATGGCGTCGCGCTCGGCCTTGGGGGTGCCGCCCTGGGCGTCGCGTTCGGCGGCGCTGACGGCGAAGCCGGCGGCCAGCTCGCGGGCGATCTGCAGCGGCGTGGGGGTGGCGAGATGCTGAGGGGCATTCACGCTCGGGTCCTCTTCTGATGGGGGCTTGTCGGGTGCGCCCCTCCGCACGGGGAGGGGCGGGCGGGTCAGTGGGCGGCGACCTGGGTCGGCAGCACGTCGTTGGCGATCATTTCGCCGAAGGGCCCGGTGAGGTTGGTGACGCCGCGGCCGGCGAGGCTGGCGTAGGGCTCGGGCAGCAGCGGGAACACCAGCTCGGCGAAGCGGTAGGCCTCTTCCAGGTGCGGGTAGCCGGAGAAGATGAAGCTCTCGATGCCGAGGTCCGCGTACTCCTTGATGCGCTCGGCCACCTGCTGCGGGTCGCCCACCAGCGCGGTGCCGGCACCGCCGCGCACCAGGCCGACGCCGGCCCAGAGGTTGGGGGCGATCTCCAGGTTGTCGCGGCGGCCGTTGTGCAGCGCGGCCATGCGCCGCTGGCCTTCGGAGTCGAAGCGCGAGAAGGATTTCTGCGCCGCCTCGATGGTTTCGTCGCTGATGTGTTCGATCAGCTTGCTCGCGGCCTGCCAGGCTTCGTCGGCGGTCTCGCGGACGATCACGTGCAGGCGGATGCCGAACTTCACGCTGCGGCCATGGCGGGCGGCGCGCTCGCGCACGTCGGCGATCTTCTCGGCCACGGCGGCCGGCGGTTCGCCCCAGGTCAGGTAGACGTCCACCTGCTCGCCGGCGAGGTCGTGGGCGGCGTCGGAGGAGCCGCCGAAGTACAGCGGCGGGTAGGGCTTCTGGATCGGCGGGTAGAGCGCCTTGGCGTTCTGCACCTGCAGGTGCTTGCCCTCGAAGTCCACCGACTCGCCCTGCAGCACGCGACGCCAGATGCGCAGGAACTCGTCGGTCACCTCATAGCGCTCGGCGTGGCTGAGGTGGATGCCGTCGCCACGGTTTTCGTCCGGGTCGCCGCCGGTCACCACGTTGATCAGCAGGCGGCCGCCGGAGAGGCGGTCGAGGGTGGCGGCCATGCGCGCGGAGACGGTGGGCGAGATGATCCCGGGGCGGATCGCCACCAGGTAGCGCAGGCGCTCTGTCAGCGGCGCCAGGGCCGAGGCGACCACCCAGGAGTCCTCGCAGGAACGGCCGGTAGGGATCAGCACGCCGTAGTAGCCGAGGCTGTCGGCGGCCTGGGCCACCTGCTTGAGGTAGGGCAGCGACACCGGGCGTGCGCCCTGGCTGGTGCCGAGGAAGTGGCCGTCGCCGTGGGTGGGGAGGAACCAGAACACGTTCATGGGGCTGTCCTTCAGGCGATCTTCTTGAGGGCGTCGGCGCGGCTGCCGAAGAGGCTGGCGGCACGGTCGGCGGCCAGGGTGATACGGGCCTTCAGCGGTTCGCTGGTGACCTGATAATCGACGAAGTCGGCCTCGGAGGCGTAGACGCCGATGGGCAGGGTGAGGGCCTGGAAGAAGCTGAACAGCGGGCGCAGCTGGTGGTCGATGACCAGCGCGTGGCGCTCGCTGCCACCGGTGGCGGCGAGCAGCACCGGGGTGTCGATCAGGGCGTTCATGTCGATCAGGTCGAACAGGTGCTTGAACTGGCCCGGATAGGAGCCGCGGTAGACAGGCGCCGCCACCACCAGCAGGTCGGCGGTCTCGATGGCGCGCAGCTCGTGCTCGACGGTTTCCGGCAGCTCCTTGCGCGACAGCGCGCCGCCGACGGGGCGAGCGATATCGCCGAGTTCGATGATGCGCACGTTGACCGGCAGGTGCTTGCCCAACTCGGCCACCAGGGCCTGGGTCAGCACCAGGGTGCGCGAGGGGCGGAAGGTGCCGCCGGAGACGGCGACCACGTTGATGGCGTTGCTCATGGGGTTGTCCCTTGTGATGTTGCGCTATGTACAGAGGGACAGAGCAAGGGCCGTACCAAGAGCCGAAGTGTGCGGAAACAGGGCAGTTGGGCGGGTTGGCCGCAGGAAAACCTGCCAGGTGGGCAACACTTCTGCTGATCGGGTGTTGCTGGGGAAACACTTTGCAGGGTTGCGGGCATCGCGAATGAATGGCGGCGTAGGTCGGGTGAAAACCGACGCCCTTGCACGTGTCCATCGCGAATGAACTCGCTCCTACAGGGATGGAGCATGGGGGCTGCGGGGTTGGGGGCTGCTGGGTGGAGGTCGCTTTTTACCTCCACCGTGCGGAGTTCGGGGCGACATCGGCCGCATGGGTTTCGCGGTGCTCTACCCATCCTACGAAGGACGGAGGGCAGGAGTGAAAACGCGGGAGGCCGATCGCTCGGGCTCCCGCGTGGGGGTGGCGGTGGGGATCAGAAGCGGGTGGTGAGGCTGACGCCGACGGTGCGCGGGTCGCCATAGGTGATGACGTACTGGCCGCTGCCGACGGCGCCGTTGGGGCGGCCGTGGACCTGGTAGCGGCGGTCGGTGAGGTTGTTGACGAAGCCGGTGACGCTGATCTTCTCGTCGTGGTTGAACCAGGTCAGGCGGGCGTTGGCCAGGGTGTAGTGGGGCTGGCTGAGGGTGCTTTCGGCGCTGCTCTGGCGGTCGGAGAGGAAGTATTCCTTGCCGCGGTAGCTGACGTCGCCGCCGGCCACCAGCTTGCCGCCGACCTCCAGCGGGATGGTGTAGTCGGCGCCCAGGGAGATGACCTGCTCGGGCGAGCGCACGAAGCGGTTGCCGCTGTAGTCGGCGGTGACCGCGCCGGTGTTGGGGTTGATGTTCTTGAAGTCGGTGTATTCGGTGTCCAGGTGGGAGAGGGCGGCACGCAGGTGGAGGAACTCGGTGGCCTGGGCCTCGATCTCCAGTTCCGCGCCCTTGACCTCGCCGGCGGCGCCGTTGGTGAGGGCGGTGGTGAGCACGCCGTTGTTGACGGTGAGCAGGTTCACCTGGATGTCGGAGTAGTCGTAGTAGAAAACGTTGGCGTTGGCGGTGAGGCGGCCGTCCAGCCACTCCGACTTCAGCCCCAGTTCGTAGGCGTCCAGTTCTTCCGGGTCCACGGTGGTGAGGCCGGAGAGGCCGCCGGAAAGGCCGGTGTTGAAGCCGCCGGAGCGGAAGCCGTGGGCGTAGCGGAAGAACACCCGCAGGTTGTCGTTGATGCGGTATTCCGGGGTCAGGTCGTAGGTCCAGGCGTCCCAGGTCTTGTCCTTCTCGCTGGTGCCGTTGTTGTCGGCGCCGGCGATGGGCGCGCCGGTCGGGCCGAGCTGGGTCAGGACCAGGTCGATGTCCTTCTTCTCCTGGGTCCAGCGCAGGCCGCCGGTCACGCTGAATTTTTCGGTAAAGTCATAGGTGAGGTTGCCGAACAGGGCGATGCTGTCGGTCTTGTGGGTGTAGGCGAGGTCCCGGTAGACGGTGCCGGTCTGGTTGCTGCCGGTGCCGTTGGGCGTGGTACCGGGGCGCACGTAGCGCAGGGCGTCGCTGTCGAGCTTCTCGTGGAAGTAGTGGGTGCCGGCCAGCCAGCGCAGGGCATTTTTCTGGGGGGAGGCGAGGCGGAATTCCTGGCTGTACTGGTCGTAGTCGTTGTCGACGTCGCTGACGCCGTTGACCTCGTAGGGCGTGTAGTCGGCGTCGGTCAGGGCCTGGTTGCGGATGCTGTCGTAGGCGCTGATGGAGGTGAATTTGTAGCCGCTCAGGTCCCAGTTGAGGGTCAGGGAGGTGCCGTCGTGGTCGAGCTTGTAGTCCTCGTCGACGTTGAGCTGGATCTTGCTGCCGTGGGGGCGTACGTAGCCGACGTTGTAGTAGCGGCCCACCGGCAGCGAGCCGTTGCTGCCGTCGCCCTTGTGCTCGCGGCTGTGGAGCTTCCACAGGGCTTCCAGGTTCGGGGTCAGCTGGGCGAGGAACTGCAGGCGCACGGCCTTCTTGTTGACGTCACCGTAGGTGTGGTCGTTGCTGAGGCTCTTGGTGAAGCCGTCGCGCTCCTCGGAGTAGACCGCCACCCGCGCGGCCAGGCGTTCGTCCACCAGGGCGCCGCCGATGGCGCCGTTGAGGATGCGTTCGTTCTTGCTGCCGAAGCCGAGGGTGCCGTAGCCGTCGGTGTCGAAATCGGGCTTTTTGGAAATGATGTTCACCGCACCGGCGGTGGTGTTCTTGCCGTACAGGGTGCCCTGGGGGCCACGGAGGATTTCGATGCGCTCCAGGTCGTAGAGCGGGCCGCCGCCGGCGATGGGGGCGTTGAGGTAGACGTCGTCGGCGTAGATGCCCACCGGGTACACGGTGGCGGCGCCAGTGTCGCCGGTGCCCAGACCACGGATGTACCAGCGCGGGCGGCCGTCGCCGTCGGGGTTCTTGGCCGCGGCGTTGGGCACGAAGGTGGTGAGGTCGCCGATGGCGCGCACGCCGTCGGTGGTGATATGGGTGCCATTGATGGCGGAGACGGTGGTGGGCGTCTCCTGCAGGGTTTCCTCACGGTGCTGGGCGGTGACGGTGACCGTCTTCAGCGCGGTGGTCGGCTGGGCCTTTGCCTTTTTCGCATCGTTCTGTTCGGCGGCGACCAACGAGCCGCTGGCGGCCAGCAACACGGCCAGCCAGATGCCTCGGGTAATCGGATTGGGTGTGTGCATGTTCTCTCCCCTTTTATATATAAGGCACGGGTCGCCAAATGGGCGGTCGCAAGGCGTTCCATGAATAAGCCAAGAGGGTGAGAGCAGGAGTCGTGCCAGTCTTTTGTTGGGCGTAACGGTTATTTCGTTAAATTCGCAACTGGCTGTTTTTAAAGGATTTTAATGTTTGTTATGGCGCGGATTTGTAACAACTAAGGGCGTATGGGAGTTGGCCGAATCGAGGGCCGGGAGAGGGGCTGGAAAGTGTGCGTTGTCGGCAGCAGGAAGTTGCTGGGAAGTTGCTGCTGGAGAAGCAGTCGCCCGGGCCTTGCTGCCCGGGCAGCAGCCTTATACGGCGACCCGCGAGGTGGAGCCGATGACCTGTTCCAGCACGCTGAAATCGATCCAGTCGCGCACGTCGAAACGGCGCGGGATGAAGTCCCAGCGGTGGAGGAAATCGGTGAAGTCCTGCAGCGCGGCGATCGAGCGTTCGTCGAGGGTGGTGCGCAGGCGCCGGTGGGCATCCTCGCCGTAGGCGGCGGCGACCCAGTACTCGCTGGTGTTGAGTTCGCGGGCGAGGAAGCGCCGGGTCTCGTCCGGGTTGGCCCAGGCCCATTGCTCGGTGCGCAGCACGGTGTCGACGATGCGCACCGAGGCATCGAAGTGCTCGTGCAGCAGGTGGGTGTCGACGGTCAGGGTACGCGGCGTGCCGTTGTTGGAGCGGATCAGCGGGTCGGGGTGCGAGCCGGTGTCCACCACCACCTGCAGGCCGAACTCGTTGGCCAGGTGGGCGGCGTGGGCGCCCTTGAGGAAGATGGCGTCGATGTCGCCGCGCAGCAGGCCGATCAGCTCGTTGTTGCGGCGTTTGACGCGGTCCACCCCGAGGCTGACTTCGGCGCCATGCAGGTGGTGCTTCTGCTCGTCGCTGTAGGTGCCGCCGTAGGGATAGTCCACCAGCTCGACGTCCTGCACGGAGAGGCCTTCCAGACGCAGGGCGTTCTCCAGGCCGCGCAGGGCCTGGGCGCGGGTGAAGTCGATCTGCACGTTGGCCCACTTGGGCAGGCCGAAGCGGCGGTTCTTCAGGTCGCGGATGCTGTTCACCCCGGATTCCGGCGTGGTCAGGATCAGCTGCACCTCGTCGCTCCAGGACAGCCCGACGACGCGGGTCTGCACGCCGCTGGCGTAGGCCCAGATGGCCGGGATGTTGCCGCCGTGGCGTACCGAGTTGGGCAGGTGGTGGTCGTAATGGGCTTCGCGCACCTCGCGCTCGCTGGATTCGCGCAGCGACTGGATGCTGGTGCCGAAGGGGCGGAAGGCCTCGGCCAGGCGGCCGGACTGCACCGCGATGCCGAGCCCGGTGGGAACCGGGCTGTGGGTGTACCAGAGGGTGTCGAGTGGCTTGCTCATAAGTGGCTCGGTTGAGGTCAGTAGAGCCCGGCCGATCAGCCTGCCAGCGCAGTGGCTGCGCGCAGGGAATCCAGCGGTCGGGTATCGATCCAGTCACGCACGTCGAACAGCTGCGGGATGAAGCCCCAGCGGTGCAGGAAGGCGGTGAAGTCCTGCAGCGCGGCGATGGCCTGTTCGTCCAGCTCGGTGCGCAGGCGGCGGTGGGCATCCTCGCCATAGGCCACGGTCACCCAGTACTCGCTGCTGTTGGTTTCGCGGGCGAGGTAGCGGCGGGTGTCGTCGGGGTGGGCGTGGGCCCATTCCTCGGCGCGCAGTACCGCGTCGAGGATGCCGGCGGCGGCTTGCGGGTGCTGTTCCAGCAGGTGGGCGTCGACCGTGAGGGTGCGCGGCGTGCCGTTGTTCGAGCGCACCAGCGGCTCGGGGTGCGAGCCGGTGTCGATCACCGTGCGCAGGCCGAAGTCATGGGCCAGCTGGGCGGCGCTGGCGCCCTTGAGGAAGATGGCATCCACCTCGCCACGCAGCAGGCCGACCAGTTCGGCGTTGCGCCCTTCGGCGCGGCGCGAACTCACCGGGGTGCCGGCCACCGCCTGTACCGGCTCGTCGCTGAAGGTGCCGCCGTAGCGGTAGTCGACGCGCTCCACGTCGGCCACTTCCAGGCCTTCCAGGCGCAGGGCGTTTTCCAGGCCGCGCAGGGCCTGGGCGCGGGTGAAGTCGATCTGCGCGCCGTGCCAGTCGGGCAGGCCGAAGCGGCGGCCCTTGAGGTCCTTGACGCGTTTGATGCCGCTGTCCGGGCGGGTGAGGATCAGCTGCACCTCGTCCGCCCAGGACAGACCGATGACGCGGGTGTCGCGGCCCTGGGAGCGCGCCCAGATGGCCGGGATGTTGCCGCCGTGGCGTACCGAGTTCTGCAGGCTGTGGTCGAAGTGCGACTCGCGCACCGCCTGCTCGGTGGATTCGCGCAGGGACTGGATGCGCGTGCCCTGGCTGGCCAGGGTCTGCTCCAGCCAGCCTTTCTGCACGGCGATGCCGAGCCCGGTGGGGACCGGGCAGCGGGTGTACCAGAGGGTGTCCAGTTGGCTCATGGTGGGGCTCCGGTCAGGCACGTTGCTTGAGGGTGGCGGCGGGGCTGGCGGCGCTGCGCTGGTGCACCAGCGGCAGCACTTCCTGGCCGATGCGCAGGGCTTCTTCCAGGTGCGGGTTGCCGGCGAGGATGAAGGTGGAGAAGCCGGCGTCGCGGTATTCCACCAGGCGTTCGGCGATGTTCTCGTGGCTGCCCACCAGGCCCACGGTCGGGCCGGGCTTGGCCTTGGCGAAACCGGCCCAGAGGTTGGGGCCGAGGATCAGGTCGTCGAAGCGGTCGATGTTCTGGTGGTAGGCGGTCTGGCGTGCGCCGCCCACCGAGTCGGAGCCGCTGGTGAAGGTCTTCACCAGGGAGCTGGGCTTGCCTTCGAGGCGGTCGAACTGGGCACGCAGGTCGCGCCAGGCGGCTTCCTCGGTCTCGCGGGCGAAGAGGTCGACGCGCAGGCCGAAGCGCACCGTGCGGCCCTGCTTGTCGGCCAGCTCGCGCACGCGCTCGATGTGCGGCTTGAGCTTGTCCACCGGCTCGGCCCAGTTGAGGTAGACGTCGGCGTGGCGCGCGGCCACGTCCAGGGCGGCGTCGGAGAAGCCGGAGAAGTACACGCCGGGCTTGCGCTCGTCATGCAGGCCGGGCGGCAGCGCGCCGTTCTCCAGCTGGTAGATGTCGCCGTCGTAGGAGAAGCGTTCGTTCTCCCAGAGGCCCTGGATGATGTCGAGGAACTCGCCGGTGCGCTTGTAGCGCAGGTCGTGTTCGAGGAAGTCGCCATTGGCGCGCTGGCTGGCCGGGTTGCCGCCGGTGATGATGTTCCACTCCAGGCGGCCGCGGCTGAGGTTCTGCAGGATGGCCGCCTGCTGCGCGGCATAGGCGGGCAGGGTCCAGGTGGCCTGGAAGGCGATGAGGAACTTGATGCGGCGGGTCTCCCGCGCCAGGGCCGAGGCCACCACCCACGGCTCGGGGCCGGTGGGCAGCAGGGCGCCTTCGAAACCGGCCAGCTCGGCGGCCTTGGCCACCTGGGCGATGTAGTCGATGTAGCCGAAACCGTCGGGCTCGCCGTTGGGCAGGCGGCCGGGGGCGATGTTGCCCGGGCGGTGCGCGTGGCTGCCACGGTTGTGCTTGTCGGTGGACAGCTGCGGTCCGTCGGTGCCCAGCGGCAGGCGCCAGAAGAATTCAGTGCTCATATTCGCTCCTGATGAGGTGGCCGTGGTTCCCGCCGGGGCCGGCGAGCCACGCTGGGAAGGAGCGAGTGCAACCGCCATGCCACGGCCTGCCGGCGGGCCTGTACGCCAGGCGTGGCAAGGGCTGCGTGGGCGGCGGGCGAGGGCGTGGGGCGCCGGGGTGCGTCTCCAGCAACACCCCGCCAGCAGCCGGCTGCTGGGGGCGCAACAGAATCGCCCGCAGTGGACCGGCGGATGGCCTGGCCGCTGCCGCCAGGCCTTGTGTTTCAAGGGGTTGAAGGAGTCGGCACAAGTCCTGCTCTGCATCGCTGCAACCGCACACCGCGGCGGCAACGGAGCTTCGTTGCAAGACCCCTTGAAGGACGGACAACCCCATGACCCAGACCAGCACCACCCTCGGCAACGCCATCCTCGAACAGGTGGAGCAGGCCAAGCGCGATTTCGCCAAGGCCTTCCGCGTGCTCCAGGAGACCCGCACCCTGACCGCCACCAACACCCTGCAGGCCTACCTGCGGGTCCCCGGCACCGACCTGGTGATCGCCCTGCGCGCCCCCTCGCCCTGGGACGACGAGCCGGGCATCCGCGCCTCGGTGGTCAGCTATGACGGCGTGGTCCACCTCGACGAGACCCTGGGCCGCGCCCAGACCCTGAGCGAAAGCCGCGAGGCCGGCAGCGGCAAGCGCTACGCCCAGGTGCTGCGCGAGCGCGCCGAGGTGAATGTGGTGATCCACGTGCACACGCCCTACCTGGGTGGCTGGGCTGGCACCCATCGCGTGCTGCCGCTGCGCTACGCCGCCTCGCAACGGGTGACCCTGGCCCGCGAGCTGCCGGTGTACATCGACCGCCGCCAGCCGGAGCCGGCCTTCATCGTCGACGCCATCAAGGCCAACCCGCACACGCCGGGGCTGCTGGAGGCCAACGGCGGGGCGACCTTCTGGGGCACCGGCATCCTCCAGGTGGCCAAGTTGGTCCTGCTGGTGGAAGAGGGCGCCTACTTCCAGGCGCTGGCGGAAAACCTCGGCGGCTCCAAGGAGTTCGGCCCCGGCGTGCTGGAGCAGCAATGGAAGATGACCGGCCTCTGGGCCGAGGGGCAGAAGCTGCTGGGCGAGGTGGCCTGACGCGGGCGGCGCGGTGCCCGTTACTGCACGGGCACCGTGGGCGTCGCGGGCGCGACGGTGGCGGCACCGATGGACTCGCTGAACTCGGTGTCGATGAGCACCGTGCGCACCTTGTAGCTGTCGAATTTGCGCGCCTTCACCGGCACCGAGAAGCGCCACGCCTGGCCACCCTCGATGCCCTTGGCGCGGAAGGTCTCGGTGTCCACCAGCTTGTCGCCCTGGTAGATGTCGAACACCACCGTGACGGTGGAGAAGGACTTCTCCGAGGTATTGGCGGCGGTGCCG
Organism: Pseudomonas sp. zfem005; assembly: GCF_032621735.1. Classification (NCBI taxonomy): domain Bacteria; kingdom Pseudomonadati; phylum Pseudomonadota; class Gammaproteobacteria; order Pseudomonadales; family Pseudomonadaceae; genus Pseudomonas; species Pseudomonas sp. zfem005. The sequence continues at coordinate 404,187 of NZ_JAVYJE010000003.1, read as the reverse complement.
TTGATGTAGCTGTCGTGCCCGGAACGGGTAAGGGCGAGGTTGCGCACCTTGACGTCATCGGCGAGGGCGCACAGCGGAACGAGGGCCAGCAGGGCGAGGCAGGATTTACGCAACATGGCGAACGACTCGAGGCCTTAACCTGCCGTTGATACATCGGCGCAAAATCCTTGTCGACTACCGCTCGGCGCCACGTAATCCGAGGCTTACGGCTGCGACCCACGGATGTGCCTGCGGCGTGGGGTGGACCCCGCTTTACCGGTCCACCTTTCGTGCTTGCCGGCTGCTCCGCTGGTGGATGAAAAGAGCGTCATCCACCCTACGGGCGTGCCACCGCGAGGTCTTGGAGAGGGGGCTGTGGGAGCAAATTCATTTGGGAAACCACGTCCTTAGGGCGTGGTCATGAGTCATCGGCTCTGCCTGTGACGATTTGAATTGAGAGCCCTGCAGGATGAACGCGTGTCGTTGGGTGTGCCGTGCGCACCTCCGCGCGTTGCTGCTGGCGAGTCCTGTCGCTACGTAGGGGCGAATTCATTGGCTCTGTCTGCGGTAAGTGTTGCTAGAGGATTTGAGCTCAGCTGATTGCCGAGTTTTGTTGGTGCTTCTGATTTCGCCCCCCCGGGCGAGTCCCTTTTAACAATCGCCTTAAAAGGAACCAAAAGGGCTTGCCCCTGCATACGGGTCTGGCTTCGCCAGACTTCCCTCGCTCCATCATCGTTCCAGGGGCACGCCGCGAAGGGCCATCCCTGGCCCATCGCGGCTCTCGCGACATCCATGTCGCTCAACCCCTTCCACGACGATTCGCTCGGCCTCCTGAAAGGGGCGTTTGGCGGCTGCTCCAACGTTCTTCGCTCGAATCCCCACATTGATGTGCGCATCACCTGCGGGTGTACGCCGCGGCTGGCGGCTTTCGTAGGATGGTGTAGAGCGAAGCGAAACCCATGCGGCGGAGGTGGTACGAACCCTTTGGCGCCCGAAAATGGCCGTGCTTGAGCGTCTGCATTAAAACCACAACAGCTAACGCAGACAGAGCCAATTCATTCGCCCGCTTCTGGGGGCCGGCGAATCCGCTCGTGAGGCCTTCACCGAGGTGCCTGCCGCGTAGGGGGGGACCCTGCTTTATCGGTCCACCTTTCGTGTTTGCCGGCCACTCCGCTGGTGGATGAGAAGAGCGTCATCCACCCTACAAGCGTGCCACCGCCAGGTCCGGGAGATGGGGGCGCATGGCACGCCTTGTTGGTCGGGTGAAACCCGACGTCAATGAGCCAGGCCCACTCGTGGGTTGCACCCGCCCTACAGCCCGCTTGGGCTTCGCGCTCGCTATGGGCGTGGTGCAGCAGGGGCCGAAGAGGAGAGGTGTTGCCCCGTGGTGGCGCCCTCGCTCTGCTTGGCGTTGAGGATGGCGGTGTATTCGCCCGGGTCGATGCCGTTGAGGTAGTAGTTGCCGACGTGGTGCAGGCGCCAGCGGATCGGGTCGTGGGTGGTGTGCACCCGCGCGTTGCGCCAGAAACGGTCGAGGTTCCACTTGGTCAGCGAGGCGCTGGCGCCGAGCAGCGAGAAGATGTCGCTGGAGATCTTCAGCGAGGCACCGTCGGAGTGGGCACGGGCGGTGGCCACCGAGAGGATCAGCTCGTCCTGCAGTTCCTTGTCGTCCGGGGCCTGCTCGTGGCGGTCGAACACCCGCGCGGCATCGCGCAGCAGGGATTCGGCGGCACGCAGGGCCACGGCGTATTCACCGATCTGGCGGATGATGTGCGGCTCCTCGTTGGCGCGCTCGACGCCGCTTTCCACCCAGGGCCGGGAGTGGTGGTTGAGGTAGTGCACGCCGGCCTGCAGGGCGCCGGCGGCGATGCCGGTGTCGATGGCGGCGTGGAGGATCTGCGGGAAGGTCAGGCCGGTGCGTTTCATCGGGCCCTGGCGGCGGGAGACGAAGCGCTCGTCCAGTTCGATGCCGTCGAAGATCACCGTGCCGCTGACCGAGTTGTTCTGGCCGAAGGCGTCCCAGTCGTCCACCAGGGTCAGGCCGGGGGTGTCGCGGTTGAGCAGCACGCCCACGCCGCCGTCGTCGGAGCCGGCGGTGAGGGAGATCCACTCGGCCAGGTAGGCGCCGGTAGAGTAGAACTTGCTGCCGTTGAGGATCAGCTTGCCGTCGGCGCGGCGCTCGACGCGGGTCTTGAGGGCGAACTTGTTCTTGCCGCCGACTTCGGCCAGGGCGTTGCCGAAGCGCTTGCCGGCCAGCACGTCGGCCACCAGGCGGTCGCGCACTGCGTCCGGGTAGCCGGTGAAGATGCCGCGCAGCATCACGTTGTGGATCTGCAGCAGCTGGCCGACGCCACCGTCGGCGACGGAGATGAGGCGCACCGTCTCGACGATGGTTTCCACCGAGGCGCCCAGGCCGCCGAAGGCCTTGGGCACGCCGATGGCGGTGAGCCCGCTGTTGGACAGCAGTTGCGCCTGGCGCCTGGGCAGCTCGCGGTTCTGCGAGCTGTCGGCAGCGATCTCGGCGATCTCCCTGGCCACTTCCTTCGCCACCGCGATGGCATCCGCCTCGCTGCGCAGGATGTTCACCGCCGCGTGCGGCTGCTCCGTGGCGAAATTGCGTTCGGCCGTACTCATGGTTCACCTCTGTGGATTCAAACGTCGCGATACCAGGCCTGTGCCGGGCGCTGTGGGGGGCTTGAGCAGGTTCTATGCCAGCGGTTTTCCGACGGCCGCCGAAGCCTTGCGCGGCGCGGCTTGCACGGAATGACGGGGGCCATGCCCCGGTGGGTCGTTGTTGCTGGGGCAGCAGCGGTGCGGGGGCGGTTGCTCGGCAGGCAGCAATGGCCGCGCAACCCTGCTGGCTGGACAGCAGGGTGGCCGCCGGGGTTTTCAGGCGATCCGCTGCAGGCCACGGAACATGGGGCTTGTGGGCACTGGCACGGGCATTGCGATGGCGGGGTGAATGGCCGTGAAAGGCCGCCATGCCCCTCTTATCTGGAGCCACCATGACCCTAGCCGCCACCGCACCCGCGCAGCCGACCTTCGCCGAGAAGGCGCCGCTGGAGCAGATCTGGTTCACCCGCTGCCCGGTGCCCACCGCCTCCGGTATCGCCTACAAACTCGGCTGGCTGACCGAGGAGTTCGCCGCCGACGGCCTGCCGGTGGCCACCCTGCAGGAGGCCCGCCAGCTCGGCCACCACCACTACGACCACGAGCTGCCCGGGCTTTTCCGCGAGGGGGGCAACGTGCCGGCCCTGGCCGCCCGCGCCGCCGGGGCGCCGAGCCGGCTGATCGGCCTGACCTGGATCGAGGAATGGCAGACCATCCTGGTCCGCTCCGACTCGGGCATCCGCAGCCCCGCCGACCTCAAGGGCAAGCGCCTGGCGCTGCCAGCCTGGGGCGACAGCCGCCCCGGCAGCATCGCCCGGGCCATGAGCCTGCACGGCTACAAGGGCGCCCTGGCCCTGGCCGGGCTGGGCTTCGACGATGTGCAGCTGGTGGAGGTGCCGTTGCTGGACCAGGCCGCCGCGCGCACCCCGGAGGAGGGCCTGCAGCGCCTCTGGTCGGGCCTCGAACCCCTGGCCCGTGGCGAGCTTGACGCCGTCTACGTCAAAGGCGCCGCCGCTGCCGATGCGGCCCGCCGCCTGGGCCTGGTGGTGGGTGTCGACCTCGACTTGGTGGACCCGCGCCAGCGCATCAACAACGGCACGCCCCGGCCGATCACCGTGCACCAGGAGCTGCTCGACGACCATTTCGACCTGGTGGTGCGCTTCCTCGCCCAGACCCTGCGAGCCGCCGAGTGGGCCGCCGCCAACCGCGACGACCTGCACGCCATTCTCGAGGTGGAGACCCGCGCCGGCCGCGAAGGCGTGGCCGAGGCCTACCGCGGTGATTTCCACACCACCCTGGCACCGGACCTCTCCGCCCAGCGCCTGGAATTCCTCGGCATCCAGAAGAACTTCCTCAACCTGCACGGCTTCCTCGAGCGCGATTTCGATATCGCCGATTGGGTGGATGCCCGTCCGCTGCAGGCCGCCCAGCAACTGCTGGCCCGGCGCCGCGCCTGATACCGCGCCGGGCCATGACCCGTGCCGCTGCGTGCACCCCCTTCAATGCAATCAAGGACACGAACATGGCTGTGAAGATTCTCTGGTACCTCACCACCCCCGATGGCCCCTATCCCTGGGAGGCCGAAGGCCGCTGGAAGAGTGATTTCCAGCACCTCAAGCAGATTGCCGTGGCGGCCGATCGCCTCGGTTACTACGGCTCCCTGCTGGGCTCCAGCCCCAACGAGAGCCTGGCGGTTTCCGCCGCGCTGATCGACGCCACCGAGCGTTTGCGCTTCCTCGTCGCCCAGCACCCGGGCGAGCTGTCGCCGGCGGTGCTGGCGAAGTGGGCGCTGACCTTCGACCAGTTTTCCAGCGGCCGCCTGCTGTTCAACGTGGTCAATGGCAGCGACGCCAGCCTGGCCACCTACGGCATCCACTACGGGCATGACGAGCGCTACGACTTCAGCCTGGAGTACTGGCGTGCCTTCCAGAGCATCTACGCCGGCGAGACCGGGGGCTACGACGGCCGCTACGTCAAGCTCGCACCGCGTCAGCCGGGGGCCGCCAGCCACCCGCTGGGCGGCTGGCACCCGCCGAAGCAGAAACCCGGCATCCCGCTCTGGGGCGCCGGTACTTCCGGCCCGGGCGTGGCCCATTCGGTGCAGCTGCTGGATGTCTACCTGAGCTTCGCCGACACCCCGCCGAAGCTGGGCGAGAAGTTCGCCCGGGTGGCGGCCGAGGTGGCGAAGATCGGCCGCGAGCTGACCTTCGGCACGCGCCTGCAGGTGATCGTCCGCGAGACCGAGGAGGAGGCCTGGGCCCATGCCGAGAAGCTGCTGCAGCGCACCTCCATCGAGACCGCGCGCAACGCCATCCTGCGCCAGCTGCCGCCCGGCGAGACCCTGGACAGCTTCGTCAGCGATGACCCGCAGATCCAGCGCAACCTGGAGAGCGTCCGCGCCGGGCGCCTGCCCAGCGCCCGCGAGCTGGAGATCTACCCCAATGTGTGGGTCGGCCCCAGCCTGTTCGGCTTCAACATCCTCGGCCCGGCCGCCGGCACCTACCTGGTGGGCAGCGCCGAGCAGGTGGCGGAGCGCATCCGCGAGTACGAACGCCATGGCACCTCGGCTTTCATCCTCTCGGGCTTCCCGCTGATCGATGAGGCCCAGCGCGTGGCCGACCTGCTGTTCCCGCTGCTGGAGCTGGACCACGGCTTCGAGGTGCCGCAACTGGGCGTGACGGCGCGGGCGCCGGAGGTGGAGCAGGTCTAGGGAGGGGATGTCCCGGGCTGAGGTCCGGGCCATCTGTGGAGGCGACTTCATTTGAACGTGGGGAACCGTGCGCAGCGCCGCACGGTGCTTCCGGCGGGCGCAGTCCACCCCACGTCCATAGTGAGCAACGAAGGCAAAGCCTCGCGCCAAGGCCGTGGCTGTCTGCTCGCCTGGCGGCCCCCGAGGGCGGCCAGGCGGATGTTCAAGCCCCGGCCGGGCCGCCGTTGACGGCGCGCAGTTCGATGGGGGCGTCGGTGCTCTTCACCAGGGCCGCGCGTTCGCCACGGAAGTGCGGCAGCACGTGTTCGCCCAGGCGATAGGCCTCTTCCAGGTGCGGGTAGCCGGCGAGGAAGAACAGGCCGATGCCCAGTTCGTTGTATTCGCGTATGCGCGCCACGACGTTGGCGTAGCTGCCCACCAGGGCGCAGCCCGGGGGGATGCCGATGTAGCCGAAGCCGGCCCAGACGTTGGGGTGGATGAAGAAGTCGTCGTACTGCGGGGCGGCGTCCTTTTCGGCGTAGCCGTGCTCGTAGCTGAGCTTGCGCGCGGTGCGCAGGCCGGCGTGGGCGGCGACGGCCTTGACCGCGCCACGGGCGACGCCTTCGTCGAAGAAGCGCTTGGCTTCGGCCTGGGCTTGTTCCTCGGTCTCACGGGTGATGACGTCGATGGACAGGCCGAAGCGGATGTCGCTGCGGCCGTACTTGAGGGCGCGTTCGCGCACGTCGGCGATCAGCGCGCGGACCTCGTCCGGGTGCTCGGCGCGCATCAGGTAGTAGTCGGCGTGCTTGGCGGCGAATTCACGGGCGGGGATGGACGAGCCGGCGGTGCAGATCAGCGGCAGCTCGGCCTTTTTCAGCGGGCCGCGCAGGCCACCGCCGTCGGCCTTGTAGTAGACGCCGTCGTAGTGGAAGTTTTCGTTGTGCCAGTAGCCCTTGACCACGTCCATGAATTCGATGGCGCGGGCGTAGCGGTCGTCGTGGCCGCTGTAGTCGCCGACCTGGCGCTGGATGGCGTCGGAGCCGCCGTTGATGATGTTCCACACCAGGCGGTTGCCGGTGGCGCGCTGGTAGGTGGCGGCCTGCTGCACGGCGACCCAGGGCGTGTAGTGGTAGGGCTGGAAGGCGGTGACGAACTTCAGCGTGCGGGTTTCGCGGGCCAGCAGCGAGCAGACGGTCCAGGGCTCTTCGCCGGTGGGGGCGTTGACCATCAGCGCGCCGCCGAAGCCGTTGATTTCGGCGGCGCGGGCGATCTGGCCGAGGTAGTCGATGTAGGTGAAGTGGTCGCCGACGGCGAAGCCGGAGACCGCCCCGGTGCTGGGGCCGCCGCGGTGCCAGTCGCCACGGTTGCGCGGGTCGCCCGGCAGGTATTGGGTTTCGCCGTGCAGCGGCAGGCGGGTGAAGAATTCGATGCTCATGGGGTTCCTCCTTGGATTCAGTCGCGGGCGCTGATCTGGCCCTTGAGGCTGGGCCAGTAGTCTTCGAGGTGCAGGTCGATCAGGGCCTGGTTGGTGAAGCGGGTGGCGAGGGACTGGCCGATATCGACGTCCTCGCGGATCAGGCGGTTGTCCAGGGCGTAGCGGGTGAGGGCCTGGTAGTGGGCCTTGAGCTGCTGGTCGCTCTTGGGGGCCCAGCGGTCCTTCCAGGCCACGGGGTCGCCCTGGTCGTCGCGGCGCAGGACGCTTTCCGGGGTGCCGGCGCGGGAGGAGATGAGGTAGTAGGCGTCCTGGTTCTGCTCCTGGGAGATCCACCAGGCGGCCTTGACCCAGGCGGTGGCGAGCAGCTGGGTGACCTCGGGGTAGCGCTGGATGAAGTCGTCGGTACCCCAGAGGTCGGAAACCAGGCGCCAGTCGTTGGAGCCCTGCTTGGTGGACCAGATGATGCGGCCTACGCCCTTGTCTTCCAGCAGGTAGGACTCGCTGAGCAGCACGGCGGCGTCGACCTTGCCGGCAGAGACGGCGGCGGCGCCGACCTGGGGGTTGAGGTTGGCGATCTTGAAGTCGGTGAGGGCCAGGTTCCTGCTGGCGAGGAAGTTGCTGAAGGCGAACTCCCAGGGGCGGCCACGGTGCAGGGCGATGCGCTTGCCCTTGAGGTCTTCGATGCTCTTGGCTTCGGAGTTGGCCGGTACCACCAGGTAGACGTTGTTGCCGTTGCCGCCGGGGACGATCAGCTTGCCGGGCACGCCACCGGCGGCGCCGATGACCGAGGGCAGGTCGCCGCGCACGGCGAAGTCGATGCTGTTGTTGGAGAAGCCTTCGTTGATCTGCGGGCCGGCGCCGGCGTGGGGGAGGGCGATCCAATCGAGCTTGATGCCGCGCTTGTCGAGCTCGGCGGCGAGCCAGCCGTCTTCGATGACGCGCCCGGGGATGCCGCCGAATACCGGCTTGCCGCCCTGGGTGTAGGCGACGATGGCGATCTTCACCGAGGCGGGGACCTCGCTGGCGAACGCGCCGAGGCTGAAGGCCAGGACGGCGAGGGCCACCAGGCTGCTGCGCCAGATTCTGTTCATGGTTCCACTCCTTGCAATGCGGGCCGGTGAGCCCGGCTGATGGAGCGGCGGGAGCAGGATGCATGCCATGGAACGGGCGATTGGCGTTGGCGCCAGTGGTGGCGCGGGATTCGCCGTGCAGGCGGTGTGGCGGGGCGGCCGCTGCATTGCTGGTGTCGACGCAGGGGGCTGCTGACGCGCTGCTGCTGCAGCAGCAATCCGCCGTCTTATATCGTTTATGGAATATATAAATGCTAATTAATAATTTTTTAGTCTATTCGGATTGATGCACTATGGCGGCGCGCCCATCTCTGCCAGGAATGCATCATGTCGCTGCTCACCCACCCCAATGCTCGCGAGCTGACCAAGTCCGTGCGTGCCACGGTGCTGGTCTTCAAGGACCCGCGCTCGCAGGAGCTGCTCAACCGTATCGAGCGGCTGGCGCCGAGTGAGGCCAATGCCCTGATCATCGGCGAGACCGGTACCGGCAAGGAGCTGGTGGCCCGCCATATCCATCACCTCAGCCGACGCGGCAAGGAGCCCTTCGTGGCGGTGAACTGCGGCGCCTTCCCCGAATCCCTGGTGGAGAGCGAGCTGTTCGGCCATGAGAAGGGCGCCTTCACCGGTGCAACCAATAGCAAGGCCGGCTGGTTCGAGGCGGCCAACGGCGGCACGCTGTTCCTCGACGAGATCGGCGACCTGCCGCTGAACATGCAGGTGAAGCTGCTGCGCGTGCTGCAGGAGCGCGAAGTGGTGCGTCTGGGATCGCGTACGCCGATCCCGATCAATGTGCGCCTGGTGGCGGCGACCAACGTCAACCTGGCCGACGCGGTGGTGGCGGGGCATTTCCGCGAGGACCTGTTCTACCGCCTGCACGTGGCGACCATCCGCCTGCCCCCGCTGCGCGAGCGGCCGGGCGATATCCTGCCGCTGGCCGAGTTCTTCCTCGAGGAGCATTGCCAGCGCCTGGGCTACAACCGTGCCTCCCTGAGCGTGGAGGCCGAGCGCAAGCTGCTGACCCACAGCTGGCCGGGCAACATCCGCGAGCTGGAGAATGCCATCCACCATGCGCTGCTGGTGTGCCGCAACCAGCAGGTGCAGCCGGGTGACCTGCACCTGGTGGACATGCGCCCCGCCGGCGTGCGCCACGACGCTCACCATGGCGCACTGGCCGGCCCGGCCGCGCCGGTGGACCTGGAGGCGGCGCTGACGGCGCTGTTCGAACAGAATCGCCCGGACCTTTACGAGCACATCGAGGAGACGGTGTTCCGCACCGCCTACCGCTTCTGCCACGGCAACCAGTTGCAGACCGGGCGGCTGCTGGGCATCAGCCGCAATATCGTGCGGGCACGGCTGGAGAAGATCGGCGAGCTGGAAGTGAGCCCGAGGAGTGCGCGTATCGCCTGAGTGGCGGCAGGAATTCCCGGGTTGAAGCCCGGGCTACGGACGGATGGACGAGAGAGGGGCGCAACGAAGGTTGTGCCCCTTTTTCATGGGGGCGTGGGCAGCGCGCAGCGAAACCCCTGCAGAGATCCAATGCGGTTTGGTGGCGGTGCTTGAAATATCGAACAGTCGGTGCGTATTTTGTGCACGCCGCCATTTCGGCGTGACCGCAGTACCCACAAGGATAATAAGCATGACTACCGACGGCCCAGGTTCCCTCGCAGAACGACTGGCAGGCATCGACGAGATCGAGTGCGTCACCCCCGACCTGAACGGGGTGATGCGGGGCAAGGTGATGACCGGCGAGGGCTTCCTTTCCGGCCGCCGCTTGCAGCTGGCGCGTGGCGTGCTGCTGCAATGCATCATGGGTGGCTACCCGGCGGCGAAGTATTACGGCAGCGATGACGGCGACCTGGCCCTGGTGGCCGAGCCGAGCCAGGTGCACCGCCTGCCCTGGAGTTCCAACCCCCGCGCACTGGCCATCTGCGATGCCCAGGAGCTGGATGGCCGCCCCTCCGGCCTGTCGACCCGCGGCCTGCTGCGCCGCGTGCTGGAACGCTACGCCGCCCATGGCTGGGCGCCGGTGGTGGCCACCGAACTGGAGTTCTTCGTCTTCGCGCCCAACCCCGATCCGCACCAGCCGTTCCTGCCGCCGCTGGGCCTGGACGGGCGCCGCGAGGACGGTTGCTCGGCCTTCAGCGTGACCTCCAACAACGGCCTGCGCCCGTTCTTCGAGGAGGTGTATGCCTGCATGGAGCTGCTGGGCATGCCCCGCGATACCTTCATGCACGAGATGGGCGTGAGCCAGTTCGAGATCAACCTGCTGCACGGTGATGCGCTGCTGCTGGCGGACCAGACCTTCCTGTTCAAGCACATGCTCAAGGAAGTGGCGCTCAAGCACGGGGTGACGGTGGTGTGCATGGCCAAGCCGCTGGCGCATACGCCGGGCAGTTCGATGCACATTCATCAGAGCGTGGTGGAGATCGACGGCGGGCGGAACATTTTCAGCGATGGGGCGGGCGAGGCGACCGATGCCTTCTACCATTTCATTGGCGGGCAGCAGGCGGCGATGGCGGATTTCACCGGGCTGTTCGCGCCGAACGTGAATTCCTACCAGCGTCTCTGTCATCCTTACGCATCGCCGAACAATGCCTGCTGGTCCCACGACAACCGTGCGGCGGGGTTGCGCATTCCGGCCAGCGCGCCGGTGGCGCGGCGGGTGGAGAACCGCCTGCCCGGCGCCGACGCCAACCCGTACCTGGCCATTGCGGCCAGCCTGGCGGCGGGATTGCACGGCATGGAACAGCGGATCGCGCCGAGCGCGCCCATGCAGGGCGAATTCGATATTCCCGAATCCCTGGTCCTGCCCTGTACCCTGCATGCCGCTCTGGAGCGTCTGAAACGCAGTGATCTGGCCCGGGAACTGTTCGGGGATGAGTTCATCGAAGGCTACATCGCCACCAAGACGATGGAGCTGAGCAGCTTCTTCGACCAGATCACCCCCTGGGAGCGCCGCGTGTTGGCTGCCCAGGCGTAGCATCCCCCTTGCGGGCCGCGCGTTGCGGCCCGCCCTGTTCAAGGAGCGCATGGAAAGCCAATGGGTCGTGTCTTGAAGTCGTTTCGTGCCCTTTACTTCGCCACGCTGCTGATGCTGATCGGCTCCGGCCTGCTGAGTACCTACCTGGGCCTGCGCCTGGCCGCCGACAAGGTGGATGGGCTCTGGGTGGGCGCACTGATGGCGGCCAACTACCTGGGCCTGATCCTCGGCGGCAAGCTGGGGCATCGGCTGATCGCGCGGGTGGGGCATATCCGCGCCTATGTCGCATGCGCCGGGCTGGTGACGGCGGCGGTGCTGGGGCATGGCCTGATCAACTGGCTGCCGGCCTGGCTGTTCATGCGCATGCTGGTGGGCCTGGGGATGATGTGCCAGTACATGGTCATCGAGAGCTGGCTGACCGAGCAGGCGGAGGCCGGCCAGCGTGGCCAGGTGTTCGCCGGCTACATGGTGGCCTCCTACCTCGGCCTGGTGCTGGGCCAGTTGGTGCTGGTGCTGCACCCGGGGCTGGGCCCCGAGCTGCTGATGCTGGTGGCGATGTGCTTCGCGCTGTGCCTGGTGCCGGTGGCGGTGACCCGCAAGATCCACCCCGCGCCCTTGCACCCGGCGCCCCTGGAGCCGCGCTTCTTCATCAAGCGGGTGCCGCAGTCGATGACCACGGTGCTGATCTCCGGCCTGATGCTGGGTTCCTTTTACGGCCTGGCGCCGCTCTATGCCACGCGCCAGGGGCTGAGCACCGAGCAGATCGGCCTGTTCATGGGCTTCTGCATCCTCGCCGGGCTGCTGGTGCAATGGCCGCTGGGCTGGCTGTCTGACCGCCACGACCGCGCCATGCTGATCCGCACCATCGCCGCGCTGCTGGTGCTGGCGGCGCTTCCCCTGGCGCTGATGCCGCAGGTGCCGATGGAGATGCTGTTCCCCATGGGCTTCCTGGTGTGCATGCTGCAGTTCACCCTCTACCCGCTGGCGGTGGCCTTCTCCAACGACCATATCGAGGCGGAGCGGCGGGTTTCGCTGACCGCCATGCTGCTGATCACCTTCGGCGTGGGCGCGAGCATCGGCCCGCTGGTGACTGGCGCGTTGATGAAGCAGGTGGGGCCGAACATGTTCTATGCCTTTGCCAGCGTCTGCGCCCTGGTGCTGGTGCTGCGGGTACGGCCCGACAAGGTCACCGGCCTGCACCGCGTCGACGAGGCGCCGTTGCACCACGTGGCGACCCCGGAAGTCAGCTCGCCCCTGGTGGCCGCCCTCGACCCGCGCGTTGACGAGCAGGTGGTGCACGAGCAGATGGGCGGCGACAGCTTCACCCCGCCGCCTCCGGCGCCTGAGGAGCCCCGTCCCAGCTGAGGGTGACAGGTACTCCCTGCCCCGTTCGTACCCGGGGCCGGCCATTCCAATCGTTACAGGCAGACGCCATGACCCACGGGCAGATCCCGGGGCGTGGCGGCCTGCGCCCCATGAAAACGGCTGCCAGTGCTGTGGGCGCTGGGTCGGCTGGGGGCTTGTAGGGGGTGTGTCGAGAGGGGAGGCGCCGGTCGCGGAGGCGAGCGGCGCGGGAGGACTAGAACAGGTCGTCCTTGTCGAAGCGGCGGGCTTCGCGCTGCAGCTGGTAGACGAAGCGCTCGATCAGGCGTTGCTCCTGGCCGCTGGAGCGGTAGAAGCGCATGCCGGCGAAGGTCATGTCGAGCTTCTCGTCATAGCTGGCATGGCGCAGCTCGACGGCGGCGACCAGGGTGCCCACCGGCAGCTGGGCGCTGAGGCGTTCGTAAACCTGGCCGGCTTGCAGGCGGCTGGTGAGGTCACCGGAGAAGCGCAGTTTGCAGCCGGTGGCGGAGATATCCAGCATGTGCCCAGGCAAGCCCTTGGGCAGTTTGTCGCCGGCCAGTTCGATGACCACCAGCTGGCTGAGCATCAGCGGCGCGCGGAAGGCGTTGCGGCGCTGGTGGTAGATCACCTCTTCGGGCAGCGGGCACCAGTAGCAGGCGTCGCCTTCGAACTCACCGACACGGACCGGCTGCGGGCATTCCCAGGCGATGCGCACGCCATCGCGGAAACCTTCCACACGGAAACTTTCACCGTTGCGCAGGAAGCGCTCGCCATCGTTGGGAATCATCTCGTCGAGGGCCAGCAGCTTCTTGTCCTTGTCGATCTCGACCAGGTAGCTCTGGAAGCGCTGGCTGCGCTCGTGGAAGGTGATGATCAGCGGGTCGTGGTTTTGCTGCAGCAGACGAAGATTGGCGTGAATCTCCACCGGTGCCTTCAGCACCTTGGGCGGTTGCGGCCCATCTTCTTCGATAAACGCATTGGACACGGTCCAGGACTCTCCAAGCACGAAAGACTTCCGGCACTAGCATACTGGCAATTTGCCGGTAATGTCGTCGTGCCGTTGTTGTTATCAGGCCTGGCTAAGCGGGCGCTGTCGCTGGATTTTAGCGGCACCGCCACGGCTGTCATAGAGGCTGGGCGCATCCTGACCGCGGAGAATCGCCAAGGTGCTGCCAACCGAGGCCTGGTTCGCACGAATCAGCCGGCCATTGCGCTGGTTGGCGTTCTGGCACTGCTCGAGCACGGCGCTCAGTTCTTCGCTGCGGGCAATGAGATCGGCCCCCAGTGGCGAGGTTTCGGCGAGGGTGTGCAGGCCGGTGCGGTCGGCGCTGAGGCCAAGGGCCACAAGTGCTTCGGTGCGCTGCTTGCCATGGGCATCGAGCAGGGCGAGCAGGGGCTGCTTGTCGGCGAGGATTTTTTCGAGGTGGCCCAGGTCACGCTCGGTGAGGGCCTTGAATTCGGTATCGATCAGCTCAAGCAACTGCTGGGCGTGGCCGATATCGTGGGTGAACAGGTCGAGCAGGATAGTGTCTTGCATCGCGGGCTCTGGGGATTGGGCGTCCAATATCCCCAGCGCTGCCCTGAGACTAGCGCTGGGATTCGAAGTCGAGCAATTTGCTGGCCACGCGCTGACTGTCTACCTGATAGGAGCCGTCGGCAATGGCCTGTTTCAGTTTTTCGACGCGTTCCTTGTCCACGGTGGGCAGGTCACGCAGTTTGTCGGTGGCTTTCTGCAGGTTCTGCGCATCGCTGCTCAGCTGCACGTTTTCACCGGTCTTGGCGGTCTTGGCCGCATCGGCACTGGCCGTTTGCGACGGAGTCGTGGTCGAGCCTGCGACGGCTTCGTTCTTGCCGCCGGACTGGGCATTGCTCGTACGGCCCGTACCGGGCGGCGTAGCGGCGTTATTCAGCCGGTTGAAGTCGATGACCATGATGCAAAACCTCTGGGTGTTTGGACGCTTACCGACGCTATCGGCCATGCGGAAATAAACTTTAGGGCAAATTTCCGATTTTTTTCCGGCCCCCGGAAGCGACGTAGAAACGGCACTCTACACGAGATGGCGTATTTGCATACAAGACTCGTGCCTAACCAAGGTTACATCGCCACCTCGACCTGGCCGGGCCCGGTGACCCGCGCCTTGACCACTCGCTTGGACTGCAGGTTGCGCACCCTGATCTGCTGCCCGGGGGAGCCGTCGGAGAGCGCCTCGCCGGGCATGCGCACGCTGATGCTGGTGCTCTTGGCGATGATCACCACCTGGTCGCCCTTGCGGATCACCTCGGCCATTTCCAGGTGCACCGGTGCCAGCACCTGGTCGGCGACCACGGCACGGGTGAGCTTGTAGCCCTCTACCTGTGCCGGGTCGGTCAGGTAGCCCTGGTTGAGCAGGCCCACCTCGCGTTCCACCAGGTTGTAGTCGTCCGCACTGACGACTGCCCCACGGCGCAGCGGACGGGCTACTACTATTACTTCGCGGAACAGCCGGACCTGCGCGGGGACGTAGACGCTCCATGGCGTGCTGCCTTCGCAGCGCACGCCGACGGTGACCCGGCCGATGGGTTGTGCCGGGCTTTCGAGTGTGACCGTCAATTCCCTGTCGCAGGCCGCCAGGCGCAACCTGGGGTCGAGCCGGTTGATCTGGATGTCGTAACGACCGGGGATATTGTTGGTCTGCAGATAATCCTCCACCGTGAACTCAAGAAAGCCTTGGGTGGAGCCGATAAGGACTTCGGGCGATGTGAGTTCCTCCGCCGAGGCGCTGTTGTGGCCGAGGCAGAACAAAACAGGTAAAACGACCTTAAAAAGGTGGCGGCGTTGTGCCATCGTGTGTCGGAAAATCGTCGTCATAGCGTTCATATCAAGATCAAAAGCAAGGCCCGTGCCGCCTGCTACTCTAAGGCGAAGCGTGCTGAAGCTAATAACGGGAGAGTCCTGGCATGGCCGGTGTATTGGATTCGGTTAACCAGCGTACGCAACTGGTCGGTCAGAACCGGCTGGAGTTGCTGCTGTTCCGGCTGGATGGGACCCAGCTATACGGGATCAACGTGTTCAAGGTGAAGGAGGTGCTGCAGTGCCCCAAGCTCACCATCATGCCCAAGTCGAGCCCTGTGGTTCGCGGCGTGGCCAATATCCGTGGGGGCACCATCCCGATTCTCGACCTGGCCATGGCCACCGGTCGACGTGGCCTCGATGACCTGAAGAACAGCTTCGTCATCATCACGGAATACAACACCAAGGTGCAGGGGTTCCTGGTGCGCTCGGTGGAGCGCATCGTCAACATGAACTGGGAGGAGATCCATCCGCCACCCAAGGGCACCGGTCGTGAGCATTACCTGACCGCGGTTACCCGGGTCGACAAGAACCTGGTGGAGATCATCGACGTGGAGAAGATCCTCGCCGAGGTCGCACCGACTTCCGAAGTGATTTCCGAGGGTGTGATCGACCAGAACACCCAAGCCAGTGCCGTGACCAAGCGGGTGCTGATCGTCGACGACTCGTCGGTGGCCCGCAAGCAGCTGATCCGTTGCCTGGAGACCGTCGGCGTCGAGGTCACCGCGCTCAACGATGGCCGGCAGGCATACAACTACCTGCATGACCTGGTGGAGCAGGGCAAGGCGCCGGAGAAGGAGCTGTTGATGATCATCTCCGACATCGAGATGCCGGAAATGGACGGTTATACGTTGACGGCGGAGATCCGAGGCGATGCGAGAATGCAGAAACTGCACATCCTCCTGCATACTTCGCTTTCCGGCGTGTTCAACCAGGCGATGGTGAAGAAGGTCGGCGCGGATGATTTCCTCGCCAAGTTCCGACCCGATGACCTGGCTGCACGTGTGATCGAGCGGATCAGAATCGCGGATGGCGGCTGAGGGATGATTCCCCCAGGAAATAGATATGAATGAGGCGGGCCTAGTGTCTTCAGGTAACTTGGATTTCGAGCAGTTCCGGATCTTCCTGGAAAAAACCTGCGGCATCCTGCTGGGAAGCAACAAGCAGTACCTGGTATCCAGCCGCCTTAACAAGCTGATGGAACAGAACGGCATCAAGTCGCTGGGTGAGCTGATACAGAAGATCCAGGGTTCCCCGCGTGGCGGCCTGCGCGAGCAGGTCGTCGATGCCATGACCACCAACGAGACCTTGTGGTTTCGCGACACCTATCCCTTCGAGGTGTTGAAGAGCCGGGTGCTGCCGGAAATGATCAAGGCCTCGCCGAACCAGCCGCTGCGCATCTGGTCGGCCGCCAGTTCCTCCGGGCAGGAGCCGTTCTCCCTGTCCATGGCGATCGACGAGTTCGAGAAGGTCAACCTCGGCCAGCTCAAGGCCGGCGTGCGCATCGTCGCCACCGACCTGTCCAGCTCGATGCTCGCCGCCTGCAAGGCCGGCGAGTACGACAGCCTGGCGATGGGGCGCGGGCTTTCCCAGGAGCGCCTGACCCGCTACTTCGACCCCAAGGGGCCGGGGCGCTGGGTGGTCAAGCCGGCGATCCGCAACCGTGTCGAGTTCCGTGCGCTGAACCTGCTGGACAGCTACGCGGCGCTGGGCAAGTTCGACATCGTGTTCTGCCGCAACGTGCTGATCTACTTCTCCGCCGAGGTGAAGAAGGACATCCTCACGCGCATCCACGCGACGCTGAAGCCCGGTGGCTATCTGTTCCTCGGTGCGTCCGAGGCGCTCAATGGCCTGCCGGAGCTGTACCAGATGGTGCAGTGCAGCCCGGGGATCATCTACAAGGTCAAATGACCGGGTAGCGCGACATGGGAAAGGGAGGCGAAAGCCTCCCTTTTTATTGGCCTGCTTCATTTGCCTGCGGGCGGGCTCAAACCAGTGTGCGGGTGACCTTGATATTGCCCTGGGTGGCGTTGGAGTAGGGGCAGACCACATGGGCCTTGTCGACCAGGTCCTGGGCCACGGCCTTGTCGATGCCGGGCAGGGAGATGCGCAGTTCCACTTCGATGCCGAAGCCGGTGGGCAGGGTGCCGATGCCGACTATGCCTTCGATGGAGGCGTCGTCCGGCAGGCTGACCTTCTGCTTGCCGGCGACGAACTTGATGGCGCCGAGGAAGCACGCCGAGTAGCCGGCGGCGAACAGCTGCTCCGGGTTGGTTCCTTCGCCGCCCGCGCCACCCAGCTCCTTGGGCGTGGTGAGTTTCACATCCAGTACTCCATCGGACGATACGGCACGGCCTTCACGGCCACCGTAGGCTTCGGCGTAGGCGCGATACAGGGCTTTTTCGATGGGCATTTCGATCTCCTCGGGTTCGTCGATCAAGGGGCGATGGCGGCGTTGCACAGCGGCTGCCGCCAGACGGAAACCAAAGCCTAGACCACGCAGATGAAAGGAGAGGGCGGGGCGGCAATCACCGCTGCCGGCCATTGCCGCTCAGCGGCAAGACCGCTCGTCCGCGTTGCCGCCGGCACCGGCAAAAGCGGTAATGCCTTGCCGTTGCCGCCTCGATTGCTGCGAGGATTTATCTCAAGCCATTGAAAATAAAGGGATTTAAAAGTTGGCACAGCCTTTGCTGAATGTCATGCAGGTAAACCGACATTGCCAGCCGGCAAAGGTTAGAGACATGAGCATCAGCTTCGAAAGCGCCCTCGGCATCCATGAAAAGGCCCTCAGCTTCCGCACCCAGCGTGCCGAAGTGCTGGCCAACAACATCGCCAACGCCGACACGCCCAACTACAAGGCGCGTGACCTGGACTTCAAGGCTGTGCTCCAGCAGCAGGTGGAGAACAGCAAGGGCACCTTCCATGCCAACCTGACCAACCAGCGTCACATCGCTGCCGAAGGCGCCAGCCTGTTCGACGAAAGCCTGAAGTACCGGATTCCGTTCCAGCCCTCGATCGACCAGAACACCGTCGACCTGCAGCAGGAACAATCGACCTACACCGAGAACTCCATGCAGTTCCAGGCCAGCTTCACGATGCTCAATAGCAAATTCAAAGGGCTGGTCGCTGCCCTGCGCGGCGAATAAGGGAGAACACCACCATGTCACTGTCCAGCGTCTTCAACATTGCCGGCACCGGGATGAGCGCTCAGAGCACTCGCCTGAACACCATCTCCAGCAACATCGCCAACGCCGAGACGGTGTCCTCCAGCCTCAACCAGACCTACCGCGCTCGCCACCCGGTGTTCGCCACCATGTTCCAGAGCCAGCTCAACAGCGAGAGCGGCAGTGGCAGCAGCTCGCTGTTCGCCGGCGAAGACGAATCCGGCCGTGGCGTGCAGGTGCTGGGCGTGATCGAAGACCAGAGCGCGCTCACCCCGCGCTACGAGCCGAACCATCCGGCCGCCAACGCCGACGGCTACGTGTACTACCCCAACGTCAACGTGGTGGAGGAGATGGCCGACATGATTTCTGCCAGCCGTGCCTTCCAGACCAACGTCGAAATGATGAACACCGCCAAACAGATGATGCAGCGCGTGCTGACCCTGGGTCAGTGATTGCGTGAGGGAGCGACCAGATGAGCGTTGACGTAGGCGCCACTACCAGTACCTCGGTACTGGACCAGTACAAACTCAAGGACACCGCCAAGTCCAAGGAACTGGGCAAGGACCAGTTCCTTCAGTTGCTGGTGGCACAGATGAATAACCAGAACCCGCTGGACCCGCAGACCAACAGCGAGTTCGTGGCGCAGTTGGCCCAGTTCAGTACGGTCGAGGGGTTGGATAACCTGAACAAGAGTGTGAACACCATTCTTTCCAGCACCCAGTCATCCCAGGCGCTGCAGGCTTCGTCCCTGGTCGGTCGCAAGGTCATCGTCACCACCAACAAGGCGGTGGTGGACACCAGCGAGACCATGAAGGGCAGCGTCAACCTCACCGGCGCCAGCACCAACGTCTACGTCAACGTGCTGGACAGCAAGGGCAACGCCGTCAACCGCATCAACCTGGGCGCCCAGAGCGCCGGCCAGGTCAGCTTCATGTGGGACGGCAAGGATTCGAGCGGAGCCGTTGCACCCAACGGCACCTACACCTTCCAGGCCGAGGCGGCCATCGACGGCAAGACGGTGGCGATGTCCACCAACCTGCCGGCGAACGTGGACAGCGTCACCCTCGGCCTGAATGGCGGCGAGATGACGCTCAACCTCGCCGGGCTGGGCAGCGTCGCACTCTCCAAGGTCAAGGTCATCGGTCAATAATCGTCGGCGGCGCCGGCGTTACAGGAGCATCCCATGTCTTTCAATATCGGACTCAGCGGCATCCGCGCCGCCTCCAGTGACCTCAATATCACTGGCAACAACATCGCCAACGCCGGCACCGTGGGCTTCAAGCAGTCCCGTGGCGAATTCCAGGACCTGTACTCGGCGTCCGTGCTCGGCTCCGGTAGCAAGACCATCGGCAGCGGCGTGCTGCTGGGCAACGTCGCCCAGCTCTACAACCAGGGCACCATCGACTACACCGAGAACGCCCTGGACCTGGCGGTGAACGGCAACGGCTTCTTCATCACCAGCAACAACGGCGCCATCAGCTACACCCGTGCCGGCTACTTCGGCACCGACAAGAACGGCAATATCGTCGACAACAACGGCTATCGCCTGCAGGGCTACTCGGTGGATGCCAACGGTGCGCTGCAAAGCGGCGTAGTGGGCGATCTGGTGATCCAGACCAACAACCAGCAGCCCAAGGCCACCACCACCATTACCCAGCCGTTCAACCTGAACTCCACCAACACGGTGCCCACCAAGACGCCGTTCGACCCGGCCGACCCGACCACCTACAACTCGTCGACCTCGGTGAACATCTATGACGCCCAGGGCAACGCCCACGTCATGACCCAGTACTTCGTCAAGGCGGCCACCCCGGTCAACACCTGGACCATGAACGTGCTGATCGACGGCCGTAGCCCGACCAACCCGGCCAGCGCCGCGCCGATGAGCACCACCGTGGGCTTCACCACCTCCGGCCAGCTCGACACCAGCACCTTCACCAACACCGGTGGCTTTGCGGTCAATGCCGACGGCACCCTGGGCATCACCGGCTGGGTGCCGGCGCAGTCCAATGGCGCCACGCCGCCGGTATGGAGCGCCAACGGTGCTGCTGCCGCGCCGACCATCAGCTTCGATATCCGCGGCTCGACCCAGTTCTCCAACGCCTTCGCGGTGACCAAGGTCGCCCAGGACGGCTACACCACCGGCCAGCTGTCGGGCCTGGAGATCGACGACGAGGGCAACATCTTCGCCCGCTACACCAACGGCCAGTCGAAGATCCAGGGCCAGGTGGTGCTGGCCAACTTCGCTAACGTCCAGGGCCTCACCCCGGTGGGCAAGACCTCCTGGGTGCAATCGTCGGAGTCCGGCGAGCCGGTGATCGGCACCCCGCGTTCCGGCACCCTGGGCGCGCTGCAGTCCGGTGCCCTGGAGGCGTCCAACGTGGACATCTCCACCGAGCTGGTCGACCTGATCGTGGCGCAGCGCAACTACCAGGCCAACGCCAAGACCATCGAGACCGAGAACGCGGTCACCCAGACCATCATCAACCTGCGTTGAGTGGTGTTTGCCGCCCGGCTCATCGGGCGGCAAAGACCTTGCCGCTGGCGGCAGCCCCTCGCCGCCACGGCATTCGAAGGCCCTTTGCTCGGGCCTTTTTCTTTTCTGTTTTTCCTTTGTAATCAGTGTCTTGTGGTTGTTTTTCGAGTTATGGCACAGCAATTGCTGAATAGCCTGCAAAGAGTCAGCGGGCGTCAAAAGCCCACTCGGAGAACCCCATGGACAAGATGCTGTACGTCTCCATGACAGGCGCCAGCCAGAACACCCTGGCCCAGCGTGCCCACGCCAACAACCTGGCGAACATTTCCACCACCGGCTTTCGTCGCGACTACGAACAGGCGCGCTCGATGCCCGTGTTCGGCGAAACCTTCCCGGCGCGGGTCTACGCCATGAGCGAGCGCCCCGGCACCGACTTCACCCCCGGCCCCATGCAGGAGACCGGTCGTGACATGGACATCGCCATCGGCGGCCAGGGCTGGATCGCCGTGCAATCCGCCAATGGCAGCGAAGCCTATGTGCGCACCGCCAGCCTGCAGGTGGATGCCCTCGGCCAGCTGCGCACCGGCAACGGCTTGCCGGTGATCGGCAATGCCGGCCCCATCGCCATTCCCCCGGAGCAGAAGGTGGAGATCGGCGCCGACGGCACCATCAGCATCCGTGCCCTGGGCGAGGCCCCCAACGTGATGGCCGAGGTCGACCGCATCAAGCTGGTCAACCCCGATCCCAAGCAGTTGGAGAAGGGCACCGACGGCCTGATCCGCCTGAAGAGCGGCCAGCCGGCCGGCGTGGACGGCAACGTCCAGGTCACCTCCGGCTTCCTCGAGGGCAGCAACGTCAATGCCGTGGAAGAGATGACCGCGATCCTCTCGCTGTCCCGCCAGTTCGAACTGCACGTGAAGATGATGCGCACCGCCGAAGACGATGCTTCGGCGATGGCACGGGTCATGCAACTCAGCTAATTACCAGTACGCGGCGCCATGAAACCGGCGCCCGAGGAGAACGAAGATGCTTCCGGCACTCTGGGTCAGCAAGACGGGCCTCGCGGCTCAGGACATGAACCTGACCACCATTTCCAACAACCTGGCGAACGTGTCGACCACGGGCTTCAAGCGTGATCGCGCCGAGTTCGAGGACCTGCTGTACCAGATCCGCCGTCAACCCGGCGCCCAGAGCAGCCAGGACAGCGAACTGCCCACCGGCCTGCAGCTGGGTACCGGTGTGCGCATCGCCGGCACCCAGAAGATCTTCACCCAGGGCAGCCTGCAGACCACCGAGCAGCCGCTGGACCTGGCGGTGAACGGCCGCGGCTTCTTCCAGATCCTGATGCCGGATGGCACCGTCGCCTATACCCGTGACGGCAGCTTCCACCTGAACTCCGACGGCCAGGTCGTCACCTCCCAGGGCTATGCCCTGGAGCCGGCCATCGTGCTGCCGGCCGAAGTGCAGACCTTCACCGTGGGCGAGGACGGCACCGCGTCGGTGACCACCTTCGGCAACCCCACGCCCCAGGTGATCGGCAACATCCAGACCGCCGACTTCGTCAACTACGGCGGCCTGCAGGCCATCGGCAACAACCTGTTCCTGGAGACCGCTTCCAGCGGCGCTCCGCAAGTCGGTACCCCGGGCCTGACCGGCCTGGGCAATGTGCTGCAGAACACCCTGGAAAACTCCAACGTCAGCGTGGTCGAGGAGCTGGTGAATATGATCACCACCCAGCGCGCCTACGAGATGAACTCCAAGGTCATCTCCACGGCCGACTCCATGCTTGGTTTCCTCTCGCAGAACCTGTAATACCCCCGAGGTAAGTTGTCATGAACCGGCTGATCCTTCCTGTCTCGCTGCTCGCCGCCCACCTGCTCACCGGGTGCGTCGCGCCGGCCGCCAAACCGAACGATCCCTACTACGCCCCTGTCCTGCCGCGCACGCCCATGCCCGCCGCGCAGAACAACGGCTCCATTTATCAGGCCGGCTTCGAAACCAACCTCTACGACGACCGCAAGGCGTATCGTGTGGGTGACATCATCACCATCACCCTCAACGAGCGCACCCAGGCCAGCAAGAACGCCACCTCGCAGATCAAGAAGGACAGCACCGCCAACCTCGGGCTGACCTCGTTGTTCGGCGGCGGCGTGCGGGTCGACAACCCCAGCACCGGCCTCAACCCGCTCAAGGCGGAGAACCTGTCCATGGACGTCGGCTACAGCGGCACGCGCGACACCAGCGGCAACTCCCAGGCGGGGCAGAGCAACAGCCTCAGCGGCTCGATCACCGTCACCGTCTCCGAAGTGCTGCCCAACGGCATCCTCGCCGTACGTGGCGAGAAATGGATGACCCTCAATACCGGCGACGAGCTGGTGCGCATCGCCGGCCTGGTCCGCGCCGATGACATCGGCACCGACAACAGCGTCTCCTCCAACCGCATCGCCGATGCGCGCATCACCTATTCCGGCACCGGCGCCTTCGCCGATGCCAGCCAGCCAGGATGGTTCGACCGCTTCTTCATGAGCCCCCTGTGGCCGTTCTGAGCAGGTGATTGCGAAGATGAAACGACTGACCGCTGCCCTTTGCCTGTTGCTCGCCGCCACGGCCGTTCATGCCGAACGCCTGAAGGACCTGGCGAGCATTCAGGGCGTGCGTAACAACCAGTTGATCGGCTACGGCCTGGTGGTGGGCCTCAACGGTACCGGCGACCAGACCACCCAGACGCCCTTCACCCTGCAGACCTTCAACAACATGCTGGCGCAGTTCGGCATCAAGGTGCCGGCCGGCTCCGGCAACGTGCAGCTGAAGAACGTCGCGGCGGTGTCCATCCACGCCGACCTGCCGCCCTTCGCCAAGCCGGGCCAGGCCATCGACGTCACCATCTCCTCCATCGGCAACGCCAAGAGCCTGCGCGGCGGCAGCCTGCTGATGGCGCCGATGAAAGGCATCGACGGCAACGTCTACGCCATCGCCCAGGGCAACCTGGTGGTGGGCGGCTTCGATGCCGAGGGCAGCGACGGCTCGAAGATCACCGTCAACGTTCCGTCATCCGGCCGCATTCCTGCCGGCGCCACGGTCGAGCGCCCGGTGCCCAGCGGCTTCGACCAGGGCAACTACCTGACCCTGAACCTCAACCGCCCGGACTTCACCACCGCCAAGAACATCGTCGACAAGCTCAACGAGCTGCTTGGCCCGGGCGTCGCCCAGGCCCTGGACGGCGGCTCGGTCCGCGTCACCGCGCCCATGGACCCGAGCCAGCGCGTCGACTACATGTCGGTGCTGGAAAACCTCGAAGTGGAGGCCGGCCAGGCGGTGGCCAAGGTCATCATCAATTCGCGTACCGGCACCATCGTCATCGGCCAGAACGTCAGGGTGCAGCCAGCCGCCGTCACCCACGGCAGCCTGACCGTGACCATCACCGAAGACCCGATCGTCAGCCAGCCCGGTGCCCTGTCCGGCGGGCAGACCGCCGTGGTGCCGCGCTCCAAGGTCAAAGCCGACCAGGAGGCCAAGCCGATGTTCAAGTTCGGCCCCGGTACCACCCTGGACGAGATCGTCCGCGCGGTGAACCAGGTGGGCGCGGCCCCTTCCGACCTGATGGCCATCCTCGAGGCGCTGAAGCAAGCTGGCGCCCTCCAGGCCGACCTGATCGTGATCTGAGGAGGCGACCATGGACTCCAAGTTTTCTGCCGGCCTCGGGGGCTCCAGCCCCGTCGACTCGGGCGCCTACACCGACCTCAACCGCATGGCCCAATTCAAGGTGGGCAAGGGCCGGGACAGTGACGAGAACATCAAGAAGGTCGCCCAGGAGTTCGAGTCGCTGTTCCTCAACGAAATGATGAAGGCCATGCGCTCGGCCAACGAGGTGTTCGCCGAGGGCAACTTCCTCAACAGCAACGAGAGCAAGACCTACCAGGACATGTACGACCAGCAACTGGCCGTGACCATCTCCAAGGGGCAAGGCATCGGCCTGTCCGACGTGCTTACCCGCCAGCTGTCGAAGAACAAGGGCGCATCCAAGTCCACCGGGCCCAACCCCTTCGCCCAGGTGGCCGAGACCAACGGCATCAGCTGGCCGCAGAAGGGCAGCAAGCTCGAAGCGCCGGCCGAGGGGCGTGATGACTCCAAGATGTTGGCCATGCGCCGCATCAGCCTGCCGGGCAAGCTCACCGACCGCCTGCTGGCCGGCATCGTGCCGTCCGCCAGCGCCGGGGAGGGTGCGGCGGCCCAGGCAGCCACTGCGCAGAACCAGGCCCTGGCGGGTGCCGACTGGGTGCCGGCCAAGTCCTATGGCGCGCCCGAGAGCGGCGCCACGCGGGTGGATGGCACCGACGCGGTACTTGGCCGGCGTATCGCCCAGCCGCCGCTGGCACCCGGCAAGTCGGCCTTCCGTTCGCCCCAGGAATTCATCGACACCATGCTGCCCATGGCCCAGGAAGCGGCGAAGAGCATCGGCGTCGATCCGCGCTACCTGGTGGCCCAGGCAGCCCTGGAGACCGGCTGGGGCAAGTCGATCATCCGTCAGCAGGACGGCAGCAGCAGCCACAACCTGTTCGGCATCAAGTCCCACGGCTGGGACGGCCAGTCGGCCCGCGCCCTGACCACCGAATTCAAGGACGGCCAGGCCGTCAAGGAAGCGGCATCGTTCCGCGCATACGACTCCTATCAGCAGAGCTTTCACGATTATGTGAACTTTCTGCAGGGGAACGATCGATATTCAGAGGCACTGGAAGTAACCGACAAGCCTGAGCGATTCGTCCGCGAACTGCAGCAGGCCGGCTACGCGACCGACCCGCAGTACGCGCGCAAGGTCGCCCAGATCGCCCGGCAGATGCAGACCTATCAGGCTGTAGCGGCGGGCGATGCGGTGGTGCCGCGTTCATGAGGATGAGACATGGCTGACCTGTTATCCATCGGACTGTCGGGCCTGCGTACCTCGCAGACCGCCCTGACGGTGACCGGACACAACATCAGCAACGTGAACACCCCCGGCTACTCGCGGCAGCAGGCGGTGCAGCAGACCAACGTCCCGCAGTTCACCGGCGGCGGCTACATCGGCTCCGGCAGCCAGGTGGTCGACGTGCGCCGGCTGGCCAGTGAATTCCTTACCTCGCAATTGCGCACTGCCACCAGCCAGAACAGTGAGCTGCAGACCTTCAAGAGCCAGATCGAACAGCTCGACGGCCTGTTGTCCAACACCACCACCGGCATCAGTCCGGCGTTGAAGAGTTTCTTCACCTCGCTGCAGACCGCGTCCCAGGACCCATCCTCGGTGGCCGCACGCGAGGCGGTGCTGTCCCAGGCCAAGGGGCTGGAAGACGCTTTCAACACGCTCTACGACCAGCTGGACAAGCAGAACAGCCAGATCAACGACCAGCTCGGCGCGCTGACCACTCAGGTCAATTCCCTGGCGGCCAACGTGGCCAACTACAACGATGCCATCGCCAAGGCCCGCGCCAGTGGCGCCGAGCCCAACGACCTGCTGGACGCCCGCGAAGAAACCATCCGCCAGATTTCCGAAATGATCGGGGTCAAGACCCTGGAGCAGAACGACGGCAGCGTCAGCCTCTTCGTCGGCACCGGCCAGCCCCTGGTGGTGGGCAACACCGCCTCCACGCTGCGCGCCAAGCCCGGTGTCGACGACCCGTCGCGCTACCAGATCGACCTGGTCACCGGCGGTGTGTCGCAAACCATTACCACGCAGATTTCCGGCGGCGAGATGGGCGGCCTATTGGCCTACCGCGATACCACGCTGGACCAGTCGTACAACAGCCTTGGCCAGTTGGCGATCACCATCTCCGACACCATCAACAAGCAGCTGGGGCAGGGCCTGGACTCCGCCGGTCGCGCCGGCAGCCCACTATTTGGCAACATCAACGACCCCCAGGACGCCTCGCTGCGGGTGCTGTCGAACGTCAACAACACCGGCACCGCCAGCGCGGCGCTGAACATCACCGATACCAGCAAGCTGGGCACCAGCGACTACCGACTGGATTACGACGGCACCAACTTCACCGCCACGCGCCTGTCCGACAACGCGCCGATGACTGTCTCGGTGACCGGTACCGGGCCGTACACACTGAGCTTCGCCGATGCGGCGGGCAACAGTCAGGGCTTCCAGGTGCAGATGAGCACCCTGCCGGCGGCCAACGATCGTTTCACCCTGCAGCCGACCCGGCGCGGCGCCACGGATTTCGAGAGCACGCTGAAGTCGTCCGACCAGCTGGCCTTCTCCGGCTCGGCGCGGGCCGAGGCGACCACCAACAACCGGGGCACGGGCACCATCGGCCAGCCCGGGCTGGTCAGCGGGCCGTCGCCCATCGACATCACCGACCTGCAGGACCTGTTCGGCGCCAACGGCATTTCGCTGACCTTCGATGCCGCCACCAACACCCTCAACGGTACCCTGCCGGCCGGCGCGACCCTGAGCTACGTCTCGCCTTCGACCACCGCGCTGACCCCGGGGCAGACCAACACCCTGCGGCTGAACTACACCGACCCGTCGACCAATAACAGCTACACCTACGAATTCACCATGGGTGGCACGCCGCAGAGCGGCGACAGCTTCAACCTGGCGTTCAACAACAAGGGCACCGGTGATAACCGCAACGCCCTGGCCCTGGTCGGCCTACAGACCAAGCCGGTGGTCGGCAACGGCAGCACCGGCGCCACCTACACCGACGCCTACAGCGGGCTCGTCGAGCGGGTCGGTTCGCTGACCGCCCAGGTGCGGGTCAATGCCGATGCCGGCGAAGCGGTGCTGAAGCAGGCGCAGGAGAACCGCGACTCGCTCTCGGGCGTGAACCTGGACGAAGAGGCGGCGAGCCTGATCCAGTTCCAGCAGTACTACAATGCCAACGCTCAGGTCATTCAAGTTGCGCGCGCGTTGTTCGATACATTGATCGGCGCCTTCAACTAAAGGCTGATGTGAAATGAGAATCTCGACTATCCAGGCTTTCAACAACCAGGTCGCGGGCTTGCAGAAGAACTACGGGAACGTGACCCGGACCCAGGAACAGATCAGTACCGGCAAGCGCATCCTTACGCCTGCCGACGATCCGGTGGCCTCGGTGCGCCTGCTGCAATTGAGCCAGGAAGAGGCGCTCAACGGCCAGTACAAGTCCAACATCACCGCCGCGAAGAACAGCTTGAACTCCGAAGAGAGCATCCTCACTTCCGTCGGCAACGTGATGCAGCGCATCCGCGAGATTGCCGTGGAGGCGGGCGACGGCGCCCTGGACGCCACCGACAAGGCCTCCCTGGGCACCGAGTTGCAACAGCGTGAAGACGAGCTGATGAGCCTGCTCAACAGCAAGGACGCCAGCGGCAAGTACCTGTTCTCCGGCTCCCAGGCCGACACCCAGCCTTTCGTGCGTAACGCCGATGGCACCTACAGCTACCAGGGCGACGAAGGCCGCCGCGAAGTTCAGGTAGCGAGTAGCACCTTCCTGGCCCTGGGCGACAACGGCAAGGACCTGTTCGAGAACGTGTTCAACGCCAACCGCGTGACCACCTCGAAGGGGGCGACCGGCACCGGCAGCACCGCGAGCATTTCCCAGGGCCTGGTGATCGACAAGACCGACTACGACACCGTGTTCCCCGCCAGCAACCCGCCGGCGGCGACCGATGCGATCGGCATCCACTTCCTCGATTCCCAGCGCTACGTGGTCTACGACCCGGCCACCCTGCCGGTGGGCTATGACTGGAACACCTACAACCCCGCCACGCCGCCCGCCGGGCAGCTGGCCACCGGGGCCTTGGACACCAACTCGCAGACCTCCGACTTCATCACCTATGGGGGGGTGAAGGTGCAGATCGACGGCACTCCCGTCGCCGGTGACGACTTCTCCGTCAACCGCAAGCCGGACGCCGAGAAGCGCAGCCTGCTCAATGTGGTTTCGGACCTGCGCAAGGCGCTGCAGTCCTCCGCGGACACCCCCGAGGGCAACCGCCAGATCCGCGACGCCGTGGCAGTGGCCACTTCCAACCTCGACGCGGTCAACACCAAGGTGCTGGGCGTGCAGGGTTCGGTGGGTGCGCGCCTCAACACCCTGGACACCACCGAGGGCTTCGTCGATGACGTGAGCCTGGTGAACAAGTCGGTGCAATCCTCCCTCGAGGACCTCGACTACGCCGAGGCCCTGTCGCGCCTGACCATGCAGTCCACCATCCTCCAGGCGGCACAGCAGAGTTACGTGAAGATCAGCGGCCTGAGCCTGTTCAACTTCCTCAACTGACCCCGCCACCGGGCGCCAGGCGCGTGGTGGCCCGCCGTCGCTTGACCCCTTGCCGACCCGCCTTGCATTTCAACGGGTTGGCACCATGCTTGCTTTGGGTCTCGACATCAAAAGCGAGTGCCATAAAACTGTCGGCAATAAAGGCAGCGCGCTCATCCGGCGCAGGGCCGGCTGACATGGGCAGGGGAGAGCAGCATGTTCGATGGCAAGTCCGTTTTCGTTTCCGGGGGCACCGGCTCGTTCGGTCGCGCGTTCATCCGCACCCTGCTGGCGAACTACCAGCCCAAGCGGGTGGTGGTGTTCTCCCGCGATGAGCTCAAGCAGTACGAGATGCAGCAGGAGTTCAACGCCCCCTGCATGCGCTATTTCCTGGGTGACGTCCGCGACGCCGAGCGCTTGCAGCAGGCCATGCGCGGCATCGACCTGGTGGTCCACGCCGCCGCCCTGAAGCAGGTGCCGGCCGCCGAATACAACCCCACCGAATGCATCCGCACCAACGTCAGCGGTGCCGAGAACATCATCAACGCCGCCCTGGCCAACGGCGTGCAGAAGGTGGTGGCGCTGTCCACCGACAAGGCCTCCAGTCCGGTCAATCTCTACGGCGCCACCAAGCTGCTGAGCGACAAGCTGTTCGTCGCCGCCAACAACATCACCGGTGACCACCAGACCCGATTCGCCGTGGTGCGCTATGGCAACGTGGTCGGCTCGCGTGGCTCGGTGCTGCCGTTCTTCCGCCGCCTGCTCGCCGATGGCGCCCGCGAGCTGCCCATCACCGACCCGCGCATGACCCGCTTCTGGATCACCCTCGACGAGGGCGTCGACTTCGTCCTGCGCAGCTTCGAGCGCATGCACGGTGGCGAGCTGTTCGTGCCGAAGATCCCCTCCGCGCGCATCACCGACATGGCCGAGGCCCTGGCGCCCGGCATGCCGCACAAGCTGGTGGGCATCCGTCCCGGCGAGAAGCTGCACGAAATGATGATCTCCCGCGATGACAGCACCCACACCTTCGAATTCGACCGGCACTTCGTCATCGCCCCGTCGATCACCTTCAACACCGAATACGACTACACCCGTGATGGCCTGGGTGGCCAGGGCGTGGTGGTGGAAGAGGGCTTCGAATACGTCTCCGACAGCAACCCCCACTACCTGAGCGTGCCCGAGCTGCGCCAGTTGGCGGACACCTGGGCCTGACCATGATCCCCTACGGTCGACAGAACATCTCCCAGGCGGATATCGACGCGGTGGTGGACACCCTGCGCTCCGACTGGCTCACCCAGGGGCCGGCGATCGAGCGCTTCGAGCAGGCCGTCGCCCAGCGCTGCCAGGCCGCCCAGGGCGTGGCCGTGAGCAATGCCACCGCCGCGCTGCACATTGCCTGCCTGGCCCTCGACCTGGGGCCGGGCGACCGGCTCTGGACCAGCCCCAACACCTTCGTCGCCAGCGCCAACTGCGGCCTGTACTGCGGCGCGCAGGTGGACTTCGTCGACATCGACCCGGCCACGCTCAACCTCGACGTCGGGCAGCTGGAAGCCCGGCTGGAGCGCGCCGAGCGCGACGGCACCCTGCCCAAGGTGGTCATTCCCGTGGCCTTCGCCGGGCAGAGCTGCGACATGGCGCGCATCGGCGAGCTGGCGCGGCGCTACGGCTTCCGCGTGATCGAGGATGCCTCCCACGCCATCGGCGCCAGCTATGGCGGTCGGCCGGTGGGCTGCTGCGAGCATGCCGATATCACCGTGTTCAGCTTCCACCCGGTGAAAATCATCACCACGGCGGAGGGCGGCCTGCTCACCACCAACGACCCGCAACTGGCCGAGCGCCTGCGTCGCCTGCGCAGCCACGGCATCACCCGCGACCCGGCCGCGATGACCGGCCCCAGCGAAGGCCCCTGGTACTACCAGCAGCTGGAACTGGGCTTCAATTACCGCATGACCGACCTGCAGGCCGCCCTCGGCCTGTCCCAGTTGCAGCGCCTGGATGCCTTCGTCGCCCGCCGCCGGCAACTGGTGGCCCGTTATGGCGAGCGGCTGGCCGGTTTGCCCCTGGGCCTGCCGCAGCTGCAGGCGGGCGCCGAGCCGGCCTGGCACCTGTACCCGGTGCGCCTGCGCCTGGAACGCCTGCAACGTAGCCACCGTGAGATATTCGAAGCCCTGCGCGGCGCCGGTATCGGCGTCAACCTGCACTACATCCCGGTGCACCTGCAGCCCTATTACCAGCAGCTGGGCTTCGCCCCGGGCGACTTCCACGAGGCCGAGCGCTACTACGCCGAAGCCCTGAGCCTGCCGCTGTTCCCCGACCTGACCGACGACCAGCAGGACCAGGTGGCGAGCACCCTCGCCAGCGTCCTGCAGTGACTGGAGAAACCCGTGCGTGAGCTGACCGAGCAAGAACGATTCTGGCAGGGCGAGTTCGGCGACCAGTACGTCGAGCGCAACGACGGCGAGGTGCCCGTAGCCAGCGCGACGTCCTTCTTCGCCCAGGCCCTGCGCCGGGCGGGGCGTATCGACAGCCTGCTGGAGCTGGGCACCAACCGGGGCCTCAACCTGCGCGCGCTCAACCGGCTGTTGCCCCAGGCGACGCTGCTGGGCGTCGAGCTCAACGCCAAGGCCCGGGAGATCGCCCAGGGCCTGGGCATCGCCGAGGTGTGGCACGGCTCGCTGTTCGACTACCCGGTGCAGCAGCAGGTGGACCTGGCCTTCACCCGTGGCGTGCTCATCCACCTGTCGCCGGAACTGCTGCCCCAGGCCTATGCCAAACTCCATGAGGCCAGCCGCCGCCATGTGCTGATCGCCGAGTACTACAGCCCCTCGCCGGTGGAGATCAGCTACCGCGGCCATGAGGGCAAGCTGTTCAAGCGCGATTTCGCCGGCGAGATGCTCGACCTGTACCCCGACCTGCAATTGGTCGACTACGGCTTCGTCTATCGGCGCGACGTCAATTTTCCGACCGACGACATCAACTGGTTCCTTCTGGAAAAACGCCCATGAGCAAGGTCGCCATCATCCCCGCGCGCGGCGGCAGCAAGCGGATTCCGCGCAAGAACATCCGGCCCTTCCAGGGCCAGCCGATGATCGCCTACTCCATCCGCGCGGCCCTCACCTGTGGCTTGTTCGAGCGGGTGGTGGTGAGCACCGATGATGGCGAGATCGCCGAGGTGGCCCTGGCCCTTGGGGCCGAAGTGCCCTTCCTGCGCCCGGCCTCCCTGGCCGATGACCATGCCGGCACGGTCGAAGTCATCCAGCACGCCTTGCGCGAGCTGGCCGCCGCCGGCTACCACCCCGACTACGCCTGCTGCCTCTACGCCACCGCGCCCTTCGTCCTGCCGGAGAAGCTCTGCGAAGGCTTCGAACTGCTGGCATCGCGCCCGGACAAGGACTTCGCCTTCACGGTCAGTGACTACGCCGCACCGGTGCAGCGCGCCCTGCGGGTGAATGCCGATGGCGGCGTCGAATCGCTCTACCCCGAATACCAGCAGACCCGTTCCCAGGACCTGGAGCGCGCCTACCACGACGCCGGGCAGTTCTACTGGGGTCGGGCTGCCGCCTGGGCCGAAGGCAAGGTGCTGCACGGTTCGCATTCCCTGCCACTGGTGCTGCCGCGCTACCTGGTGCAGGACATCGACAGCCCCGAGGATTGGCACCGCGCCGAACTGATGTACGCCAGCCTCCTGCTGGAGGGGGACATCTGAGATGCGCGTGCTGATCCGCGCGGATGCGTCGCTGCGTATCGGTTTCGGGCATGTCATGCGCTGCCTGACCCTGGCGGACGCCCTGCGCGATAACGGCTGCGAGGTCGTGTTCGCCTGTGCCGCCGAGCCGGGCAATGCCCTGCAGCTGATCGCCGACAGAGGGTTCTCCACCTGCGCGCTGCCGGGGGGCGACCTGCGGCAGAGCGCGGAGGCGCCCTTGCCCTGGGCGGCGGATATCGCCGCGCTATGGGTCGCGCTGGACGGCGCCGGAACCTTCGACTGGTGCATCGTCGATCATTACGGGCTGGGGGCCGACTGGCAGCGTGCGGTCCGCGCACGGGCGCGCCTGGTGATGGTCATCGATGACCTCGCCAACCGCGACCACGATGCCGACCTGCTGCTGGACCAGAACCTCACTGCCTCGAACCGGGCCTATGCCGGGCGCCTGCCCGCGCCGTGCCAATCGCTGTTGGGGACGCGCTTCGCCCTGTTGCGCCCTGAGTTCTTCGGTGGGCCCATCGAACTGGCCGGCGAGGCACGCCGGGTCGTGGTGAGTTTCGGTGGCGTCGATCCCACCGGGGAGACGCTCAAGGCCATGGAGGCATTGCAGGGATTGCCGGCGCTGGAGGTGGATTTCGTCGCCGGGGCTGCCAACCCGGCCTGGGACGAGCTCGTCTCGCGTTGCGAGGGCCAGCCGAACTGGCGGCTGCACCGTCACCTGAATGATTTCGCCGAGCTGCTGCGGCGCGCCGACCTGTGCATCGGCGCGGGCGGGGCGACCAGTTGGGAGCGTGCCGTACTCGGCATCCCGACCCTGTGCATCGCCCTGGCCGAGAACCAGCGGCCCAATGCCGAGGCCCTGGCCGAGGCGGGTGCCCATCTCTACCTGGGCGAGTCCTCCGCTGTAACGGCCGCTGACCTGCGCGCCGCCGTGCAGGTGCTGGCCGGCAACCTCGGCTTGCGCCGCAGCCTCGCCGCGCGCTCACGCGCCCTGGTGGACGGCATGGGCGTGGGGCGAGTGCTCTGCGCCCTGTTGGCTCCGGCGCTGACGCTGCGCCCGGCATCCCTCGCCGATGCACGGCTGCTGTTCGAGGGGCGCAATGCCGAGCCGGTGCGCCAGGCCTCGCTCAGCCGCGAGCCGGTGTCCTGGGAGGGGCATCTGCACTGGCTGGAAGGCGTGCTGGCCTCCGAACGGCGTTGGCTGCTGGTGGCCGAGCTGGCGGACGGCCCGGTCGGCGTGCTGCGCTATGACCGCCTGGAGTCGCGCCCCGACACCGCGGAGGTGTCCATCTACCTGCTCCCCGGCCGCGCTGGCGTCGGCTGGGGCCACCACCTGCTGGCCGCTGGCGAGAAGGCTCTGCGCGCCCACTGGCCCGACCTCGGGGTTGTCGAGGCGCAGGTGCGTCCCGACAATGCCGCCTCCCTGGCGCTGTTCGCTCGCGCCGGGTACCAGCAGGAACACTGTCTTTTCCGTCGACCCTTGCCGGGAGAAAACCCATGAGCACCCTGCATATCGGCACGCGGGCGATAGGGCGCGACGCGCCGCCGTTCGTGATCGCCGAGATGAGCGGCAACCACAACCAGTCGCTCGACCGCGCGCTGGCGCTGGTGGAGGCCGCTGCCAAGGCCGGGGCCCATGCCCTGAAGCTGCAGACCTACACCCCCGATACCATGACGCTGGACCTGGACGAGGGCGAGTTCTATATCGGTGACCCCGACAGCCCCTGGACCGGTACCTCTCTGTACCGCCTCTATGGCGAGGCGCACACGCCCTGGGAATGGCACGAGCCGATCTTCCGTCGTGCCGCCGAGCTGGGCATGCTGGCGTTCTCCACGCCCTTCGATGCGACGGCAGTGGATTTCCTCGAATCCCTCGATGTGCCGGCCTACAAGATCGCCAGCTTCGAGAACGTCGACCTGCCGCTGATCCGCCGCGTGGCGGCGACCGGCAAGCCGCTCATCGTCTCCACCGGCATGGCCTCCCTGGCGGAAATCCAGGAGTGCGTGGAGGCGGCGCGGGGCGCGGGGTGCGAACAGCTGATCCTGCTCAAGTGCACCAGCACCTACCCGGCCAGCCCGAGCAACACCAACCTGCGCAGCATTCCGCACATGCGCGAGCTGTTCGGCTGCGAGATCGGCCTGAGCGACCACACCCTGGGCGTCGGCGCTTCGGTGGCGGCGGTGGCCCTGGGCGCCAGCGTGATCGAAAAGCACTTCACCCTGAGCCGCGCCGACGGTGGCGTGGATTCGACCTTCTCCCTGGAGCCGGACGAGCTGGCCGCTCTGGTCGCCGAAACCGAGCGCGCCTGGCAGGCACTGGGCTGCGTGAGCTACGGGCCCACGGCCGCCGAGCGCAAGTCGCTGGTGTTCCGCCGTTCGCTCTATGTGGTGTGCGACATGGTTGCCGGCGAGGCCTTCAGCGAAGCCAACGTGCGCGCCATCCGCCCCGGGCTGGGCTTGCCGCCCAAGTACCTGGAGCAGGTGCTGGGCAGCGTCGCCAGCGAGCCGCTCAAGCGCGGCCAGCCACTGGCCCTGCGCCACCTGAGGGACGCTCCCCGATGACGCGGGTGTGCATCCTCGACTACGGCTCGGGCAACGTGCGCTCGGTCGCCAACCTGTTCGCCACCCTGGCGGAGACCCAGGTGTCCAACGACCCGGCGGCCATCGCCGCTGCCACCCACCTGGTGCTGCCCGGCGTGGGGGCCTATGGGGCGGCCATGGCGCGCATCCAGCGCAGCCTGCCGATGGAGGCCGTGCGCGAGGCGGTCTTCACCCAGGGCAAGCCCTTCCTCGGCATCTGCGTGGGCATGCAGGTGCTCAGCGACGAGGGCATGGAATTCGGCGCCACCGCCGGGCTGGGCTGGATTCCCGGCCGGGTGGAGCGCCTGGAGGCCCCCGGGCTGCCGTTGCCCCACGTGGGCTGGAACGACATCCGCGAGGCGCGGCCGCACCCCTTGCTGGCCGGGCTGGAAAGCACGCCGGACTTCTATTTCGTGCACAGCTACGCCTTCCAGGCGGTGGAGCCGGGCGACGTCATCGCCACGGTGGAATACGGCAGCCGTTTCGCCGCGGTCATCGGCCGGGATAACGTGCTGGGCGTGCAGTTCCATCCGGAGAAGAGCCAGCGTGCCGGCGCCCAGCTGCTGAAGAACTTCCTGGAGCTGGCATGAAGAAGAAACGCCTGATCCCCGTCCTGCTGCTGAAGAATGGCCAGCTGGTGCAGAGCAAGCGCTTCACCCGTCACCAGGTGCTGGGCAACCCCTCGGCGGCGGTCAAGCGCCTGAGCGACTGGGCGGCGGACGAGCTGATCTACCTCGACATCAGTCGCGACGACCATTACGACATGGGCCGCGATGACCTGGGTGGCGGCAACCTGCGCGACATCGACGCCATCGTCGCCGAGGTGGCGCGGGCCTCCTTCATGCCCATCACCCTGGGTGGCCGCATCCGCAGCCTCGACGATATCGCCCGGCGCCTGGCCACCGGTGCCGACAAGGTGACGCTCAACACCGCCGCCCTGGACGACCCCGGCCTGATCGAGGCGGCCAGCCGCGAGTACGGCTCCCAGTGCATAGTCGTTTCCGTGGACGTGGCCAGGGAGGAGGGTGGCTACCGGGTGTTCGCCGAAGGCGGCAAGCGCCCCACCGAGCGCTTCGTCGCCGATTGGGCGAGCGAGCTGCAGGCGCGCGGTGCCGGCGAGGTGATGATCAACTCCATCGAACGCGACGGCGCCCGCCAGGGGTACGATCTGCAGTTGCTGGACATCGTCTGCCGGCAGGTGAACATTCCGGTGATCGCCCTGGGCGGCGTGGGCGAGTGGGAGCATCTGGCCCAGGCCCTGGAGCAGACCGGGGTGGACGCTGTGGCCGCCGCCAACGTCTTTCATTACACCGACCAGAGCGTCTATCTGGCGCGCAAATATCTATTCGATCGCGGGCTCAATGTACGCAGCCCGCAATTGCTGAGTCTCTAGGAGAGTTCCGTGGAATATTGCAGCCGCTGCGTGTACCCGAGGGCCAGCGTCAACCTGATGCTGGACGAGCAGGGGGTCTGTTCGGCCTGCCAGGTGGCGGAGCAGTTCGCCCAGCTCCCCGAGTCATTCTGGGATGAGCGTCGCAAGCGCTTCGAGCGGGTGCTGGAGGAGACCGGTGCCGGCAAGCGCAACGACAATTACGACTGCATCATCCCCGTCAGCGGTGGCAAGGACAGTTACTACCAGGCCCATGTGATCGCCGCCCAGTACGGCCTCAAGCCGCTGCTGGTGACCTACCACGGCAACAACTACCTGCCCGAAGGCGACTACAACCGCGACCGCATGCGCCATGTGTTCGATGCCGACCACATGGTCTTCGGCCCCAGCGTGGAGGTGCTCAAGCGCCTCAACCGCCTGTGCTTCCGCAAGATGGGCGACATGAACTGGCACGCCCACTGCGGGATCATGACCTACCCCATCCAGGTGGCGGTGAAGTTCGACATTCCGCTGATCATCTGGGGCGAGACCGCCTGGGACATCTCCGGGATGTTCGACCCGGACGACTACGTCGAATTCAGCGCGCGGGTCCGCCATGAGCACGCCCTGCGCGGCTTCGAGTGGCACGACATGCTGGACGACCCGGCCGAGCCGCTGCGCGAGAAGGATCTGCTCTGGGCGCGCTACCCCAGCGATGCGGAGATCCTCAAGTCGAACGTGCGTGGCATCTACATCGGCAACTTCTTCCCCTGGGACGCCAACCAGCACACGCGCCTGGTGCAGGAGAACTACGGCTGGAAGATGGCGGACAAGCCCTTCGAGCGCACCTACCGGCAGATGTCGAACCTGGACGACCGCTACGAGAACGGCGTGCACGACCTGCTCAAGTTCATCAAGTTCGGCTACGGCCGGGCCTCCGACCACGCCTCCAAGGATATCCGCGCCGGCTACATGACCCGCGAGGAGGGCGTGGAGATCGTGCGCAAGATGGACCACGTGGTGTCCAGCGACCTGCAGCACTGGCTGGACTACGTGGGCCTGAGCGAGCGCGAGTTCTGGGAAGTGGCCGACACCTTCCGCTCGCCGCGCGTCTGGTGGATCGAGGACGGCCAGTGGTGGAAGGACAATATCTGGGGCGAAGCCAGCGCCTACGGGCCGGTGCACCTGCCGGAAGACCAGCAGCAGAAATACCGTCGGGCCAACTGAGCACCGGGAGGAGGGGACATGAAAGAAGACGACATCCGGCCTTCCCGCTTGCAGGCGGGGCAGCGCGTGGCCCTGCTGCGCGACATCGCCATGCTGCTGGCACGCAACGACGAGTTCGTCGAGGCGGCCTGCCCGGCGTGCGGCTCCGTTGATGCGCGCTTCAAGTTCGAGAAGAACGGCTTCCGCTACCAGGACTGCCAGGCCTGCACCACCTTCTACGTCAACCCTCGACCGGGGGAGGCGCTGCTCGGCGACTTCTACCGCAGCAGCGAGAACTACGCCTATTGGGCGCGGCACATCTACCCGGCGTCCGCCGCCGCACGCCACCAGTCGGTGATCGTGCCGCGCGTGGAGCGGGTGCTGGAGCTGTGCCATGAAATCGGCCTGCCGTTCGGCGAGATGCTGGAGATCGGCGCCGGCTACGGCTCCTTCTGCAGCGAGATGCAGCAGCGCGGGTTGTGGCGGCACATCGTCGGCATCGAGCCCACGCCCGACCTGGCGGGCATCTGCCGCGAGCAGGGCTTCGAGGTGGTGGAGTCGCGGGTCGAGGATTTCGCCGCTACGACCGACCGCCGCTTCGACCTGATCGTCGCCTTCGAGGTCATCGAGCACCTGTTCGACCCCGGCCAGGTGGTGGCCAGCCTGGAATGCCTGCTGCGCCCGGGCGGGGTGCTGATCCTCACCTGCCCCAACGGCGCCGGCTTCGACGTGCAGCAACTCGGCCCCGACAGCCCCTGCGTCGATCACGAGCACCTCAACTACTTCAATACCCGTTCGCTGCCGCTGTTGCTGGAGCGCCACGGCCTGGCCACGCTGAAGTGCATCACCCCCGGCAAGCTGGACGCCGAGCTGGTGCGCAAGGGCATCGCCGCCCAGGGGCGCGAAGAGCAGCTCGAGCCCTTCCTCCACGAGGTGCTGTTCGAGCGCTGGGACGAGCTGGGCGCTGCCTTCCAGCGCTTCATCGCCGATGCCGGCATGTCCTCCCACATGTGGGTGATGGCCCGCAAGCCGGGCGCTGCCGATGTCTGACTACGAGGAGTTCGCCCGCGCCCTGCGCCAGACCTACCAGGACAACGGCTTCGCCCTGATCAAGCAGTTGCTGTCGCCGGAGGTGGCGCAACGGCTGCGCAAGGACATGGCGGTGCTGTTCGAGCGTGAGCCGCGCTATGCCGGCGACATCTACGACAACCCCGGGCTGGGCGACATCCGCATCGACGTGTTCAGCCGCTATCCCTCGGTGTGGAAGGCGATCTTCGACAGCGAGATCCTCGCCGTGCTGAAGATCCTCCTGGGCGAGGACTTCGCGCTCCTGCCGGAGTCGGCGCTGCACCGCAAGGGCTATGGAACCTGGCACAAGGACACCGACTCCCAGCAGAAGGCCGGGCATCGGTTCCAATGGGAGCCGGACTGCGACATCGTGCAGATCGCCTTCTATCTCCAGGCCAACACGCCCGAGCACGGGGGCGGCCTGGAGGTGATCCCGGGTTCCCACCGGGTGGACATGCGCTGGTACGAGGAAAGCCAGAAGGGCCTGCGCGTGCTGAGCGAGGCGGGGGACATGGTCATCTTCAACACCCGCCTCGATCACAAGGCCTGCTGGCCGGTGCAGCCGGTGCCGGAAGGCCAGGAAAAGTACGCGGTGTTCTTCATGGCGTCGCGCAACAACGATCATGCACGCCGCTACATCGACTTCATCCGTGGCCGGCCAGGCTACCTTTTCATGGATGGCTTCAGCTATCCGGCCGCTTTGCAGAGCCTCGCACGCCAGGCAGGTGTCAACTTGCTGGTGTGAATCTTGCTGCAGCACGGGATACGTCAATTTTCCGTTCAGGTCGGGACGCCCGCCGGGCCGCCTGAACCGCTTCCAGACAGGTAGGTTATGGTCGGACTCGTTCTCCCCCCCTCGATGCAAGGCAAGCCCGCGTGGCGCAAGTTGCTGCCCACAGGCTTCAGCGGGTTCGACCCCGAGCAGCCGTGTGGTTACTGGCCCGTGCTCTGGCAGCGCTGGCTGGGCTACCGCGAAAGCGATGCCGCCTTCGGCGATTTCCTGGCGTTCCTCGAATCCCTGCCCAGTGGCCCGGCCCTCGACAGCGAGGCCCTGGCGCAGCAACTGCAGCCGCACCTGGCGCGGCCGCGCAACCGCTTCTTCCTGTTCATCCTCTGGTTCTTCCGCGAGGGGGCCCGGCCCACGCCGCTGGCCGAGCTGCCCGACCTCGAGACGTTGCTCGGGGCGGAGCAGTGGGCGCACTTCACGCGCTGGCACCGCAAGTACCACACCGACTTCGTCGCGCTGGAATGCCTGCTCGCCTGGCAGCAGCAGCCGGAGGTCCGCGCTGCCTACCTGTATCGCGGCGTCGAACTGCAAGGCGTGCTGGATTACCCGGCCTTCCCGCGCATGCTCGATTCGCTGTTCCACGCCTTCACGGACGAGTGATACCCATGTCCCAGCCCTTGCGCGCGATCATTACCCAGCTCTGGACCAAGAACGTTCCGTTGCTGGAGCAATACCTGGCCGATTACGGCCCCCGTACCGTCCTGACCTTCCAGGGCTGCGTCACCCCCGAATTCGAAAGCATGCTGGAACGCCACGGTAGCGACGTGGTGCTCATCGACTCATTGCTGGAAAGCATGGTCACCGCCACCACCGAAACCTTCGATGAGCGGGCCGCCTTGCCCTTCAGCGATACCGTGCGCCAGGGCATCCAGCCGCAGCTCGAGGCTGCCGGCCTGACCTGGGAAGACTGGGTGCGCACCCTGCAGGACGTCGCCACCCGCACGCTGCCGGTGTCCTTCGCCCTGGTGGACGCGCTGGACCGCCTGGCGACCCTGTATGAGATCGAGCTGATCGCCGTCAACGAAGACTGGATGTTCGGCTCCAAGACCCTGGTGGCCTGGGGCAAGGCGCGGGGCATCCCCAGCCTGCACGTCGAGCACAACCCGACCCTGTGCTACCCCTACACCGTGCATGACCAGCAGAACGCCGATCGCATGGTGGTGTGGAGCGAGGACAGCCGCCGCCTTTACGGCGACGCCGGCTACGACACCGAGCGCCTGCAGGTGATGGGCCTGCCGCAGTTCGACGACCTCTTCGCCGTGCGTGGCGAGCGCCAGGCCAGCCGTGAAGCGCTGTGCGCGGAGCTGGGCCTGGACCCGTCCCTGCCCATCGTGGTGCTGGGTACCACCCTGCTGGCCGAGCATGCGCTGCCACCGGAGCTGAACATCGACGAGCAGGTGCTGCGTGCCTATCTCGGCGCGATCGGCACCCTGGGCAAGGGCGTGCAGGTGGTGATCAAGGGGCGCAGGCCCCAGGGCCGTTTCGGCGCCGAGCAGGTGGCCGTGCTGGCCGCCGAGTACGGCCTCACGGCTGCTGACTACCGTTACGCCGATGGCGCGCCGCTGCCGTTCCTGCTGTCGGCAGACGTGCTGGTGGCGGTGGATTCCGGCCTGCAGGTGGAGGCGATGCTGGTGGGCACGCCGGCACTCAACCTGATGACCGAGACCGGCTTCTTCTATGGCCCCGGCCTGGTGCCGGGGCAGGGCGTGGACACGGTGGGCGGCGATGAGCTGGCGCCCGCCATCCGCCGACTGCTGGACGACCCGGAGCACCGGCAGCGCATGCTCGAGCGGGCCAATGCCTGCATCGAGCAGTTGCCCCGGGGCTCCACCGCGGCCATCGCGGCATTCATGTCGCAGCTGGCGTTGCCCGCACCGCGCCGCCTGCAGGCCAGCGACCAGTTGATGGACTGGCTGGAATCCGCCGCGCCGACCGGCAATGCACTGAGGATCATCCTCGATCACCTCGCCGCCCACAGCCCCCGGGCGCCACAGCTGGGCGTCCTGATACTGGACCGCCAGGGCAGCCTGGGTGATGTGATCACCACCGTGGGCAGCCTCTCCGAAAGCCGTTACCCGGAACTCGTGCCGATGCTGGTGAGTGCCAACGCCGAAGTCGTTGGTGAGGCGAACATCCCCGCCCGGCTGGTGCAGGACGGCAGCCATGTCGAGGCGATCAACGAACTGGTGGCCGGCGCGGACCTGGACTGGATACTGGTGGTGGATGCCGGGGTGGAGTTCACCTCCACCGGCCTGCTCGCCATCGCCCAGAAGGTCGCCTCCGACCCGCAGTGCCGCGCGCTCTATGCCGACGAATTCCAGCTGACCGAGCTGGGCGCACGCGGGGCTTGCTTCAAGCCGGACTTCAACCTCGACCTGCTGCTCAGCTTCCCCCTCAGCCTGTGCCGCTACTGGTTCATCCGCGCCGACGTATTCCGGGCCGAGGGCGGCTTCGATCCGATCTTCGCCGACGCCATGGAGCTGGAGTTCATCCTGCGCCTGGTGGAGCGGGACGGCCTGGTGGGCCTGGAACATGTCGACGAGGTGCTGCTCACCAGCCGGGTGCCGCAACTGCGCGCCAACCCGGTGGAGCAGGTGGCCATCGAGCGCCACCTCGAACAGCGCGGTTACCAGGCGCGGGTGGAGAGCTTCCTGCCGGGGCGCTACCGCATCGACTACGGCCACGAGGTCGGGCCGAAGGTCTCCATAGTAGTGGCGGTGCGTGACCACCTGCCGCTGCTGCAGCGCTGCGTGGATAGCTTGCTGGAGAAGACCCGCTACGGTCATTACGAGCTGCTGCTGGTGGATTGCGATAGCCAGGAGCCGGCGACCCGCCAGTGGCTGGATGGCGTCGAGGCGCTGGACAGCGAGCAGGTGAAGGTCTGGCGCTTCGCTGGCGAGCTGAATTATTCGGCGATGGTCAACGCGGTGGCGATGTCGGTGGAGTCCGACTACCTGCTGCTGCTC
Organism: Pseudomonas sp. zfem005; assembly: GCF_032621735.1. NCBI lineage: Bacteria > Pseudomonadati > Pseudomonadota > Gammaproteobacteria > Pseudomonadales > Pseudomonadaceae > Pseudomonas > Pseudomonas sp. zfem005. The sequence continues at coordinate 361,709 of NZ_JAVYJE010000003.1, read as the reverse complement.
AGCCACGATGTGCGCATCGTGCACGAGGACTGGCTGGAGCAGCTGCTCAACCACGCGCTGCGGCCCGAGGTGGGGGTGGTTGGCGCCAAGGTGCTGGATGCCATGGGCTGCATCGAGCAGGCGGGGATCATCCTCGGCCTGCACGAGGTGGCGGGACGCACCTTCGTCGGCGAACCGGGCGATGCCGCCGGCTATATGAACCGTTTGCAGGTTCCCCAGAACTACAGCGCGGTGGGCTCGGCCTGCATGATGGTGCGGCGCGAGGCGTTCATCGCGGTGGACGGCATGGACGCGGAACGCCTCGGTGCCTTCTATGGCGATGTCGACCTGTGCCTGCGCATCCGCGCGTCCGGGCTGCTCAACGTGTGGACCCCCGATTGCGTGGTGATGCGCGACGGCATCGACCTGCCGGTGCTGGCCATCGACGGCGCCCTGGCACGCCAGGCCGCGCTCAAGGCCGAGCGCGAGCAGATGCTGCAGCGCTGGCTGCCGGTGCTGGCTCGCGACCCGGCCTACAACGCCAACCTGTCTCTGTCCGGCCACGGCTTCGGTTTTGAATACGGCACGCGGCGCGTGCGTCATCCGCTGCTGCCCCAGGTGCTCTGCTACCCGGCGGACGCCACCGGCTGCGGCCACTACCGGATTCGCCAGCCACTGGAGGCGCTGCGTGAGGCGGGCCTGGTGGAGGGTACGTTCAGCGGCACCCACCTGACGCCCGTGGAGCTGGAGCGCTTCGGTGCACAGACGGTGGTGTTCCAGCGGCAGATCATGGACCCGCAGATCGAGGGCATGCGCGAAGTGAAGGCGCTGTCCGGGGCATTCCGCGTCTACGAACTGGATGACTACCTGCCCAACCTGCCGCTCAAGAGCGCGCACCGGGAAACCATGCCGCGCGATGTGCTCAAGTCATTGCGCCAGGCGGTGGCGCTCACTGATCGCTTCGTCGTTTCCACCGCGCCGCTGGCCGAGGCCTTCGCCGACCTGCACAGCGATATCCGCGTGGTGCCGAACTGCCTGCCGCTGCCCTGGTGGGGCAATCTGCGCAGCCGGCGCCGCCGTGGCAGCAAGCCCCGGGTGGGCTGGGCGGGTGGCAGCAGCCACCAGGGTGACCTGGAGCTGATCGCCGATGTGGTCCGTGAACTGGCGGGGGAGGTGGAGTGGGTGTTCTTCGGCATGTGCCCGGAGAAGCTCCGGCCCTACGTGCACGAATTCCATATCGGCGTGCCGATCGAGTTGTATCCGGCCAAGCTGGCCAGCCTGGACCTGGATCTTGCCCTGGCGCCGCTGGAGCAGAACCTGTTCAACGACTGCAAGAGCAACCTGCGCCTGCTGGAATACGGCGTCTGTGGCTTCCCGGTGATCTGCAGCGACGTGCTCTGCTACCGCGGCGACCTCACGGCGACCCGGGTGAAGAACCGCTTCAAGGATTGGGTGGACGCCATCCGCATGCATTTGAGCGACCTCAAGGCCACCGCCGCCGCCGGCGACACCTTGCGTGCCCAGGTGCTGGGGAACTGGATGCTGGACGGGGAGAACCTGGTGCGCTGGCGCGCCGCCTGGTTGCCGGATTGACCGTCCTGGCGCTCACCGACGAACGGCGTGGCAAAAGGCTAAACCTCCGCTACGCCTGCCGATAACAGGAGTACGAACACTGTTCGCGGCTGCGCGGCAAGCCCAAAGAGAAAAAATTTCAAATTTCTCCTAAAGCTCCACCGGCAAGCGCCGATAAACAGTTCGAATGCGAATTCTAGGGGCACCTGAGCAGCAGGTCCTGAAGGTCGCAAAGCTCAGGTAAATACTAGGTACTTCGGGAGACGCCAAATGGCACTTACAGTCAATACCAACATTGCTTCGCTCAACACTCAGCGCAACCTGAACGCATCGTCCAATTCGCTGAATACCTCGCTGCAGCGTCTCTCCACCGGTAGCCGTATCAACAGCGCCAAGGACGATGCCGCCGGCCTGCAGATCTCCAACCGTCTGACCAACCAGATCAGCGGCCTGAACCAGGCGACCCGCAACGCCAACGACGGTATCTCCCTGGCGCAGACCGCTGAAGGTGCACTGCAGCAGTCCACCAACATTCTGCAGCGTATCCGCGACCTGTCCATCCAGGCAGCCAGCGGCTCGAACAGCGACGCCGACCGCGCCGCCCTGCAGAAAGAAGTGACCGCGCAGCAGGCCGAACTGTCCCGTATCGCTGAAACCACCACCTTCGGTGGTCGCAAGCTGCTGGACGGCACTTTCGGTACCACCAGCTTCCAGGTCGGTTCCGATGCCTACCAGACCATCGACGTGACCCTGAAGGATGCGTCCTCCGCCAAGCTGGGTTCCTACCAGGTCGGTGGTGGTGCTTCCACTTCCGCGGCCGGTGCCTCGGCATCCGGTACCACCGTTGCCGGTAGCGTGGTTGCGGGTAGCGGTGGTGCGTTCGCCTCCGGCACCGTCACCGTGGTCGGCAACGGCCAGACCAAGGACGTGACCCTCGCCGCGACCGACAGCGCGAAGAGCATCGCCCAGAAGTTCGACGGCTCGATCGCCGGCCTCTCCGCCAGCGCCCGTACCGTGATTCAGGCCGACGTCAACTTCACCTCCGGTGCAGCCTCGTTCAACCTGACCGTTGGTTCCAACACCGTGCAGATGGTAGGTGTGACCTCCAACGAAGACCTGGCCAACCAGATCAATTCCAACGCCGGTAAGCTTGGCCTCACCGCCAACTACGACCAGCAGAACGACAAGATCACCATCACCTCCGCGACTGGTGAGACGATCGAGTTCGGTGCTGCTACCGGTAGCTCCGCAGGCACCATCGACGTGGCCGCTCAGGGCAACGACGGTACCTACGGCGGTGCGACGGATGTGGCGGCGACTGGCGGCAAGGCCTTCGGTTACGTACAGCTGGATTCCCCGGTATCCTTCGCGGTGACCGGCGATACCACCGAAGTGTTCAGCACCAGCTCGTCGACCCTGAACACCGTTGCCAACGTCGATATCTCCACCGCCGACGGTGCCCAGCGCGCCCTGGCAGTGGTCGATAGCGCCCTGGCAGCGATCGACTCCCAGCGTGCCGATCTCGGTGCTGTGCAGAACCGCTTCGATAACACCGTATCGAACCTGCAGAACATCTCCGAGAACGCCGCTTCTGCTCGTAGCCGGATCAAGGACACCGACTTCGCAGCTGAAACTGCGACCCTGTCCAAGAACCAGGTTCTGCAACAGGCCGGTACTGCGATCCTGGCCCAGGCGAACCAGCTGCCGCAGTCGGTTCTCAGCCTGCTGCAATAACGCAGGAAGAGCGCCCAGCAACAATGGGGGGAAGGGGATGACCCTTCCTCCCATTTGGCCATTGTGAGGTATGAAAAATGGATATCTCGAACATTACGTCGGTCGGTGCCCTGCCCAGGTTGGCCAAGGACCCCGTCGCCAGCGTAACGCCCGGCCAGGACGCTGCCAGGAAGGTTGCTCCGGCAAGCACTGCGGTCAGCAGCGCTGAAGCGGACGCCCAGTCCCAGCAGTCCCAGGCGCAGGGGGGCAACCTGGAATCCGCTGTCGCTGATATCCAGTCCTTCGTCCAGACCGTCAAACGCGGGCTGGATTTCAACGTCGATGACTCCAGTGGCGAAGTCGTGGTGAAGGTCATCGATACCGATTCGGGCAAGCTGATCCGGCAGATTCCTTCCGAGGAATTGCTGAAGCTCGCTGAACGGCTGGAAGACATCCGCAGTCTGATGTTCGAGGCCAAGGCTTGAGTTGGTACGTTTCTTGAGTACCAAACTCTTGATCGTTCCCTGGAAGGGAACTCGGGACGTTTTTTTGACGGAGGTGTGAGATGGCTACCACCATCGGTACGGTTGGATCTGGACTCATCGATATCGATACCACTGTGAAAGCGCTGGTGGCCAACGCCCGTGCGCCCAAGCAGAACCAGCTCGATACCCTGGAGTCGAAATCCACGACCAAGCTCACCGCCCTCGGCTCCCTCAAGAGCGCCGTCAGTGAATTCCAGAGCGCCATGGCGTTGCTCAACAGCCCCACCAGTTTTCTGGCGCGGACTGCGACTTCGTCCAACACCGCGGCGTTGAACGCCACCGCGACCCCGAGTGCGGTTTCCGGCAGCTACAAGATCAACGTCACCCAGTTGGCCGCAGGCAGCAAGATCGCTTCGGCGGCCTTCAGCACCGGGGCTACCACGGCCTTCAACGAAGGCTCGCTGGACATCAAGATCGGTGGTGACGATGCCTTGACCATCGCTGTCGACAGCACCAACAACACCCTTTCCGGTATCCGTGACGCCATCAACAAGCAGGGTGCGGACAAGGGCATCAGCGCCACCATCGTGACTGACAGCCAGGGTTCGCGCCTGGTGCTGAGCAGCAGCAAGATGGGTGACGGCAAAGACATCACCATGACCGGCACCAGCACCTCGGGCAGCAAAACCGACCTGAGCAAGCTGAACTTCCCTGGCCCGACCCTGAATCCTTCCGACTTCGGCTCGACCGCCGAGTACGACGCGGCCGTGGCCAAGGCCGGCAAGACCCTGTCCACCGCCCAGAGCGCCAAGTTGACGGTGGACGGCCTGAGCGTGGTCAGTGACTCCAATACCGTCACCACCGCGATCGATGGCATCACGCTCAATCTCACCGGTGAGACCGAGGCGCTCAAACCCTTGACGCTGACCGTCGGGCAGAACAGCAGCGCGGTCAAGACCAACGTGCAGAACTTCGTCACCGCGTACAACAAGATGGCCTCCGCCATCAGCTCGCTGACCAAGGTCACCCCCGTGGAAGGCAGCGACCCGGTGGTTGCCGCGCTGGCCGGCGACTCCACCGCACGCGCACTGTTGAACTCCATGCGCAGCGAACTGGTCACCCCGAGCAGCAGCGATGGCTCGGTCAAGGCGCTGGCATCCTTGGGCATCACCACCAAGCAGGACGGCACCCTGGACCTCAACTCCGCCAAGCTGGATGCGGCCATCGCCTCCGACTACCAGGGCATCGCCGACTTCTTCACCGGTGACAACGGCCTGGCTGCGCGCATGACCGCGAAGGCCAAGCCGTACACCGACTCTGGTGGCGTCATCGAGCAGCGCAGTTCGGTGCTGCGCGACACCATCAAGGGCGTCGACAACCAGCAGAAAGCGCTGGACCTGCGCATGACCGCGCTGCAGACCCGTCTGTACAAGCAGTTCACCACCCTGGACTCGTTACTGGCGCAGATGCAGGGCACCAGCGACAACCTCGCTTCGCAGCTCGACGCCTTGCCTGGCCTGGTCAAGAAGAACTGACCGAGCCCGAGGTTTGGTCCGCTCGCGTCTTAATGACGAAAAATGCTCAGCAGAAGGCTTAAAGCTCCCGTGAAACCAGCCGATATTATGGATATCGAAGAAACACCGGTTCACGAGGAGTTGCGAAATGAGAGCGATGTTGGCCATGAAGCAGTATCAGCAGGTGAACGTGCAGGCTCAGGTGTCTGACGCCAGCCCGCATCGTTTGATCCAGATGCTGATGGAAGGCGGCCTCGAACGCATGGCGCAGGCCCAGGGTGCGATGATGCGCGAGCAGGGACCGCTGAAAGGCGAGCTGATCAGCAAATCCATCGGTATCATCGGCGGCCTTCGCGAGGCGCTGGACCCGTCTCGCGGTGGCGAAGTCGCGGCCAACCTCGACCGCCTCTACGAATACATGATCGCGCGCCTTATCCACGCCAATAAAGCCAACGACCCGGCGGTGCTCACCGAGGTGGCCGGCCTGTTGCGTGAAGTGAAGTCCGGCTGGGATGCCATTGCGCCCTGAGTAGGAGAGCAACATGAGCCACATCATGCTCAAGCAGATCGAAGAAACCCGCCTGGCCCTGGTCTCCGCCTTCGAGAGCCAGGACTGGGAGAGCGTGAGCCAGCTCGACCGCCAGTGCCGCGATCAGGTGAACGTCGCCATGCTCGATTGCGCCGACATCGAGGAGGGCCTGCGCACGCAACTGGAGGCCCTGATCGACGTCTACCGTCGCCTGACCGAATCCTGCGCCCAGCAGCGCGACCAGGTGGCCAGCGAGCTCAGCAATCTCGTCCGCTCCAACCAGGGTGCCAAGGTCTATCAGTTGTTCGGTTGATGGCACCCCGATGCGGCACTGATGGCATATCGGTGCTGCATCCTCAGTCTCTTAGGCTTTCTGTCGATCTCCTCAAAAAAAGCACGCCATAAATTTGACTCTGTTCGCTTTTTTGACTTTACTAGTGGCCAATTGCCGTTGCCCATCGCGATTTTGATGGCACCGGCTGCCCTTGTGCCGCTCTAACGCGGCATCAGTCCTCGAGCAAAGACCAGAACAAGCATGTGGCGTGAAACCAAGATTCTGCTGATTGACGACAACAGCGATCGCCGCCGTGATCTGGCGGTCATTCTGAACTTTCTCGGCGAAGAGCATCTGGCCTGCGCCAGCCGCGACTGGCGTGACGCCGTCGGCGCGCTGAGCGCCACCCGTGATGTGCTTTGCATCCTCCTGGGCGATGTCGAGTCCAAGGGCGGCACCACCGAGCTGCTCAAGCAGGTCGCCACTTGGGACGAGTTCCTTCCCGTGCTACTGATCGACCAGGCGGTGCCGGCCGACTGGTCCGACGAGGTCCGCCGCCGCGTGCTGGCCAGTCTCGAGATGCCGCCCAGCTACAACAAGCTGCTGGACTCCCTGCACCGCGCCCAGGTCTATCGCGAGATGTACGACCAGGCCCGCGAGCGCGGCCGCCAGCGCGAGCCGAACCTGTTCCGCAGCCTGGTGGGCACCAGCCGTGCCATCCAGCAGGTGCGGCAGATGATGCAGCAGGTGGCCGATACCGACGCCAGCGTTCTGATCCTCGGCGAGTCGGGCACCGGCAAGGAAGTGGTCGCGCGCAACCTGCACTACCACTCCAAGCGCCGCGATGCGCCCTTCGTGCCGGTCAACTGCGGCGCCATCCCCGCCGAGCTGCTGGAAAGCGAGCTGTTCGGCCATGAGAAGGGTGCCTTCACCGGTGCCATCACCAGCCGTGCCGGGCGCTTCGAGCTGGCCAACGGCGGCACCCTGTTCCTCGACGAGATCGGCGACATGCCGCTGCCGATGCAGGTCAAGCTGCTGCGCGTGCTGCAGGAGCGCACCTTCGAGCGCGTGGGCAGCAACAAGACGCAGAACGTCGACGTGCGCATCATCGCTGCCACCCACAAGAACCTCGAGCAGATGATCGAGACCGGTGGCTTCCGCGAGGACCTCTACTACCGCCTCAACGTCTTCCCCATCGAGATGGCCCCGCTGCGCGAGCGCGTGGAGGACATCCCGCTGCTGATGAACGAGCTGATCTCGCGCATGGAGCACGAGAAGCGCGGCTCCATCCGCTTCAACTCCGCCGCCATCATGTCGCTGTGCAACCACGATTGGCCGGGCAACGTCCGCGAGCTGGCCAACCTGGTGGAGCGCATGGCGATCATGCATCCCTATGGCGTCATCGGCGTGACCGAGCTGCCGAAGAAATTCCGCCACGTGGACGACGAGGACGAGCAACTGGCCGCCAGCCTGCGCGAAGAGCTCGAAGAGCGCTCCGCCATTGGTGCCGGCCTGCCCGGCGTCAGTAGCCCGGCGATGCTTCCGCCCGAGGGGCTGGACCTCAAGGACTACCTGGGCAACCTGGAGCAGGGGCTGATCCAGCAGGCGCTGGACGATGCCGCCGGTGTCGTGGCCCGTGCTGCCGAGCGTTTGCGCATCCGCCGCACCACCCTGGTGGAGAAAATGCGCAAGTACGGCATGAGCCGTCGCGACGACGAAATGGCAGAAGATTGACGCTGATTTCGTAAATACCTGTTTTTAAAGGGTATTTTTTTAGGCACGGGTATTGCTATGTCTCTCTCGACTGACCGTCTCCTGACGGTTTGCCGAGCGAGAGAGAACCATGACCGCCAGTGCCAGCCCATCGCAAAAACCTGAGTCCGCCAGTGCGGCGCCCGTAGAAGAGGCCGGCAGAGCCAGCCTCGAACAGGCGTTCGCCATGTTCAACCAGATGTCCAACCAGCTGAGCGAGTCGTACAGCCTGCTGGAGGCACGGGTGACCGAGCTCAAGGGGCAGCTGGCCCTGGTCAGCGCCCAGCGCATGCAGGAACTGGCGGAGAAAGAGCGCCTGGCCCTGCGCCTGCAAAGCCTGCTCGACCTGCTGCCCGGTGGCGTCATCGTCATCGATGGCCAGGGCGTGGTCCGTGAAGCCAATCCCGTGGCGCGCAGCCTGCTCGGCAAGCCGCTGGTGGGGATGCTCTGGCGCGAGGTCATCGCGCGCAGCTTCGCTCCGCGCAAGGACGACGGTCACGAGATCTCCATGAAGGATGGGCGTCGCCTGTCCATCGCCACCCGTTCCCTGAACGGCGAGCCCGGGCAACTGGTGCTGCTCGCCGACCTCACCGAAACCCGTCTCCTGCAGGATCAGCTGGCCCGCCACGAGCGGCTTTCTGCCCTGGGGCGCATGGTCGCGTCCCTGGCCCATCAGATCCGTACGCCGCTCTCCGCCGCGCTGCTCTATGCCAGCCACCTCACCGAGCAGGTGCTGCCGGTGGAGCAGCAACAGCGTTTCGCCGGCCGCCTCAAGGAGCGGCTGCACGAGCTCGAACACCAGGTGCGTGACATGCTGATCTTCGCCCGTGGCGACCTGCCGCTGCCGGATCGGCTGAAACCGGTGATGCTCTTCGCCGCGCTGCGCTCGGCCGCCGAATCCCATGTCACCGGCCTTTCGGTGCGCTGGCAATGCGACGCCAGCGGCGGCGAGCTGCTGTGCAACCGCGACACCCTGGTGGGGTCGCTGCTCAACCTCATCGAGAATGCCATCCAGGCCTCCGGCCGCGATGTGCGCCTCAAGATCCACCTGTACAGCCGCGGCGGCACGTTGCGCCTGTGCATCAGTGACAACGGCCCGGGCATGGATGCCGCTACCCTGGCTCGCCTGGGCGAACCCTTCTTCACCACCAAGACCACCGGAACGGGCCTCGGCCTCGCGGTGGTCAAGGCGGTGGCGCGCGCACACCAGGGCGAGTTGCTGCTCAGCTCCCGCCCGGGTCGTGGCACCTGCGCCACCCTGGTCCTGCCGTTGCTTGGCACGGCACAGCCGGTAATTCAGGAGTAACCCCATGACCGTCAAAGTTCTGTTGGTCGAAGACGACCGTGCCCTGCGCGAAGCGCTTGCCGACACCCTGATGCTCGGCGGCTACGACTTCCGCGAAGCGGACTGCGCCGAAGCGGCCCTGGTGGCCCTTGGCGAAGAGCCCTTCGGCATGATGATCAGCGACGTCAACATGCCCGGCATGGACGGCCACCAACTGCTCGCGCTGGTGCGCACCCGCTATCCGCAACTGCCCGTGTTGCTGATGACCGCCTATGGCGCCGTCGAGCGCGCGGTGGATGCCATCCGCCAGGGTGCTGCCGACTACCTGGTTAAGCCCTTCGAGCCTCGTGCGCTGCTGGAGCTGGTCGAGCGCCATGCCCTGGGGCGCGCCACGGCCGGTGAAGGGGAGGGGCCCGTGGCCCAGGAGCCGGCCAGCCTGCAATTGCTGGAATTGGCCGCCCGTGTCGCCCGCAGCGACTCCACCGTATTGATCTCCGGCGAGTCCGGTACCGGCAAGGAAGTGCTCGCGCGCTATATCCACCAGCAATCGCCGCGCGCGGCCAAGCCCTTCATCGCCATCAACTGTGCGGCGATCCCCGACAACATGCTCGAGGCCACCCTGTTCGGTCACGAGAAGGGCGCCTTCACTGGCGCCATCGCCGCCCAGCCCGGCAAGTTCGAACTGGCCGACGGCGGCACCATCCTCCTCGACGAGATTTCCGAGATGCCCCTGGGCCTGCAGGCCAAGCTCCTGCGCGTGCTGCAGGAGCGCGAGGTGGAGCGGGTCGGCGCACGCAAACCCATAGAGCTGGATATCCGCGTGCTGGCCACCACCAACCGTGACCTGGCCGGCGAAGTGGCGGCGGGGCGCTTCCGTGAAGACCTCTACTACCGCCTCTCGGTCTTCCCCCTCGCCTGGCGCGCGCTGCGTGAGCGCCCGGCCGATATTCTTCCCCTGGCCGAGCGCCTGCTGGGCAAGCACGTCAAGAAAATGAATCACGCCCCGGTGCGTTTCTCCGCCGAAGCGCGGCATGCGCTGGTCAGCCACCCCTGGCCGGGTAACGTGCGCGAACTGGACAACGCCATCCAGCGGGCGCTGATCCTCCAGCAGGGCGGCCTGATCCAGCCTCACGACCTGTGCCTCACCGCGCCCATCGGCATGGCCGTCGCACCGGTATCGGTACCTTTGAGCCCGATTGCTGCCGTCGTTCCGGCGCCGGTCGGCCTGCCCGTCAATCCTGCCGCGCCCATTGCGGACGCCGCAGGCGCGCTGGGCGAAGACCTGCGTCGCCACGAGTTCCAGATGATCATCGACACCCTGCGCTCCGAGCGCGGCCGCCGCAAGGAAGCCGCCGAACGCCTCGGCATCAGCCCGCGCACCCTGCGCTACAAGCTCGCGCAGATGCGCGACGCGGGGATGGATGTGGAGGCGTATTTGTATGCCAGCTGACGCTGAGGTTTTAAGCCTGAAGCCTGAAGCCGGTTGGGTGTCGCTCTTTGCATCCACCGGTGGGGCTTGGCATGGCGGCGAAGTTTCCCCGGGCTGAAGCCCGGGCTACGCACGGAATGCGGAAATAAATAAGCCCAGGGGTTGACGGTGTCCGCCGATCCCCCAGGCTCTTCCAGCTTCCAGCTTCCAGCTTCCAGCTTCCAGCTTCCAGCTTCCAGCTTCCAGCTTCCAGCTTCCAGCTTCCAGCTTCCAGCTTCCAGCTTCCAGCTTCCAGCTTCCAGCTTCCAGCTTCCAGCTTCCAGCTTCCAGCTTCCAGCTTCCAGCTTCCAGCTTCCAGCTTCCAGCTTCCAGCTTCCAGCTTCCAGCTTCCAGCTTGCCCGCCTAATTGGCACCCTTGTTGCAACCTCTCCCACAAAGACCGCTCTAGCGTCAAAAAACTGCGGTCGCGGAGGAATGTGATGAGCCAGGGTGTCGAATTCAATCGCCTGATGTTGGAAATGCGCTCCATGCAGATGGAGGCCATGGCCCGTACCAAGCCCGTGGTCAGCGCTACGCCCGAGGTCAACGCGCCGAGCTTTTCCGACATGCTCGGCCAGGCCGTCAATAAGGTGAACGAAACCCAGCAGGCGTCCAGCCAACTCGCCACCGCCTTCGAGACGGGGCAGAGCGGCGTCGACATCACCGATGTAATGATCGCCTCGCAGAAGGCCAGCGTGTCGTTCCAGGCCATGACCCAGGTTCGCAACAAGCTGGTCCAGGCGTATCAAGACATCATGCAGATGCCGGTTTAAGGGCAGGGTTGAGAAATGGCAGACGCGGCAACCGCTAACGTTCCGGCTCCGGCGGGCGAGCAGGGCGAGAAGAAACCCCTCTTCGGCCTGGCATTCCTGGAAAACCTTTCGCAGATGAGCATGCTGCGCCAGATCGGCCTGCTGGTCGGTCTTGCCGCCAGCGTGGCGATCGGTTTCGCCGTGGTGCTCTGGTCGCAGCAGCCGGACTACCGTCCGCTCTACGGCAGCCTGAGCGGCATGGATGCCAACCAGGTGATGGAGGCCCTCAACGGCGCCGACATCCCCTACAAGATCGAACCCAATTCCGGTGCCTTGCTGGTCAAGGCCGACGACGTGGCCCGTGCCCGCATCAAGCTGGCCGGCGCCGGCATCGCGCCCAATGACGGCAACGTCGGCTACGAGATCCTCGACCAGGAGCAAGGCCTGGGCACCAGCCAGTTCATGGAAGCCACCCGCTACCGCCGCGGCCTGGAAGGCGAGCTGGCGCGCACCGTTTCCAGCCTGAACAACGTCAAGGGTGCCCGCGTGCACCTGGCCATCCCGAAAAGCTCGGTGTTCGTCCGTGACGAGCGCAAGCCCAGCGCCTCGGTGCTGGTCGAGCTGTACCCGGGCCGCTCCCTGGAGCCGAGCCAGGTGATGGCCATCGTCAACCTGGTCGCCACCAGCGTGCCGGAACTGGAGAAGGGCCAGGTCACGGTCGTGGACCAGAAGGGCACCTTGCTGTCTGACCAGCAGGAGCTTTCCGAGCTGTCCATGGCGGGCAAGCAGTACGACTACACCCGCCGCATGGAAGGCCTGTTCACCCAGCGCGTGCACAGCATCCTGCAGCCGGTCCTGGGCAATGGCCGCTACAAGGCCGAAGTCTCGGCGGACGTCGACTTCAGTGCGGTGGAATCCACTGCCGAGATGTTCAACCCGGACCAGCCGGCGCTGCGCAGCGAGCAGAAACTCAACGAAGAGCGCCAGGCCGGCTCCGGCCCGCAGGGTGTGCCCGGCGCGCTCTCCAACCAGCCCCCGGGCCCGGCCAACGCGCCGCAGCAGGCTGCTCCGGCAGCCGCCGCACCTGCCGTGGCACCTGGCCAGCCGATCCTCGACGACAACGGCCAGCAGATCATCGACCAGGCCACCGGCAAGCCGATGCTGGCGCCGTACCCGACCGACAAGCGTGACCAGACCACGCGCAACTTCGAGCTGGACCGCTCCATCAGCTACACCAAGCAACAGCAGGGTCGCCTGCGCCGGCTTTCCGTCGCCGTGGTGCTGGACGACCAGGTCAAGGTCAACGCCCAGGGCGAGACCACCCATGTGCCCTGGACCGCTGACGAGATCGCCCGCTTCACCCGCCTGGTACAGGACGCCGTGGGCTTCGATGCCAGCCGTGGCGACAGCGTCAGCGTGATCAACACGCCGTTCGTCGGCGGTGGCGACGAGGTGATCGAACTGCCGTGGTACGAGCAGGTCTGGTTCCAGATGGTGGCGTCGGCCCTGAAGCAGCTGGTTCCGGTGTTGCTGATCCTGGTCCTGATACTGTTCGTGCTGCGTCCGGTGCTCAACAACATCTCCGGCGGCGGCAAGGGCAAGGACCTGGTCGGCGGCGGTCGCGACGGCGATGTCGAACTGGGCGAAATGGGTGGGTTGTCCGGCGAGCTGTCCGATGATCGGGTGAGCCTCGGCGGGCCGCAAAGCATCCTGCTGCCGAGCCCGAGCGAGGGGTATGATGCACAACTGAACGCGATCAAAAGCCTGGTAGCCGAAGACCCGGGTCGCGTTGCCCTGGTAGTCAAAGAGTGGATCAACGCCGATGAGTGATAACCGCGCTCCCAAGCTGACCAAGGTGGACAAGGCCGCCATCCTCCTGCTTTCCCTCGGCGAGACCGATGCCGCGCAAGTGCTGCGCCACATGGGCCCGAAGGAAGTGCAGAAGGTAGGCGTGGCGATGGCGCAGATGCGCAACGTGCACCGCGAGCAGGTCGAGCAGGTGATGGGCGAGTTCGTCGAGATCGTCGGCGACCAGACCAGCCTGGGCGTCGGTGCCGACGGCTACATCCGCAAGATGCTCACCCAGGCCCTGGGCGAGGACAAGGCCAACAACCTGATCGACCGTATTCTGCTAGGCGGCAGCACCAGCGGTCTGGACAGCCTGAAGTGGATGGAGCCGCGCGCCGTGGCCGACGTCATCCGCTACGAGCACCCGCAGATCCAGGCCATCGTGGTCGCCTACCTCGACCCCGACCAGGCCGGCGAGGTGCTCAGCCACTTCGACCACAAGGTGCGCCTGGACATCATCCTGCGCGTGTCCTCGCTGAACACCGTGCAGCCTTCCGCGCTCAAGGAACTCAACCTGATCCTCGAGAAGCAGTTCGCCGGCAACTCCAGCTCCACCCGCACCACCATGGGCGGCGTGAAGCGCGCGGCGGACATCATGAACTTCCTCGACAGCTCGGTGGAGGGCCAGCTCATGGACTCCATCCGCGAGGTGGACGAGGACCTGTCCGGCCAGATCGAAGACCTGATGTTCGTTTTCGACAACCTGGCGGACGTCGACGACCGCGGCATCCAGGCGCTGATGCGCGAGGTGTCTTCCGATGTGCTGGTGCTGGCCCTCAAGGGCTCGGACGAAGCGATCAAGGAGAAGGTCTTCAAGAACATGTCCAAGCGCGCCGCCGAACTGCTGCGCGACGACCTCGAAGCCAAAGGCCCGGTCCGCGTCAGCGACGTGGAGACCGCGCAGAAGGAAATCCTCACCATCGCCCGCCGCATGGCCGAAGCCGGAGAAATCGTGCTCGGTGGCAAGGGCGGCGAAGAAATGATCTGAGGCGCGCCCGATGGCTACCAAGGAAGCACAGAGCGAGCTGATTCGCGCCAAGGATGTGAACGCCTTCGATCGCTGGTCCCTGCCCAGCTTCGATCCCGAAGGCCCTGCCGTGGTCGCCGAGGAGCCGGCCGAGCCCGCCCAGCAGCCGGACGCGCCCGCGATGGCCGAGGCAGCGCCGGCCACGGAAGCCCCGCAGGCCGTCGAGGACGTCGAGCTGGAGGCCGTCAAGCCACTGACGCTCGATGAGCTGGAAGCGATCCGCCAGGACGCCTACAACGAAGGCTTCGCTACTGGCGAGAAGGACGGCTTCCATGCCGGCCAGATCAAGGCGCGCCAGGAGGCCGAGGTGGCCACCAATGCGCGCCTGGAGTCCCTGGAAAGCCTCATGGGCCAGCTCATGGCGCCCATCGCCGAGCAGGACCAGCAACTGGAAGAAGCCATGGTGCACCTGGTCGGGCAGATCACCCGGCAGGTCATCCAGCGCGAGCTGGCGATGGACTCCACCCAGATCCGCCAGATCCTCCGCGAAGCGCTCAAGCTGCTGCCCATGGGCGCCAGCAACCTGCGCATCCACATCAACCCGCAGGACTTCGAGTTGGTGAAGGCCTTGCGCGAACGCCACGAAGAAACCTGGCGCATCCTCGAAGACGAGACCCTGCTGCCCGGCGGTTGCCGCATCGAAACCGAACATAGCCGCATCGACGCCAGCATCGAGACGCGCATGACCCAGGCGCTGAAGCAGCTTTTCGACCAGCAGCGCGAACAGAAGGTGCACACGCCACCGGCCGATATCGCCCTCGACCTGAGCCCGCCGGAACCGCCCCATGCGCCTTGAGCGGACCAGTTTCGCCAAGCGCCTTGGTGGCTACGCCGATGCCGTGCAACTGCCCACCCAGCCCGTGGTGGAAGGGCGCCTGCTGCGCATGGTCGGCCTTACCCTGGAAGCCGAAGGCCTGCGCGCCGCCATTGGCAGCCGTTGCCTGGTGATCAACGACGACAGCTACCACCCGGTGCAGGTGGAAGGCGAAGTCATGGGGTTCTCCGGCAACAAGATCTACCTGATGCCGGTGGGCAGCCTCGCCGGCATCGCCCCCGGCGCCCGCGTGGTGCCGCTGCCCGATACCGGCCGCCTGCCCATGGGCATGTCCATGCTCGGGCGGGTACTCGACGGCGCCGGCCGCGCCCTGGACGGCAAGGGCGGGATGAAGGCCGAAGACTGGGTGGCGATGGACGGCCCGGTGATCAACCCGCTCAATCGCGACCCCATTTCCGTGCCGCTGGACGTCGGCATCCGCTCCATCAACGGCCTGCTTACCGTCGGCCGTGGCCAGCGCCTCGGCCTGTTCGCCGGCACCGGTGTGGGCAAGAGCGTGCTGCTGGGCATGATGACCCGCTTCACCGAAGCGGAAATCATCGTCGTCGGGCTGATCGGCGAGCGGGGCCGCGAGGTCAAGGAATTCATCGAACACATCCTTGGCGAGGAGGGCATCAAGCGCTCCGTGGTGGTCGCCTCGCCCGCGGACGACGCGCCGCTGATGCGCCTGCGTGCCGCCATGTACTGCACGCGCATCGCCGAATACTTCCGCGACAAGGGCAAGAACGTCCTGCTGCTGATGGATTCGCTGACCCGTTTCGCCCAGGCCCAGCGCGAGATCGCCCTGGCCATCGGCGAACCGCCGGCCACCAAGGGCTACCCGCCCTCGGTGTTCGCCAAGCTTCCCAAGCTGGTGGAGCGGGCCGGTAACGGCGAGAAGGGCGGCGGCTCGATCACCGCCTTCTACACCGTGCTTTCCGAGGGTGACGACCAACAGGACCCCATCGCCGACGCCGCGCGGGGTGTGCTCGATGGCCACTTCGTGCTGTCACGGCGCCTGGCGGAAGAGGGCCACTACCCGGCGATCGATATCGAGGCGTCCATCAGCCGGGTCATGCCCCAGGTGGTCAGCCCCGAGCACATGAAGATGGCCCAGCGCTTCAAGCAGCTGTGGTCGCGTTACCAGCAGACCCGCGACCTGATCAGCGTCGGCGCCTATGTCGCCGGCGGCGATGCCGACACCGACCTGGCCATCGCCCGGCAACCGGCCATGGCCAAATACCTTCACCAGGGGCTCAACGAAAGCGAGCCGCTGGCACAGAGCGTCGAGCGCCTCGCCGCGGTGCTGAACACCGGCAGCGCGGGTTGATGAACCATGGCCCGTGACCGCGCCGCGCGCCTTGCTCCCGTCGTGGACATGGCGCAGAAAGCCGAACGCGATGCCGCCCGCCTGGTTGGGCATTGCCAGGGGTTGCTGGGCCAGGCCGAGGGCAAGCTCGGTGACCTCGAACGCTTCCGCTCCGATTACCAGCAGCAGTGGATCACCCAGGGCAGCCAGGGTGTGTCCGGCCAGTGGCTGACCAACTACCAGCGCTTTCTTTCGCAATTGGAAACGGCCGTCGCCCAGCAGACCCAGAGCGTGGCCTGGCATCGCGACAACCTGGCCAAGGCGCGGGAGGCCTGGCAGCAGCGCTACGCGCGGCTGGAGGGCCTGAAGAAGCTGGTGCAGCGCTACATCGACGAGGCGCGTGCGATTCAGGACAAGCGCGAGCAGAAACTCCTCGATGAGCTCTCGCAACGCCTCATCGGGCGCGAGGAACGCTAAATCGCGGTTGCCGAGGCTCCAGGCGGGTGCTAAATCTTCTGCACGCGTTTACATTTCTGATCAAGGAGTCTTGCATGGCCATCACCTCGCTGCCTTCGAGCGACGGGCAAGAGCTGACCATCGTCATCCAGGGACGTTTCGATTTCGGGGCTCACCAGGAATTTCGCGACGCCTACGAGCGCGTGAGCATCAACCCCAAGCGCTACGTGGTCGACCTCAAGGGCACCACCTACCTCGACAGCTCCGCCCTGGGCATGCTGCTGTTGCTGCGTGACCACGCCGGTGGCGACAGCGCGCAGATCCGCCTGGTCAACTGCAACCCCGACGTGCGCAAGATCCTCGCCATCTCCAACTTCGAACAGCTGTTCCAGATTGCCTGACACCGCCATGTCGGCCCGCCTGTCCATCCTCATCGCCGAGGACAACGCGGCCGACCGCATGCTGCTTTCCACCATCGTCAACCGCCAGGGCCACCGTGCCCTGACGGCGGCCAATGGCCTGGAAGCCGTCGCGCTGTTCCAGCAGGAGCAGCCCGACATGGTGCTGATGGACGCGTTGATGCCGGTCATGGATGGCTTCGAGGCGGCACGGCGGATCAAGCAACTGGCGGGCGAGGAGCTGGTGCCGATCATCTTCCTCACCTCGCTCACCGAGAACGAAGCGCTGGTGCGGTGCCTGGAGGCCGGCGGCGACGACTTCCTCGCCAAGCCCTATAACCGCGTCATCCTCGAAGCCAAGATCAAGGCCATGGACCGCCTGCGCCGCCTGCAGGAGACCGTCCTGCACCAGCGCGACCTGATCGCCAAGCACAACGAGCACCTGCTCACCGAGCAGCGCGTGGCCAAGGCGGTGTTCGACAAGGTGGCCCACTCCGGCTGCCTCAATGCCTCCAATATCCGCTACCTGCAATCGCCCTATGCGCTGTTCAACGGCGACCTGTTGCTGGCCGCCTACAAGCCTTCCGGTGGCATGCATGTGCTGCTGGGCGACTTCACCGGCCACGGCCTGCCGGCGGCCATCGGGGCCATGCCCCTGGCCGAAGTCTTCTACGGGATGACCGCCAAGGGCTACGCCATGGCCGATATCCTCCGCGAGATGAATGCCAAGCTGAAGCGCATCCTGCCGGTGGGCGTGTTCTGTTGCGCGACCCTGCTCAACCTCAGCTTCCAGCGGCGTGTGCTGGAGGTGTGGAACGGCGGCTTGCCCGACGGCTACCTGCGCCGCGCCGATGGCGGCCCGGTGGTGCCGCTGGTATCGCGGCACCTGCCGCTCGGGGTGCTGGAGCCGGCCCAGTTCGATGACAAGTACGAGGTCTACCCGATTGATGTCGGCGACCGCGTGTTCCTCTGGTCCGATGGCGTGCTGGAAACCTGCAACGAGGCCGGCGAGCTGTTCGGTGACGAGCGCCTGCGGCGTGTTTTCGCCAGCAATACCGCCCCGGAGCAGCTGTTCGACGAGATCCAGCGCACCCTGGCCGCCTTCCGGGGCGAAGCCCAGGACGACGTCAGCATGATCGAGGTGACCCTGGTCGAAGACCTCGAACAGCGCCCGCAGCTGGCGTTCACCGACAGCGGCCAGCTGAGCCCGCTGGACTGGTCGGCCAGCTTCGAATTCCGCGCCCAGACCCTCAAGCGCTTCAACCCCTTGCCCTTCCTCCTGCAGTTGCTGCTGGAGGTGCAGGGCCTGCGCGACCAGGGCGGGGCGCTCTACACCGTACTCGCCGAGCTTTACTCCAACGCCCTGGAGCACGGCGTGCTGGGCCTGGACTCCGCGCTCAAGCGCGATGCCCGTGGCTTTGCCGAGTACTACCGCGAGCGCGCCACGCGCCTGGCCGGGCTCGAGCACGGCCATGTGCGCATCCACCTCGAGCTGTTGCCGGTGGGCGAGGAGGGCGGGCGCCTGCTGGTGCGGGTCGAGGACAGCGGCAAGGGCTTCGATGCCCGGGCGGTGCTGGAGCGGGATATCGATACGTCGAGCCTGAGCGGACGTGGCCTGACGCTGGTCAGACAACTTGCCGCGCGCTGCGACTTGCCGGAGGATGGCAGGGGCATCCGCGTGGAGTTCGTCTGGCCACGCCCATCCTGATTCCCATCGTGTCGTTCAAGGAGTGATCCGGTTGTCCGATCTGCATATCGACAATGGCGTACTGGCCGCTTTGCAGGAAGTCATGGAAGACGAGTACCCGGTGTTGCTGGACACCTTCCTGGTCGACTCGGAGGAGCGTGTACGCCTGCTCCACCAGGCCTGCGACCAGCAGGACGCCCAGGCATTGCGCCTCGCCGCGCACAGTTTCAAGGGCAGCTGCAGCAACATGGGCGCGCCCTTGCTGGCGACCCTGTGCAAGCAGTTGGAGGAAAGCGCCCGACGCGAGCGCCTGGAAGACGCGCCGGACCTGGTTGAACGCATCGAGCGGGAGTTCGCCATCGTGCGCATCCTGTTCCGCTCCGAGCGCCAGCGTCACAGCTTCTGATTTCCTTCGCGGCCGAAACTTGGCCCGCCCCTTGCAAACCCCCTGGCACGAACCAACCCCTCAGCGGAGAGTGCCCATGCCCGTTGCCCCCGATATTCTTCTGCAGGCGAACCCTGGCGTGAAGACGAAAGTGCAGGCGGCAAAAACCCAGGTCAAGACACCGGAACCCGTCAAGAACGCGGCTCCCAGCTTTGCCCAGGTGTATGCGAAGGAGCAGCAGGCCAAGCCTGTAGAACGAAACGAGCCGGCGGCCAAGCCTGCCCGTGACAAGCCCGATGACACCCGCAAGGCGGACGATTCGGCGGACAGGCCGGCCAATGACAACACCGGCAAGCCGTCGACGGTTGCCGATAGCGGCAACGGCTTGCCGGCCGACCGCGACAGCGGGAAGGGCAGCGGCAGTGGTGGCGATACCCCTGACGACAGTGTGGCCACCAGCGACGGCACCCAGCCCGAAGACCCGGTCATCGATCCGTTGCTGCTGATGGCCATGAGCGGCCAGATCGCGCCGCCGGTGGTCGAGCCGCCCGCGCCGGAAGTCACCTTGCCGACCGGCTTGCCCAGCGTCGCGCCCGCTACCCAGGGCACCGCCACGTTGGAGGTCGATGCCCAGGCAGATCCACTGCAAGGCTTCGCCGGCATGCAGGTCGGCCTGCAAACCGAGGGTGAGGGCGACCAGGTGCAGGTGGCGACCACCACCACCGTCACCACGCAGAATTCGGCCAATGCCGGGCAGAACTTCGCCAGCGCCCTGGCCGCCTTCGGTGACAAGGCGGCGGAACCGGAAGAAGTCCCGGTGGATGTCGAACTTCCAGTGGCGGAACTCTCCGAGCAGCTCACTCAGGGCCTGGGCGAGAGCAAGTCGGAAATCCGCAGCGAAGTCCTCGATAGCCGCCTCAATGCCATCGGCCAGACCATCAGCCAGCAGTCGGCCCTGGCCCAGCGCACGCCGGCCCTGGTTCCCGGCCAGCCGGTGGCGATGAACCAGGGCGGCTGGAGCGAAGCGGTGGTTGATCGGGTCATGTGGCTGTCCAGCCAGAACCTCAAGTCGGCCGAGATCCAGCTCGACCCGCAAGACCTGGGGCGCCTGGAAGTGCGCATCAACATGGGCCAGGACCAGACCCAGGTGACCTTCGCCAGCCCCAACGCCGGGGTGCGCGAGGCGCTGGAAGGGCAGATGCACCGCCTGCGCGACATGTTCTCCCAGCAGGGCATGAACCAGCTGGATGTGAACGTCTCCGACCAGTCCCTGAACCGTGGCTGGCAGGGCCAGCAGAGCAATGAGGGCGGCAGCGGCCGAGGCAATGGCGGAAGCTCGCACCTGGGAGGTGGCGGCGACGAGGAGATCGCCGTCGGCATCAGCGAGATACGCAGCCCCACGGCAACTGGCGGGCGCGGCCTGGTGGACTACTACGCCTGATCCGCATCCCCGCAATCGTCATGTTCTAGACTGAAGGCGCCCGGTGGCTCGATAAAAAGCCACCGGGCGCCTTTTTTCGTGGGTGACAGGCGCCAAGGACACTGGTATATCCGCTGCGGCGTTTGGTGAGAAGCTGGCATAACACTTGCTCTCAACCCATTGAATGCGGGCATTAACCCGATCAGCGACGGAATTTTGGCATGGCGAAGAAAGAAGCGAAGGCGGATGCGGGCGGCGACGAAAAGCCCGCCGGCAAGAGCAAGCTCAAACTGATCATCCTGCTGACCGTGGTGCTGCTGGTGGTCGTGGGCGCCTCGGTCGGCGCGACCTGGTTCCTGCTGGGCCGCGGTGGCGACGCCAAGAAGGATGACAAGAAGGACGAGGCCGCCGCCGAGCACGCTGCTCCGGTCAAGCAGATCGCCTTGTACGAGCCCCTGGCTCCGGCCTTCGTGGTCAACTTCAACCAGAACGGCCACCAGCGCTACATGCAGGTCACCGTGGCCCTGATGGGCCGCGACAAGGCCGAGATGGATGCGCTCAAGGAGCACATGCCGGTGGTGCGCAACAAGCTGGTGATGCTCTTCTCCAGCCAGACCTTCGACACCCTGGTCACCCCGGTGGGCAAGGAGATGCTGCGCCAGCAGGCCACCGCGACCATCCAGGAAGTGGCCAAGGCGCAGACCGGCAAGGTGGCGGTCGAGCAAGTGCTGTTCACCAATTTCGTATTGCAGTAGCAGGGGAGACCCATGGCAGTCCAAGACCTGCTTTCCCAGGACGAGATCGACGCGCTGCTCCATGGCGTGGACGATGGCCTGGTCGAGACCGAGAACGAGGCGGAACCCGGGAGCGTCAAAAGCTACGACCTGACCAGCCAGGATCGCATCGTCCGTGGACGCATGCCGACCCTGGAGATGATCAACGAGCGTTTCGCCCGCTATACCCGCATCAGCATGTTCAACCTGCTGCGCCGTTCCGCCGATGTGGCGGTAGGGGGTGTGCAGGTGATGAAGTTCGGCGAGTACGTGCACTCGCTGTACGTCCCCACCAGCCTCAACCTGGTGAAGATGAAGCCGCTGCGCGGCACCGGCCTGTTCATCCTCGACGCCAAGCTGGTGTTCAAACTGGTGGACAACTTCTTCGGCGGTGACGGCCGTCACGCCAAGATCGAGGGCCGCGAATTCACCCCCACCGAACTGCGCGTGGTGCGCATGGTGCTGGACCAGGCCTTCGTCGACCTGAAGGAAGCCTGGCACGCGGTGATGGACGTGAACTTCGAGTACATCAACTCCGAGGTGAACCCGGCGCTGGCCAACATCGTCAGCCCTAGCGAAGTGATCGTCGTCTCCACCTTCCACATCGAACTCGATGGCGGTGGCGGCGACCTGCACATCACCATGCCCTATTCGATGATCGAGCCCATCCGCGAGATGCTTGACGCCGGCTTCCAGTCCGATGTCGACGACCAGGACGAGCGCTGGATCAAGGCCCTGCGCGAGGACATCCTCGACGTCAGCGTGCCGGTCGGCGCCACCGTGGTGCGCCGCCAGCTGCGCCTGCGCGACATCCTGCACATGCAGCCGGGCGACGTGATTCCGGTGGAGATGCCCGAGCACATGATCATGCGCGCCAACGGCGTGCCGGCCTTCAAGGCCAAGCTGGGCGCCCACAAGGGCAACCTGGCCCTGCAGATTCTCGATCCGATCGACCGTCAGCGCTGACGGTCGACCCACACCCTATTTGAGCCAGCCGAGGTCAACCGATGGCAGACGAAGAAAGCACCACCCCCGAGGAACAGGCGCTCGCCGATGAATGGGCGGCGGCTCTGGCCGAGGCGGGCGACGAGGCCAGCCAGGACGACATCGACGCACTGATGAACCAGGGCGGCGGAGCGGCGGCACCGGCCAACCCCCGGGCACCGATGGAAGAGTTCGGCAGCATGCCGCGCTCCAACGCACCGGTGAGCCTGGATGGCCCCAACCTCGATGTCATCCTCGACATCCCGGTGTCCATCTCCATGGAAGTGGGCAACACCGACATCACCATCCGCAACCTGCTGCAGCTCAACCAGGGCTCGGTGATCGAGCTGGACCGCCTGGCCGGCGAGCCGCTGGACGTGCTGGTCAACGGCACGCTCATCGCCCATGGCGAGGTGGTGGTGGTCAACGAGAAGTTCGGCATCCGCCTGACCGACGTGATCAGCCCCAGCGAACGCATCAAGAAACTGCGCTGACGCCATGGGACGACTCCTGCTCGCGCTGTTCTGCCTGCCCCTGACGGCGTTCGCCGCAGAGCCGGCGGCAACCGTCGCATCCGCCACCCCGGCCGCCGTCGCCGCGCCTGCCGTGGCTGCCGCTCCGGTGGTCAATGCCGGGGGCGGCGTCGCCGCGCAGCTCGGGCAGCTGACCATCGGCCTGTTGCTGGTGGTCGGCGTCATCTTCGTGCTCGCCTGGCTGCTGCGTCGGGTTCAGCAGATGGGCCCCCGTGGCGGCCAGGTGATCAAGCTGGTCTCCAGCCAGGCGCTGGGCCCGCGTGATCGGCTGGTACTGGTGCAGGTGGGCGGCGAGCAGATCCTCCTGGGCCTCACGCCCGGGCGCATCACCCCGTTGCATGTGCTCAAGGAGCCGGTGCACATGCCCGACGCCGAGCCTGCCACCCCCGAATTCGCCCAGCGCCTGATGGAACTGCTGGGCAAGGACAAGGACAAGAGCTGATGGGTTACTGGCGCATCCTGATCGCCCTGCTGCTGGCAGTGGCGGCACCCCTGGCGCTGGGCGCCGACGACCCGTTGTCGATCTCCGCCATCACCCTGTCGACCAACGCCGAAGGCCAGCAGGAGTACTCGGTCAGCCTGCAGATCCTGCTGATCATGACGGCGCTGAGTTTCATCCCGGCGTTCGTCATGCTGATGACCAGCTTCACGCGGATCATCATCGTCTTCTCCATCCTGCGCCAGGCGCTGGGCCTGCAGCAGACGCCGTCGAACCAGATCCTCACCGGCATGGCGCTGTTCCTGACGATGTTCATCATGGGGCCGGTGTTCGACCAGGTGAACCGCGACGCCCTGCAGCCCTACCTCAACGAGCAGTTGCCGGCCCAGGAGGCGATCAAGCGCGCCGAGGTGCCGGTGAAGAATTTCATGCTGGCGCAGACCCGCTCCAGTGACCTGGAGCTGTTCGTGCGCCTGTCCAAGCGCACCGACATCCAGTCGCCCGACGCCGCGCCGCTGACCATACTGATCCCGGCCTTCATCACCTCGGAGCTGAAGACCGCGTTCCAGATCGGCTTCATGATCTTCATCCCGTTCCTGATCATCGACCTGGTGGTGGCGAGCGTGCTGATGGCGATGGGCATGATGATGCTGTCGCCGCTGATCATCTCGTTGCCGTTCAAGATCATGCTGTTCGTGCTGGTGGATGGCTGGGCGCTGATCATCGGCACCCTGGCCGGAAGCTTTGGAGGGGTTTAGCCATGACACCCGAAGTCGCCGTCGACCTGTTCCGTGAAGCGCTTTGGCTGACCTGCGTCATCGTCGGCATCCTCGTGGTGCCTAGCCTGGTGGTGGGCCTGATCGTCGCCATGTTCCAGGCCGCCACGCAGATCAACGAACAGACCCTGAGCTTCCTGCCGCGCCTGTTGGTGATGCTCATCTCGCTGATGTGGGCCGGGCCCTGGCTGACCCGGGAGCTGATGGAGTACATGACCAACCTCTACCACAACATCCCCATGTTGATCGGCTGACATGCTGGAGCTGACCACAGCGCAGATCGGCGGCATGGTCGGCAGCTACCTGTTGCCGCTGTTCCGCATCGCCTCCCTGCTGATGACCATGCCGCTGATCGGCACCCAGCTGGTGCCGACCCGGGTGCGCCTGTACCTGGCCCTCGGCATCACCGCGGTGATCGCCCCCTCGCTGCCGCCCATGCCTCCGGTGGACGCGGTCACCCTGCAGGCCTTCCTGCTGATCGCCGAGCAGATACTGGTGGGGGCGGTGATGGGCTTTGCCCTGCAGCTGTTCTTCCATGCCTTCGTCGTCGCCGGGCAGATACTCGCGGTGCAGATGGGCCTGGGCTTCGCCTCCATGGTCGACCCCACCAACGGCGTTTCGGTGCCGGTGATCGGGCAGTTCTTCACCATGCTGGTGACCTTGCTGTTCCTGGCCATGAACGGCCACCTGGTGGTGTTCGAGGTGCTCGCCGAGAGCTTCGTGACCTTGCCGGTGGGCGGGGGCCTGATGGTCGAGCACTACTGGACCCTGGCCACCAAGCTGGGCTGGGTGCTCGGCGCCGGCCTGCTGCTGGCGCTGCCGGCGATCACCGCGTTGCTGGTGGTCAACATCGCCTTCGGCGTGATGACCCGCGCCGCGCCGCAACTGAACATCTTCTCCATCGGCTTCCCGCTGACGGTGGCCCTGGGCCTGGTGATCATCTGGATCGGCATGGCCGACATCCTCTCCCAGTACCAGATCCTCGCCACCGATGCCTTGCAGCTCCTGCGCGAGCTGGCGAGGGCGCGTTGATGGCCTCTCGCTGCGGCTGCATGCCGCCCATTACCCGTCCCGGTCGGTTAGCCGGGCCTTCTGTCGAGGTGCGCGATGGCAGAAAGTGAGAGCGGGGCGGACAAAAGCGAAGAACCCACCGCGAAACGCCAGCAGGAGGCGCGCGAGAAGGGGCAGATCGCCCGTTCCAAGGAACTCAATACCCTGGCCATCACCCTGGGTGGGGCAGGGGGCGTGCTGGCATCCGGCGGCGGCCTGGCGGACATGATGATGCGCATGATGCAGGCCAACTTCACCCTGTCCCGCGAAGCGCTGATGGACGAGCGCAGCATGGCGCTGTGGCTGTTGCAGTCGGGGCAGATGGCACTCTCGGCCGTTACCCCGTTGCTGGTGACGCTGCTCATCGTCTCGCTTGTGGCGCCCATCTCCCTGGGGGGCTGGCTTTTCTCCTTCGAGGCCCTGGCGCCGAAATTCAGCCGCATGAACCCGCTGTCCGGCATCAAGCGCATGTTCTCCATGCACGCGGTGGTTGAGCTGCTCAAGGCGCTGGGCAAGTTCGGGCTGATCCTGATGGTGGCGCTGATGGTGCTGTCTTCGGATGCCGACGACCTCCTGTCCATCGCCCACGAGCCCCTGGAGCAGGCCATTCTGCACAGCGTCCAGGTGGTGGGCTGGAGCGCGCTCTGGCTGGCTTGCGGGCTGATCCTCATCGCCGCCATCGACGTGCCGTATCAGCTCTGGGACAACAAGCAGAAGCTGATGATGACCAAGCAGGAAGTGCGCGACGAGTACAAGGACAGCGAGGGCAAGCCCGAGGTCAAGTCGCGTATCCGTCGCATGCAGCGGGAGATGGCCGAGCGCCGCATGATGTCCGCCGTGCCCGAGGCCGACGTGGTGATCACCAACCCGACCCACTTCGCCGTGGCCCTGAAGTACGACCCGGCCAAGGGCACCGCGCCGCTGCTGCTGGCAAAGGGCAACGACTTCACCGCGCTGAAGATCCGCGAGATCGCCCAGGAGAACAAGATCACCGTGCTGGAATCCCCGGCCCTGGCGCGGGCGGTGTTCTACTCCACCGAGCTGGACCAGGAAATCCCCGCCGGCCTGTACCTGGCGGTGGCCCAGGTACTGGCCTACGTCTACCAGCTCAAGCAATTCCGCGCGGGCAAGGGCAAGCGCCCTGCGCCCTTGACGGAGCCGCCGATCCCCGCTGACCTGCGTCGCGACGACTGACCCTGCGCTGCCCCTGCCTGTAGGCAAAGGTCGCCGCGCCCCCCTCTGCACCGCCACCTCCGGGAAGTTGGTGAGCTTCTTGCACAAGCTCTGCTGCGCGCATCCGCGCGTCAAAAGATTGAATGGGCGAGGGCTGTGTTTCGCCACTGCTTGAGGGTAGAGATTTGGATCGTTCGCAACTGATCGGCAACGTGCGCGGCAATGTCGCCAGCCTGTCCCGGGGCAACCTGGGGGTGCCGCTGCTGGTGCTGATCATGCTGGGCATGATGACGTTGCCGGTGCCGCCGTTCCTTCTGGACGTGTTCTTCACCTTCAACATCGCGCTCTCCATCGTGGTTCTGCTGGTCAGCGTCTACGCCCTGCGCCCGCTGGACTTCGCGGTCTTCCCCACCATCCTGCTGGTCTCGACCCTGCTGCGCCTGGCGCTGAACGTGGCCTCCAGCCGCGTGGTACTGCTCCACGGCCAGGACGGCCACGACGCCGCAGGCAAGGTGATCCAGGCCTTCGGTGAAGTGGTCATCGGCGGCAACTACGTGGTCGGTGCGGTGATCTTCGCCATCTTGATGATCATCAACTTCGTGGTGGTCACCAAGGGTGCCGGCCGTATCTCCGAGGTGAGTGCACGTTTCACCCTGGACGCCATGCCCGGCAAGCAGATGGCGATCGACGCCGACCTCAACGCCGGCATCATCGACCAGGTCGAAGCCAAAAAGCGCCGCGCGGAAGTCTCACAGGAAGCCGACTTCTACGGTTCCATGGACGGTGCCAGCAAGTTCGTCCGCGGTGACGCCATCGCCGGCCTGCTGATCCTCTTCATCAACCTGATCGGTGGCATGGCCATCGGCATCATCCAGCACGGCCTGACCTTCGGCGACGCCGGGCGCATCTACTCCCTGCTGACCATCGGTGACGGCCTGGTGGCGCAGATCCCCTCGCTGCTGCTGTCCACCGCCGCTGCGATCATGGTGACCCGTGTTTCCAGCTCCGAGGACATGGGCCAGCAGGTCAACCGCCAGATGTTCGCCTCGCCCAAGGCGCTGGCCGTCTCCGCCGCCATCCTCATCGCCATGGGCCTGGTCCCGGGCATGCCCCACGTGTCCTTCCTCGGCCTCGGCCTGATCGCCGCTGGCGGCGCCTGGTGGATCTGGCGCAAGGGCCAGAAGGAGAAGGAAGTGGCTGTGCAGGAAGCGCAGCGCCAGCAGGAACTGCTGCCGGCCCAGCGCGCCCCGGAAACCAAGGAGCTGGGCTGGGACGACGTCACCCCGGTGGATATGGTCGGCCTGGAAGTCGGCTACCGCCTGATTCCCCTGGTGGACCGCAACCAGGGTGGCCAGCTGCTCACCCGCATCAAGGGCGTACGCAAGAAGCTGTCCCAGGAGATGGGCTTCCTCATGCCGTCGGTGCACATCCGCGACAACCTCGACCTGCTACCCAACGCCTATCGCCTGACCCTGATGGGCGTCAGCGTGGCCGAGGCGGAGGTCTACCCGGACCGCGAGCTGGCGATCAACCCCGGCCAGGTGTTCGGCACCCTCAACGGCATCGCCGCCAAGGATCCGGCGTTCGGCCTGGAGGCCGTGTGGATAGACGGCAGCCAGCGTGACCAGGCGCAGTCCCTCGGCTACACGGTGGTGGACGCCAGTACCGTGGTCGCCACCCACCTCAATCAGATCCTGCACAAGCACGCCCACGAGCTGCTGGGGCACGAAGAAGTGCAGCAGCTCATGCAATTGCTGGCCAAGAGCTCGCCCAAGCTGGCGGAAGAGCTGGTTCCGGGCCTGGTTTCGCTGTCGACCCTGCTCAAGGTGCTGCAGGCGCTGCTGCAGGAACAGGTGCCGGTGCGCGACATCCGCACCATCGCCGAGGCCATCGCCAACGTCGCACCCAAGAGTCAAGATCCCGCCGCTATGGTGGCAGCTGTTCGCGTGGCGCTGAGCCGCGCAATCGTGCAAAGCATTGTGGGACTAGAGCCGGAGCTGCCTGTGATCACCCTGGAGCCCAGGTTGGAACAGATATTGCTCAGTAGCATGCAGAAGGCCGGACAAGGCTCCGAGGATGGCATCCTCCTGGAGCCTGGCATGGCCGAGAAGCTGCAACGTTCCCTGGTGGAAGCGGCGCAGCGCCAGGAAATGCTCGGCAAGCAGGCCATCCTGCTGGTAGCCGGGCCGATCCGGGCGATGCTGTCGCGCTTCGCAAGGCTCGCCGTGCCAACCATGCACGTACTGGCCTACCAGGAAATACCGGACAACAAGCAGGTCACCATAGTCTCGACTGTGGGGCAGAACTAACCGAGGTCACAGGCCATGCAGGTCAAACGCTTCTTCGCTGCGGATATGCGCCAGGCCATGAAACTGGTGCGGGACGAACTGGGCGCGGATGCCTCCATCATCGGCACCCGTCGGGTCGCCGGTGGGGTGGAGATCACCGCCGCGCTCGACTATCCCATGCCGGCTCCCGCGCCGAGCAAGCCCAACCCGGCCCTCGAAGCCGAGCTGCGTCGTACCCAGGCCCGCATCGCCGAGGCCCATGCCGAGCTGAGCAACCGCGGTGGCCAGGCCGACGCCGGCAAGAACCGCCAACTGGTTGCCGACCGTTCGGACGTGTCTGCGGAAAGCCTCGCCGCCGCCATGCGCCCGCAACGCACCGAGCGTGCCAGCGCCTCGCCGGTGGCGGCAGCTGCTGCCCAGCCGAAGGCCCCCGCACCGGCCGCCGCCGACCAGCGCAGCCTGGATGCCATGCGTTTCGAGCTCAACGGCCTGCGTGAACTGATCGAAGTCCAGCTGGGCTCCATCGCCTGGGGCCAGATGCAGAGCCGCCGTCCGCAGCAGGCCGGCCTCTGGCGTCGCCTGCAGCGCATGGGCCTGTCCGCCGAACTGTCCCGTGCCCTGATGGAGCGTGTCGCCTCCGTCAAGGACCCGCGCCAGGCCTGGCGCATGGTCCTGGCCCATCTGGCCCACGCCATCCGCACGCCGCAGCAGGAGCCGCTGGAAGAGGGCGGTGTGATCGCCCTGGTCGGCCCGGCCGGCATGGGCAAGACCACCACCCTGGCCAAGCTGGCTGCGCGCTACGTACTGAAATACGGCGCCCAGCAGATCGCCCTGGTGAGCATGGACAGCTACCGCATCGGCGCCCAGGAGCAGCTGAAGACCCTCGGCCGCATCCTCAACGTGTCGGTGACCCATGTCGATCCCGGCCAATCCCTGACCCAGGCGCTGGCCCCGCTGGCGCGCAAACGTGTGGTGCTGATTGACACCGCAGGCCTGCCGGCGACCGATCCTGCGCTTAAAATGCAGTTGGAGACCTTGGCCAGCCGTGGTGTCAAAGCCAGGAACTATCTGGTGCTGGCTGCAACGAGTCAGAGCCAAGTGCTAAAGGCGGCCTACCATAGTTATAAGCGTTGCGGTCTTTCTGGCTGCATCCTGACCAAGCTCGACGAAGCGGCGAGCCTGGGAGAGGTTTTAGGACTGGCTATCGGCCAGCATCTCCCGGTAGCCTATCTTGCTGACGGGCCTCGGATTCCGGATGACCTGCAGATTCCCCGCAGCCACCAGCTGGTGAGCCGTGCAGTGAGCCTGCAGACGCCGGAGGACCCCAGCGAAGAAGCCATGGCCGACCTGTTCGCCGGGCTGTACCAGAACCCGGCCCGCCGAGTCGGATAGAACCCCAGCCACTCCGGATGAGTGGCACGAGCCCGCCAAGTGGCCCAGTCGACGTGAGACAAGGTGTAATAAATGGGTAGTTTGCATCCCGTACAGGTGATTGCCGTAACCGGCGGCAAAGGTGGCGTCGGCAAGACCAACGTGTCGGTGAACCTCTCGCTGGCCCTCGCCGATCTCGGTCGCCGGGTCATGCTGCTGGACGCCGACCTTGGCCTGGCCAACGTCGACGTACTGCTCGGCCTCACCGCCAAGCGCACCCTGGCCGACGTGATCGCCGGCGAGTGCGACCTGCGTGACGTGCTGCTGCAGGGCCCGGGTGGCGTTCGTATCGTGCCGGCCGCCTCGGGCACCCAAAGCATGGTGCAGCTCTCGCCCATGCAGCACGCCGGCCTGATCCAGGCTTTCAGCGAGATCAGCGACAACCTCGACGTCCTGGTGATCGACACCGCCGCCGGCATCGGCGACGCGGTGGTCAGCTTCGTGCGCGCGGCGCAGGAAGTGATCGTAGTCGTCTGTGACGAACCCACTTCCATCACCGACGCCTATGCTTTGATCAAGCTCCTCAATCGCGACTACGGCATGAGCCGTTTCCGCGTATTGGCCAACATGGCACACAGTCCACAGGAGGGTCGCAACCTCTTTGCTAAGCTGACCAAAGTGACTGATCGCTTCCTGGATGTGGCCTTGCAATATGTCGGCGCGGTGCCCTATGACGAATCCGTACGCAAGGCCGTGCAGAAGCAGCGCGCGGTTTACGAAGCCTTCCCGCGCTCGAAGTGCGCCCTGGCGTTCAAGGCGATAGCCCAGAAAGTGGACAGCTGGCCCCTGCCGGCCAACCCACGCGGTCATCTGGAGTTCTTCGTGGAGCGCCTGGTGCAGCAACCGATCGCGGATTCGGCCATATGACACCCGCTAGTGGACTTCGTATGTACAACAAGGCACAGGCTAGGGATTCCCAGCACCAGCTGATCGAGCGCTACGCGCCGCTGGTCAAACGCATCGCCTACCACCTGCTGGGCCGCTTGCCGGCCAACGTGCAGGTGGAGGACCTGATGCAGGCCGGCATGATCGGCCTGCTCGAAGCCTCGAAGAAATACGATTCCAGCAAGGGCGCAAGTTTCGAGACCTATGCAGGCATACGCATCCGCGGTGCCATGCTCGATGAAGTGAGAAAAGGGGATTGGGCACCACGCTCGGTCCATCGCAACACCCGGATGGTGAGCGATGCCATCCGGAAAATTGAGGCAAGAACCGGGCGAGACGCTAAAGATCAGGAAGTTGCGGCCGAACTTGGATTGAGTCTCGAAGATTACTACGGCATCCTGAGCGACACTTTGGGCAGCCGCCTGTTCAGCTTCGACGACCTGTTGCAGGACGGTGAGCATGGCGCGACGCACGAAGACACCGGAGTCACCCATCTCGAACCTTCGAATGATCTGGAAGACGAGCGCTTCCAGGCGGCGTTGGCTGACGCCATCGCCAATCTGCCGGAACGAGAGCGCTTGGTACTGGCGCTGTATTACGACGAAGAGCTGAATTTGAAGGAAATCGGCGAAGTGCTGGGGGTCAGTGAATCGCGGGTCAGCCAGTTGCACAGCCAATGTGCCGCACGCTTGCGGTCACGGCTGGGTGAATGGCGCGCGCACTGATTGGCACGCCGGTTTTTCGATTGATCGACGC
Organism: Pseudomonas sp. zfem005; assembly: GCF_032621735.1. NCBI lineage: Bacteria > Pseudomonadati > Pseudomonadota > Gammaproteobacteria > Pseudomonadales > Pseudomonadaceae > Pseudomonas > Pseudomonas sp. zfem005. The sequence continues at coordinate 329,954 of NZ_JAVYJE010000003.1, read as the reverse complement.
CCCCGTTCTACGGGGGCGTTTAGGACTGTACGGAGGTCGATTTGGACAAGAACATGAAAATCCTCATCGTGGACGATTTCTCGACGATGAGACGCATCATCAAGAACCTCCTGCGTGACTTGGGTTTCACCAATACCGCAGAGGCCGATGATGGCACCACCGCTCTACCCATGCTGCACAGTGGCAACTTCGATTTCCTGGTTACCGACTGGAACATGCCGGGCATGACCGGGATCGATCTGTTGCGCGCCGTGCGTGCCGACGAGCGCCTCAAGCACCTGCCGGTGCTGATGGTGACGGCCGAGGCCAAGCGTGACCAGATCATCGAAGCGGCCCAGGCCGGTGTGAACGGCTATGTGGTCAAGCCTTTCACCGCCCAGGTGCTCAAAGAGAAGATCGAGAAGATCTTCGAACGGGTCAACGGCTGATGCCAGTCGCGAGGACGCCATGGACCAAAAAGATTCCCAACCGGGAGACCTTGAGTCGACCCTGAAAAACCATGCGCGCGAGCTGGTCGATACCCTTGAAAAGGGCAATTTCGGCGATGCCGTGCAACTCATCCATGAACTCAACAAAGTCCGTGATCGCGGGCTGTACCAGGAAGTCGGCAAGCTGACGCGCGAGCTGCACACCGCGATCGTCAACTTCCAGATCGACCCGCACCTGCCCCATGCCACCGAGGTTTCGCAGATCGCCGACGCCACGGATCGTCTTTCCTACGTGGTGAAGATGACCGAGAAGGCCGCGAACCGGACCATGGACCTGGTGGAGGAGAGCGCACCGCTGCTCAATGGCCTAGGCGATGAAGCCCAGAGCCTGGGAGAGGAGTGGGGGCGCTTCATGCGTCGGGAAATTGGCGCGGATGCCTTCCGCGACCTGGCCAAGCGCATCGAGACTTTCCTTGCTCGCAGTCAACGCGATACCGAACAGCTTTCGTCGAGGATGAACGACATCCTCCTTGCCCAGGACTATCAGGATCTCACCGGCCAGGTGATCAAGCGCGTCACCCAACTGGTCACCGAGGTCGAGAGCAACCTGGTGAAATTGGTACTGATGGCCAGCGATGTCGATCGCTTCGCTGGTATCCACCACGACCGTGCGGAGATCGTGGCTGAAAAAGAAAAACAAAAAGAGCCTTCCAGGGGTGAAGGTCCGCAGATCAATGCCGATAAGCGTGATGATGTCGTGTCCGGTCAGGTCGATGTCGATGATCTGTTATCCAGCCTTGGATTCTAGGGAGCAACCGAATGAGCTTCGACGCCGATGAAGAAATCCTCCAGGACTTCCTGGTTGAGGCCGGCGAAATATTGGAGCAATTGTCCGAACAGCTGGTCGAGCTCGAGAGCCGTCCGGACGATATGGATCTGCTCAATGCCATTTTCCGCGGTTTCCACACGGTCAAGGGTGGTGCCGGCTTCCTCCAGCTGAATGCGCTGGTGGAGTGCTGCCACATCGCCGAGAACGTCTTCGACATCCTGCGCAAGGGCGAACGCCGTGTGACGGCGGAGCTCATGGACGTGGTCCTGCAAGCGCTGGACACGGTCAACGAGATGTTCAGCCAGGTACGCGAGCGCGCCGAGCCGACGCCGGCCACGCCGGAGCTGCTGGCTGCCCTGGCACGCCTGGCCGAGCCGGGTGGCGACGAGGCGGCTGCCGAACCGGAGTACGAGCCCGAGCCTGAGCCCGTTGCTGAAGCCGAAGCCGCGTCCGGTGATATCACCGACAGCGAGTTCGAACAGCTGCTCAACGTGCTCGATGAGCCCGCCGCCGAGTCGAGCGTCAGCGCGGCCTCATCGGCCGCTGCCGGGGCTGACGAAATCAGCGACGACGAGTTCGAAGCGCTGCTCGACCAACTGCACGGCAAGGGCAAGTTCGTGGCCGAGCAGGCCCCTGCTGCGCCTGCCAAGGCCGCCGCCCCGGCGCCCGCGCCTGCGGCACCTGCCGGTGGCGGTGACGAGATCAGCGACGACGAGTTCGAAGCGCTGCTCGACCAGTTGCATGGCAAAGGCAAGTTCGTGGCCGCCGCTGAGGTCGAGGCCCCTGCGGTTGCCGCTCCGGCCGACAAGGCTCCTGCGGCAGCTACTGCCGGCGCCGGCGAAAACATCACTGACGACGAATTCGAAGCGCTGCTCGACCAGCTCCACGGCAAGGGCAAGTTCGTTGCCGACGCCGCGGAGGCAGCCCCTGCCAAACCGGCTGCGCCGGCCAAGCCCGCTGCCGCTCCGGCCGCCAAGCCTGCCGCCGCAAAACCGGCTGCTGCTCCCAAGGCGGCTGAGCCGCCCAAGCCCGCTGCCAAGCCTGCGGCCGCTCCCGCGCCTGCCGCGGGTGGCGATAAGGCCGCGTCCGCCGCCAGCGAGGCCGAGACCACGGTACGCGTCGACACCGCGCGCCTGGACGAGATCATGAACATGGTCGGCGAGCTGGTATTGGTGCGTAACCGCCTTGTGCGCCTGGGCCTCAACAGCGGCGACGAGTCCATGGCCAAGGCCGTGTCCAACCTCGACGTGGTCACCGCCGACCTGCAGACCGCGGTCATGAAGACCCGCATGCAGCCGATCAAGAAGGTCTTCGGCCGCTTCCCGCGCCTGGTCCGCGACCTGGCGCGCAACCTGAAGAAAGAGATCAACCTCGAGCTGGTGGGTGAAGAGACCGACCTCGACAAGAACCTGGTCGAGGCCCTGGCCGACCCGCTGGTCCACCTTGTGCGCAACGCCGTCGACCACGGCGTCGAGACGCCCGAGGAGCGCGAGGCCGCCGGCAAGCCGCGCACCGGCCGCGTGGTGCTCTCCGCCGAACAGGAAGGCGACCACATCCTTCTGATGATCACCGACGACGGCAAGGGGATGGACGCCAATATCCTCCGCGCCAAGGCGGTGGAGAAGGGGCTGCTGGACAAGGACGCCGCCGACCGCCTGACCGATCTCGAGTGCTACAACCTGATCTTCGCCCCGGGCTTCTCGACCAAGACCGAGATTTCCGACGTCTCCGGCCGCGGTGTCGGCATGGACGTGGTGAAGACCAAGATTTCCCAGCTCAACGGCACGGTCAACGTGTTCTCGCAGAAGGGGCAGGGCTCGAAGATCGTCATCAAGGTGCCGCTGACCCTGGCGATCATGCCGACCCTGATGGTGATGCTGGGCAACCAGGCCTTCGCCTTCCCGCTGGTCAACGTCAACGAGATCTTCCACCTCGACCTGTCGCGCACCAACGTGGTGGACGGCCAGGAAGTGGTGATCGTGCGCGACAAGGCACTGCCGCTGTTCTACCTCAAGCGCTGGCTGGTGCGTAACGCTGCCCACGAGGAACAGGGCGAAGGCCATGTGGTGATCCTCTCCGTGGGCACCCAGCGCATCGGCTTCGTGGTGGACCAGCTGGTCGGCCAGGAAGAGGTGGTGATCAAGCCCCTGGGCAAGATGCTCCAGGGCACTCCCGGCATGTCCGGCGCCACCATCACCGGCGATGGACGCATCGCCCTGATCCTCGACGTGCCGAGCATGCTCAAGCGCTACGCGCGCCGCGGTTGATCGTTTAGGCGGCCTTGGTGGCCGCCTGTTAGGAGTGTTTATGGCAGTCAAGGTTCTGGTGGTTGATGACTCCGGTTTCTTCCGCCGTCGTGTCTCGGAGATTCTGTCCGCCGACTCCAATATCCAGGTGGTCGGTACCGCCACCAATGGCCGCGAGGCCATCGATCAGGCGCTGGCGCTCAAGCCGGACGTGATCACCATGGACTACGAGATGCCGATGATGGACGGCATCACCGCGGTGCGGCACATCATGCAGCGCTGCCCGACCCCCGTGCTGATGTTCTCCTCCCTGACCCACGAAGGCGCCCGGGTGACCCTCGACGCCCTCGATGCGGGCGCGGTGGATTTCCTGCCGAAGAACTTCGAGGACATCTCGCGCAACCCCGACAAGGTCAAGCAACTGCTCTGCGAGAAGGTGCACAGCATCGCCCGCAGCAACCGTCGCTACAGCAGCTACAGCCCGGCCCCGGCAGCCCCGTCGTCGGCGCCCAGCCCTGCTGCGCCCGCGCCGGCCCCGTCGCGCCCCAGCGCCGGTGCCGCACCTGCGCCGGCTTCCAGCTCGGGGGGCTTGTCCAGCCCGGCTCCCAAGCGCAAGTCCTACAAGCTGGTGGCCATCGGCACGTCCACCGGCGGCCCGGTGGCCCTGCAGCGGGTGCTGACCCAGCTGCCCGGTAACTTTCCGGCGCCCATCGTCCTGATCCAGCACATGCCGGCCGCCTTTACCAAGGCCTTCGCCGAGCGTCTCGACAAGCTCTGCCGGATTTCCGTCAAGGAAGCCGAGGACGGTGACGTGCTGCGTCCCGGCCTGGCCCTGTTGGCGCCCGGTGGCAAGCAGATGATGGTCGACGGCCGTGGCACCGTGCGCATCCTCCCAGGTGACGAGCGGCTGAACTACAAGCCCTGCGTCGACATCACCTTCGGCTCGGCGGCCAAGGCCTATAACGACAAGGTCCTGGCGGTGGTGCTCACCGGCATGGGCGCCGATGGCCGGGAAGGCGCACGCCTGCTCAAGCAGGGTGGCAGCCAGGTCTGGGCGCAGGATGAAGCCAGTTGCGTGATCTACGGCATGCCCATGGCCATCGTGAAGGCCAACCTGGCCGACGCCGTCTACGGGCTCGACGATATCGGCAGGCACATAGCCGAGGCGTGCCTGTAATGGAGAACGCGCGTCAATGGATGTACTGAGCGTTGTCGGCGTCATACTTGCACTCGTCGCCATCATCGGCGGCAACTACCTCGAAGGTGGCCACGCGGGGGCGTTGCTCAACGGCCCCGCTGCGCTGATCGTGGTGGGCGGTACCCTCGGGGCTGCGTTCCTGCAGACCCCGATGAGTGTGTTCAAGCGGTCCCTGGTGACCATTCGCTGGATCATCTTCCCCCCGCAGATCGACCTGGCCGGCGGCATCAACCGCGTGGTCGGCTGGAGCATGGCTGCCCGCAAGGAAGGCCTGCTGGGCCTCGAGCCCATCGCCGATTCCGAGCCGGACCCGTACGCCCGCAAGGGCCTGCAGCTGCTGGTGGACGGTGCCGAACCGGAAGCCATCCGCAGCATCCTCGAGGTGGACCTCTACACCCAGGAAGCCCGTGATATCCAGGCCGCCAAGGTGTTCGAAAGCATGGGCGGCTACGCGCCGACCATCGGCATCATCGGCGCGGTGATGGGCCTGATCCACGTCATGGGCAACCTGGCGGACCCCAGCCAGCTGGGCGGCGGCATCGCCGTGGCCTTCGTCGCCACCATCTACGGCGTCGGCTTCGCCAACCTGCTGCTGTTGCCCATCGGTAACAAGCTCAAATCCATCGCCATGCGCCAGTCGCGCTACCGGGAGATGCTGCTCGAAGGCATCCTCTCCATCGGCGAGGGCGAGAATCCCCGCTCCATCGAGTTGAAGCTGCAAGGCTTCATGGATTGATGGAGGCGACATGGCCCGCAGACGTCACCAGGAAGAACACGAGAATCACGAGCGTTGGCTGGTCTCCTACGCGGACTTCATCACCCTGCTGTTCGCCTTTTTCGTGGTGATGTACTCCATCTCCTCGATCAACGAAGGCAAGTACAAGATCCTCTCGGAGACCCTCACCGGCGTCTTCAACCAGCCGGATCGTTCGATCAAGCCGATCCCCGTTGGCGATGAGCGTCCGCGTACCACCGAAGCGGACAAGTCCATGACCGACAGCGGCTCCAGTGATACGCCGAGCGCTGCCACTGATCCGCTGCAGGAGATCAGCCAGGACATCAACGAGGCCTTTGGCGAGCTGATCAAGGACGGGCAGATGACGGTTCGCGGCAATGAGCTGTGGGTGGAGATCGAGCTCAACTCCAGCCTGCTGTTCCCCAGCGGCGACGCGATACCGGCCAACGAAGCCTTCACCCTGATCGAGAAGGTGGCCAAGATCCTGGCGCCCTACGAAAACCCGGTGCACGTAGAAGGTTTCACCGATAACCTGCCGATCAATACGGCGAACTATCCTTCCAACTGGGAGCTGTCTACGGCACGGGCCTCGAGCATCGTGCGCATGCTCTCGATGGATGGCGTGAACCCGGCGCGCCTGGCCGCAGTCGGCTATGGCGAGTTCCAGCCGGTGGCGGACAATGCGACGGCCGAAGGGCGCGGGCGCAACCGGCGCGTGGTATTGGTGGTGTCGCGCAACCTGGACGTGCGTCGTGCGGTCAGTGGCGTAGGCAGCGGCAACGCAAAACCGGATGGCGCCCTGCAGCGTGCTGGCACGCAACCTGCACCAGCGCCAGAAGCGAGGCCCCCAGCAGCGGGGGCCGTCAATTCCCCGTCGCCGGCCCCTGCGGGCGGACAATGATTCTCGGCAAGGCGGCGTTTCTGCCGGGAGGATGAAGACCATGAGAGTTTGGGCGGTAGCCAATCAAAAGGGTGGAGTGGGCAAGACCACCTCGTCGATCGCACTGGCGGGCCTGCTGGCCGATGCCGGCAAGCGCGTGGTCGTGGTCGACCTCGACCCCCACGGTTCCATGACCAGCTACTTCGGGCATGACCCGGACACCCTGGAACACAGCTGCTTCGACCTGTTCCTGCACCAGGGCACGGTGCCCGATGGCCTGCCGCGGCAGCTGCTGCTGCAGACCAGCCACGAACGCATCTCGCTGCTGCCTTCGAGCACCGCGCTGGCTACCCTGGAGCGCCAGTCGCCCGGGCAGAACGGCCTGGGCCTGGTGATCGCCAAGAGCCTGGCGCAGCTGTGGCAGGAGTTCGACCACGCCATCATCGACAGCCCGCCGCTGCTGGGCGTGCTGATGGTCAACGCCCTGGCCGCCAGCCAGCAGCTGGTGATCCCGGTGCAGACCGAGTTCCTCGCCGTCAAGGGCCTGGAGCGCATGGTCAGCACCCTGGCGATGATCAACCGCTCGCGCAAGCAGGCGTTGCCCTACACCATCGTGCCGACCCTGTTCGACCGCCGTACCCAGGCCTCCCTGAATACCCTGCGGGTGCTGCGCAATTCCTATCCCGAGCACCTGTGGCCGGCCTATATCCCGGTGGATACCCGCCTGCGTGATGCCAGCCGCGCCGGGGTCACGCCTTCGCAATACGATTCCAACAGCCGCGGGGTGATCGCCTATCGCGCGCTGCTCAAGCATTTGCTCAGTCAGCAACTGGCCGCCCAGGTAGCCTGAAATGACCGACTATGCTGAACTGCATACCTCAAGTCCCGCAGCCTTGCTGCCGATAGACTGTGGAGTCCACTCCTGCAGGTCCCATCCATGAGCCGTACCGTCGCCACCGCCACAAGGCCGCAGCTGGCCTTGCAGTCCTACCTCGATTCCCTGCTGCAGGAAGCGGCCGTCGAATTCGCCGACAGCATCAGCCTGGACGAGTTCGAGGCTGCCGTGCTGGAGGAACAGGTTCGTGATGCCCGGCTGACCGTCAAACCGGTGATCGCCGCTGTGCCGGCCCCTGCGCCTGCCCCGATCGCCGCGGCGGTCTCGGCACCTGCGCCCGTGGCCAGGCCGGTGCTGGAGGCCACGCCGCTGCGCACCCTGGTCGCCGCGCCGACGGAGCTGCGTACCGAGGTCAAGCCCGTAGCGCCGGCGCCTGTCCCACCGCCTGCCGCCCCCATTGCCCCTGTGACGCCAGTCGCCCGCCCGACCCTGGTGGAGCCGGTTGCCGAGCTGAAGACCGCCAACGCGCCGCTGCTGGACAGCGAGCCGGTGGCCTCCGACGGCCGCCCCAGCTGGGCTGAAGAACCCTTCGAGTGCCTGCTGTTCGATGTCGCCGGCCTCACCCTCGCGGTGCCGCTTGTGTGCCTGGGCTCCATCTACCCGCTGGCCGGCCAGGAACTCACGCCGCTGTTCGGCCAGCCCGACTGGTTCCTCGGCATCCTGCCGAGCCAGGGGGGTAACCTGAAGGTGCTCGACACCGCGCGCTGGGTCATGCCGGACCGCTACCGCGATGATTTCCGCGAAGGCTTGCAGTACGTTATCTCGGTCCAGGGGTACGAGTGGGGCCTGGCCGTGCACCAGGTGAGCCGCTCCATCCGCCTGGACCCGAGCGAAATCAAATGGCGCAGCCAGCGCACCCAGCGTCCGTGGCTCGCCGGCACCGTGATCGAACACATGTGCGCGCTGCTGGACGTCGCCGCCCTGGCTGAACTGATCGCCAGTGGTGCCGTCAAGAAAATGTCGCTCAACTGAGCACCGGCGCCTCGCGAAAGCGCGGCGCTCCGGATTTGAAACAAGCGGGCAGAACCCGCGAACGCCGCCCCGGGCGGTTCTAGAAGAGGCTAGGGAACATGAAGAAATCGTCAGGGCAAGGTTCCGAAGATCCCATCCTGCAATGGGTGACTTTCCGCCTGGATAACGAGACCTACGGCATCAACGTGATGCAGGTCCAGGAAGTCCTGCGTTACACCGAGATCGCGCCGGTCCCGGGTGCCCCGAGCTATGTGCTGGGCATCATCAACCTGCGCGGTAACGTGGTCACCGTGATCGACACCCGCCAGCGCTTCGGCCTGGATTCGGCGTCGGTCACCGACAACACCCGCATCGTCATCATCGAAGCGGACAAGCAGGTCGTGGGCATCCTCGTCGACAGCGTCGCCGAAGTGGTCTACCTGCGTCAGTCCGAGGTCGAGACCGCGCCCAACGTGGGCAACGAGGAATCGGCCAAGTTCATCCAGGGCGTCTGCAACAAGAACGGCGAGCTGCTGATCCTGGTCGAGCTGGACAAGATGATGAGCGAGGAAGAGTGGTCGGAGCTGGAGAGCATCTGACGTGCTGATCGAGATCGCGCTGCTGGTCCTGGCGGTCGCCTGTGCAGCCCTCGCAGTCACCTGCGTGCGGCTGCAGAAGGGGCAACGCCTGGCGGCCGAGGAGCAGGCCAAGCGCGATGCGGTGCGCGACCAGCGCATCAAGGAATTGGCGCGTCGGCTCGACGCCTACCTCAGCGGCTCGATCCGTATGGGTGAGGAGCTGCACGAGCTGCGCCGCGTGGTGGCGCCGCTGCCAGACAAGGTCAGCCAGATCGAGCAGCGCGACCCCAGCAGTCTGTCCTTCACCCAGGCCGCGCGCCTTGCCGGCATGGGTGCCAGCGTCGATGACCTGACCCATTCCTGTGGCCTGACCCAGGCCGAGGCCGAGCTGGTCAGCAAGCTGCAATTGGCCCGCAAGCAGAAACAAGGCTGAACCCCGCTTTAACTCCCTCCTGCTCTAACGAACGCGCCCGCCCTGAACCAATAGTTCCAAGGCCGGCCCCCTCGCTGCCTAAGCTCAAGACACGGGTCCCGACTCCGCGAGCGCCGCCATGCGTGTTCTGTCCTTCCTGCTGCTTTGCGTTCTGCCCCTGGCCCAGGCCGAGGAGGCGCCCCTGCGCGTCAAGGGCGCGACCACGGTCAACGTGCTCCAGGCCAAGCGGCTGTATGACTACGGTGCCCTGTTCATCGATGTGCGGCCTTCGGCGGAGTGGAGCTGGGGCCATGTGCACGGGGCGGTGCACCTCGACCTGGCCGACCGTTTCGCCGGGCTGGCCATGCCCCATTGGCCCCGGCATGTGCCCCTGGTCATCTACTGCGACAGCGACGTCTGCCCCCGTGGCGCATTGGCGGCGCAGCTCGCCGTGAGCTGGGGCTACAAGCAGGTGTTCTACTTCCGTGAAGGCTATTTCGCCTGGCAGCTGCTGGACTTCCCCCTGGGCAAGGGGGTGGAAGGCGAGGTGCTGGCCCTCAGCCCCTAGGGCCGCCCAGCAGCGGTACCGGTGGGGTGACGTCGCGCTCGCCGTCGGCGACGAAACCGGCCGGGCACTTGCCCTTGAGGTACCAGGCGAAGGCGATGATTTCGGCGAGGGTGCGATACAGCGCCTCGGGAATCGCCTCGCCCAGTTCCATGCGCGCCAGCAGGCGCACCAGCTCGGCGTTCTCGTAGATCGGCACTTCGTATTCGCGGGCGATGGCGAGAATCGCTTCCGCCAGCTCGTCGTCGCCCTTGGCGGTGAGGCTTGGGGCGGAGACACCGTCATAGGACAGGGCGATGGCCTGGCGCGGTTGCTTGGCCTGGGTCATTGCGGGTTGCTCCGGGGGCGCGGGAAGGAGAGGGGGCTCATGCGGTTTCGTCCACCCAGCGCTGTTGCAGGTTGGTACGCGGGCCTTGCGGCGGTATGCCCTGGCGGCAGGCCAGCTCGCTGACTTCGAGGCCGGCGGAAACCAGGCGCTCGCGCAGGTTGGGCAACTCGCCGTCGATCAGGCTGGCGGTGCGGGCCCGCTCGGCCCAGAGCTGGCTGGAGATGGCGCCGCGCAGCAATTGCGCCTGCACCTGCAGCGGCCCCAGCGGCTCCATGTCGAACGCCAGCTCGATGCGCCACAGGGTGTCCTTCTGTTCTTCCTTGCTGCGTTTCTGCGGGCTTTGCTCCTGCTGCACCTTGACCTGCAGGGGCACGATGTCCTGGTTGTTGCGCATGGGCAGTTCCAGCTGCCAGGTGGTCAGCAGGTTGCCCTCGGGGGTCATCTGCGACTGGGCCAGGCTCGACAGCTGGTGGGTCTGCAGGCGCGAGACCGCAGCGGCGGCCATCTTCAGTAGCAGCTCCAGGTCACCTTCGCCTTCGGCCTGCTGCGCCAGGCGCGAGGGCAGGGGAAAGCTCAGTGCCTGCTGGCGGGCGCTGGCCTGGCCGAGGGAGCCCAGGGCGCTGCGGATGAAGGCCGGCAAGGCCTGGGCCATGGCGTTGCTGGCGCCGGCGGTGGGCAGTGCGGCCGGGCCATTGGGCAGGTTGGGCAGCAACTGGGCGATCAGGCGCAGCAGGTTGCCCTTGATGTCCTGGCCCAATGCGGCTCCGTGGCCGGCCAGCAGCCGGGCCTCCAGCAGTGCGCCACTGTTCTCCATGGCCTTGGCCAGCAGCTTGGAGTCACTGAGCTGGGCCGCGTCGGGCAAGCTGTTCAGCAGCCGGTCGACGGTGCCGCGAAGGTTGCTCGGCAGCTCGTCGCCCATGCCCTTCAAGGCTTGTACCAGGCCTTCCAGTGAGCCCTGGCGGCTTTGCTGGTTGGCCAGTTGCTGGGTCAGGGCAAGCTGGTCGAGCTGGGCGGAGAGGGGGAGGAACTGCAGCGACTGGCTGCTCTGCACCTGGGCACTCAGCAGGCTGCCGAGGGGCAGCGGCAGCGGGCCTTCCACCGCCATCTGGCGGCCGGCCAGGGGGGTATTGATCAGGTTGATCAGCGAGCGATAGACAGTGGTGCGCGCTTCGGCCAGCTGCTCGCTGGAAACCACCTTGCCCTGCACCAGGGTGCCCACCGGCAGCTGGTCGAGGTCGATGCTGTCCAGCGCTGCGGTGCCGCCGGGTTGCAGGGCCACCATCAGCTTGGTTTCCGAGACGGCGGTAACGTTGATCAGGCTGCCCTGGGCCAGGGGGCGGTTGCTGCTGGCTTCCACCGTGGCCTGCTGGCCGCCGTTAAGGGTGAGCTTGAGCAGCACCTGGAAGCTGTTCTGCGCCGACTCCTTGACGCTCACCACTTCCGCGTCTGCGCTTTCCCCCGCCGAGAGCAGGCCGTTGATCGGTTGCAGCAGCTTGACCGCGGCTTCCGCGACCGTTTGCACGGGGCGGCTGGCTGGTGGTGTGGCGCTGATGGGGCGCGAGGTGCTGATCTCGGTCATCAAAGGGTTACAACCTGTTGAAAGCCCCCTTCGGGGGCCGTGGATGACATGTATAATGCCGCCCCGTCCGGGCCGGGCGCTGTTTTGCGCGTACCTGAGTATAGCGGCCGGCACCTCCATGACTTGAGTTCCCCCCAGGGTATCCGTTGCCGTGACCAGTCCTTATCTCGAGACCCACGATCTCGCCTGCGAGCGCGACTGGCGCATGCTGTTCGAGCGGCTCGACCTGCGCCTCGGCCATGGCGAGATGCTGCAGGTGGCCGGCCCCAACGGCAGCGGCAAGACCAGCCTGCTGCGCCTGCTCTGCGGATTGATGCAACCCACCGCCGGCGAAGTACGGCTGAAGGGCGTGGCCCTGGCCGGGCAACGCGGTGAACTGGCCCGCGAACTGCTCTGGATCGGCCATGCCGCCGGCATCAAGGGGCTGCTCAGCCCCGAAGAGAACCTCGCCTGGCTCTGTGCCCTGCACCAGCCGGCCAGCCGCGATGCCATCTGGCAGGCGCTGGAAGCGGTGGGCTTGCGCGGCTTCGAAGATGTGCCCTGCCATACCCTGTCCGCCGGCCAGCAGCGCCGCGTGGCCCTGGCGCGCCTCTACCTCGATGCGCCGCCGCTGTGGATCCTCGACGAACCCTTCACTGCCCTCGACAAGCAGGGCGTGGCGCAACTGGAAGAGCACCTGGCGCAGCACTGCGATAACGGCGGCCTGGTGGTGTTCACCACCCACCACAGCATGAGCCGCGTTCCCGCCGGCTACCGCGAACTCGACCTGGGGCGCCGCGCTGCATGATCCGTGTATTCAGCCTGGTCGTGGCCCGTGAGGCGCGCTTGCTGTTCCGCCGACCGGCGGAGCTGGCCAACCCCCTGGTGTTCTTCGCTATCGTCATCGCTCTGTTCCCCCTGGCCGTCGGCCCGGAGACGCAATTGTTGCAAAGCCTTTCTCCGGGGCTGGTCTGGGTGGCGGCCCTATTGGCCGTCCTGCTCTCGCTGGACGGGCTTTTCCGCAGTGATTTCGAAGATGGCTCGCTTGAACAGTGGGTCGTTTCGCCGCACCCCCTGCCGCTTCTGGTTTTGGCCAAGGTGCTGGCACACTGGCTTTTTTCCGGGCTGGCATTGGTACTGCTGGCGCCCCTGCTGGCGCTGATGCTGGGCCTGCCAGCGCGCTGCCTGCCGGTGCTGCTCGGCTCGCTGCTGCTGGGAACGCCGGTGCTGAGCCTGCTCGGCGCCGTCGGTGCGGCCCTGACCGTGGGCCTCAAGCGCGGCGGGCTGTTGCTGGCGCTATTGATTCTGCCGCTGTACATCCCGGTGCTGATTCTTGGCAGCGGGGCGATGCAAGCGGCCCTGCAAGGACTGCCTGCAGTCGGCCACCTGTTGTGGCTGGCCTGCCTCACCGCCCTGGCGGTGACCCTGACTCCCTTTGCCATAGCCGCCGGCCTGACCATCAGCGTCGGCGAATAAGAAACAGAGTTGCCTGATCATGAGAAAGCTGTTGAAAAACGTAGCGAGCGCAGCCGAGACAAGGCGAAAGCAGGCGAGGGCGCGGAGTTTAGTCGCCCTAAATGAGCAGCCCGAGCCTGCTTTCAACGCCGTATCGGCAAGCGCAGTAGTTTTGAGGCAGCTTTCATGAACTGGACCTGGTTCCACAAGCTGGGCTCGCCCAAATGGTTCTACGAGATCAGCGGCCGCTGGCTGCCCTGGTTCGCCTGGGCGGCGGGCATCCTGATCACCGCCGGCCTGGTCTGGGGCCTCGCCTTCGCGCCGCCGGACTACCAGCAGGGCAACAGCTTCCGCATCATCTACATCCACGTGCCGGCCGCCTTCCTGGCGCAGTCCTGCTACGTGATGCTGGCGGTGTGCGGCGTGGTCGGGCTGGTGTGGAAGATGAAGCTCGCCGACGTCGCCTTGCAGGCCGCCGCCCCCATCGGCGCCTGGATGACCGCCATCGCGCTGCTTACCGGTGCCATCTGGGGCCGCCCGACCTGGGGCGCCTGGTGGGTCTGGGATGCCCGACTGACGTCGATGCTCATCCTCCTTTTCCTCTACTTCGGTGTCATTGCCCTGGGCCAGGCGATCAGCAATCGTGACAGCGCCGCCAAGGCCTGTTCGGTGCTGGCCATCGTCGGCGTGATCAACATCCCGATCATCAAGTACTCGGTGGAGTGGTGGAACACCCTGCACCAGCCGGCGACCTTCACCGTCACCGAGAAGCCGGCCATGCCCGCCGAGATGTGGGTGCCGCTGCTGATCATGGTGCTGGGCTTCTACTGCTTCTTCGCCGCGGTTCTGATGATGCGCATGCGCCTCGACGTGCTGCGCCGCGAGGCGCGGGCCAGCTGGGTCAAGGCCGAGGTCAAGGCACTGGTGGAGAAGGCATCGTGAATTTCGCGTCGTTCGGTGAGTTCATCGCCATGGGCCATCACGGCCTCTATGTCTGGAGCGCTTACGGCATCAGCCTGGCCATCCTGATTCTCAACGTCGCGCTGCCGCTGCTGGCGCGCCGTCGCTACCTGCAAGACGAGGCGCGTCGTTTGCGCCGGGAGGAGTCGAAGTGAATCCGATCCGCAAGAAGCGCCTGTTCATCATCCTGGCCATCCTGGCCGGTGTGGGAATCGCCGTGGCGCTGGCGTTGTCGGCGCTGCAACAGAACATCAACCTGTTCTACACCCCCACGCAGATCGCCAACGGCGAAGCGCCCAAGGACACCCGCATCCGCGCGGGCGGCATGGTCCGCGACGGCTCGGTGCAGCGCTCGCAGGATTCCCTCGAAGTGCAGTTCGTGGTCACCGACTTCGCCAAGGACGTGACCATCCGCTACCACGGCATCCTCCCGGACCTGTTCCGCGAAGGGCAGGGCATCGTCGCCCTGGGCAAGCTGGACGCCGACGGCGTACTGGTGGCCGATGAAGTGCTGGCCAAGCACGACGAGAAGTACATGCCGCCGGAAGTGACCAAGGCGCTGAAAGAAAGCGGCCAGATGGCCCCCGCGAAGAAAGAGGGCTGACCCATGATTCCCGAACTCGGCCACCTGGCCCTGATCCTCGCCCTGTGCATGGCCGCCGTGCAGGCGACTCTGCCGCTGATCGGCGCCTGGCGCGGCGACCGCCAATGGATGAGCCTGGCCCAGCCAGCAGCCTGGGGGCAGTTCGCCTTCCTCGCCTTCGCCTTCGGCTGCCTCACCTACGCCTTCATGGTCGACGACTTCTCCGTCTCCTATGTGGCCAGCAACTCCAACAGCGCGCTGCCCTGGTACTACAAGTTCAGCGCCGTATGGGGCGCCCACGAGGGCTCGCTGCTGCTCTGGGCGCTGATCCTCGGCGGCTGGACCTTCGCCGTGTCGGTGTTCTCCCGCCAACTGCCGGAGGTGATGCTGGCCCGCGTGCTCGCGGTGATGGGGATCATCAGCATCGGCTTCCTGTCGTTCCTGATCATCACCTCCAACCCCTTCAATCGCCTGCTGCCGAACATGCCGGCCGACGGCAACGACCTCAACCCGCTGCTGCAGGACTTCGGCCTGATCGTCCACCCGCCGATGCTCTACATGGGCTACGTGGGCTTCTCGGTGGCCTTCGCCTTCGCCATCGCCGCGCTGCTGGGCGGTCGCCTCGACGCCGCCTGGGCGCGCTGGTCGCGCCCGTGGACCATCGTCGCCTGGGCCTTCCTCACCGTCGGCATCGTGCTGGGCTCCTGGTGGGCCTACTACGAACTCGGCTGGGGCGGCTGGTGGTTCTGGGACCCGGTGGAAAACGCCTCCTTCATGCCCTGGCTGGTGGGCACCGCGCTGATCCACTCCCTGGCGGTGACCGAGAAGCGCGGCGTGTTCAAGAGCTGGACGGTGCTGCTGGCCATCGCCGCCTTCTCCCTCAGTCTGCTGGGTACCTTCCTGGTTCGCTCCGGCGTGCTCACCTCGGTGCACGCCTTCGCGTCGGACCCGGAGCGTGGGGTGTTCATCCTGATCTTCCTGCTGATGGTGGTGGGCGGTTCGCTGACCCTGTTCGCCGTCCGCGCG
This sequence comes from Pseudomonas sp. zfem005, assembly GCF_032621735.1. Classification (NCBI taxonomy): domain Bacteria; kingdom Pseudomonadati; phylum Pseudomonadota; class Gammaproteobacteria; order Pseudomonadales; family Pseudomonadaceae; genus Pseudomonas; species Pseudomonas sp. zfem005. The sequence continues at coordinate 314,326 of NZ_JAVYJE010000003.1, read as the reverse complement.
CCGGTGGTCAAGAGCCAGGTGGGCTTCGCCCTCTGGTCCCGCGAGACCCTGCTGCTGGTGAACAACCTGGTGCTGGTGGTGGCCGCCTCGATGATCCTCCTCGGCACCCTCTACCCGCTGGTGCTGGACGCGATCTCCGGCGCCAAGCTGTCGGTGGGGCCGCCGTACTTCAATGCCCTGTTCGTGCCGCTGATGGCGCTGCTGATGCTGGTGATGGCCGTGGGCGTGCTGGTGCGCTGGAAGGACACCCCGCTGAAGTGGCTGCTGGGCATGCTCGGCCCGGTGCTGCTCGCCAGCCTGGTGCTCGGCGTGGTGGCGGCGTACGTCTACGGCGACTTCCACTGGGCGGTGCTGGCGGTGTGCTGCCTGTCCGCCTGGGTGGTACTGGCCGGTGTGCGTGACCTGCTCGACAAGACCCGTCACAAGGGCCTGCTCAAGGGCTCCCGCAGCCTGACCCGCAGTTATTGGGGCATGCAGCTGGCCCACCTCGGCATCGCCGTGTGTGCACTGGGTGTGGTGCTTTCCAGCCAGTACAGTGCCGAGCGCGACCTGCGCCTGGAGCCGGGCGAGTCCATGGAGCTGGCCGGCTACCGCTTCGTGTTCGAGGGCGCTGCCCACCACGAAGGCCCCAATTTCACCTCCGACAAGGGCACCGTGCGCGTGCTCGACGGTGACCGCGAGATCGCCGTGCTGCACCCGGAGAAGCGCCTGTACACCGTGCAGCAATCGATGATGACCGAGGCCGGCATCGATGCCGGCCTCACCCGCGACCTCTACGTGGCCCTGGGCGAGCCCCTGGGCGATGGCGCCTGGGCCGTGCGCGTGCACGTCAAACCCTTCGTCCGCTGGATCTGGTTCGGCGGCCTGCTGATGGGCCTCGGCGGGGTGCTGGCGGCGTTCGACCCGCGTTACCGGGTCAAGGTGAAGACCCGCGTGCGTGATGCGCTGGGCATGGCTGGAGCACAAGCATGAAGCGCCTGATCCTGTTGCTGCCCCTGGCGATCTTCCTGGGTGTGGCGGTGTTCCTCTACCGCGGGCTGTTTCTCGACCCCGCCGAGCTGCCCTCGGCGCTGATCGACAAGCCGTTCCCCGCGTTCTCGCTGCAGTCCGTGGACGGCTCGCGCACCCTCACCGAGGCCGACCTCAAGGGCAAGCCGGCGCTGGTCAACGTCTGGGGCACCTGGTGCATTTCCTGCCGGGTCGAGCACCCGGTGCTGAACAAGCTGTCGCAGATGGGCGTGGTGATCCACGGCGTCAACTACAAGGACGACAACGCCGCTGCGCTGAAATGGCTGAAGGAGTTCCATAACCCCTACCAGCTGGACATCCGCGACGAGAAGGGCAGCCTCGGGCTGGACCTGGGCGTCTATGGCGCCCCCGAGACCTTCCTGATCGACAAGAACGGCATCATCCGCCACAAGTTCGTCGGCGTGATCGACGAGGTCGTCTGGCGCGAGCAACTGGCCCCGCTGTACCAGGCCCTGGTCGACGAGGCCGGCCAATGAAGCGCCTGATCGCTGCCCTGGCCCTTGGCCTCGCCCTCACCGGCGTGGCCCGCGCGGCCATCGACACCTACGAGTTCAAGAACGAGGCCGAGCGCGAGCGCTTCCGTGTGCTCACCGAAGAACTGCGTTGCCCCAAGTGCCAGAACCAGAACATCGCCGACTCCAACGCCCCCATTGCCACCGACCTGCGTCGCGAGATCTTCCGCATGCTGGAAGAGGGCAAGGGTGACGACGAGATCGTCGACTTCCTGGTGGCCCGCTATGGCGACTTCGTGCGCTACAAGCCGCCGGTCAACGGCCGCACCCTGCTGCTCTGGTACGGCCCGGCGGGCCTGCTGGTGGGTGGCCTGCTGGTGCTCGGGGTGATCGTGCTGCGTCGCCGTCGCGTGGAGAACGCGCCGGAGGATGCACTGCTTTCCAGCGATGAGCGTGCCCGCCTGGATGCGCTGCTCAATCAAGAGACTCAGGACAAGAACCACTGATGATCGATTTCTGGCTCGCCGCCGGCCTGCTTCTGCTGGTCGCGCTCGCATTCCTGCTGATCCCCGTGCTGCGTGGCCGCAAGGCCCAGGCCGAAGAGGACCGCACCGCACTCAACGTCGCCCTGTACCAGGAGCGCCTGGCCGAACTTCAGGGCCAGCGCGCCGCCGGCACCCTGACCGAAGCACAACTCGAAGCGGGCCGCGCCGAAGCCGCCCGTGAGCTGCTGGCCGACACCGAAGGCGCCGACCTGGGTCGCACCTCGCGCCTGGGCAAGGCCTTGCCGCTGGCCGCCGCGCTGGCGGTGCCGCTGCTGGGCATCGGCCTGTACCTGCACTGGGGCGCCAGCGACAAGGTGGAACTGGCCCGCGAGATGCGCGAGCAGCCGCAGACCATCGAAGAGATGACCACGCGCCTGGAGAAGGTCGTCAAGGCCCAGCCGGATTCCGCCGAGGGCTGGTACTTCCTCGGCCGTACCTACATGGCCCAGCAGCGCGTCGCCGATGCCGCCAAGGCCTACGAGCGTGCCGTGGAGATCGCCGGCCGCCAGCCCGAGCTGCTGGGGCAATGGGCGCAGGCACTGTATTTCGCCAGCGACAAGCGCTTCACCCCCGAGGTGCAGGCGCTGACCGAGGAGGCCCTGAAGGCCGACGCCAACGAAGTCACCAGCCTTGGCCTGCTGGGCATCGCCGGTTTCGAGGATGGCCGCTTCACCGACGCCATCGGCTACTGGGAGCGCCTGATCGCCGTGCTGCCGCAGGACGACCCGTCCCGCGCGGCGCTGCAGGGCGGCATCGACCGGGCCCGCGAGAAGCTCGCCGAGAAGGGTGAAGCCCAGCCCGAGCCGGAGACCTTCACCAAATCCATGCCGCAGCTGAAGGTCCGTGTGGACCTGGCCGCTTCGCTAAAGGACAAGGTGCAGCCGGACGACGCGGTGTTCATCTTCGCCCGCGCCGCCGAAGGCCCGCCCATGCCGCTGGCGGTGAAACGCCTGACGGTGAAGGAACTGCCGGCCGAGGTGCTGCTCAGTGATGCCGACGCGATGATGCCCCAGCTGAAGATCTCCAACTTCGCGCAGGTGCAACTGGTGGCGCGCATCTCCCGTGAGGGCAATGCCAAGGCAGGCGAATGGATCGGACGCAGCGAGCCGTTGTCTAGTGCTGTACAGGAGCAGCAGCGCCTGACCATCGACAGCCCGGACCAGCCCTGATCCACAGACCGACGAGCACGCAGCCATGAATTCGACCCTTCGACTTTCCCTTGTCTGCCTGCTCCTCGGCCTTGCCGGTTGCTCCCTGCAACCGCCGGCCCCTGATCACGGCGGCAGCGCGGGTACGCCCCAGCAGTTGCCGCCGCCCGGCCAGCAGAACCGCCCGCCGGTGACGCCCTCCCAGCCGCTGCCGCCCAAGGTCACGCGGATGAAGTCCCACCCGCGCTACGCACCGCCGCCCGGCGCTGCCTGCTACTGGGATACGGCCCTGGGCGTCTATGTGCTCGAAGGCCAGCAGGACCTCTATTACCGCGAGCGCACCTACTACCGCTGGAACCAGGGCTGGACCTGGTCCAACAGCCCCACGGGCCCCTGGCAGCCGACCGACTCCAGCGGCGTGCCCGCCGGCCTGGGGCGTCGCCATCCCTGAGCCCATGACCGCGCACCCGGACGCGCGGTCATGGCCATCCGACCACTGCCCATCTGCCGCATGGACAGCGTTCTACCCCTTGTGTACTGTGCTGGCGTTCTGCTATTTGGAGCACAAGGATGTTCGCTCGTCTTGCCTTGGTCTTCCTGACCCTTCTCACCACCTCCATCGCGTTCGCCCAGGTCTACCAGTGGCGCGACGAGCAGGGGAAGGTGCATTTCACCGACACCCCGCCCCCTGAAAGCCGCAATGTCACCGAGCAGAAGCTGCAGGTGAACACCATCCAGGGGCTGGATGACTCTGAGGTCCAGCGCACCTCGTCCCGCAAGATGTTCGAGGACGACGAGGAAGAGCTGAACCCCGGCCAGCTGCACCAGAAGGGCATGGTGCAGTGTGCCGCCGCCATCCGCCGCATGCCGTCCTTGATCACCGAGACGCAGAAGATCGGCCGTGAGGCGGTGCGCCAGAAGCGCGCCACCCAGGCGCAGCTGGATGACGCCATGTACAAGATGGACACCGCCTACAAGGAAATGAAACGCAACGAGAAGGCCTGCGCGAGCGACTACGCGAAGGGTGGCACCGCGCGCCTGGCGGTGAACTGCCTGGCCGATACCGACGACGTGATGACCTTCGGCCTGTGCATGAAGTTCGGCGAGTGGGCGAGCACCTTCGGGCAGTGATGCCGATCGCCCCAGCCTGACCCGCAATGAAAAACGGCGACCCGAGGGTCGCCGTTTTCGTGTCTGTCGCCTGCCTTACTGGCCGGTGTAGACCTGGTCGAATACGCCACCGTCGTTGAAGTGGGTCTTCTGCACGTCACGCCAGTTGCCGAAGGTCTTCTCCACGGAGAGGAACTCCACCTTGGGGAAGCGATCAGCGAACTTGGCGAGGATCTCCGGGTTGCGCGGGCGCAGGTAGTTATTGCCGGCGATGGTCTGGCCTTCGTCGCTCCACAGGTACTTGAGGTACGCCTCGGCGGCCTCGCGGGTGCCTTTCTTGTCCACCACCTTGTCGACCACGGCCACCGGCGGCTCGGCTTCGGCGGAGACGCTCGGGTAGACCACTTCGAAGCCGCCACGGCCGAACTCGCGGGCGATCATCTCGGCTTCGTTCTCGAAGGTCACCAGTACGTCGCCGATCTGGTTCTGGATGAAGGTGGTGGTGGCGGCGCGACCACCGGTGTCCAGGACCGGGGCCTGCTTGAACAGCTTGCCGACGAATTCCTTGGCCTTGTTCTCGTCACCGCCGTTCTTCAGCACGTAGCCCCAGGCGGAGAGGTAGGTGTAGCGGCCGTTACCCGAGGTCTTGGGGTTGGGCACGACGACTTGCACGCCGTCCTTGAGCAGGTCCGGCCAGTCTTTCAGGCCCTTGGGGTTGCCCTTGCGCACGATGAACACGGTGGCGGAGGTGAAGGGTGCACTGTTGTTCGGCAGGCGCTCGGCCCAGTTCTGCGGCACCAGGCCGCCGTTGTCGGCCAGGGCGTTGATGTCGGTGGCCTGGTTCATGGTGATGACGTCGGCGGGCAGCCCGTCGATCACCGCACGGGCCTGCTTGCTGGAGCCGCCGTGGGACATCTGCAGGGTGATGTTCTCGCCTTTCTCCTGCTGCCAGTGCTTCTGGAAGGCGGTGTTGTAGTCCTTGTAGAAGTCGCGCATCACGTCGTAGGAGACGTTGAGCAGGGTGGGGGTGGCCTGGGCCGCGCTGGCCAATGCCAGGCCCGCTGCCAGCAGCGAAGCGGAGAACAGACGTTTCACGGATCGTTCCTTCTAGGGAGTGAGAGCAAGGGAATATAGCGGTGTGCCATATATTCTTTTAAATACTGAAAACGAATTTGCTTATTCTCAGGCCAATGCTTGCAGCGCGCCAAGCAGATTCGCGCGCGCCGGCTGCTCCCAGCGCTGCGCCAGCGGTGTCTTGTGGTAGAGGCGGGGCATGTCCAGCAACTGCTTCAGCAACTTGCTGCGGGCTGCGCGGAACAGTGGCTCGGGCACCCATTCGTACTCGGCGCGCACGGCCTTTTCATAGGCGTCGTACTGGGCGGGCGGTGCGGCGAGGATCGACAGGTCCAGGTCCACCACCAGCTCGGCATCCCCGGCGCGCGGCGGCTCCATGTGGCGGGTGGCGAGGATCAGCCCTCGCAGCGCTTCGCCATGGTCGCCGAGCCCGGCTTCCAGCAGCCAGATGACCGTCTGCTCGGCGCTGGCGGCTTCGTTGTCCTGGCGCTGCGGGTCGTACACCAGGTCATGGGTCCAGAGCGCCAGCTCGACCCGGTCGGGGTGGTCGGCCAGGTGGCTCCACTCGTCGAAATGGCCCAGGCACGCGGCGATGTGGGTGGTGCTGTGGTACTGGCGCTGGGGCGTGCCATAGGCCGCCTGCAGGTGCTCGAAGCTGCCTTCGGGAGCCGGCGCACCCAGGCGTAGCCAGAGGGCGTCCCAACGTGCCTGATCAAGTTGCTTCATGTTCGCCTCCTCGGGGGAAGAGCGGGTTGCCGCAGCGGCTGCAGAAGCTCGCGGCGGATTCGTGGCTGCGCTTGCGGCAGGTGGGGCATTCCTGGTCCAGCTGCCCCTCCTGGCGCATGGCATTGGCCAGTTCGGCGCTGAAGATACCCGTGGGCACGGCGATGATCGAGTAGCCGGTGATCATCACCAGGCTCGCCACCGCCTGGCCCAGTGCCGTTTTCGGGGTGATGTCGCCGAAACCGACCGTGGTCAGGGTGACCACGGCCCAGTAGATGCTGGTGGGGATGCTGGTGAAGCCGTTCTCCGGCCCTTCGATCACGTACATCAGCGCGCCGAAGACCACCACCAGGGTGGAGACGCTGAGCAGGAACACCACGATCTTCTGGCGGCTGCTGCGCAGCGCGCTGACCAGGAAGTTCGCCTGCACCAGGTAATGACGCAGCTTGAAGATGCGGAACACCCGCACCAGGCGCAGGGCACGGATGATCAGCAGGTACTGGGCGTCCGGGTAGAAGAGCGCGACCACGCCGGGGATGATGGCCAGCAGGTCCACCAGGCCGAAGAAGCTGAAGGCATAGCGCAGCGGCTTCGGCGAGCTGTACAGGCGCAGCAGGTACTCCGCCGCGAACAGGCCGGTGATGACCCATTCCAGGCCGGACAGCAGCCCGGCATGACGGGTGTGGATGTGCTCGACGCTGTCCAGCAGCACGATCACCAGGCTGGCCAGGATCAGCCAGATGAGCCAGGTGTCGAAGCGCCGCCCGGCCGGGGTATCGGCCTGGAAGATGATGCTGTGCAGGCGCGCGCGCCTGCTGTTTGCTTCGGCCATGGAGTCCTCCTCAGGAGACGAACCTTAGCAGAGCCGAAGCCGCCCGCCGCCCCTCAGTGGCGCAGGCGGGTAGGGCGTGGCCCGGTGCCGTTCTGGCGCAGCAGGCGACCACCGGCGATCACCAGCCAGCAAGCGAGGATGAAGGGTGCGGTCATGGCGGGCAGCTGGAAGGCGGCGAAGCCCGGTTGCAGCAGTGCGCCGAGGGCGACGCCGATGACGACCACCGGCAGGCTGGCGAGGCGCTTGCCCAGGGTGATGCCGATGAGCACGCCGTTGAGGCTGAACAGCCCGGCCAGCAGGGCGTCGGTGGGCAGCCTGAGCCAGAGGCCGAGGGCCAATGACAGCGCGCTGCCGAACAGGGCCCAGAGCGCCACCCGCCAGGAGGCCAGCAGCAACCCGAGGAACACGCAGGCCCCGGCCAACGGGTCGGCGAGGAAGATCACCTGGCCGAAGCCGCGCAGCAGTGCGAGAGCCAGGCCGGCGGCATCGGCGTCGAGAATGGCTGCCGGCGGGGTTGGCAGGGCGGTCAGCTGCAGCCCATGGGCCAGCCACAGCAGCACCCAGCCGAAGCCGACGAAGGGGCTGGTGAAGGCGGGCAGCCACTCGCGTTCCCGGGCGTTGCGCAGCAGGCGGTGCAGCAGCAGGGTGGAAAGGCCGGCGCAGCAGATGATCAGCAGCGGCAGGTGCAGCGTCCAGGCGAAGCGCGTGCACAGCAGCATGCCCAGCAGCACGCCGTTGTAGCCATAAAGGCCGGCCTCCACGTCGTCACGCGGGTAGCTCCGGCGCAGGGCGGTGAGCCAGCTGGCGAAGCCGCCGAGCAGTGCACCACCGAGCAGGTCCGGCGCGCCGATGGCGATGGCGCAGAGCAGGAGGATGCCGCAGCCGGGATGGCGCTGCAGGAAGATCTGGCTGAAACCGTTGAGCTGGGCGCTGGCCCAGGAACGGGCATCACAAGGCAGAGAAAGGTGTCGCATGGCAGTGGCCGGTTGAAAGGGAAAAGGCGCCCGTCCCTGGGGACGTGGCGCCTGCGAGTGGCATTCGACCTGCCGAAGCAGGGCGGCCCGGTGCGTCTATGCGCGCCGTGGCCGTGCGTGGATCAGTCCAGGTGCTCGATGCGCAGCATGTTGGTGGTGCCCGGCTGGCCCAGGGGCACGCCGGCGGTGATCACCAGGGTGTCGCCACTGCGGGCCATGCCCTGGGCGCGGGCGATCTCCAGTGCGGTGCCGGTGACGTCCTCGACCTTGTCCAGGCGCTGGTTGACCACCGAGTAGATGCCCCAGGCGACGGTCAGGCGGCGTGCGGTCTCCAGGCTCGGGGTGAGGCTGAGGATCGGCGCCTTGGGGCGCTCGCGGGAGGCGCGCAGGCTGGAGCTGCCGGACTCGGTGTAGTTCACCAGGGCTGCCACCGGGAGGATGCTGCTGATGCGGCGGATGGCGCAGCTGATGGCATCCGAGGCGGTGGCTTCGGCTTGCGGGCGGCTGACATCGAGCTGGGACTGGAAGTCCGGGCCCTGTTCCACCTGGCGGATGATCTTGCTCATCATCTGCACGGTTTCCAGCGGGTAGTCACCGGAAGCGGTCTCGGCGGAGAGCATCACCGCGTCGGTGCCTTCGGCCACGGCGTTGGCGACGTCCGTCACCTCGGCGCGGGTCGGCGCCGGGGAGAAGCGCATGGATTCCAGCATCTGGGTGGCGACCACCACCGGGCGGCCAAGCTGGCGGCAGGTGCGGATGATGTCCTTCTGGATGCGCGGCACGTTCTCGGCCGGCACTTCGACGCCCAGGTCGCCACGGGCAACCATGATGGCGTCGCACAGGCGGGCGATTTCTTCCAGGTGCTGCACGGCCGAGGGTTTCTCGATCTTGGCCATCAGCGCGGCACGGCCCTGGATCAGGCCGCGGGCTTCGACGATGTCCTCGGGGCGCTGGACGAAGGAGAGGGCGACCCAGTCGACGCCCAGTTCCAGGCCGAAGTCGAGGTCGCGGCGGTCCTTGGGCGTCAGCGGGGAAAGCTGCAGCACCGCTTCGGGGACGTTGACGCCCTTGCGGTCGGACAGCTCGCCACCGGCGATCACCTGGGTGTCGATGGCATCGGCGTGCTTGGCGGTAACCTGCAGGCGCAGGCGGCCGTCGTCCATCAGCAGGTTCATGCCCGGCTGCAGGGCTTCGATGATTTCCGGGTGGGGCAGGTTGACCCGGGTGGCGTCGCCCGGAGTGGCGTCCAGGTCCAGGCGCAGGGCCTGGCCGCGTTCGAGGTGGACCTTGCCTTCGGCGAAACGGCCGACGCGGAGTTTCGGCCCTTGCAGGTCCATGAGGATGCCGATGGGGCGGGACAGCTGGCGTTCGACCTCGCGCACCCACTGGTAGCGCTGGGCGTGGTCGGCGTGCTCGCCGTGGCTGAAGTTGAGGCGGAACAGGTTGACCCCGGCCTCCACCAGTTGGCGGATGTCGTCGACGCCTTTGATGGCAGGGCCGAGGGTGGCGAGGATTTTGACTTTCTTGTCGGCGGTCATTGTGCGGGGCTCTCGAGAATCAGGATGGCGCGGAAGTCGTTGACGTTGGTGCGGGTCGGCTCGGTGACGATCAGGCTGTCCAGGGCGGCGAAGTAGCCGTAGCCGTTGTTGTTGTCGAGCTCGTCGCTGGCGGACAGGCCGAGTTCGGCGGCGCGGGCATGGCTGGCCGGGGTCATGATGGCGCCGGCGTTGTCTTCCGAGCCGTCGATGCCGTCGGTGTCGCCGGCCAGGGCGTAGACGCCGGGCAGGCCCTTGAGGGTGTTGGTCAGGCTCAGCAGGAATTCGGCGTTGCGCCCGCCGCGGCCGTTGCCGCGTACGGTGACGGTGGTCTCGCCGCCGGAGAGGATCACGCAGGGCGGCTTGATCGGCTGGCCGTGGAGGACGATCTGCCGGGCGATGCCGGCATGGACCTTGGCCACCTCGCGGGATTCGCCCTCCAGGTCACCGAGGATGATCGGCGTGAGGCCGGCGGCGCGGACCTTCTCGGCGGCGGCATCAAGGGACTGCTGGGGCGTGGCGATCAGCTGGAAGTGGCTGCGCGAGAGCACCGGGTCACCGGGCTTCACGGTCTCGGAGCGCGGGTCCAGCAGCCAGGCGCGGACGTTGGCCGGTACCTCGATCTGGTAGCGGGCGAGAATCGCCAGGGCTTCGGCCGAGGTGGTCGGGTCGGCGACGGTGGGGCCGGAGGCGATCACCGTGGCTTCGTCGCCGGGCACATCGGAGATGGCGTAGGTGTAGACGCTGGCCGGCCAGCAGGCCTTGGCCAGGCGGCCGCCCTTGATCGCCGAGAGGTGCTTGCGCACGCAGTTCATTTCGGAGATGGAGGCGCCGGATTTCAGCAGGGCCTTGTTGATCGCCTGCTTGTCCTTGAGGCTGATGCCTTCGGCGGGCAGCGCCAGCAACGAGGAGCCGCCGCCGGAGAGGAGGAAGATCACCCGGTCGCTCTCGGACAGGCCGCTGACCAGCTTGAGCACCCGCTGTGCGGTTTCCAGCCCGGCGGCATCCGGCACCGGGTGCGCGGCTTCGACCACTTCGATGCGGCGGCAGTTGGCACCGTGCTCGTAGCGGGTCACCACCAGGCCGGAGATCTCGCCCTGCCATTCCTGCTCGATCACCTCGGCCATGGCGGCTGCGGCCTTGCCGGCACCGATGACGATGACGCGGCCGCTGCGGTCGGCGGGCAGGTGGTCGGCCAGAACCTGGCGGGGGTGGGCGGCGTCGATGGCGGTGGCGAAGAGGTCGCGCAGCAGGCTTTGCGGATCGAAGGACATGACAGACTCCGGAGGGGCGCTGAATTCTTGTTCTGGTGGTGCTTTCGATGGCGATTGCAGTCCCCAGCCGCCGCGTGCAGCGGCTCGGGACTGGAATCGACCTCCCTGGCCATTGGGCCGTGACTCCGCCAGCCAGGAAGGTCGAAAGGGGTGCCGGGCGGGTGCCCGGCGAAGTTGCGGCTTACTCTTTGCGGATGGAGAAGTTGGCCATGTGCTCCAGGCCCTTCACCAGCGCGGAGTGGTCCCAGTTGCTGCCACCGATGGCGGCGCAGGTGCTGAACACCTGCTGGGCGTTGGCGGTGTTGGGCAGGTTCAGGCCCAGCTCGCGCGCGCCGGCCAGGGCCAGGTTGAGGTCCTTCTGGTGCAGGCTGATGCGGAAGCCCGGGTCGAAGGTGCCTTTGATCATGCGCTCGCCGTGCACTTCGAGGATCTTCGAGCCGGCGAAACCACCCATCAGCGCTTCGCGGACCTTGGCCGGGTCGGCACCGTTCTTGGCGGCGAACAGCAGGGCCTCGGCAACGGCCTGGATGTTCAGGGCGACGATGATCTGGTTGGCGACCTTGGCGGTCTGGCCATCACCGTTGCCACCGACGCGGGTGATGTTCTTGCCCATGGCCTGGAACAGCGGCAGGGCACGTTCGAAGGCGTTCGGGCAGCCACCGACCATGATGCTCAGGGTCGCGGCCTTGGCGCCGACTTCACCGCCGGATACCGGGGCATCCAGGTAGGAAGCGCCGGTGGCCTTGACCTTCTCGGCGAAGGCCTTGGTGGCGGTCGGGGAGATGGAGCTCATGTCGATCACGACTTTGCCGGCGCCAACGCCTTCGACCACGCCGTCCTTGCGGAACAGCACGTCGTCGACCTGGGGGGTGTCCGGCACCATGATGATGATGAATTCGGCTTCCTGGGCCACTTCGCGCGGGTTGGCCAGGGCGACGCCGTTGTCACCGACCAGGTCGGCGGGCGCCTTGTCGAAGTGCTCGGAGAAGAACAGGGTGTGGCCGGCTTTCTGCAGGTTCTGAGCCATGGGCTTGCCCATGATGCCGGTGCCGATGAATCCGATCTTGGCCATGTGGATTACCTCTTTTCTTAGATGGCGTTATGGGTTTTCAGCCAGCCAAGGCCGGCGGCGGTGGTGGTGGCGGGCTTGTATTCACAGCCGACCCAGCCCTGGTAGCCGATGCGGTCCAGGTGCTCGAAGAGGAAGCGGTAGTTGATCTCGCCGGTGCCCGGCTCGTTGCGGCCGGGGTTGTCGGCCAGCTGCACGTGGTTGATCACGGCGAGGTTGCCTTCCACGGTGCGGGCCAGGTCACCTTCCATGATCTGCATGTGGTAGATGTCGTACTGCAGGAACAGGTTGGCGCTGCCGACCTTCTCGCGAATGGCCAGGGCTTGTTGGGTGGTGTTCAGGTAGAAGCCCGGGATGTCGCGGGTGTTGATCATTTCCATGACCAGGCGCAGGCCGGCGGCTTCCAGCTTGTCGGCGGCGTACTTCAGGTTGTCGACGAAGGTCTTCTCGACGGTGGCGCAGTCCGGGCCCTGGGGGCGGATGCCGGCCAGGCAGTTGACCTGCTTGTTGCCGAGCACCTTGGCGTAGGCGATGGCCTTGTCCACGCCGGCGCGGAATTCCTCGACGCGGTCGGGGTGGCAGGCGATGCCGCGCTCACCCTTGGCCCAATCGCCAGCGGGCAGGTTGAACAGCACCTGTTCCAGCTTGTTGGCGTCCAGGCGGGCCTTGATCTCTTCGGCCGGGAAGTCATAGGGGAAGAGGTATTCGACACCGGTGAAACCGGCTTCGGCAGCGGCGGCGAAGCGGTCCAGGAAGTCGACTTCGGTGAACAGCATGGACAGGTTGGCGGCAAAACGGGGCATGAAGATTCTCCTCGGTAGACGTCCCCCTCCCGCCACGAACGGGAGAGGGGGCATTGCTCGTCAGTCCAGCATCGAGATGGCGGTCGGGGCGTCGGCGCCACGCAGGGCCAGTTCCTCGAACTCGTTGACGGCGTTGATCTCGGTACCCATGGAGATGTTGGTGACACGCTCCAGGATGACCTCGACCACGACCGGTACGCGGAACTCTTCCATCAGCTTGCGGGCCTGGGTGAAGGCACCTTGCAGCTCGTTGGCGTCGAACACGCGGATCGCCTTGCAACCCAGGCCCTCGACCACGGCGACGTGGTCGACGCCGTAGCCGTTGAGTTCCGGTGCGTTGATGTTCTCGAAGGACAGCTGCACGCAGTAGTCGATCTCGAAGCCACGCTGCGCCTGGCGGATCAGGCCCAGGTAGGAGTTGTTCACCAGCACGTGGATGTAGGGCAGGTTGAACTGCGCGCCCACGGCCAGCTCTTCGATCATGAACTGGAAGTCATAGTCACCGGACAGCGCGACCACTTGGCGAGCCGGGTCGGCCTTGACCACGCCGAGGGCGGCGGGGATGGTCCAGCCCAGCGGGCCGGCCTGGCCGCAGTTGATCCAGTGGCGCGGCTTGTACACGTGCAGGAACTGGGCACCGGCGATCTGCGACAGGCCGATGGTGCTGACGTAGCAGGTGTCCTTGCCGAAGAACTCGTTCATCTCTTCGTAAACGCGCTGGGGCTTGACCGGCACGTTGTCGAAGTGGGTCTTGCGCTGCAGGGTGCGCTTGCGCTCGCGGCAGGATTCGGCCCAGGCGTTGCGGTCCTTCAGCCTGCCGGCGGCTTTCCACTCGCGGGCGACTTCCAGGAAAGCGTCCAGCGCGGAACCGGCGTCGGAGACGATGCCTAGGTCCGGGGTGAATACGCGGCCGATCTGGGTCGGTTCGATATCGACGTGGATGAAGCGGCGGCCTTGGGTGTAGACATCGACGGAGCCGGTGTGGCGGTTGGCCCAACGGTTGCCGATGCCGAACACCAGGTCGGATTCCAGCAGCGTGGCGTTGCCGTAGCGGTGCGAGGTCTGCAGGCCGCACATGCCGGCCATCAGCGCGTGGTCGTCGGGGATGGTGCCCCAGCCCATCAGGGTCGGGATCACCGGCACGCCGGTCAGCTCGGCGAACTCCACCAGCTTCTCGGAGGCGTCGGCGTTGATGATGCCGCCACCAGCGACCAGCAGCGGGCGCTCGGCGTCGTTGAGCATGGCCAGGGCCTTCTCGGCCTGGATGCGGGAAGCGGACGGCTTGTTCACTGCCAGCGGTTGGTAGGCCTCGATGTCGAACTCGATCTCGGCCATCTGCACGTCGAAGGGCAGGTCGATCAGCACGGGGCCGGGGCGGCCGCTGCGCATTTCGAAGAAGGCCTTCTGGAGGGCGTAGGGAACCTGGCCCGGCTCGAGGACGGTGGTCGCCCACTTGGTCACCGGCTTGACGATGTTGGTGATGTCGACGGCCTGGAAGTCTTCCTTGTGCAGGCGTGCACGGGGAGCCTGGCCGGTGATGCAGAGGATCGGGATGGAGTCGGCCGACGCCGAGTACAGGCCGGTGACCATGTCGGTGCCGGCGGGGCCGGAGGTACCGATGCACAGGCCGATGTTGCCCGGGTTGGTACGGGTGTAGCCCTCGGCCATGTGCGAGGCGCCTTCGACGTGACGAGCCAGTACATGGTCAATGCCGCCGATTTTGTTCAGTGCAGCGTAAAGCGGGTTGATGGCGGCGCCGGGGATGCCGAACGCGGTGTCGATGCCTTCGCGGCGCATCACCAGGACGGCGGCCTCGATTGCTCTCATTTTGGCCATGTTTTGTGCCTCTTTTCTTGTGAAAATTGTATACAAGGTGCTTGGCCAGGATTCTATTCAGCTGCCGACTCAAGGGTCAAGGAGATTTGTCGGGCGAAATGTCGCAGGCTGGGGTTTCTTTAAAACGCCCGTTTGATGCGGCTTCTAGAGCTTTATAGGTACGGTGGCAAAATGACTGTATACAAAATTCATTTTAATTGTATATCTGGATTGATTTTTTTGTGTTCGGTGAGATAGTTGAGAAAAGCACCGCCATTCGTACCCCCGGCTCCGTGAAGGCCAGCACCACCCGGCGACGTGCCAATGCTTTCAACCACTCCCCTGAGGAAGCCTCACGATGAGCACCCTGTCCCTGGAAACCGCCGTCAGCATCTCCAACCGCGCACTGGCCATCGGTCGCGAGCTGCGCACCGCCCCCCTGACCATCGCCGTGCTGGATGCCGGCGGCCACCTGATCACCCTGCAGCGTGAAGACGGCGCGAGCATGCTTCGCCCGCAGATCGCCATCGGCAAGGCCTGGGGCGCCGTTGCCCTGGGCAAGGGCTCGCGCCTGATCGCCGCCGATGCTCAGCAGCGCCCGGCCTTCATCGGTGCGGTGAACAACCTGGCGGACGGCAACCTGGTGCCGGCGCCGGGCGGCGTGCTGATCCGCAACCAGGCGGGCGAGGTTATCGGTGCCATCGGCATCAGCGGCGACACCTCCGACATCGACGAGCAGTGCGCCATCAGCGGCGTGGAGTCGGTGGGCCTGAAGGCCGATGCCGGCATCGTGGCGGCCTGATCCCCTCCCGTGCCTCCCGGCTGCGGGAGGCACCCTGGCGCAGGTGTTGAATCGCCCCGGCGATGCCGCTACCATCCGCGCCGTCCCTTTCTGCTGCTGACGGACATCCACATCGCCAATTCGGCGATGTCTTTTTTCGTCTGTCGAAAAAGCAGCATTCCATGAAGAAGACTCCCTTCAAGCGGGTTCAGCAGAAGCTGGCCCGATCCGGCGTGGCCATCAGCCGCGTCAATGGCAACACCCTGTCCGTTTCCTCACTGAACAGCGCCGGCCTGGGTGCCAGCATCCTGTTGCCCGAATCCTTTCCCATCGAGGAAAAGGCGGTGCTGCAGCTGCTGGATTTCGCCGGTGTGTCTCACCCCGAAGGCGGTGAGGTGCGTTGCGCCTGCGCGACGCCAGACTTTCACGCCGGCTCCGGCATCCCGGTGGGCTCGGTGATCGTCACCAGCCCCGACATGGTGATTCCCCAGAGCATCGGTACCGATATCAACTGCGGCATGCGCCTGCATCGGCTGGGCATCCACTACGACGCCTTCCTCGCACGCAAGGCGGAATGGGTGGAGCGGGTGCGTGGCGACCTGCTGGGCGGCACCCGCAACATTCCTACCGCGCCGCGCGACATGACCGCGCTGTTCGCCGGCGGGCTCGGCGACTTCTGGAGTGCGGTGGGGCGCCGCCCCGATCGCGACGGGCTCCTGGCGCGGCTCGACCTGGAGCAGGTGACGCGTGAACTGGCGGGGCTGCACCCGTCGTCCTTCGCCCGTGGCGAGGCGGCCTATGCACCCGAGGCGCTGCAGAACATGGGCCGCGCGGTACTGCGCGACCCCGGGTTGGGCACCATCGGCGGTGGCAACCACTTCGTCGAGGTGCAGGTGGTGACCGAACTGGTGGACCGGCGCGCCTGCTTCGAGCGCGGGCTGTCAGTGGGGCAGGTGGTGGTGATGATTCACACCGGCTCGCGGGACGTCGGCTTCCACGTCGGCCGGCGCTGGATGGACAAGGCCCGGGAACTATGGCCCAAGGGAATGAAGCACCCCGAGTCCAGGGTGTTCGCCCTGGTGGGCGAGATGGCCGGGCAATACCTGTTGGCCATGCACAGTGCGGCCCATTACGCCGATGCCAACCGGGCACTGATCGCCGAGATGGTGCGCCAGCGCACCCGCGAGCTGTTCGGGCCGGACACCGAAGCGCCGCTGCTGGTGGATGTTCCCCACAACATCGTGCTGCAGGAGGCGGTGGGCAACGTGCATCGCAAGGGCGCGACGCCGGCCTATGCGGGGCAGGACCTGCTCATCCCCGGCAGCATGGGCCATGACTCCTACCTGCTCACCGGGCTCGGCAACGAGCGCTGGCTGAGTTCGGCCAGCCACGGCGCGGGGCGCTCGATGTCGCGCAGCGAGATCCTGTTCAAGGGGCGCAAGGACCCGGGCATTCTCGGACTGGAGCGGGTGCAGTGCATCACCACCCGCGAGGAGCGGCTGATCGAGGAGGCGCCTGGTGCCTATAAGGAGATCGGCGACGTGGTGCGTTCGCAGGTGGAGGAGGAAACGGTGGCGGTGATCGCCCGGTTCAGCCCGGTGCTCACCTTCAAGGCCTGAGGGGAGCCCCTCAGGCGCTCTGCGCCTGGGGGACCTCTTCCACTTCGCAGCCTTTCAGCACGAGGCGGATGATGGTGTCGGCGGCGGCTTCGTAATCGGCATCGCTGAGGCTGGCCTTGCCGGTGACGACGGAGATCTGCCAGTCGAAGTCGGCATAGGTCTGGGTCGCGGCCCAGATGCTGAACAGCAGGTGGCTGGGGTCGATCCTGGCCATCAGCCCCTGGTCGATCCAGCCCTGGATGCAGGCGATGTTGTGGCGGGCCTGCTCATTCAGGTGGGCGGTCTGCTCGGCGGAGAGGTGCGGCGCGCCGTGCATGATCTCGCTGGCGAACACCTTGGAGGCGTAGGGCAGCTCGCGGGAGATGCGGATCTTCGAGCGGATGTAGGCCTTGAGCACATCACCCGGGTGCCCGCCCGCATTGAACGGGTGGGAGGCGGCCAGCAACGGCTCGACGATGCTTTCGAGCACCTCGCGATAGAGGTTCTCCTTGGACTTGAAGTAGTAGTAGACGTTGGGCTTTGGCAGGCCGGCCTTGGCTGCGATGTCGCTGGTCTTGGTGGCGGCGAAACCCTTGTCGGCAAACTCTTCACTGGCTGCCCGCAGGATCAGCTCTTTATTGCGCTCGCGAATGCTGCTCACATCTGCTCCTCTGTGCACTCGCCGGTGCCGTCACGGGTCGGCTGGCGGGCGGTCGGGCATGGTAGCACCGGGCTCCCGGGCCTCTCAAGCAAGCGGGTAGGGCGCTGCAGGGGCCGGGCGAAAGGTTTCTGTATACAAGATTTGCGATTTCTGTTTTTATTCCGCATCCGTCCATGCCGCCGGGGTCCTGACCGGCGCGTGTTGCGGCAGGCTGCACCATGCAAGACAGCACATTGCGCGACCCCTTCGGTCGCCGGATCACCTACCTGCGCCTCTCGGTCACCGACCGTTGCGACTTCCGTTGCACCTACTGCATGAGCGAAGACATGGTCTTCGCTCCGCGGGCGCAGATACTCAGCCTCGAAGAACTCTACGCCGTGGCCGATGCTTTCATCGGGCTCGGGGTCAAGCGCATCCGCGTGACCGGTGGCGAGCCGCTGGTGCGCAAGGGCGTGACCGGCCTGCTGGCCCGGCTCGGCGCCCGTAGCGAACTGGATGACCTGGCCATCACCAGCAACGGCTCGCAGCTCGCCCACATGGCCCAGGACCTGCGCGCCGCCGGCGTTACCCGCCTCAATATCAGCCTCGATTCCCTGCAGCGCGAGCGCTTCGCCGCCTTCACCCGTCGCGATAGCCTCGACCAGGTGCTGGCCGGCATCGACGCCGCGCGTGCGGCCGGCTTCCGTCGCATCAAGCTCAACACCGTGGTGCAGAAGGGCCGCAATGACGATGAGGTGGAGGACCTGGTGGCCTTCGCCGTCGAACGCGATCTGGATATCAGCTTCATCGAGGAGATGCCCCTGGGCAGCATCTCCAGCCACGAGCGCAAGGTCACCCTGTGCACCTCCGAAGAGGTGCGCGAGCGGGTCGAACAGCGCTTCCAGCTGCTGCCCAGCAGCCATCGCACCGGTGGCCCCTCGCGTTACTGGCAGGTGATCGGCAGCAATACCCAGGTCGGTTTCATTTCCCCCCACAGCCGCAACTTCTGCGGCGACTGCAACCGCGTGCGCGTCACCGCTGAAGGCAAGCTGGTGCTGTGCCTCGGCCACGAAGGTGCGCTGGACCTCAAGGCCCTGATCCGTCGCCACCCCGGTGACAG
Source organism: Pseudomonas sp. zfem005 (assembly GCF_032621735.1). Classification (NCBI taxonomy): domain Bacteria; kingdom Pseudomonadati; phylum Pseudomonadota; class Gammaproteobacteria; order Pseudomonadales; family Pseudomonadaceae; genus Pseudomonas; species Pseudomonas sp. zfem005. The sequence continues at coordinate 295,804 of NZ_JAVYJE010000003.1, read as the reverse complement.
CGATCGGCTCCGCGCAGCGCTGGTGGATGCCTTGAGGTTGAAGCCGGAGCGGCACCATTTCGAGGCGGATTCCCAGGTACAAGTCGTCCGCTTCATGAGCACCACCGGCGGCTGATCGGGCGGCTGGGCTTAGCCCTGGCTGCGTTGCTTCATCTCGCCGTACGTAACGTACTGATCGTCGATGAAGCGCCTTGCCATGGCGTCTCCCAGCAACCCGATCCGTTGCTGCATTCCTTTTCAAGAACAAAAGCGCCCCTGAGGGCAGAGGAGAATACGCATGGGCAAGACATTGCTGGTGAAGAACGCTGACCTGCTGGTCACGATGGACGGCGAGCGTCGTGAGCTGAAGCAGGGCGGGCTGTTCATCGAGGACAACATCATCCGTCAGGTGGGGCCCAGCGCCGAGCTGCCGCAGACCGCCGACGAGGTGCTGGACCTCAAGGGCCATATCGTCATCCCCGGCCTGGTCAACACCCACCACCACATGTATCAGAGCCTCACCCGCGTGGTGCCGGCCGCCCAGGACGGCGAGTTGTTCAACTGGCTGACCAACCTCTACCCGATCTGGGCGCGCCTGACTCCGGAGATGATCCAGGTCTCCACCCAGACGGCGATGGCCGAGCTTATCCTCTCCGGCTGCACCACCTCCAGCGACCACCTGTACATCTACCCCAACGGCTGCAAGCTGGATGACAGCATCCACGCCGCCGGGGAGATCGGCATGCGCTTCCACGCCGCGCGCGGCAGCATGAGCGTCGGCCGCAGCCAGGGCGGCCTGCCGCCGGATTCGGTGGTGGAGAAGGAGGCGGACATCCTCAAGGAGTCCCAGCGCCTGATCGAGGATTACCACGACGCGTCCCACGGCTCGATGCTGCGGGTGGTGGTGGCGCCGTGCTCGCCCTTCTCGGTGAGCCGCGACCTGATGCGCGAGGCGGCGGTGCTGGCGCGCCAGTACGGCGTGTCGCTGCACACCCACCTGGCGGAGAACGTCAACGACATCGCCTACAGCCGCGAGAAGTTCGGCATGACCCCGGCCGAGTACGCCGAGGACCTGGGTTGGGTCGGTCATGACGTGTGGCACGCCCACTGCGTGCAGCTCGACCAGCACGGCATCGACCTGTTCGCCCGCACCGGCACCGGTGTCGCCCACTGCCCCTGCTCGAACATGCGCCTGGCGTCCGGCATCGCGCCGATCCGCCGCATGCGCGATGCCGGCGTACCGGTCGGCCTGGGCGTGGACGGCTCGGCGTCCAACGACGGCGCCACCATGATCGGCGAGGTGCGCCAGGCCCTGCTGCTGCAACGCGTCGGCTTCGGCCCTGATGCCATGACCGCGCGCGAGGCCCTGGAGATCGCCACCCTGGGCGGCGCCAAGGTGCTCAACCGCAACGACATCGGCGCCCTGGCGCCGGGCATGGTGGCGGACTTCGTCGCCTTCGACCTGAAGCAGATCGCCTTTGCCGGCGCCCTGCACGACCCGCTGGCGGCCCTGGTGTTCTGCGCCCCGGCCCAGGTCTCCCACAGCGTGATCAACGGCCGCCAGGTGGTGAAGGACGGCCAGTTGATGACGGTCGACCTGCCGCGCGTGATCGAGCGCCACAACCGCCTCGCCCACCAGCTGGTGCTGGGCGAGTGATGGTGCGCCGGCCGCGCTTGCCTCGCGGCCGGCCCCTGTTCCTCGACATAAGGAGAGTCTCTTGAGAGCACGGTATCTGGGTTGGCTGCTGGCCGGCCTGTTGCCCCTGGGCGCCGCCCATGGGGAAAGCTATGTGGTGGGCGTCGAGCGCCAGTCCTTCCAGCCGCACTACTGGGTCGACGAGCAGGGCGAGTACCGCGGCTTCGCCCGCGAGGTGCTGGACCTTTTCGCCCGCAGCGAGCACATCGAACTGAGCTACCGCGCAGTGCCGGTCACCGAACTCACCGGGCGCCTGCTCAAGGGCGAGGTGGACCTGAAGTACCCGGACAGCCCCGAATGGGCCGACGACCTCAAGGCCGGCAAACCCATGGCCTACAGCGAGCCGGTGGTGGGGTACGTGGATGGCGTGCTGGTGGAGCCCCAGCGGGTCGGGCAGGGCGTCGAGACCCTGCAGCGGCTGGCCATGGTGCAGGGTTGGACGCCCCGTGGCTACCAGTCGCGCATCGACGAGGGCAAGGTGCAGCTGGTGCAGGGCAACGACCTGCGGCAGATGATCCGCCAGGCGTTGAAGAAGCAGGCTGACGGCGCCTATTTCAACGTGGTGGTCGCCACCTATTACCTGGACAACATCCGTGCCCGCCCGGGTGCCCTTGTGTTCGACCCCTCGCTGCCGCACACCCGTGGCACCTTCCAGCTCTCCAGCTCCCGTCACCCCGAGCTGATCCAGCGCTTCAACCGCTTCCTGGCCGAACACAAGGGCGAGGTGGACGCGCTCAAGGCGCAGTACCGCGTCGAGGCCAACCTCGATTCCGAGTACATGGGCCTGGAGCAGTGGAAGGTGGATTACCTGAAGCGACAGAAGAGCAAGGACGCCCCCGCCAAACCCTGATCGACGAACGGGCCGCTCCGCGTGGGGCGGCCCGTATCCCGCCGACTCGCTGCGCTTGCGGTGAACCGCCCCGGCTTGCCTCGTGGCCGAAACCTTGAACCATCGGAAATTCCGTCCGGTCCATTTTCCTGAGTGGCTGAGGAAGAAACTCGGCTGGAATCCCTACCGGAAAAAGAGGAAAGCACGATGGATAACCACAAGGCTATCTCCGTTCTCAACGACCTGATCGAAACCAGCAAGGATGGCGAAAAGGGGTTTCTCGAATGCGCCGAGGACATCAAGAATCCCCAGTTGAAAGCCACCTTCACCCAGCGCTCCCAGGAATGTGCACGCGCCGCTGCCGAGCTGCAGCAGGTGGTCCGTTCCATGGGCGGTGACCCGGAAACCTCCTCCAGCGTGGCGGGTGCCGTGCACCGTCGCTGGATCGACCTCAAGGCGCTGGTCACCGGCAAGGACGACACGGCGATTCTCAACGAGTGCGAGCGCGGCGAAGACGTGGCGCTGAAGCACTACAAGGAAGCACTGGGCAAGGAGCTGCCGGCGCCCGCGCGTTCCATCGTCGAGAAGCAACTGCTCGGCGTGCAGCGCAACCATGACCAGATCAAGGCCCTGCGCAATCTGGCCAAGGCCAGCTGATGCGGGCCCCGGTGGCTTCCCGGCCGCCAAAGAAAAAGGGATGGCGTTTTGCGCCATCCCTTTTTTCATGCTGCCTGCAGGATCAGAAGTGCACTTTCACCAGCAGGCTGGCGGTGTTCTGGTCGGTACCGCCGAGAATCTCGTCGCCGAGGAAGCTGTCGTTGTCGATGGCGTACTTGTTGGTCCAGTAGTCGTATTCGAAACCGACATACAGCTGCTTGGCGCCGAGGTTCATGGCCTTGCCCAGGTCGTACTTGATCTGCGGGTTGAAGTGCAGGTTGGCGTGCAGGTCGTTCGGGCGGCTGCTGGTGCCGTCCTTGTTGTTCCACACCCAGTCCATGAAGCCGTCGATGAGGATGTCGGAGTTGCCCACCGGAATGGTGTACGACCACACCGGGGTGACCTGCCACTGGCCGGCGGGGTTGTTGGTGATGCCGTCGGGCTTGCGGTAGTAGAAGTTCAGCTGGAAGAAATCGAAGCCGGGGATGGCCAGGTCGAAGCCTGGGCCGAGCAGGTAGTTCTGGTTGCGGTTCTCGCCACGCTCGTAGGTGGCGGCCAGCAGTACGTCGGTCACCGGGCCGAAGGCGATCTTCTGATCGAACAGCTTGCCGAAGGACAGGCGCGGCTGGATTTCACCGTAGTAGGTGTTGTTGCCCGCATTGGCGTCGGCCTTGCCGTTGTAGTTGATCTGGTCGGCGAAGATGAACAGGTCGCCCCAGGTCCAGCCGCTGGCGTGCTCGAAGGTGAAGGTCTGCTGGATTTCCGGGTTGACCTTGAAATCCTTGCCATAGAGGTAGGTGACGCTGTTGTTCTGCCAGAGCAGCGGGCCGTCGGCCATGGCCTGCCCTCCCGCCAGGAGGCCTGCGGTAAGGGCGATGCAGTGAGGCAGATGCTTCAGGTTCATGCGGTTTTCCTTATTTTTCAGGGCTTCAGGTTGGCCTCTACGCAGCCGGCAGGAAGCCGCCCGACGGAGCAGGGCGGTCTTGCTGGAGGCGTGGAGGGATTCCGGGTTGGCCGTCCTGGCGTCAGCTCGGCATGACGACGCGGTCGGTCTTCGGATTCCAGGGCGGCGACGGGCGATCTTCAGCGCTGGGCTGTTCGGCTGCGTCGTGCGATATGCGCCGGGCCTCGTGGGGGAAGGCCGCGGTGGGGAATGTCGTGAACGGGGAGGGCAGGACAGTGGGCATGTCGCGGTCCGGGCGGCGGACGGCGCCGGATGTGCCGGTCTGGGCGGATGCGTTCATCGTTCAAAGCCTGCCTGTTGTTTTTGTAGGTCGTGGGCTTGCGGGTTACAGCCGTCCCGCGGGCCGCCTCGCGTTCGGAAACTGAACTGCGGGTCAGGTTTTGCGAATATAGCATCCTGTTTACAAGCTGGGTAACAAAATAAATCAAAATTGTGTACATAAAATCGGCTGTTTTGCCTGCGACCGATCGACTCGCCACGCGCCTCCCCCGAACGCCCTGTGAAGCACGCCATCCCTGCACGAAGCCCCTACGTGCCTCGCCGTTCCGTTCGGAGATGGATGCCATAAAAAAGCCCGCTTTGTAGGCGGGCTGTAATTCCTGTCCTCACCGGGTGGGTGCATTCAGGTGGGAGCAAAACTCAGTGGGCGGCGCAGTGTCGGCTGCGTTCCTTCTCACCCAGGATGTTGAACAGGATGTTGAGCACCAGGGCGCTGACGGTGGCCATGGCGATGCCGCTGTGGGTGATGGGTTCCATCCAGTGGGGCAGGTGGGCGAAGAATTCGGGGCGCACCACCGGCGCCATGCCCATCCCCATGCTCACGGCCACCAGCAACTGGTTGCGACGGTCGGTGATGTCCGCTTCGTGGAGAATCTTGATGCCGGTGGCGGCGACCATGCCGAACATCGCCAGGCCCGCACCGCCCAGGACCGCAGGCGGAATGGAGGCCACCAGGAAGGCGGCCTTGGGCAGCAGGCTGAGGGTGATCAGGAACAGGCCGGCAACGGCGGTGACGTAGCGGCTGCGCACGCCAGTCATCTGTACCAGGCCGATGTTCTGGGCGAAGGAAGAGTGGGTGAAGGTGTTGAAGAAGCCGGCGAAGAAGGACGCGCCAGCGTCGCACAGCAGGCCACGGCGCAGGGCTTTCGGGCAGACCTCGCGGCCGGTGATCTTGCCCAGGGCGAGGAACATGCCGGTGGACTCGACGAAGATGATCACCACCACCAGGCACATGGACAGCACCGGTGCCAGTTCGAACTTGGGCATGCCGAAGTGCAGCGGGGTGACCACCTGGAACCAGGGCGCCTGCTCCAGGCCGGCGAGGTCGACCATGCCCATGCCGCCGGCGACCAGGTAGCCCACGGCCATGCCGATCAGCACCGAGACGTTGACCCAGAAGCCGCGCATGAAGCGGTTCACCAGCAGGATGATGCCGAGCACCAGGGCGGCGACCGCGAGGTATTCCAGGGCGCCGAACTGCACCGCCTTGTTGCCGCCGCCGGCCCAGTTCACTGCGACGGGGAAGAGGGTGAGGCCGATGGAGGTGATCACCGTGCCGGTCACCAGCGGCGGGAAGAAACGCACGATGCGCGCCATGAAGGGAGCCAGCAGCAGGCCGAAGAAGCCGGCTGCGATGGTCGCGCCGAAAATACCCTGCAGGCCGACGCCGGGCATGCCGGCCATCACCACCATGCTGCCGACGGCGGCGAAGCTCGCGCCCATCATCACCGGCATGCGGATGCCTACCGGGCCGATGCCGAGCGACTGCACCAGGGTGGCGATGCCGGCGACCAGCAGGTCGGCGTTGATCAGGAAGGCGATTTCTTCGCGGGACAGGCCGGCCGCCTGGCCGACGATCAGCGGCACGGCCACGGCGCCGCCGTACATCAGCAGTACGTGCTGGATGCCGACGAGCAGGAGTTGCAGCAGAGGCAGGCGTTGATCGGCGGGCGGAATGGCGAGCTCGGGCTCGGTCAGCTTGGTCATGCAACACCTCTGGCGCTTTTGTTTTTGTTGAGCCTTATAGGCCGCAGCCGGCAAAGGCCGGCTGCGATCCTGGTATTCATGTTTCTGCCATCCAGGCCCAGCTGTGGGCGGTGGATGGGGGCACGCGGAACAAATGGCAGGGCCTGATGCTGGAGGTGCACCGGAACGCCGTGCCGGAAGACGATAAAAAAAGCCTGCCTGGGGCAGGCTTGAAACACGGGCCGCAGCTTGGGGATGCGGCCCGTCGTGGTCGAGATCAGTTGGTCTTGGCGCCCTGTGCGATCCAGGAGCCGATCAGGTCACGCTCGGCCTGGGTCATCTGGGTGATGTTGCCCAGCGGCATGATCTGGGTGGCGACGGCCTGAGCCTGGATCTTCGGCGCGAGGGCCTGGATCTGCTGCGGAGTGTCGAACATCACGCCACCCGGAGCCGCCGTGAACAGGGGGCTGGTGGGGGTGGCGGAATGGCAGACGGAGCAGCGTTCCTGGATCACGCTGTGGACCTTGTCGAAGTCCGCACTGCCGGCATTGGCCTGGGCGGTAGCGGGCGCCTGCTCGGTGGCGGGCTGGGCCGGAGCCTGGGCCTGCTCAGCGGGCTTGCTGGCTTCGGTGGTGGCTGCCGGCGCTGCGGCTTCGGTCTTGGCCGGTGCGGTGACCGGGGCGACGTTGGCGGTGGGCGCGGTGGCGGCCTTGTAGTTCGGCGAGGTGACGAAGGCCAGGCAGATCATGCCCAGTGCGCCGGCCGGGAGGGTCCAGGCGAACTTGTTGCTCTCGTGGCGGGTGTTGAAGTAGTGGCGCACGAGAACGGCGATCACCGCGATCCCGGCCAGGATCAGCCAGTTGTACTTGCTGCCGTAGGTGCTCGGGAAGTGGTTGCTGATCATGATGAACAGCACCGGCAGGGTGAAGTAGTTGTTGTGGCGCGAGCGCAGCAGGCCCTTGGCCGGCAGGGCCGGGTCCGGGGTGCGGTTCTCTTCGATCGCCTTAACCAGTGCACGCTGTGCCGGCATGATGATGCGGAACACGTTGCCGACCATGATGGTGCCGATCAGTGCGCCGACGTGGATGTAGGCACCACGACCGCTGAACACCTGGGTGAAGCCCCATGCCGCGCCGATCACCAGCACGAAGAGGATCAGGCCGAGCAGGGCGGGTTGCTTGCCCAGGGGCGAGTCGCACAGCAGGTCGTAGATGAACCAGCCGGCGATCAGCGAACCCACGCCGATGGCGATGGCTGCCGCAGGGGCGAGGTCCAGGCCGGGGGCGATCAGGTACAGGGTCGGGTTCAGGTAGAACACCACGGTCAGCAGGGCGACGCCCGACAGCCAGGTGAAATAGGCTTCCCATTTGAACCAGTGCAGGTTGTCCGGCATTTTCGGCGGGGCGAGCTTGTATTTCTCCAGGTGGTAGATGCCACCCCCGTGGATCGCCCACAGGTCACCGGCCAGCCCGTCGCGCGGGGCCTTGCGGTTGAGGTTGTTCTCCAGCCAGACGAAATAGAACGATGCGCCGATCCAGGCGATACCGGTGATCATGTGAACCCAGCGAATGCTCAGGTTCAGCCATTCGGTCAGATGTGCTTCCACAGTACGTACCTCTTTCCCGAACGATCGGCACGGCGATCGCTGGGCTTCTCTTATTAGTGGTGGGGGTCGAGGAAGAGCTGTTCGTCCTCGGTGAAGTAATGCTCATCGCAGTTGTTGCCAGAACCACTGCGATCAACCACCAGGAAGTCATCCCGCTTTTCGATCGTCAGCACCGGGTGGTGCCAAACGCCGCGATGGTAATTAACGCCCTGCTTGCCATTGGTGAGGAAAGCACGGACCAGACCCGGTACAGGTGCATCGCCAACGGGCGCGACCACGACCAGAAAGGGGTTGCCGAGCAGCGGTATGAAGGCCTGGCTGCCCTGCGGATGTCGTTCAAGCATGCTGATGGGGCGGGGCATCTCCAGGGATTCGGCGCTGAAGATGCTGATGATCGCCTTGTCGTCCGGCTGGGCCGTTTCGACGGTGGCCAGCTTGTGGTAGCGGCGGGTGGAGCCGTTGTTGATCATGAAGAATTCGCTGCCTTCGGTTTCGATGACGTCACCGAACGCGGCAAAGGCTTCTTTGGTCAGGGGCTCGATCTTGAGAGTGCGCATGCTGTTCTTCTTATCCTTACTGTCGCCCCGCCACGGTGACGGGGGTTGCCGGAAGCTGTCCGGCGTTAACTGGCCACCTTGCCGAACAGGCGCAGGCGGCTGACGCCTCCGTCCGGAAACACGTTCAGGCGTACGTGGGTGACGGGGCCGAGGGCCCGGATCTGTTCGGTGTATTCGTGCTCGGTGTGCATCGAGAGCTTCTGGCTCGGCAGCAGTTCGCGCCAGAACAGGCTCTGGGTCTCGATCTGGCTGTCGGTGCCGCCTTTGACGAAGGCCGCCTGGATCGAGCAGCTGTCGGGGTAGTTGCCCTTGAAGTGCAGGGTGTCGACCACGATGCGCTCGATTTCGCCGGGGTGGCCGAGGGCGACTATCACCCAGTCGTTGCCAGGCGTGCGGCGGCGGGCGGTTTCCCAGCCGTCACCCATGTTGATGCCACGGCCCGGGTTGAGGATGTTGCCCATGCGGCCGAAGTGCTCGTCGGAGCAGGCCAGCGCGCGGCCGCCATTGAGGGCGGCGGCGAGGTCGACCTGCTCGTTGTCGCCGACCGCGCTCCAGTCGCGATGGGGCACGCCGTATACGCGTAGGCGCGCCACACCACCATCGGGGTAGATGTTGAAACGCAGGTGGGTGAAGGCCTGGTCGTTGTCGATCGCGTGGTAGTGGTGGCTGTCGCCCTTGAGCTCAACCGCGCCGAGCACGTCGCTCCACTGGGTGTTCTCGTCCGGGTCGCCGTTGGCCACGAAGCAGCCTTCGAGGGACGCGGACGGCGGGTAGTTGCCGGTGAAGAAGCTGGTGTCGATGTCCACGCCCTTGATCGAGCCCGGTACACCCAGGCGGATCACGGCATGGTCGTAACCTTCGAAGCGCTTGCGGCGGGATTCCCAGCCGTCCATCCACTTGCCGTTGTCGTCGAACACGCCTTCCTTCCAGACGGCCGCGGTCGGCTGGAACAGGCGGTTGACGTCAGCGAACCAGTCGTCGGTGACCGAGATGGCTCGGGTCCCGAGACGGGCATCGGCTAGGTTGACGTACTTTTCGAAGGGGACTGCGTAGCTCTTCATCGTTGCTGTCTGCCTTGAAACAGTGGCATTGCGTGGTGCGGCGTGCGTGCAGCTGGGGTTACATCTGCTGCAGGCGGAACAGCGCGATCTTGTTGATCTCGGCCAGGGCCCGGCTGAACTCGGCTTCGGGGGAGTTGTGGATGCGCTCCTCGAAGGCCGCCAGGATCTGGTGCCGATTGCTGCCCTTCACCGCCATGATGAAAGGGAACCCGAACTTGGCCTTGTAGGCGTCGTTCAGCTCGGTGAAGCGCGTGAACTCTTCAGCCGTGCATTCGTGGATGCCGGCACCGGCCTGTTCGCTGGTGCTGGCTTCGGTCAGTTCGCCACGGACGGCGGCCTTGCCTGCCAGGTCCGGGTGAGCGTTGATCAGGGCCAGCTGGGCATCGTGGCTGGCGCTGAGGAGGATGTCGGACATGCGCTGATGCAGGCCGTCGATCTGGTCGACGCTGGCGTCCAGGCCGAGGTCGTAGGCCTTCTCGGCGACCCAGGGCGAATGCTCGTAGATGTCGGCGAAGGCGCTGACGAAGGCATCGCGGGACAGGCTGGACGGGGTGATCTTCTGGAAGCTGCTCATTGGGCGTTGCCTTGGAAAGGGTGGGTGGTGTGCCAGTGGCGGGCGATGTCCACGCGGCGGGCGAACCAGACCTTGTCGTGGCTCTTCACGTATTCGATGAAGCGGGCCAGGGCGGCGAGGCGCGCGGGGCGGCCCAGCAGGCGGCAGTGCATGCCGATGGACAGCATCTTCGGCGCGCCGGCTGCACCTTCGGCGTAGAGCACGTCGAAGGCGTCCTTCAAGTATTCGTAGAAGTCGTCGCCCTTGTTGAAGCCCTGCACCTGGGTGAAGCGCATGTCGTTGGTGTCGAGGGTGTAGGGGATGACCAGGTGCGGCTTCTCCACGGTGCTGGCCGGGTCCCAGTAGGGCAGGTCGTCATCGTAGGTGTCGGAGTCGTAGAGGAAGCCACCTTCCTCCATCACCAGGCGGCGGGTGTTCGGGCCGGTACGGCCGGTGTACCAGCCCACGGGGCGCTCGCCGGTCAGTTCGGTGAGGATGCGGATGGCCTCGAGCATGTGCTCGCGCTCCTGCTCCTCGCTCATGTACTGGTAGTCGATCCAGCGGTAGCCGTGGCTGCAGATCTCGTGGCCGGCCTCGACCATGGCGCGGATGGCGTCCGGGTGACGCTGGGCGGCCATGGCGACGGCGAAGATGGTCAGCGGGATGTCGTGCTTCTTGAACAGGTTGAGCAGGCGCCAGACGCCGACACGGCTACCGTATTCGTAGAGGGATTCCATGCTCATGTTGCGCGCGCCCTGCAGGGGCTGCGCCGCGACCATCTCGGAGAGGAAGGCTTCGGATTCCTTGTCGCCATGAAGGATGTTGCGTTCGCCGCCTTCCTCATAGTTGAGGACGAAGGAGAGGGCGACGCGAGCCTCGCCCGGCCAGTGCGGATGCGGGGGATTGCTGCCGTAGCCGATCAGGTCGCGGGGGTAGTCGAGGCTCACTACTGGATTCCTTCTTGTCTATTGAGGGTTCGCGGAGCCGTGGCTGCGCGAACGCGATGGGTGATTGTATACAAATGTCGTTGCGTTTTGTAAATCGAATATTTGCCCAAGTCGACGTTCTGCAGGTTTGCAAAAAACTTGCCTGATTGGTCAGCTCTTTGCAATAAAACCCTTGTCGGGTGGAGGTATGCATCAAAATGGTGCCAGCTGCCCGAGCGCCCATGGAGGTGGGAAAAATTCTCGAATAATTGTGTACAATTCTGAAGAATAATGTCTTATATTTGTCGCATCGCGGTGCCTTGGATGCCCTTTCATGGGGCGGTAGGCACCCTGGATGCACCGAATTCAACGAGAAGAGGAGGCGTGGCAACCGCGGGTCGACGACTGCAGCGGGAGCCCGGAAAGCAATGGGACGATTGACCACCCACGTACTGGATGCCGCCCACGGTTGCCCTGGCAGCGACATCAGCATCGAGCTCTACCGCGTCGAGAACGGCGGCATGGAGCTGATCACCCGCACCACCACCAACGACGACGGCCGTTGCGATGCTCCCCTGCTGCAGGGCGAGAGCTACGCCACCGGCGTCTATCAGCTGCACTTCCATGCGGGCGACTATTACCGCAAGCGTGGCGTGAAACTGCCCGAGCAGGCCTTCCTCGACGTGGTCGTGCTGCGTTTCGGCATCAGTGCCGAGCAGGACCACTACCACGTGCCGCTGCTGATCTCCCCCTACAGCTACTCCACCTACCGCGGTAGCTAGTACCCGTCTTACCCCCTGACTCATCAGCGAGTCCTTTTTCCCAGCCCGTCCACACTGCGGGCTTTTTTTTGCCTGCGATTTGGCGCCTGTCGGCATGGAGCTAGACAGGAGAGTCCTATCTGGACTGCGTGGTATGGCACTTTCGTACCAGGGTGATCGCATTTCGCCCCTCTCTGACGAGTGGTTCGCATTTGGTCGGGAAAGGGCTTGAGCAAAGTCGCTGGCGCCATAAAAATGCCGCCCCGATGTCGAGATGCCACTATTCCAAGGAAGGTCGCAATGCGTCTGCAGTCTTTCGCTGCGGGCTTCTGCCTGCTTTTTCCCGCTTTTTCTGTTTTTGCCGCTGACAGCCCCGGCGCGCCCTTCGCGGGTGATCGCGACCTGATCCGCGAGCGCCAGGACCGCATCCTCGAAGAACAGCGCAAGCGCCTGCAGGACCTGCAGCAACTGCCCGGCCGCGAGGCTCCCGTCCAGCCCAGCGCCCCCGCCAGCCAGGGGCCGTGCTTCGACATCCGCAGCATCCGCCTGCAGGGTGCCAGCCTGATTTCCGCGTCGCGCCAGCGCGAGCTGCTCAAGCCCTTCGAAAACCAGTGCCTGGACAGCGGGCGCCTCAACGAGCTGCTCAAGGCCATCACCCAGCACTACATCGACAAGGGCTACGTCACTTCGCGCGCCTACCTGCCGCAGCAGGACCTGGCCGACGGCGAGCTGGACGTCATCGTGGTCGAAGGCAAGCTCGAAGGCCTCGACAGCTCTGCCATCGCCAGCGACCGCGAGCTGGCCATGGCGTCGCCCGCCCGCAACGGCAAAGTGCTCGACCTGCGCGAAATGGAACAGCTGGTGGACCAGATCAACCGCCTGCCGTCGCGCCCCGCGCAACTGGAACTGGTGCCCGGCGCGGACGTGGGTGGCAGCCGCGTGCAGCTCAAGGGCGAGCCGAGCAAACCCTGGCGCGTGGGCCTGAACCGTCACAACGACGGCCAGCGCAGCACCGGCGAGCAGCAATGGGGCGCCAGCCTCGACTGGGACAGCCCCTTCGGCCTGGCCGACCAGCTCAGCCTGCGCGGCGGCGGTGACCTGGTCAGCGACCACTGGAAGCACTCGGCCAACCAGAGCTTTCTCTACAACCTGCCGTACGGCTGGTGGAACTTCAGCTACGCCTACAGCCAGAGCTACTACCGCACCCGCAACGACAACAGCGGCTTCCCCTTCGTCACCGACGGCGAGAGCAAGAACCACCAGTTGCGCGCCGAGCGTGTGCTGCACCGCGACAGCGTCAGCAAGACCGCCGCCAGCCTCGGCATCGCCCATGTGGAAACGCGCAACTACGTGGAGAACAGCCTGCTCGGCACTTCCAGCCCGCGCCTGACCGAATCCCAACTGGGCTTCAACCATGGCCGCCGTATCGGCAACGCCTTCGTCAACGTCGATATCGGCTGGCAGCGTGGTATCGGCGCCTTCGATGCCCAGCACGATCGCACGCCGTTCCATGGTTCGCCCGAGGCCCGCTACAACAAGTACAGCCTCACCGCCAGCTATCTGCAGTCCTTCCAGTTGCTGGGGGAATCCTTCAGCTTCGACAGCCTGGTCAACGGCCAACACAGCGAAGACGTGCTCTACAGCCCGCAACGCATCAGCGTCGGCGGCCTCAGTTCGGTGCGTGGCTTCAAGGAGCAATCCCTCTCCGGCGACACCGGCGCCTACTGGCGCAACCAGCTGCGCTGGCGCCGGCCGGTGACTTGGGCTGTGCTGCAGCCCTTCGTGCAGGAATACGGTGCTGCCTTCGCCTACGACCTGGGGGTGATCCACGGCGATCGCTACAACCCCGGCCAGAGCGGCCGCCTCAGCGGCAACGCCTTCGAGTTCAGCGCCCGGGGCCAGCACCTGGCCGCCTCGGTCACCTTCGCGCGGTCCCTGGAACGCCCTGACGCCATCACGCGCCAGGAGCACCCGGTGTACTTCCGCTTCGACCTCTTCTTCTGATTTCAGCTTCGCCCGGAGTTCCAGTACATGGACGTTCGCAGCCCCCTGTTCCAGAACATCGCCACCATCCTCGTCGGCGTGATGTTCCTCAACCCCATCGTCTCCACCGCCGCCGACCTGGCGGTGGACGCGGCCGCTGGCGGCAACACTAGCATCGGCAGTGCCGGCAATGGCGTGCCCGTGGTCAACATCGCCACGCCCAACGCCAACGGCCTGTCCCACAACCGCTTCACCGACTACAACGTCGGCCAGCAGGGGCTGATCCTCAACAACGCCACCGACAAGCTGCAGAACACCCAGCTCGGCGGCTACATCATCGGCAACACCAACCTCAACGGCCGCGCCGCGGGCCTCATCCTCAACGAGGTCAACGGCGGCAGCCCCAGCCAGCTCAAGGGCTACACCGAGGTGGCCGGGCAGGGCGCCCACGTCATCGTCGCCAACCCCCACGGCATCACCTGTGACGGCTGCGGCTTCATCAATACGCCCAAGGCCACCCTGAGCACCGGCAAGCCGGTGGTGGAGAATGGCCGTCTCGACCGCTACGACGTGGACGGCGGCGACATCGCCATCGAGGGTGCCGGCCTCAACGTCGGCAATGTCGACCAGTTCGAGCTGATCACCCGCAGTGCGCATATCAACGCCGAGCTGCACGCCAAGCAGCTGGCCATGGTCACTGGCCGCAACGAGGTAGACGCCGCCACCCTGGCCGTCACTACCAAGGCCGACGACGGCAGCGCCAAGCCGCAACTGGCCATCGACAGCTCCGCCCTCGGCGGCATGTACGCCGGCGCTATCCGCCTGGTGGGCACCGAGCAGGGCGTGGGCGTGAAGCTGGCCGGCGACATGGCCGCCAGCGGCGGCGACATCCAGATCGATGCCAACGGCAAGCTGACCCTGGCGCGTACTGCCGCCAGCGGCGACATCACTCTCAAAGCCAACGATGTCGACCTGACCCGCAGCGCCTACGCCGGCGGCAAGGCCAGCGTCACCGGCGGCGGCACGGTCGAGGTGAAGGAAAGCGTGGCGGCCGCCGGTGACCTGAGCCTGAACGCCGCGCGCATCGACAACCAGGGGAACCTGGAAGCCGGCGTGCACGCCGACGGCAGCGCCAACACCGCCAGCGTGCTCGACCTCCAGGGCGGCACCCTGACCAACCGCGGCAAGGTGCTGGCCCAGGGCACCCTCACCACCGACCTGGCGAAGCTCGACAACCAGGGCGCGCAGCTGGTCGCCGCCGGCTCCGCCCAGGTGAAGGCCCAGACCCTGGAAAACCAGGGTGGCCAACTCATCGGCCGGCAGGACCTGAAGGTCGACGGCAAGCAGCTGGACAACAGCGGTGGCACCCTGGCCGCCAACAAGGCACTGACCATTACCGTCACCGATGAGGTGAAGAACCTCGGCGATGGCCTGATCCTCTCCAAGGCCGACGGCCTGACCCTCACCACCGCCGTGCTGGACAACCAGGGCGGTACCCTCCAGGCCGACAGCGGTGAGCTCAAGGCCACCGCCAGCACCCGCCTGGACAACCGCAGCGGCAAGGTCCTCGCCGGCGACGGCAAGCTGACCCTCGCGGCCGGCGACCTGCTCAACCAGCAAGGCCGCCTCAATGCCCAGGGCGGCGCCCTCACCGCCACCGTCGACAGCCTCGGTAACGGCCAGGGCCGTATCCAGGGCGACAGCGTCGAGCTCACCAGCACCACCCGCCTGGACAACGGCCAGGGCCAGATCGTCGCCACCCAGGGCGACCTGGATATCAAGCGCGGCGAGGTCATCAACGACGGCGGCCAACTCCTGGCGAAAAAGGCGGTGACGGTCGATGTCGACAGCCTGCGCAACCAGGGCGGCACTGTGGGTGGCGACAGCGCCAGTCTCACCCTGAGCGGCAAGCTGGCCAACGACGGCGGCCTGATCGAAGCCAGCAAGACCCTCGCCCTCGACGTCGGCTCCGCCAGCAACGCCGGCGGCAAGCTGCGCGCACTCGGCAGCACCGGCACCAGCGCTTTCGCCATCGGCGGCCGCTTCGACAACGACGGCGGCCTGGTGGAAATCGGCAACGCCGGCTTCAGCCTCACCAGCGCCAGCCTCAGCAACCAGCAGGGCACCCTGCGTCACGTCGGTACCCAGGGCTTCGCCCTCAGCCTGGCCGATGCCGGGCAGGCCGGCGGCAGCTTCATCACCAACGGCGTGCTCAGCCTCGACGTCGCCGACTGGACCAACAGCAGCCTGCTGCTGGCCCAGCGCCTGGACCTCAAGGTCGGCACCTTCACCCAGACCGCCAGCGGCAAGCTGGTATCCATCGACGACATCACCGCCAGTGGCGGCGACTGGACCAACGACGGCGCCATCGAAACCGAAGGCAAGCTGCAACTGGTCCTCACCGGCCGCTACCAGGGCAACGGCAGCCTGAAGAGCCTGGGCGACCTGACCCTCAGCGCCGCCAATGCCGAACTCGGCCAGGGCGCGCAACTGCGCAGCGGCGGCAAGGGCGAGTTCCGCCTCGGCAGCAGCCTGGTCAACGCCGGCACTATCAGCACCGTGGGCGATGCCCTGTTGATCGTCGCCAGCCTCGACAACCGCGGCACCCTCGGCGCCGCGCAGAAGCTGCGCATCGAAGCCCCGACCCTGCTCAACCAGGGCCTGGTCTTCAGCGGCGCCGACATGGCCCTGCGCGCCGACAGCCTCACCAACCTCAAGGGCGACCTCTACAGCCTGGGCGCGTTGAGCGCGGCGAAGGACGATGCGAATGGGCAGATGGCGTTGCTGGAGAACCGTTCCGGCGGCATCGAGTCCACGGGCGACATGACCCTGCGTGCCGCCACCCTGACCAACCGCAAGGAGCTGTTCACCCCCGGCAAGACGTTGGTCTCCGGCTCCATCAGCGTGGTCTGCTACGACTGCAGCGGTGATCACCACAACGTCGACTACGTCGCCACCGAGCGCTTCGAAAGCTCGGTCCTGGAAGACTCCGCCGCCTCGCGCATCCACAGCGGCGGCAACCTCGATATCCAGGGCGGCGTCATCGCCAACCGTTACAGCAGCCTGAGCGCCACCGGCAACATCGGTATCCAGGGCACCAGCCTGGAGAACACCGGTGCCGCCACCGGCATCATCGAGCGCGTCCGTCGTTTCAATACCGGCCGCGTCACCGACGGCACCGATGAGCGCTTCCGCGACAACTACATCAATCCCTACAACGCCCAGCCGATGCCGAAGGAAGTGCCCAGTGCACTCTACAGCTGGGCGTTGACCAGCGACGTCGAGACCCGCACGCCTACCGGAACCGGTTCGCCGGCCATCATCCAGGCCGGCGGCAACGTCAGCATTCAGGCCACCCAGCCCATCACCAACGACTCGGTCCTGGCCAACCAGGCCCCCCAGGGCGGCACCGCCCAGAACCTGGACAGCCAGGTAGGCCTCACCAGCCAACCGCTGGTGGTGCAGCTCAATGCACAACTGGCGCCGGACGCCAACCAGCAGGCGGTCAACCCGGTGACGCTGCCGGGCTTCGGCCTGCCCCAGGGCCAGAACGGCCTGTTCCATGTCAATCAAGGGGCCGGCCATCGCTACCTGGTCGAGACGCGCGCCGAGTTCGCCAACCTGAAGAGCTTCCTCAGCTCCGACTACATGCTGAACCGCCTCGGCTTCGACGCCGACCAGGCGCAGAAACGCCTGGGTGATGGCCTCTACGAGCAGCGCCTGATCCGCGAAGCGGTGGTCGCCCGCACCGGCAAGCGCTTCATCGACGGGCTCGCTTCGGATGAGGCTCAGTTCAAGTACCTGATGGACAACGCCATCGCCAGCAAGGAAGCCCTCAACCTCGCCCCGGGCGTGGCCCTGAGCGCCGAGCAAGTGGCTGCCCTGACCCACGACATCGTGTGGATGCAGGAGCAGGACGTGAATGGCGAGAAGGTGCTGGTGCCGGTGCTCTACCTGGCTCAGGCCAAGGACCGCCTGGCGCCAAGCGGCGCACTGATCCAGGGCCAGGACGTCGCCCTCATCAGCGGCAGCACCCTCAGTAACAGCGGCACCCTGCGTGCCAGCAACCAGCTGCAGGCGTCCGCCCTGAACATCGACAACCGTGGCCTGATGCAGGCAGGAGATCGCCTGTCCCTGCTGGCCACCGACAGCATCCGCAACGCCCGTGGCGGCATCATCAACGGCAAGGACGTCAGCGCCATCGCCCTCACCGGCGACATCATCAACGAGCGCACCATCAGCCAGGACGCCCGCAGCGGCAAGAACTTCAGCCAGCTCACCAGCGTGGTGGACAAGGCCGCCGGGATCGAGGCGAGCAACAGCCTGAACCTCTCCGCCGGGCGCGACATCCAGAACATCGGA
Organism: Pseudomonas sp. zfem005; assembly: GCF_032621735.1. Lineage (NCBI taxonomy): Bacteria > Pseudomonadati > Pseudomonadota > Gammaproteobacteria > Pseudomonadales > Pseudomonadaceae > Pseudomonas > Pseudomonas sp. zfem005. The sequence continues at coordinate 277,905 of NZ_JAVYJE010000003.1, read as the reverse complement.
GGCAGCCTCAAGGCCGGCGGCAACGCCACCCTGAGCGCCGGCAATGACCTGGTCATCGCATCTGCTGCCGAAGAAAACGGCAGCATGCGCCAGGACAAGCGCCACTTCTGGAGCAATACCAGCACTACCCAGCATGGGAGTGATGTGCAGATCGGCGGCAACCTGCAGGCCAGCGCCGGGCAGGATCTCGCCGTGATCGCCAGCACCGTCAAGGCGGGGGGCGACATCAGCCTGGAGGCCGAGCGCGACATCACCATCGCTGCGGCAGCCGACGAGAGCAGCAGCGAATACCGCTACAAGCGCAGCGGCAAGAAGATCAACAAGGAAGACAGCACCATCCGCCAGCAGGCGGCGGTGATCGAAGCGGGCGGCGATCTCGATATCGAGGCGGGCGGCAACCTGCTGCTCAGCGCCAGCAAGCTCAAGGCCGGCGACGAAGCCTACCTGTACGCCGGCGAGCAGCTGGCCCTGACCGCAGGGCAGGACAGCGACTACCACCTTTACGACATGAAGAAGAAGGGGGCCTTCGGCGCCAAGAAGACCCAGCGCGACGAAGTCACCGATGTCCGCAATGTCGGCACCAGCATCATCACCGGCGGCGACCTCACCCTCGCCAGCGAAGGTGACCAGCTTTACCAGCGCGCTCACCTGGAAAGCGGCGGTAGCCTGACCCTCGAAAGCGGTGGTGCCATCACCTTCGAGGCGGTGAAGGACATGCACCAGGAGAGCCATGAGAAGAGCAATAACAGCTTTCTCTGGAATTCGATGGAGGGCAAAGGCAAGACCGATGAAACGGTATTGCAGAGTCAGCTAGTCGCTCAGGGCGAAATCGCTATCAAGGCTGCCGACGGCCTGAAGATCGATATCAAGCACATCGACCAGCAGAGCGTCCGTCAGACTATCGACTCCATGGTGGCCGCCGATCCGCAGCTTGCTTGGCTGAAAGACGCAGAGCAGCGAGGTGATGTGGATTGGCGTCGTGTGAAAGAGATCCACGACTCCTTCAAGTACAGCAATTCAGGGTTGGGGGCTGGCGCGCAACTGATCATCGCGATCGTGATGGCGGCTGTTGTCGGGCCTGCTGCAGGTGCGCTTGGCACAGTTGGCGGTGCCGTCGTTACCAGCGTGGCGACCAAGGGTGTTATCAGCACTATCAACAATCGCGGCAACCTGGGGGCCATCACCAAGGACATGACCTCGAAGGACTCCGTGAAGGGTTACGTGGCCAGCGGTGTAACCGCTGGGCTGGTTGGTGGGTACGATCCCGGGGCGATGAGATTCAACTGGCAGAGTGTTGGAGAGGTGGCCAAGGTAACTGTCGTGCAAGCGGGCGTTAAAACCGCTATTTACGGCGGCAGCATCAAGGACAACCTTCGAGATGCTGCGCTGGGCAATGCTGTAGGTATTGCCGGTGCCATGGGCGCGGATGCCATTGGGAAACTGCCGCTTGAGTCCGGCAGCTTCGAGAAAATTGCGTTGCACGCCACCTTGGGAGGGATGCTTTCCGAGGCTATGGGCGGCGATTTCCGCACCGGTGCTATCGCGGCTGGTGCCAACGAAGTCATGTTGGGCTGGATTGGGGACCATATCGCTCCTGCCGATCTGGAAAGAACAAGCGCGGCCTATCAGGAGGGGAGACAGAAGCTGTTGATGCTTTCCCAGTTGGTGGGGGTTTTGGCAGCGGGGTTGTCAGGGGGGGATGCGCAGGTAGCAGCGACGGTTGCGGCTAACGCTACGGCCAATAACTACCTCCGGCATCAGGATGTCGAAGCATTTGTCAAACAGCTGAACCAGTGCACTACCCAAGCTGCTTGCGACAAGGTCGTTGCAGACTTCAAGAAGATCAGTGCAGAGAATACCGAGCGCCTGAAGAATTGCCGCGCCAACGGCAACTGTGAGCAGATAGAGCAGGAGATCCTGGCTGGTCAGGACGCCATGCGCATGGTGGAAGACAGGTTCGCGAGCCAGGTTCTGGAGAAGGAGTTTTCTTCGCAGCAGCTAGTTGATAGGCAGAATGTTCAAAAGGAAATTATCGCTATCGGCACCGACAAGCTGAATGCCGCGAGCGACAAGGATGCTGCCAAGGCAAGAGCCGATGTAGATTCGAAGAGTTCCGATGAGCTGCAGAGAATACTGGACTCAGAGTCCCGTGAACTCGTTATAAAAGATACTCAAAAAGAGTTGTCCACTCTTCTTGCTGACATTGATAAGCAGCTTAATGAGCTACCTGTCGAGGTCCGTGAGATTCAGAAGATCCATCAGGATATCGCTGGCAATTTCAAGGCTGTTGCAGAGTTAGGACAAGTTGTCAGCGAGATAATTGAACCCGGTGTCTGGGATTTGTTAGGACCTGCAGCCAAGCTCGCCAAGCTCGAGAAGCTGGCCACTGTCCTGAAAGCTGCGGGCGGGGGCAAGCTAAGTACCAAGGTTGCAGAGAGTGTCGTTGCTATCGAGCGGCTCAGTGCGAAGCTGAAGGGGCTCGAGTCCGGTACCGTTGCCCCCTCTCAAAAAGAACTGGCCAAATATTACGACCAGACTGCTACTGGGAAACTGGTCAAACCTTGCTGCTTTGCCGCCGGAACTATGGTTTCAACTCCAGATGGCGATAAGGCCATTGAGACGATCAAGGCTGGAGACATTGTTTGGAGCAAGCCGGAGAAGGGAGGTAAACCCTTTGCCGCTGCAGTCACGGCTACGCATATCCGCACCGACCAGGCGATCTACCGGCTGAAGCTGAAGTCTACTGACAAGGATCTGGCCGACACGCTCTTGGTTACACCGGGTCACCCCTTCTATGTACCAGTACGCAATGACTTCGTGCCTGCGATCAGCCTCAAACCGGGTGATGAACTGCAGTCGCTAGGCGATGGCAGCAGCAATGGTGCTTCCATCCTGGTCGAATCCATTGAGATGGTTCAGCCTCAAGGGGTGACCTACAACCTAACGGTGGATATTGGCCACACCTTCTATGTAGGGAACCTGAAAACGTGGGTGCACAACACCGGTAATTGCTTGCAGTGTGGGGCTGGTGGGTGTGTGGTGCATGCTACGGTAGAGGCGCCGAAGATTGCTCCAGGCAGTAAGTCCGAAGAGGTAGCAAAGCTAATTGACTCTCTGGAAATTAGAAAGCGTTCACTTGAACTGGCCTTGGATCCTGACCGTAATCAAATGCTTGTTAGAGAGGGGATAGGTGCTGCCCGTTTCGAGCAAGCTACTGGACGCACCGTTCTAAGAAGCACGGATGGAGCAACAGATTTTATCGACTCTAAGCTGGGAGCTTTTGATTTGAAAGGCCCACTTAGGGCTAATGATGGGTCATCTATTGACATTACTCCCAGAAGAATCGAAGGGCTTGGGCGATCTATTATTAAAGAGGCGAATAACTCTACAGCTTCTAAGGCTGTTGTTGTTGATACCTTGGGTCTATCAAAAGAGCAGATTTCTGTGCTAAAAGCTCAGGTTCAAGGCGGCTTGAGAACAAATAAGCCTATTATATATATTGAGTAAGGGTGCTGTATGGCATATTCAATTATTGAGTTTCAAGGTAAAAATATTCGTGTTCATGACTTGGATCTTTCCGTAGTTTGTTTTTTGCTAATGGAGAAAGGTAGGTCTACTGGTTCGGCGCTTTTGATTGGTCTTTTTGATGTCTGGAGCGACTCTATTATGTTTGACGGTCCAGGTTGCATAGATTTGCATTTGGATGCAGGTTTGGTAAAGGCTGAAATTTTGCAAGAGCTGAAAAATCTGATTGATACGACAATGCAAGATTTGAATATGATTTCGGATATTTATCCGAAAGATAAATTGAATTTGATTTTGGCTAAGGCAAAGATTCGATTAGAGAACGATTATCGAATTGATTTGATCTGTGGTGTATTGGATGAGTTTAGGCGGCTTGTTAATCAATAGTGGGCATGCCTTTTTGATTTAATGGTGGGGTGTTGCGGGTATGTTAACTATTGCGAGAAATTAGTGGCCTACAGAAGCGCTTTTGAGCTGAAAGCGGTGATGTTGGTCATGGCAAATGCTCTCGGTCATAACTCAGCTTAGATCTTGCGTTAGTTATTTAGTAGGCGATAGTGGTGATCGCATGGAAGACTGTCCTTTCGATTTCTCTGTTCTGTCGCTCGATAGTATGCGGTCCTATTTGGGACTGCAGGAGACAGCCGAGTAGCGTCTAATTAGTGCTAGCAGCTAAGTCTTTACGCCCCCATAAAAAAGCCCGGCACTAAGCCGGGCTTTTTTGCATCTGCGAACAGTCAGCTCATACCCAGCCAGTTGGGCAGTGCCAGGGAGATCCAGGGCACGTAGGTGATGAGGATCAGGAAGGCGAGCAGGATCATCAGCCAGGGCATGGCGGCGCGGATGGTGGAGGTCAGCGGCATGCCGGTCACCGCGGAAGTGACGAAGAGGTTGAGCCCCACGGGTGGGGTGATCAGGCCGATTTCCATGTTGACGACCATGATGATGCCGAGGTGGATCGGGTCGATGCCCAGCTTCATGGCGATGGGGAAGAGGATGGGCGCGAGGATCAGGATGATCGCCGAGGGCTCCATGAAGGCACCGGCCACCAGCAGCACGATGTTGACCATGAGCAGGAACATGAAGGGGGTGAGCCCCGCTTCGATGACCCAGGCGGTGATCTGCTGGGGCAGTTGCTCGGTGGTCAGCACGTGGGCGAAGAGCATGGCGTTGGCGATGATGAACATCAGCATGATCGACAGCTTGCCCGACTCCAGCAGCACCTTGGGTGCTTCGCTGAGCTTCATGTCCTTGTAGACGAACAGGGCGATGAAGGCCGAGTAGACGGCGGCGACGGCGGCGGCTTCGGTGGGGGTGAACATGCCGGAGTAGATGCCGCCGAGGATGATCACCATCAGCAGCAGCCCCCAGATCGCCTTGCGCGCGGCGCTGAGCCATTCGCGGAAGGTGGCGCGGGGCATGGCGGGCAGGTTCTTCTTCACCGCGATGATGTAGATCGCCACCATCAGCACCAGGCCAAGTAGAAGACCGGGGACGACGCCCGCCATGAACAGCTTGCCCACCGAGGTTTCGGTGGCGGCGGCGTAGACCACCATGACGATGGACGGCGGGATGAGGATGCCCAGGGTGCCGGCGTTGCACACGATGCCGGCGCCGAACGCCTGCGGGTAGCCGGAGCGCACCATGCCGGCGATGGCGATGGAACCCACAGCGGCCACGGTGGCGGGGCTGGAGCCGGAGAGGGCGGCGAACAGCATGCAGGCCAGTACTGCGGCGATGGCGAGGCCGCCGCGGATGTGGCCGACGCAGGCGTTGGCGAAGTCGATCAGGCGCTTGGCCACGCCGCCGGTGGTCATGAAGGCGCCGGCCAGCAGGAAGAAGGGAATGGCCAGCAGGGTGTAGTGCTCGGAGGTCTCGAACAGCTTGATGGCCAGCGAGCGCACCGAGTCGGGGCTGAACAGCATGATGGTCAGCGAGCCGGCGAGGCCCAGGGAGATGGCGATGGGCACGCCGATGAACATCAGCAGGAACAGCAGGAGGAAGAGGAACAGGATGGTCATTGCTTGCCTTCCTCGAGCTCGGTGAGTTTCAGGGCGTCGGCGGCTTCATCGGCCAGGCCGAGACCGGTCTGCCGGTTCTGCAGCAGGCGCACGAGGATTTCGCCGTAGCGGATGAAGACCATGGCGAAGCCGAGGGGCACGATCAGGCCGATCTGCCATTGCATGACGCCGTAGTGGCCGAGGTCTTCTGCGCCGATGGCGGCGGTGAACAGGGTCTGCACCCACTCGAAGCTGGCCACGCCCAGCAGGCCGGCGTAGGCCAGGCAGCAGAGGCAGGCGATGACGCCGATGATGCGTTGCACCTTGCGCGAGGCGAGCTTGACCAGGGCGTCGACGCCGATGTGGCCGGCGGTACGTACGCCGTAGGAAAGGCCGAAGAAGATTAGCCAGGCGAACAGGGCCTTGGTCAGCGAGGTGCTCCAGGTCATGGCCTGGGCCATGCCCATGATGCTGTCGCCGATGGCGAAGAGGCTTTCGCTGGCACCTTCCCAGCGGTCGGCGAGGTTGTAGAAGAGGGTGTAGAGGTTGTTGAGGATCACGTAGACGAAGGTGACCAGCGTCATGGCCGCCAGGAGGAAGGCGATGAAGCCTTCCTCGAAGTGGTCCCAGACGCGCCTTAGGGCGTTCATGGATGGTGTCTCCTGATGGCTGGAGGCGGTGCCGGCGCGGTGGTCCCGCGCCGGCCGGCGGTTACTGAGCCTGGTTGGCCGCTTCGGCGGCCTTGATCAGGTCGGCGCCGATCTCGCCTTCGAACTTCTTCCACACCGGCTTCATGGCGTCGCGCCATTCGTTGCGCTGCTCGGGGGTGAGTTCGATGATCTCGCTGGTCTTGGCTTCGATGATGCGCTGCTTGTCACCCTGGTTGAGGGCTTCGGCCTGCTTGTTCACCTCGGCGGTGACTTCCTGGGTGATCTTCTCCAGCTCGCTGCGTACATCCGGCGGCAGGCCGTTCCAGAACTTGGTGTTGGTGATCAGCATGTAGTCGAGCACACCGTGGTTGGATTCGGTGATGTACTTCTGCACTTCATGCATCTTCTGCGAGTAGATGTTCGACCAGGGGTTCTCGGCGCCGTTGACCACGCCGGTCTGCAGGCCCTGGTAGACCTCGGCGAAGCTCATCTTGCGCGGGTTGGCGCGTACGGCCTTGAACTGCTCCTCGAGCACGGCGGAAGCCTGCACGCGGAACTTCAGGCCGCGGGCGTCCTTGGGTTCGCGCAGGGGCTTGTTGGCCGAGAGCTGCTTCATGCCGTTGTGCCAGTAACCCAGCCCGGTGATGTTCTTGCTCTCCATGGACTTCAGCAGGCCCTGGCCCTCGGGGCTGAGCTGGAAGCGGTCGACGGCCTGGATATCGTTGAACAGGAAGGGCAGGTCGAACAGCTGCACCTGCTTGGTGTACTGCTCGAACTTGGCCAGGGAGGGCGCGATCATCTGCACGTCGCCCAGCAGCAGCGCTTCCATTTCCTTGCCGTCGCCGAAGAGCGAGGAGTTCGGGTAGACCTCGACCTTGACCTTGCCGGGCAGGCGTTCTTCCGCGAGTTTCTTGAATAGCAGCGCGCCCTGGCCCTTGGGCGTGTGTTCGGCGACGACGTGGGAGAACTTGATGACGATGGGATCGGCAGCATGCGCCAGGCTGGCGGCACCCAGGGCGAGTGCACAGGCGAGAGCTTTTAGCGTGGGTTTGAACATGGGACTTCCTCTTGTAGTTGTAAGCAGATCCATGCGCGGGTAGCGCTACTACGGCTGACAAGAGCAAGTCTAGGCGCTGACCAGGGGGAAAGCGGTCAGTACCTGAATCACGGCCAGTCTTGTTCTTGTCGGCTCGTTGGCGATGCAATGGCAAGACCCGTACCAGGCGCGTTGAGGCACGGATTCTGGGTCCTGCGGAGCAGCGCTTGCGAGCGCTGCGGGGAATTCATGGCGGGAAACCGCCACGTTTCTGGGTGTTTCTGGCGGAAATCCGCCCTTATCGAGCCGGCGGAAGGCGTCAGCGCGAGATCAGCGCCGCCGTCCCCGCTGCGCCGAACAGCCCGGCGCTGACGCGGTTGAACCAGGCCTGGCCCTGGCCGGAACGCAGGTAGCGGGCGGCGGCGTGGGCGCTGAGGCCGTAGAAGAGTTTGCAGGCGAGGTCCAGCACGGCCCAGGTGGCGATCATCACCGAGAGCTGGCCCAGCAGCGGGCGGTCGGCGCTGATGAACTGGGGCAGGAAGGCGGCGAAGAAGAGGATGTCCTTGGGGTTGCTGGCGGCGAGGCCGAAGGCTTTCCAGTAGAGGGCGCGGAAGCCCGGGTTGACCGGTTGCTCCTCGGTCGCCACCGGTTTGGCGGCGTTGCGCGATTGCTTCCAGCTTTGCCAGGCGAGGTAGAAGAGGTAGAGCGCGCCCACCAGCTTGAGTGCGCTGAACAGTTGCTCGGAGGCCAGCAGCAGGGCGCCGAGGCCGAGCGCGGAGGCGGCGAGCAGCCCGGTGGCGGCGCTGACGCCACCGAGGAAGGCGGGCAGAGAGCGGCGGATGCCGTAGTTGAGGCTGTTGCTGACCATCAGCAGGGACAAGGGGCCGGGGATCAGGATCACCACCAGCGCGGCGCTGCTGAACAGCAGCCAGGTTTCCAGGCTCATTCGCTCGTCTCCGGGAAATGAAAAGGCCCTGGCGCTTCAGCGCCAGGGCCTTGGGGTGTTGCGGGGCGAGCTTACAGGAAAATGAACTTGGCGACGAAGATGGCGCAAAGTGCATACAGGCTGGGCGATACCTCGCGGTATTTGCCAGTGCAGGCCTTCATCACCACATAGGTCACGAAGCCCAGGGCGATACCGTCGGCGACCGAGAAGGTCAGCGGCATCATGATGACGGTGACGATCGCGGGGATGGTTTCGGTGTGCTCGTCCCAGTCGATGTGAGCCATGCCGCCCATCATCAGCATGGCGACGTAGATCAGCGCGCCGGAGGTGGCGTACGCGGGGATCATGCCGGCCAGCGGGGCGAAGAACATGGCGGCGACGAAGAGGATGCCGACGGTGACGGCGGTCAGACCGGTGCGGCCGCCTGCGGCGACGCCCGCGGCGCTTTCCACGTAGCTGGTGACCGGCGGTACGCCGAGCACGCCGCCGAACACGCTGGAGGCGCTATCGGCCTTCATGGCTTTCGACAGGTTCTCGATGCGGCCGTCTTCCTTCACCAGGTTCGCGCGCTGGGCCACGCCCATCAGGGTGCCGGCGGTGTCGAACATGTGCACGAAGAGGAAGGCCAGGATCACGCTGATCATGGTCACGTCGAACGCGCCGGTGATGTCCATCGCCATGAAGGTGGGCGCCAGGCTCGGCGGCATGGAGAAGACGCCGCCGAACTTGACGATGCCCAGGCCGACGCCGATCAGGGTGACGGTGAGGATGCTGATCAGGATGCCGCCGAACACGCGGCGATATTCCAGGACCGCGATCATCAGGAAGCAGATGGCGGCCAGCAGGGGAGCGGGGGAGGTCAGGTCACCGATGTGCACCAGGGTGCTGGAGTTCGGTACCACGATGCCGGCGGTCTTCAGGCCGATGAGCCCGAGGAACAATCCGACCCCCGCGCCCATGGCGAAGCGCAGGCTGCTGGGGATGCTGTTGAGCAGCCATTCGCGGATGCGCGAGAAGGTCAGGATCATGAACAGCACGCCGGACAGGAACACCGCGCCGAGGGCGATCTGCCAGCTGTAGCCCATGGTGTTGACCACGGTGTAGGTGAAGAAGGCGTTGAGGCCCATGCCCGGTGCCAGGCCGACCGGCCAGTTGGCATAGAGGCCCATCAGGAAGCAGCCGAATGCCGCGGCCAGGCAGGTGGCCACGAATGCCGCACCGTGATCGATGCCGGCGTCCGCCATGATGTTGGGGTTTACGAAGATGATGTAGGCCATGGTGATGAAGGTGGTGAGGCCGGCGGCCAGCTCGGTTCTCACGGTGGTGCGGTGTTCGGTCAGCTTGAAGAGGCGTTCAAGCAGGCCTTTGGCGGGAGGGCTCGCAGCATACGTTCCTTGTTCTTGTTGTTTGGTGCTTTCCACAGCAGGTACCTCTCATTTAGTTGTTTTTAGCTGTTTCGGCCGGCTGGTTACCTGGGTCCCTTGCGCAGCGAAAAGCCTGAGGTTTGGTGCCTCACGGGGCAGTGCGATATTTCTGACTTTTGGGTCAAAAAAGTACGCAGTCGGATTATGTGTTTGTGTACAAAAAAGTCAATTAATGTTTGTCGGCTTGTGTGCAGCTTTTTGGGGGCATAGACTGCGCGTGCTGGACTGACCGGTAAGACCACAACAACAAAGCCTCCGGATCTCGCACAAGGGCGTAGCCACGCCAGCGCTCCGGGGGCACCGCAACGGAGATTCCCCCATGCTCAAGTGGTGCTCGCGCTCGATATTCCTGCAGGTCGTCATCGGCCTGGTCATCGGTATCCTCTGCGGTATCGGCTTCCCCGAGTTCTCCGCGCAGCTCAAGCCCTTGGGCGATGGCTTCATCAAGCTGATCAAGATGCTCATCGCGCTGATCGTGTTCTGCGTGGTGGTGAGCGGCATTTCCGGGGCGGGTGACCTGAAGAAGGTCGGCCGCATCGGCTTCAAGGCGGTGGTGTATTTCGAGGTGCTGACCACGGTGGCGCTGCTGATCGGCCTGCTGGTGGCCTATGGCGGCGGGCTGGGCGTGGGCGCCAATATCGACCTCGGCCAGTTGCCGGCCGGAGACGCTGCGCTCTACACCTCGCGCACCGGCGACCTGCACGGGCCGGTGGACTTCGTCATGGGGCTGATCCCGGCCTCCGTCGTCGGCGCCTTCGCCAGCAACGACATTCTCCAGGTGCTGCTGTTCTCGGTGCTGTTCGGCTGTGCGCTGAACCAGGTGGGCGAGGCCGCCTCGGGCGTGGCCCGGCTGATCAACGAGATGAGCCATGTGATCTTCCGCATCATGGGCATGATCGTGCGCCTGGCGCCCATCGGCGTGTTCGGCGCCATCGCCTTCACCACCAGCAAGTACGGCGTGGATTCGCTGCGCCACCTGGGCGGGCTGGTGGTGGTGTTCTACGCCACCTGCGCGGTGTTCGTGCTGCTGGTGCTGGGCACCGTGCTGCGGGTTTCCGGGCTGCGCCTGTGGCCGTTCCTCGGCTACCTGCGCGAGGAATTGCTGATCGTCCTCGGCACCGCCTCCTCGGATGCGGTGCTGCCGCAGATCATGCGCAAGCTGGAGCACCTGGGCATCCGCAGCTCCACGGTGGGCCTGGTGATCCCCACCGGCTATTCCTTCAACCTGGACGGCTTCTCCATCTACCTGACCCTGGCCATCGTCTTCATCGCCCATGCCACCGGAACGCCGCTGGCGATGAATGACCTGATCACCATCCTGCTGGTGTCCCTGGTGACCTCCAAGGGCGCCCACGGCATTCCGGGTTCGGCCCTGGTGATCCTTGCCGCCACGCTCGCGGCCGTACCGGCCATACCCGTCGTAGGCCTGGTGCTGGTGTTGTCGGTGGACTGGTTCATGGGCATCGGCCGGGCGCTGACCAACCTGATCGGCAACTGCATCGCCACCGTGGCCATCGCCCGCTGGGAGAAGGACATCGACCTGGGCCGCGCCCGCAGCGTGCTGGCCGGCGAACAGGGTTTCGCCTTCAAGGATCGCAGTGGTGTGAGCACAACGGCGGATTGAGAACGATGCTGGCGGGCTGCATGATGCTGCGGCCCGATCCGGCTCGGCCTGGTTTCACAAGGAGGAAATCACAGTGAACAGCTCATCGACCCTGGTGGGTTCCATCGTCCAGTCCCTGCGCGAGTCCATCGAGCAGGGGCGCTGGCCCGTCGGCGAGATGCTCCCGGGCCAGCGAGAGCTGGCCGAGCAACTGGGCATAAGCCGGCCCTGCCTGCGCGAGGCGGTAACGGTGCTGGAAACCCTCGGCATGGTCCGCTCGCTGCCCGGCAAGGGCGTGCAGGTGCTGGGGCGGGAGGCGACAGAGCACGCCATCACGGCGCCCCGGGACCACAGCATCGAGGACGTGATCCAGCTGCGCTATGCGCTGGAACCCTTCATCGTCGGCCTGGTGGCGCAATCCATCGCATCAAGCGACCTCGACCGCCTGCGCCTGCGCCTGATGGACCTGCGCGATGCCGCCGAGGATGACGACATGGATGCCTTCGTCGAGGCCTATATAGGCTTCCATCAATTGCTCGGTTCGCTGACCACCAACCCCATCTTCCAGTCCCTGGTGACCCAGGCAGGTGACGCCCTGGCCCGCAGCGATGCCTTGCTGCGCCAGCGTGGCGATGAGCTGCAGGAGCGGGTGCGCGAGCACGAAGCGCTGGTGCAAGCGATTCGCCGACGGGACAGCCTGCTGGCGTCCTCGCTGATGCGTGACCATCTGGTGAGTGAGGGGCGGCGCATGGGGTTGCGCCTGGAGCTGCCGGAGGGCTCCAGGGCCCTGTAGATGTGAGGTTGAGCGGGGCGGCACTGCTTTTGTTCGGTCAGATTGTGTACAATGCGCACATTTTTCCGAGGCTTTCCCCGCCGGAGGCTGGCAATACGATGCCGACTCGGCGTAGTGTCAGCCCTATTGCCGCTTTCGAAACCTTCTACGTGGGCCCCCATGAACGACGTTGAACACAGTTTGAAGAAGCCGCCGCGTGCCGCCAAAGGCACGCGCAATGGCACCCAGGATGAAGTCGTCTACGCACATATCTTCGAAGCCATCCTCGAACAGCGCCTGGCTCCGGCCACCAAGTTGAGCGAAGAGGCCCTGGGCGAGATCTTCGGTGTCAGCCGCACCATCATCCGCCGCGCCCTGTCGCGCCTTGCCCACGAGGGCGTGGTGCTGCTGCGTCCCAACCGAGGTGCCGTCGTGGCCAGCCCGGGGGCCGAGGAAGCGCGGCAGATCTTCTACGCACGTCGCATGATCGAGCGCGCCATCACCGAACTGGCTTGCGTCAACGCCACTCCCGAACAGATCGCCGGCCTGCGCCAGATGGTCATCGAGGAGCGCGAGTGCTTCGCCCGTGGTGACCGCGGCATGGGCATCCGCCTGTCCGGCGAGTTCCATCTGAAACTGGCCGAGGCCGCCGGCAACTTCACCCTGCTGGGCTTCCTGCGCAGCCTGATCTCGCAGACCTCGCTGATCATCGCCCTCTACGAGAGCAACAGCCGCACCCACTGCTCGGACGAGGAGCATGACAAGGTCATCGACGCCATCGAATCGCACAACGTCGAGGTCGCGGTCGACCTGATGATGCGCCACATGGACAGCGTCGACGCCAAGCTCAACCTCGAAGGCGAGACCGCCTCCGACGACCTGCACGCGGTGTTCTCGCACCTGCTGCAGAGCAAGAAGAAAAGCACCCGCGCCACCTCGCGCAGCGCCTGAGCCAAATAAAAAGCCCGGCGATTGCCGGGCTTTTCGTTGGGCCTGAATCACTCAGCCGTTGAAGCCGAGGCGCTCCTTCCAGCGTTGTTCCAGCGCCTTGGTTTCATGGTCGAAGGGGTGGAAGCCGGGGCGGTAGTAGTCCAGGTAGGGCTTGATCATGCGCGGGAAGTAGCCGGTGCGCAGGCTGAACAGGGTCTTCAGGCCGCGGCCCCAGCTGCGCAGGTTGAACAGCTGGCCGTCCTTGCGCAGCAGGTGCAGCTGGAAGGCGCCGATCACGCCGATGAACATCACGGTGGTCAGGGCCATGGTGATGGTGCGCTCGAAGTAGCCGCCGCCGACCGCCATGTAGGCGTCGTAGCACACGGCCTTGTGCTCGTTCTCTTCGATCGCGTGCCACATCCACAGCTGGTACATCTTCTGGTCGTCCATCTGCGTGCTGAGGTCTTCGCGGCGCAGCAGTTGCTCGGCCATGGTCGCGGTGAAGTGTTCCAGGGCACAGGTGGCGGCCAGGCGCTGCTTCTTGGTGGTGAAGCGGGTGACCCACTCCAACAGCACCTTGATGCGCAGTTCCAGGCGCTCCAGGTCGATGCCGTGGGCGGCGGCGTAGTCGTTGTAGGTGGCGTGTTCCTTGGAGTGCATGGCTTCCTGGCCGATGAAGGCGCTGATGTCCTTCTGCAGCTGCGGGTCGCTGATCTGGTCGCGTACGCCGCGCACGCTGTCGACGAAGAACTTCTCGCCATAGGGGAAGAGCGACGACAGGTTGTTCATGAAGTGGCTCATGAAGGGATCGCCGCTCCACCAGTATTTCTGGGTGGAGTCGAAGCTGAAGTCCATGCGACGGACGGGAAAATTGGCCTTGGGCAGGTTGGCGGCGGCGCTGGCGGTCATTGGGCAATCCTCGTGGTTGGGAGCCGTCCCTTGTTGTTGTCTGGCTCTTGCTGACACGGCTGACCGTGCCATCGAACGATGTAACTGTTGAGGATTAACGCAGTTTTCGCACGCTCCCACCGACCAACTTTCGGCGGGTTATGGCTATTTTGTGGCCGTCTCGCTCACTCGGCGCAGCACCTCCAGATAGCCGGGAGGGACCGGCACCAGGCCGCGCTGGCGCAGCAGCCGATGGGCTTCGGCCAGGCGGAACCAGGGCAGGGCGGCCATCAGGTGGTGCTCGATGTGGTAGTTCACCCGCAGCGGCGCGACGGTGGCCCGCGCCAGCCAGCCGGCGCGGGTGGTGCGGGTGTTGCGCAGCATGTCGCGGCCGCGCTCGGTGCAGGCGTGCTCGGCCAGGGACCGGATGCGCATGAACAGGCTGTAGGTGGTGAGGTTGGCCAGCCACCAGACGCCGAACAGCCAGAACTCGCCGCAGGCGGCCAGGACCCCGGCCAGCACGGCGTTGGCCAGGAGCATGGGGCCCATGTTGCGGGCGCCTTCGGCAAGGTAGTGGTGCCAGCGGCGATCGCCCCGGGGGCGCCGGGTGACCTCGGCGGCAACGGTGTACTCCAGCACGCCCAGGTCCATCAGCAGCTGGCCCAGCAGCCGGCGCAGGCCGCTGATGCCGGACAGGTCACGGGCGAACTTGCGCAGCAGCGAGGCGCGGCGGGTGGGGAATGGGCGCGACAGGCTCCAGTCCGGGTCGTCATCGGTACCGGTGTGGGCGTGGTGGCGGATGTGGTGCTTGCGGTAGCGGGCGACGTCGACCCAGATGACCCGCGCGCAGAGCCAGTCGGTGAGGCGGTCATTCAGCCAGCGGGTGCGGAACAGCGTGCCGTGGGCGGCTTCGTGCATGAGGATGGCCAGGGCCAGCTGGCGGCCGCCGAGGATGACCAGGGCGAGGACGAAGGTCACCGGGTTGGGCCAGAGGGCGAGTACGGCGAAGGTGGCGGCGATGATCGCCCAGGTGGAGCCGACGGCCCACCAGCCGGCAGCGTCGGAGCGCTGGCTCAGGCGCTGGATTTCTTCACGGCTGAAGCAGTCGGAGAGCTTGCTGCGAGGGTTCATGGCGACCTCTTGTTGTACGCAGGGGTCGCCATCATTGCCCGCCATGGCCCGAGCGGCCAGGGGCTCGCCCCGGTTTCGCGCGGGCGGCCGCAAGCCTGGCGCAAATGCCATGGGTTCAGACTTTGGGAGGGGATTGGGGCCTGGCGTGCAGGCCCCGGAAGATCACTTCTCGTCGAGGGCGAAGGCGGTGAGCGAGAAGGTGGGGATGCCGATGTCCTGCAGGCGCTGGGAACCGCCGAGTTCCGGCAGGTCGATGATGGCGGCGGCCTCGAACACGCTGGCGCCCATGCGGCGGACCAGGGCGGTGGCGGCCAGCAGGGTGCCGCCGGTGGCGATCAGGTCATCGAAGATCAGGACCTTGTCGCCGTCGCAGAGGCTGTCGCTGTGCACTTCGAGGAAGGCTTCGCCGTACTCGGTCTGGTAGCCCTGGGCGAGTACGTCGGCGGGCAGCTTGCCCTGCTTGCGGAACAGCACCAGCGGCTTGTTCAGCTCATAGGCGACGATGGAGCCGATCAGGAAGCCGCGGGCGTCCATGGCGGCGATGTGGCTGAACTCGGCTTCGACGTAGCGCTGGATGAAGCTGTCCACCACCAGGCGCAGGGCGCGGGGGGACTGGAACAGCGGGGTGATATCGCGGAAGACCACGCCGGGCTTGGGGAAGTCCACCACCGGGCGGATCAGGGTCTTGATATCGAATTCGTCGAAAATCATGGTGCGGAACCTGGAGAGAGGGGAGGGCGCCGGCCGAGCGGCCGGCGCGGGGATCAGTCTTCGATGCTGCCGCCAGCGAGGGCGCAGAGCTCGATGGGATCGAGGATGTGCACTTCCTTGCCTTCGGCGGCGATCAGGTTGCTCTGCTGGAAGCGGGTGAACACGCGGGAGACGGTCTCGACCGCGAGGCCCAGGTAGTTGCCGATCTCGTTGCGCGACATGGCCAGGCGGAACTGGTTGGCCGAGAAGCCACGGGCGCGGAAACGTGCGGAGAGGTTCACCAGGAAGGTGGCGATGCGCTCGTCGGCGGTTTTCTTGGAGAGCAGCAGCATCATCTGCTGGTCGTCACGGATTTCGCGGCTCATGACGCGCATCAGCTGGCGGCGCAGCTGCGGCAGTTGCACGGAGAGCTCGTCGAGGCGCTCGAAGGGGATTTCGCAGACCGAGGTGGTTTCCAGTGCCTGGGCGGATACCGGGTAGAGCTCGGTGTCCATGCCGGAGAGGCCGACCAGCTCGCTGGGCAGGTGGAAGCCGGTGATCTGTTCTTCGCCGGCATCGGTGACACCGAAGGTTTTCAGCGCACCGGAACGTACGGCGAAAACGGACTCGAAGGTGTCGCCCTGGCGGAACAGGTAGTCCCCTTTCTTCAGCGGACGACCGCGCTTGACGATTTCGTCCAGCGAGTCCATGTCTTCCATGTTCAGCGACAGGGGCAGGCAAAGGGCGGCGAGGCTGCAGTCCTTGCAATGTGCCTGAGGCAGGTTGCGTACCTTGATGATCTCGGACATCCACGGATCCCTTGCAAAAGCAAACACACAATGGGCGTAAGGGTAACGCATGGGGCGCGCTCAGGGCTAGGAAAAGGCCGAAGGAAACGTATTCAAGTTCTTCGTTGCGCAGTCGATATCTCGGTATTGATCCCAATGGAGCGAGCGATCATGAGAGTAGACGTTTCCGGCTGGCCGCAGATCGGCCAGCGTTTCGCGGCTGCGCGTGGTGATGAAGCCAGGGATGCCGGGCAGGGTGAAGAGAGTGCCGACGGCGGCCTCGACGACCGTATCGGCCACGTGGGCATCCGCGTGAGCCTGTCCGAAGCGGGCAAGGCGCGCTCCGATGAGGCGAAGAAGAACCAGGATATCGACGACAGCAGCCTGCCGGACACCATCAAGCAGATCCTCAAGATGATTCGCAAGCTGAAGGAAGACCTGCGCGAGAAGATGGCCGAGCTCCAGTCGATCGCCACCGACCAGAGCCTGGACGAGGAAACTCGCCTACGCAGCATGGAAGGCCTGCAAAGCGAGATTTCCAGCCTCAACGGTGCCATTTCCCAGGCCACCGCCAGCCTGATGAAGGCCATGCGCGACGCAGGCCTGAGCGGCGAGCAGATGCTCGAGGCCGCCCAGCTGCTGATGAAGTGATGCCCCTCAGATCACCCGGGAGAAACGTTGGGTGGTCTCTGGCGTCAGGTAGTGGTCGAAGAGCATGCACACCGAGCGCACCAGCAGGCGCCCGGGCGGCAGGATGTCGATGCCGCGCTCGCTGAGGGTGATCAGGCCATCGGCGGACATCTGCTCCAGCTGCGGCCAGATATCCGCGAAATACCCCCTGAATTCGATGTTGAAGAGCGCTTCGATCGACTGGAAATCCAGCTCGAATTCGCAGATCAACTGCTGGATCACCGCCCGGCGGATGCGGTCGTCCTCGATGCAGGCGAGGCCGCGTCGGGTGGCGAGCAGGCCGTTTTGCAGCTTTTCCTGGTAAGTGGCGATGTTGGCGTCGTTCTGGCAGTAGAGGTCGCCGATCTGGCTGATGGCGGAGACGCCGAGGCCGATCAGGTCGCAGTGCCCATGGGTGGTGTAGCCCTGGAAGTTGCGTTGCAGGCGGCCGTCTTCCTGGGCGATGGCCAGTTCGTCGTCGGGCAGGGCGAAGTGGTCCATGCCGATGTAGCGGTACCCGGCGCTGGTCAGCTGTTCGATGCTGCGCTGGAGCATCTCCAGCTTCTGCGCGGGGCTCGGCAGCTCCTCGGTCTTGATGCGCCGCTGGGGCATGAAGCGTTCCGGCAGGTGCGCATAGTTGAACACCGAGAGCCGGTCCGGCTGCAGGGCGATGACTTCGGCCACGGTGCGCGCGAAGCTTTCCGGTGTCTGCCGGGGCAGGCCGTAGATCAGGTCGATGTTCACCGAACGGAACTGCAGCGTGCGCGACGCTTCGACGATGGCGCGGGTCTCCTCCAGGCTCTGCAGCCGATTGACGGCGCGCTGCACCACCGGGTCGAGGTCCTGCACGCCCAGGCTGACGCGGTTGAAGCCCAGCTCGCGCAGCAGCCCCATGGTCGACCAGTCCGCTTCACGCGGGTCGATCTCGATGCCGTAATCCCCCGAATCGTCATCGAGCAGGCTGAAGTGCTGGCGCAGGTGCCCCATGAGGCGGCGCAGTTCGTCGTGGCTGAGGAAGGTCGGCGTGCCACCGCCGAAGTGCAGTTGCTCGACCTTCTGTTGCGGGTCGAGGTGGCAGGCGATCAGTTCGATCTCGCGCTCGAGCTTTTCCAGGTAGGGCAGGGCGCGGCCGCGATCCTTGGTGATGACCTTGTTGCAGGCGCAGTAGTAGCAGATGTTCGCGCAGAACGGCACATGCACATAAAGCGAGACCGGGCGCAGGGCCTTGCGGCTGTCGCGCAGCGCGTGAAGCAGGTCGAAGGAGCCGATGCGCTCGTTGAATTGCACGGCGGTCGGGTAGGAGGTGTAACGAGGGCCTGCGGCGTCGTAACGGCGGATCAGGCCGGAGTCCCAGCGAATATCGTCGAGCATGCGGGCATTCCAGGTTCAGCAGTCAGTGCTCGGCAGTCTAGGTGCCGCCTGACCGGCGCTTCTTGACCTGGGTCATGCTGTCGCAGCGCCGGGGCCCGGCGGCTGCTCATGCGCTCGAATCGATGCTCGACCCCACAACTCGCCGCGCCAGACTTTCCAGCTTCCAGCTTCCAGCTTCCAGCTTCCAGCTTCCAGCTTCCAGCTTCGCTGTCAGTGCCCCATCAACCAATGCTGGTGCGGGCCGGGCAGGGTCCAGATGCCGAAGAGGATCACCAGCAGGCCGCCGGCGATGCGAATGCCGCGTTTGCGCAGCAGGGCGGTGATGCGTTCGGCGGCGAGGCCGGTGGCCAGCAGCACCGGCCAAGTGCCGAGGCCGAAGGCCAGCATCAGCAGGGCGCTTTCACTGGCCGAGCCCTGGCTGGCCGCCCACAGCAGGGTGCTATAGACCAGGCCGCAGGGCAGCCAGCCCCAGAGGGCGCCGAGCAGCAGCGCGCGGGGCAGTGTAGAAACCGGCAGCAGCTTGCTCGCCACCGGCTGGATATGACGCCAGAGGCCGCGCCCCAGCGCTTCGATGCGGGTCAGGCCGCTCCACCAGCCGGCCAGGTAGAGCCCCATGGTGATCAGCAGCAGTGCCGCGATCACCCGCAGCACCATGGCTGCCGGGCTGCTGGCCACGGCCCAGCCGGCCAGGCCGATGAGCAGGCCGGCGGTGGTGTAGCTGAGGATGCGGCCGAGGTTGTAGGCGATCAGCAGGCGGAAGCGTCGAGCACGTTGCTCCGGCGGGATGGCCAGGGTCAGGGCGCCCATCAGGCCGCCGCACATGCCGATGCAGTGGCCGCCCCCCAGCAGGCCGAGGATCAGCGCCGAAACCAGCAGGGGGGCCAGTTCAAGCACCGCGCTTGTCCTCGTCGTCGGGGCTTTCCTCGTTCTTGCGCTCGCCCTCGCTTTCGTCGGCTTCGACGATACCGGCCTTGTGGCCCGGGTCTTCGTCGTCGAAGAGGATGCTGTGGGCGGGGCCGTCGAGGTCGTCGTACTGGCCGCTGTCCACGGCCCAGAAGAACAGCCAGATGGCGAAGCCGACCAGGCCGATGGCGACGGGGATCAGGATGTATAACGCAGGCATCGGGGAATCTCGTTATGGAACCTGGGCGGTGGGTCGGAAGGGGAGGGCGCCCCGGCCGGCCTCTAGCTTCTGGCCAGCCGCAGGGCGTTGATCACCACCAGCAGCGAGCTGACCGACATGCCGAATGCGGCCCAGACCGGAGTGACCCAGCCCAGCGCCGCGAAGGGCAGAACCAGGCCATTGTACAGGGTCGCCCAGGCCAGGTTCTGGATGATGATGCGGCGCGTGCGACCGGCCACCGAGAGGGCCTGCACGAGGCTTTCCAGGCGGTTGGAGAGGAGTACGGCGTCGGCGCTGGTCTTGGCCAGGTCGGTGGCGCTGCCCATGGCGACGCTGATGTCGGCGCCGGCCAGGACCGGTACGTCGTTGACGCCGTCGCCCAGCATCAGCACGCGGCGGCCCTGCTGGTGCAGGTCGCGCAGCACGTCGAGCTTGGCGTCGGGGCTGAGGCCGCCACGGGCGTCGTCGATGCCGAGGCGGCGGGCAATCTCGTCGACCATCGGCGAGCTGTCGCCGGAGAGCAGCATCACCTGCCAGCCACGGGCGCGGCAGGCATCGAGCAGCAGCGGGGCGTCTTCGCGCAGGCGGTCATCCAGCACCAGCCAGGCCAGCGGGCCCTGTTCATTGCCGAGCAGCAGCCACTGGCCGTTGCTGCCGGGAATCTCCGGCTCGGCCCAGCCGCCCAGCTCGGCCACGAACGCAGCCTGGCCGATGCGCAGGCGCTGGCCGTCGACAAGGCCTTCGAGGCCCTTGCCGGGGACGTTCTCCACCTGTTCGGCGGGGCGTGGCGCGCGGCCGAAGGCGCGGGCGATGGGGTGCTCCGAACGGTTCTCCAGCGCGGCGGCCAGGGCCAGGCAGGCGTCGTTGTCGAGCGGGCCCAGGGGGTGGATGGCGCTGAGGGTGAGGCGGCCTTCGGTGAGGGTGCCGGTCTTGTCGAAGATCACCGTGTCGATCTGGTTCAGCCCCTCCAGCACGTGGCCACGGGTCAGCAGCAGGCCGAGTTTGTGCAGGCTGCCGGTGGCGGTGGTGAGTGCGGTGGGCGTGGCCAGTGCGAGGGCGCAGGGGCAGGTGGCGACCAGCAGCGAGAGGACGATCCAGAAGGCCCGCGACGGGTCGATCTGCCACCAGGCCAGGCCGACGGCGGCGGCGGCCAGCAGCACGATGATCAGGAACCATTGCGCGACCTTGTCGGCCAGTTCGGCGAGGCGCGGTTTGTCCGCCTGGGCGCGTTCCAGCAGGCGCACGATGGCGGAGAGGCGGGTCTGGTCGCCGAGTGCCTGCACTTCTAGGGTGAGCGGGCCTTCGACGTTGAGCGTGCCGGCGGTGACGGCGTCGCCGCGCCCGCGAGGCAGGGGCAGGTATTCACCGGTGAGCAGGGATTCGTCGACGCTGGACTGGCCTTCGAGGATCAGGCCGTCCGCCGGCATCAGTGCGCCCGGTGGCACCAGGACGCGATCGCCCACGGCCAGCTCGCCGAGGAGGATGCGCTGGCTCTGGCCGCTGGCGTCCAGGCGCAGGCAGGAGGCGGGCAGCAGGTTGACCAGTTGCGCGGTGGCGGCGGCGGTGCGCTCACGGGCGCGCCGTTCCAGGTAGCGGCCGGCAAGGAGGAACAGGGCGAACATGCCGACGGCGTCGAAGTACAGCTCGCCGATGCCGGTGATGGTGGACCAGATGCCGGCGGCATAGGCACCGCCGATGGCCAGGGACACCGAGACGTCCATGCTCAGGTGGCGGGTGCGCAGGTCGCGCAGGGCGCCACGGAAGAACTGGCCGCAGCAGTAGAAGACGATGGGCGTGGTGAGGAACAGGCTGACCCAGCGCAGGATCTTGTCCAGCTCCGGGCTCAGGTCGATGTTGAACTCGGGCCAGGTGGCCATGGCCGCCATCATCACCTGCATCCACAGCAGGCCGGCGACGCCGAGCTGGCGCATGGCGCGCTTGTTCTCGGCGGCCAGGCGCTCGGCGGCGTCATCGGCCTTGTAGGGGTGGCCGGCGTAGCCGATGCGGCGCAGTTCCTTGAGCAGCTCGCTGAGGGGCAGCTGGCTGTCGGCCCAGCGAACCTGCAGGCGGTGGTTGGACAGGTTGAGGCGTGCCTCGTCCACCCCGGGCAGGGTGCGCAGGTGCCGTTCGATCAGCCAGCCGCAGGCGGCACAGCTGATGCCTTCGATCAGCAGGCTGGTTTCGCTGAGTTCGCCCTGGTGCTGGACGAAGGGGCGCTGCACGTCCTCACGGTCGAACAGGGCCAGTTCGTCGGGGAGTGCGTTGGGCAGGGCTTCGGGGTTGGCGGCGGTTTCGCTGCGGTGGCGGTAGTAGCCTTCCAGGCCGCCGGCGACTATGGCCTCGGCCACGGCCTGGCAACCCGGACAGCACATGGCCCGCGTCTCACCGAGTACGCGGGCCTCGTAGGGGCTGCCGGAGGGCACCGGCAGGCCACAGTGGTAGCAGGATAGGGGCGCGGGCATGGGGCCTGGCTTATTCGCCCAGCAGGGTCACGCTGCCGTTCTCGAGGGTTTCTTCCTCGAACAGGCGCCAGTCCTGGCCATCTTCCTGGCCGATCAGCTCGACGAAGCGGCGGCCGCTGACCGAATCTTCCAGGTGGCCGCTGTACAGGTCACCGGATTGCGGTTGCAGCACGATGCGGCGGTCCTTCTCCTGCTGGGTGGGGGAGAGCAGGCTGAGCACCAGCTGTTGCGGGTGGCTGTTGCCGGTCAGGTTGACCTGCACCACGCCGCTCTGGTCATCCAGGCGCACCTGGGCCTTCATGCCGAGGCGCTTGGCCAGCTCCTCGCGCTCCAGCGAGGTGTTGATGCCCTTGCCGACGTCGTAGTAGTTGTCGACCACCAGGCTCGGCGGGTTTTGGATGGCGATCACCAGCATCGAGGTGCCCAGCACCACCGAGGTGCCGAGGATGCCGAGGATGAACCAGGGCCAGGGTTGCTTGTACCAGGGGCTTGCGGGAGATTCGGACTGCATGGGGATCTCGTTGTTCAGCGGACGCTGGGGCCGATGAAGCGGCTGTCGGCGTCGGTGGTTATGCTGGCGTCATCGACCGAGCGGACCCGGAAGAGAATGTTGTTGGTGCTGGAGGGGAGTTTCTCCGGGTCGATGGACAGTTCCACCGGCACCGAGAGCACTTCGCCCGCTTCCGTCCTGACCTGGGTCTTGCCTTCGTAGACGAGGCCGTCGAGGCCTTCGGCTTCGATGGTGAAGACCTGGTCCTTCTGGGCCTTGTTCATGATCTTCAGGGTGTAGACGTTCTCGATGCGACCCTGCTCGTTCTCGCGGTACAGGACGCGGTCCTTGATCACGTCCAGTTCCACCAGCGAGCGGGCGGCGACGGCGTAACCGAACAGGCCGATCATCGCAACGAGCGCGGCAGCGTACCCGATCAGCCTTGGGCGCATGAGCTTGGTTTGCTGCCCGTTCAGGTTGTGTTCAGTCGTGTAGCTGATCAGCCCCTTGGGATAGTTCATCTTCTCCATGATGCTGTCGCAGGCGTCGATGCAGGCGGCGCAGCCGATGCACTCGATCTGCAGGCCGTCGCGGATGTCGATGCCGGTGGGGCAGACCTGGACGCACATGGTGCAGTCGATGCAATCACCAAGGCCCTGGGCCTTGTAGTCGACGTTCTTCTTGCGCGGGCCACGGGATTCGCCGCGGCGTGGATCGTAGGAGACGATCAGGGTGTCCTTGTCGAACATCACGCTCTGGAAGCGCGCATAGGGGCACATGTAGATGCACACCTGCTCGCGCAGCCAGCCCGCGTTGCCGTAGGTGGCCAGGGTGAAGAAGCCGACCCAGAAATAGGCCCAGCCATCGGCGTTGCCGGTGAAGAGGTCGATCACCAGTTCGCGGATGGGGGTGAAGTAGCCGACGAAGGTGACGCCGGTGACGAAGCCGATCAGCAGCCAGAGGCTGTGCTTGGCGGATTTGCGCATGAGCTTGGCGCCGCTCATGGGCGTCTTGTCCAGCTTCATTCGCTGGTTGCGGTCGCCTTCGGTGACCTTCTCGCACCACATGAAGATCCAGGTCCAGACGCTCTGCGGGCAGGTATAGCCGCACCAGACGCGACCGGCGAAGACGGTGATGAAGAACAGGCCGAAGGCGCAGATGATCAGGAGCCACGACAGCAGGACGAAGTCCTGGGGCCAGAAGGTGGCGCCGAAGATGTAGAACTTGCGCTCGGGGAGGTTCCACCAGACGGCTTGCCGGTCGTTCCAGCTCAGCCAGACGGTACCGAAGTAGAGCAGGAAGAGGAGGGCGCCGCCTGCCATGCGCAGGTTGCGGAAGATGCCGGTGAAGGCGCGGGTGTAGATCTTTTCACGGCTGGCGTAGAGGTCGGTGTTGGCACCGCTCTTGGCCGGGGGAGGGGTAATGTTCTGGACGGGGATCTGTTCGCTCATCTACTCGTACCACGACGGTTGGGGCTTGCCCCGATCAGTGCGTGCCGAACGGGATCTTTTTTGCCTGCCGCATATGGTACGCCTCATAGCAGCCTGCCATGTGCGACAGTGCGTCGCGCATGGCAGGCTCGGCGTTACTTGCTTTCGGTCTCTGCGGCGTTCTTGTGCGACAGACTGTAGACGTAGGCGGCAAGCAGGTGAACCTTGTCGTTGCCCAGGTGTTCTTCCTGAGCCGGCATGGTGCCCTGGCGGCCGTAACGAATGGTCTGCTGCAGCTGAGCGAAGCTGCTGCCGTAGATGAACGCGCCCGGGTGGGTCAGGTTCGGTGCGCCCATTGCCGGGGTGCCCTTGCCTTCCGGACCGTGGCACGCCACGCAGTTGGCAGCGAAGATCGCCTTGCCGGCTTCCGGATTGGCGTTGGCGTCCTTCGGCAGGTCGCGGCCATCCAGGGTCACGCGGACGAAGGCGGCGACATCACGTACGCCTTGTTCGCCGATGACTTCGCCCCAGGCCGGCATGATGCCGTGGCGGCCGCCAAGGATGGTGGCCTTGATGGTTTCGGCCTCACCGCCCCAGCGCCAGTCGGCGTCGGTCAGGTTGGGGAAACCATAGGAGCCCTTGGCGTCGGAACCGTGGCAGACCGAGCAGTTGGAAGCGAACAGGCGACCACCCATTTTCAGGGCTTTCTCGTCCTTGGCCACTTCCTCGATCGGCATGGCAGCGTACTTCTGGAACAGCGGGCCGTATTGCTTGTCGGCCTTGTCCATTTCCTTTTCCCACTGGTGGACACCGGTCCAGCCGGGCTGGCCGTCAGCGAAGGGCTTGCCTTCGGTGACTGTGCTGTAGCCGGGGAAGATGCCTTTCCAGTTGCCCATGCCCGGGTACAGGACCAGGTAGCCGACGGCGAAAATCAGGGTGCCGACGAACAGCATGAACCACCACTTGGGCAGCGGGTTGTCATATTCCTCGATACCGTCGAAGGCGTGGCCGACGGTTTCTTCGGTGCTTTCCTGGCGCTGGCCTTTGCGGGTGGCAAAGATCAGCACGGTCAGCGCCACCAGTGTGGCGCTGGTGAGCAGGGTTACGTACCAACTCCAGAACGTGGTCATTCGCTCTTACTCCTAGAAGCTTCTTCGTCGCTCTTGGTGTTCGCTGGCTTGTCGTCTGCGAAGGGCAGGTTGGCAGCTTCGTCGAAGCTGTCCTTGCGCTTGCTGTTGTACGCCCAGAGCACGACGCCGATGAAGGCGACGAACACCAGGATGGTTCCCAGCCCGCGGAGAGTCTGGATATCCATCATGCTTACCGTTTGTTCTTGATCGAGGTGCCAAGGCCTTGAAGGAACGCGACCAGCGCGTCCATCTCGGTCTTGCCCTTGACTGCGTCTTTGGCGCCGGCGATGTCATCGTCGGTGTAGGGCACGCCTACGGTACGGAGAGCTTCCATCTTGGCGGCAGTGTGCTTGCCGTCGAGTTTGTTCTCCACCAGCCACGGGTAGGACGGCATCTTCGATTCCGGTACCACGTTGCGCGGGTTGTACAGGTGCGCGCGGTGCCAGTCGTCGGAGTAGCGGCCGCCTACGCGGGCCAGGTCCGGACCGGTACGCTTGGAGCCCCACAGGAAGGGGTGGTCCCAGACGCTTTCGCCGGCAACGGAGTAGTGACCATAACGCTCGGTCTCGGCACGGAACGGACGGACCATCTGCGAGTGGCAGCCAACGCAGCCTTCGCGGATGTAGATGTCACGGCCTTCGAGTTCCAGCGCGGTGCGCGGCTTCATGCCTTCGACCGGGGTGTTGGTGACGTCCTGGAAGAACAGCGGAACGATCTGCACCAGACCACCGATGCTCACGGCGATGACCATGAACAGCGCCAGCAGACCTACGTTCTTCTCGACTAATTCGTGTTGCTTCATTAGTGAGCTCCTTGCGGAATCTGGGCAGCGGCTTCGTATTCGGACGGCTTGGCGGCACGCACGGTGCGCCAGGTGTTATAGGCCATCAGCAGCATGCCGGTGACGAAGAACGCGCCGCCGATCATGCGTACCAGGTAACCGGCATGGCTGGCTTCCAGCGCTTCGACGAAGGAGTAGGTGAGGGTGCCGTCTTCGTTGACCGCACGCCACATCAGGCCTTGGGTGATGCCGTTGACCCACATCGAGGCGATGTAGAGAACGGTACCGATGGTGGCCAGCCAGAAGTGGGCGTTGATCAGACCGACGCTGTGCATCTGCTCGCGACCGAAGACCTTCGGAATCAGGTGGTACAGCGAACCGATGGAGATCATCGCTACCCAACCGAGGGCGCCGGCGTGTACGTGGCCGATGGTCCAGTCGGTGTAGTGGGAAAGGGCGTTGACGGTCTTGATCGCCATCATCGGGCCTTCGAAGGTGGACATGCCGTAGAAGGCCAGGGAAACCACCAGGAAGCGCAGGATGGGGTCGCTGCGCAGCTTATGCCAGGCGCCCGACAGGCTCATCATGCCGTTGATCATGCCGCCCCAGCTCGGAGCCAGCAGAATCAGGGACATCGCCATGCCCAGGGACTGGGCCCAATCCGGCAGAGCGGTGTAGTGCAGGTGGTGCGGACCGGCCCAGATGTACAGGGTGATCAGCGCCCAGAAGTGCACGATGGATAGGCGATAGGAGTAGATCGGACGCTCGGCCTGTTTCGGAACGAAGTAGTACATCATCCCCAGGAAGCCGGTGGTCAGGAAGAAGCCCACGGCGTTGTGGCCGTACCACCACTGGATCATCGCGTCGGTCGCGCCGGCGTACACGGAGTACGACTTGAAGGCGTAGACCGGGATTTCCGCGCTGTTGACGATGTGCAGCAGTGCAGTCACCAGGATGAAGGCGCCGAAGAACCAGTTGCCCACATAGATGTGCTTGGTCTTGCGCTTGACGATGGTGCCGAAGAACACGATTGCGTAAGTGACCCAGACGATCCCCAGGAGGATGTCGATCGGCCACTCGAGCTCAGCGTATTCCTTGGAGGAGGTGTAACCCAGGGGCAGTGTGATCACTGCCAGCACGATCACGGCTTGCCAGCCCCAGAACGTGAAGGCTGCCAATCCATCGGAAATCAGCCGGGCCTGGCAGGTACGTTGCACCACGTAGTAGGACGTGGCGAACAGGGCGCAACCACCGAAGGCGAAGATCACCGCGTTGGTATGCAAGGGGCGCAGACGGCCGAAGCTGGTCCACGGAAGGTTCAGGTTGAGTTCCGGCCACACGAGTTGTGCGGCGATGAACACGCCTAGACCCATCCCAATGACCCCCCAGATCACCGTCATAACGGCGAACTGGCGGACCACCTTATAGTTATAAGCAGTCTGACTGATTGCTGTGCTCATGCTAGGGGTTCCACGGTTAATGGAGTTTTTCGGGGGACAAAAAAGCGGCGGCAGTATGGAGAAAGAGGGTAGTCATTGCAACGACACATGCCGACACAATCACCCTTTCAGAGCCCTCGGGGCAAGGATTCCAGCCGGGTCGCCCGGGGTCTGGTGGAGCACTTCGAACCGGGGGCGAGGAGGGGGAACCGCCTTGTCCTCATGACCGATGAGGATTATTCAGCAGCGTAGACGATGAGCTTTGAGGGGGAAGGCAGCTGGTCGGGAGGGGTGCGACATTGGGTCGCACTATATATAAGGAGGGGCTGGGGAGGGGTGGACACATCCTTGTGTCCGTGTTGCCCGTCTTGCGTTGGGCTGCCTTTGCGCGGCTCCGTCCGGTGCCTTTCGGTCCGGCCGGTGTGGCGACGCCTCCTTGCGTCGCCGGTTCGGATCACTCGCTGGCTACTTTCTCGCCGTCCTTGCGGGACAGGCTGTACACGTAGGCGGCAAGGATGTGCACCTTGTCCTGACCGAGGTATTGCTCCTGGGCAGGCATCTGGCCGTTGCGGCCGTAGCGGATGGTCTGTTGCAGTTGGGCCAGGCTGGAACCGTAAATCCAGGCGGCCGGTTGGGTCAGGTCCGGCGCACCCATGGCTGCAGTGCCGTGGCCTTCTTGGCCGTGGCAGGCGGTGCAGGTGGTGGCGAACATGGCTTTACCGGCTTCCACGTCGGCTTTCACATCGTCCGGCAGCTTCAGGCCGGCCAGGTCCTGGCGAACATAGGCTGCGACGTTCTTCACGCCTTCATCACCCAGCACTTCACCCCAGGCCGGCATGGCAGCCATGCGACCGTGGAGGATGGTGGTCTTGATGGTTTCGGCGTCGCCGCCCCAGCGCCAGCTGCTGTCAGCCAGGTTGGGGAAGCCCACTGCGCCCTTGGCGTCCGAGCCGTGGCAGATGGAGCAGTAGGTGGCGAACAGGCGGCCGCCCATTTTCATGGCTTGCGGGTCCTGGGCGACGGCTTCCAGCGACATGGCCGAGTACTTGGCGAAGATCGGGCCGTACTGTGCGTTGGCCTTGTCCACTTCACGCTGCCACTGCTTCTCCTGGGTCCAGCCACCTTCGTAGCCGGGGAACAGGCCGGTCCAGTTGCCCAGGCCGGGGTAGAGCACCATGTAGCCGATGGCGAAGACGATGGTGCCCACGAACAGCATGAACCACCATTTGGGCAGCGGGTTGTCGTACTCCTCGATACCGTCGAAGGCATGGCCCATGGTCTTGTCGACCGTGCCCTTGGCCTCGCCCTTGCGGGTGGCGAACACCAGCCAGAGCAGCGCCACCAGGGTGAAGAGGGTGAGCAGGGTTATGTACCAGCTCCAGAAAGTGGTCATTCGTGTGTGCTCCTAGAAACATTCCGGTCTTGCAGGCTGGGCTCGGCGTCATCACCGAAAGGCAGCAGCGCGGCTTGCTCGAAGTCAGCCTTGCGCCGGCCGCTGTAGGCCCAGCAGAACACCCCGATCATCGCGACCAGCACCAGCAAGGTGCCGAGGCCGCGCAGTATTCCAACGTCCATGGCGCCTTACCTCTTGGTCTTCAGGCTGGTGCCGAGCACCTGCAGGTAGGCGACCAGGGCGTCCATCTCGGTCTTGTCCTTGACCGCCTCGGAGGCACCGGCGATGTCCTCGTCGGTGTAGGGCACGCCCAGGGTCTTCATGGCGCTGAGCTTGGCGGCGGTGTCCTTGCCGTCGAGTCTGTTCTCCACCAGCCACGGGTAGGCCGGCATCTTCGACTCCGGTACCACGTTGCGCGGGTTGTAGAGGTGCGCGCGGTGCCAGTCGTCCGAGTAGCGGGCGCCAACACGGGCCAGGTCCGGGCCGGTACGCTTGGAACCCCACAGGAAGGGGTGGTCCCAGACGCTTTCGCCGGCGACGGAGTAGTGGCCGTAACGCTCGGTCTCGGCACGGAACGGACGGATCATCTGCGAGTGGCAGCCAACGCAGCCTTCACGGATGTAGATGTCGCGACCTTCCAGTTGCAGCGCGGTGTAGGGCTTCATGCCTTCGACCGGGGTGTTGGTGACGTCCTGGAAAAACAGCGGGACGATCTGTACCAGACCGCCGATGCTGACTGCCAGGATCATGAACAACGCCATCAGGCCGACGTTTTTCTCGATGACTTCATGCTTTTTCATCTATCGATTCCTCAGGCGATCTGGGCGATGGCGTCGTATTCGGCCGGCTTGGCAGCCTTCACGGTGCGCCAGGTGTTGTAAGCCATGAGGAGCATGCCGCTGAGGAAGATCGCGCCGCCGATCATGCGCACCACGAAGCCGGGGTGGCTGGCTTCAAGCGCTTCGACGAAGGAGTAGGTCAGGGTGCCGTCCTCGTTCACTGCGCGCCACATCAGGCCCTGGGCGATGCCGTTGACCCACATCGAGGCGATGTAGAGAACGGTGCCGATGGTGGCCAGCCAGAAGTGGGCGTTGATCAGGCCGACGCTGTGCATCTGCTCGCGACCGAAGACCTTCGGGATCAGGTGATACAGCGAGCCGATGGACACCATGGCGACCCAGCCGAGGGCACCGGCGTGTACGTGGCCGATGGTCCAGTCGGTGTAGTGGGAGAGGGCGTTGACGGTCTTGATGGCCATCATCGGGCCTTCGAAGGTGGACATGCCGTAGAAGGCCAGGGAGACCACCAGGAAGCGCAGGATCGGATCGTCGCGCAGCTTATGCCAGGCGCCCGACAGGGTCATCATGCCGTTGATCATGCCGCCCCAGCTCGGAGCCAGCAGAATCAGCGACATCACCATGCCCAGGCTCTGCGCCCAGTCCGGCAGCGCGGTGTAGTGCAGGTGGTGCGGGCCGGCCCAGATGTAGACCGCGATCAGCGCCCAGAAGTGGACGATGGACAGGCGGTAGGAGTAGACCGGGCGACCGGCTTGCTTCGGAACGAAGTAGTACATCATCCCCAGGAAGCCGGCGGTCAGGAAGAAGCCCACGGCGTTGTGGCCGTACCACCACTGGATCATCGCATCGGTCGCACCCGCATAGAGCGAGTAGGACTTGGTCAGGGTGACCGGGATCTCCAGGTTGTTCACCACGTGGAGAATGGCCACGGTGAGGATGAAGCCACCGAAGAACCAGTTACCGACGTAGATGTGCTTGGTCTTGCGCTTCATCACCGTGCCGAAGAACACGGCGGCATAGCTGACCCAGACGATGGTGATGAGGAGGTCGATCGGCCATTCCAGCTCGGCGTATTCCTTGGAGCTGGTGAAACCCAGCGGCAGGCTTACGGCGGCCAGGACGATCACCAGTTGCCAACCCCAGAAGGTGAAGGCAGCGAGTTTGTCCGAGACCAGGCGGGTCTGGCAGGTGCGTTGGACGGCGTAGTAGGAGGTGGCGAACAATGCGCAACCACCGAACGCGAAGATCACCGCGTTGGTGTGCAAGGGTCGCAAGCGCCCAAAGCTGGTCCAGGGCAGGTTGAAGTTGAGCTCCGGCCAGGCTAGCTGGGCAGCTATGAGAACGCCGAGCCCCATCCCGACGATTCCCCAGACCACCGTCATAATGGCGAACTGGCGGACCACCTTGTAGTTGTAGGCGGTACTGACTGCTGTGTTCATGTTTGTGGGCTTCCGTACACGGTTTCTTGGAATTGCGTGCGAAGCATGGTGAAAGCCCCTTCAAGTCCTATTGATTTGGATCAACGGACGCCGTCCACCGGAGATTTCCCTATGTTGTTGTGGAACCGGCCTTCGGGCCCTATCGAGAGCACATTGGTGCTGGCCCATGGTGCGGGGGCGCCGATGGACAGCGCCTTCATGGACGACATGGCGCAAAAGCTTGCCGCGCGCGGCATTGCGGTGGTTCGTTTCGAGTTTCCCTACATGGCTGCGCGGCGTGAGGACGGGCGCAAGCGCCCGCCGAATCCCCAGGGGCAATTGCTCGATCACTGGCGTGCCGTGCATGCCGAGGTGCGACAGCAAGTCACGGGGCAATTGGCCATTGGTGGCAAATCCATGGGCGGTCGCATGGCCAGCCTGCTGGCCGACGAGCTGGGCGCGGATGCGCTGGTCTGCCTGGGGTATCCCTTCTATGCCGCCGGCAAACCGGAGAAACCCCGGGTCGCGCACCTGGCCGAACTGAACACCCCGACCCTGATCATCCAGGGCGAGCGTGACGCCCTCGGCGACCGCACCGCCGTCAGCGGCTATGACCTGTCACCGTCGATCCGGCTGCACTGGCTGACCTCGGGCGATCACGACCTCAAGCCGCTCAAGGCCTCCGGCTTCACCCATGAGCAGCACCTGGACAGCGCTGCAGGGGAGATTGCGAATTTCCTGAGGGGCTGATCGACCAGGCCAGCCTGCTCGAGGCATGTGGGCTGGTCAGCATCATCGCCGGCTACGCGCGGACCTTCGTCCTGCTCAACCCGTTCGACAGCGAACGGCTCGCTCGTGATGGCTTCGTCGAAGAGATCCGCTATGTGATGGATCCGACGGAGAGCCGTGAGGAGATCGCAATCTTAGAAGGCGGACCTGATGAAAAGTTGTGAAGCCAGTGAGCTGTTCGGCCATTAGCAGCCGGTCGAGGACCATCGTTGTAGCCAGTAAGTGGCTCGACTTTTAGCTTGAAGCAATTTGGTTCTGTAGGCGCGTTGGGCCACCTCAAGCCGCCTAGAAATCCACCCTCTACATCAAGTAGGCTCATAGCAATGGTGGCCCCCAGCCATTAATCGCAGATGAAGGGAGCGTGGTGTATGCAGGGCGCACATGATTCGATGCCGGCTGTGCTTGATCGGCAGATTTCCACTGAAAAACAAGATGCTTTTGGCCATAGGCACTTTGCTCAAGCCCTGCGAAGCTTGGTCGAGTCTGAGCACCATACGCCTCCATTCAGTATCGGACTGCTGGGCGGGTGGGGGACAGGCAAAAGCTCTATCAAAGAGCTATACATTCGCGGCTTAGAAGACGATGCATCGAAATCGGCGGGCGGTGAGCCTAGGATGCATCGCTTCAAGAGCATCACTTTTAATGCTTGGCGCTTCGGGGGTAAAGACCAGGACATTAAGCGTGCACTTCTTCGGCATGTATTTCTGGAGCTGGGTGGAGACGAGCAGGCGCTACATGACAGGTTATTCCGAAATGTGACCCGTTCGGAGGAACAGTGGAAAGGTGTGAAGGAATACACAAGCCAATTATGGCGCGCTTGGGCAATGCCTCTTCCGGCCTTTTTAGTTGCGATGCTGTTTCTGATTGGCTTGATCGTAATCGGGCTAAAAATCCTGCCTTGGGATACTCCCTACGTACAGTCTACTTTCGTTCTCGCTATCTCCGGGGCCTATAGCTATCTACTCAAGCACCTTAAGCCTTCAAAGGTCGACAGTTACAGGTCGATAACGAAGGTGTCGCTGCCTAGCGCGAGCACTGAGCAGTACGAGGAGATGCTGCTTGAGCAGTTGAAGACCTTCAAACAACGAGCGGGTTTGCTGAAGCGGGCAGAGGCCTGCGAGCGCCTCGTTATCTTCGTAGACGACCTGGATCGGCTCTCTGCAGAGGAAATGGTGTTAGGCCTGGATGCCGTAAGGGCATTTATGGAGATCCCACCGGACAAGCTTCCTCTAGGTCTTGGGCTTGTTTTCGTGATTTCGTGTGATGAAGCCAAGGTTGCATACGCTCTAGCACACGGGCGAGGAAATCCTGAGCAACCTGGTACTGTGTTTACGCATACTGATGCGCGCCGCTATCTAGATCGAATCTTTCAGTTCCGCTTGGAGATTCCACCACCTCCTCGCAGCGATATGCGGAAGTTCGCGCTCTCCCATCTTTCATCATTCGACAAAATCGTTGCCGACTTAAAGGAACGTGGCTCAAGTTCTGAACAAGTAATCGATCGAATGATCCATGTGGGTGTTATTGACCCTCGGAACGCTCTTCAGATCGTAAATGCATTTGCGCAGTCGTGGTGGCTGGCTAAGCGTCGCGAAGTGGAAGGAAGCGCTGGAGATCTGCCAGGCGGATTGCACGAGCATGCTGTGACAGGGCACCCGATTTCATTAGGTGCACTAAGTGCCGCGCGCGTGAGCTTCCCTGACTTCTATCGTGATCTTCAGGATGACCCACAGCTACTCAACAGACTGACTGCCATTCTTGTTAATGGTGACTCGGTGATGGAGCAGCCGATTGAGGCTCAGCCGCTGCTTCTCAAACGCTATGTCACATACGACAACGGTCTGACAAAAGTACGGGACGGCTGCAGGGAGTTGCGGCAGTTTCTTGCGAGCCTCGTGGGTGTTCGGTGGCCTGACTCACTACAGAGCTTACTACTGCTTTCCGAGGACCCAATCAGTCGGAAATTTGGTGCAGGCGCCAGTGCTCTGCATGGTCTGTTGATGTCCGGAGATACAAAAGGCGTCATTGAGTTTCTATCGCCGCGGGCAGATAAAGTGGTGCTCAGTGAGGATCAAGCGCACCTACTTCACCAGATGATTAGCGACCTGCATCTTGAGACACTGAGCCGTAGGCACAACGCTTTGCGGGTCATAGCGAATCTCCTGGAGTATCTACCTGAGCGCACGCGGCGCTTAATTCTAGGGCCGCTGTGCACTGAGTTGGCAGCATCCATCGATCTGAGATCTATGGTAGGGCTGCCCAAGATCGATCGTGTATTGGAAAGTGCCAACACTCAGGAGCAGCGCCAGATAGCGGCGGAGCTGATCGATGACCTGCTCACCACCAATCGTAAGATTGAGTTCATGCGCGAAACGATGCAGAGCCCGAACCTCAACGAGGCCAAAGATCTTGTGCTTCAGGCATCTGCAATTGTTTTGAAGGTTCGACAAAAAAGTGGCTTGCCGGCCAAGCAAGATCGAGCACTAATCGAATGGCTCAAGGTTCGTGATCTCAATACAGGCACTACCCCTTATAACTTCGGCTTTGGCCAGCTCGAAGAGTGGATAAAAAACTATGAAGACATGCTCCTGAGCATGTTGGGTAATGACTACGCATTGCTCCTTGCTACCGAGGTTGAGGCAGGGCGTGGTGCTGACATCGACCTGATCGCAGCCGCGCAGCGCATTGATAGATTGTTTGCTGGCCTCGCACAGGCTGGCGAGCAGAGTCGCGCAGCACTTTGGCCTCTAGTGAAGCAGTATCTGGCGTTACCAACAGTTGAACTGCAAGGGTGCGCACTGACCTTACTGGAGCAGTCACAGCAATTCGCCGACACGAAGCCTTTATCTAATTGCTTGATTGGCATCTCCGATATCCTAATCACTCATCCAGAACCAACAGTGGATTACAAACGTGGCTTCCGGCTGCTGTTGAATATCGCGTCCTCACGGTTTGGTGATCTGACTGCGGAGGCAAAATCTAAACTTGGCGCCTTAGCAAGCAATTTGGCGACTGGGCCCAGTTACGAAGACGACGCTGTGGCCTTGTACGAAGGAGTCATTCTCCGAGACGACGGATTGGTATCAGACGTAGGCTCACAGTGGGTTTCAACGTTCGGAGATACCCTCACCGCGAATTGCAGCGCAGCTCTTTACCGCTCCTTTGCTAGGTTGCCCGGGGCGGTGAAAGCAAAAATTTCAGCATACTTCGATAGCGGATTTACCTCCTCCACCCCTCCGGAAAATTTTGATGCGCTGTATTCGATGGCAGTTCAAGAAATTCCGGCGAATTGCTGGAGCTCTGGCGAGCTCAAAACGCATTTGAACCAGGCTTTGGCTGGTCTTCATACAAAAGTCAGCAGTGCCGTGACTACCTTGGAATCTCTACTGCCAGGACTTTCGAAGGTTTACCACTATGCAGACCCGGCCACGGTGGGGGCTAGCCTGCATAACACGTTCTCCAATGCCAGTAGCTATCCCGCCCAATGCAACGTGCTGCACCAGTACTTTGCAGGAACCTGGCCAACCAGCGAGGAGGTTCAGTCAGGCTACAACCCGCAAGTCATCTTCGACGCTGCAACTCAGCTAGCAAGACAATACCCTGCGGAGGCCAAGCACGGACTGCTGCACTCGCTCGAGTCAATTCTTAGCGCTGGCCTCGTAGGTGCCGAGAATGGCGCAATATTGAGTGAGGTGGCATGCATCATTTGGCACAACCACCCGGTCGAAGCAGAGAGTTTCCTCACACGCACCACCGTAGCACTGTCAGCAGATCAGCTCGCCAAGCTGCCCGATGTTATCCATTGGAGTGAGGCGCACGAAGTGGAGTGGTTGAAAAATGTCTGGGCGAACGCTGCGAAAAATCAGAGTCCGCCAGAACGGCTAGCAGCAACACTTCAAATCGTTGCGAAGGGACCAATAGGTACGAGTGATCTTCCTGATCAAGGTCTTACATTGTGGGCGTTATCGCTAGGTGCGGCAGCCTATGAGGTGTTCAAGCAGTCGGTACTGAGTACAGAGGTTGCTGATCAAGGGAGGCGCCGCCTTTGGCGGCAACTATTGTCGCTCAGAACTGTGCAGCCCCCCCAGGAGCTGATCGATCTGGCGACCAATATCCTTGCATTGCCCTCTGCGCCGGAGGCGGCCGACGCCGTCAGTGAGGATTTGAAGCAGCTGTGCTCGCTGATAACAGATCAGGACATTCGTTACCGCTCGGCAACAGCCTTACTGAACTGTCTTCCCCAATGCCCCTCAATGGCGATAAAGGCGAGCCTCGCACAGCTGGCATTTCAGCTAGGCAGCCAGGCGGTACTTCGGGATGTCGACGCTGCTAATTTGAGTCAGCAAGATTTCGAGGTTATTGAAGGTAAATTCGGAAAAGGTCGCGAGCTCAGCAAGCTCCAAAAGCGCTTCGGGGAAAGTAGATAGCTACTTGAGGGAGGGAGCAAGTTCAGCCTAGTAGTCAACCGGTGGGGCCTATTTCTAATTGGCTGCTTCTGGCCGTTAGCTGCCCTTTATGATCAACCACAAACAGCGAATGGAGTCGCAAAAACTACAAGCAAGGAGCCCTCTCCTTGCCTCTGACGTCGTGTCTGATACAGCTGAAAGAGCCCACCCACGCCCCACCTAATCTGCCAAGCGAAGCCGTCGCCATAGCGTGGTCCGGCTGATCCCCAGTCGACGCGCCGCTTCGTCCAGATTGCCCTGACAGCTTTCCAGCGTCTCCTGTATGTGTTGCAGCTGCGCGGTTTTGCCGATGGTGTGCAAGTCCTCCTTTGTGCGCGGTCGTTGCTTCTGGGGGGCTGGTTGGGTCAGGCCTTCCCGCAGCTCGGGCAGGACGCGCGCCAGGTACTGCTCATCCACGCCGTGCTCGTGGAGGATTTCATTGGCGGAGAGCATCGCTCGCTCGATGACGTTCTCCAGCTCCCTGACGTTCCCTGGCCAGGCGTGGCGCAAGAGGTAGGGTTGCAAGGCCTCGGTGATGGCGGCCGCGCCTGTGGGTTGGCCCTGGGTCAGCAGGCGCTGGCTGATGCCCCGGCAGATCAGGGGGATGTCCTCGGGGCGTTCGCGCAGAGGGGTGGTCTGCAGGCGAAGGATGTTGAGCCGGTAGTACAGGTCGGTACGGAACTCGCGCTCGTTCATGGCGGCGCCGAGGTCCTTGTGCGTGGCGGCAATGATGCGCACGTCGATGGCAATCGGCTCGGTGCCCCCCAGGCGCAGGACCTCGCGCTCCTGCAGCACGCGCAGCAGGCGGGTCTGCAGCGACACGGGCATGTCGCCGATCTCGTCGAGAAACAGCGTGCCCCGATGCGCGGCTTCGAACAGGCCTGGCTTGCCGCCCTTGCGTGAGCCGCTGAAGGCGCCTTCCTCGTAGCCGAACAGCTCGCTTTCCAGCAGGGATTCGGGAAACGCGGCGCAGTTGATGGCGACGAAGGGGCTCTTCCAGCGTGGACTTTCGTTGTGGATGCCCTGGGCCAGAAGCTCCTTGCCAGTACCGCTTTCGCCGGTGATCAGGATGGTCGATTGACTGGTGGCGAAACGCTTGGCCAGTTGCAGCATTTCGCGGTTGGCCTTGCTGTTGCCGTCCAGCTGGTCGAGCCGATAGCGAGCGGCGAACGCGCCGGGACGCCGGGTGGAGCGGATGCGTTGATCGGCGCGCTGCACGGCCGTGATGTCCTGGCAAGTCAGGACCAGGCCGGTGCGCTCGCCGTTCTCCAGGATGGGCAGCAGATTGCTGACCACCGCGTGCGAGCCGAGGCGGATCACCCGGTTTTCCTCGCTGGCGCCACCTTGCAGCGCCTGCTGCAGGTCCAGCTCCGGACACAATTGCTCCAGCGGTCGCCCCAGCGCGGCACTGATCGGCAGCTCCAGCAATTGGGCGAGGGCCGGATTGAGCGACTGCACCACGCCCTGGTTGTCGACCGCCGCGACGCCGGCGGGGATGTGTTTCAGCACGGCATCCAGATGCCGTCGCTTGGCGATCTCGATGCGTTGGCTGTCGAGAATGCCCATGGCTTCCTCCAGGGCCTTTCGCGCGGTGTCTTCGCTCAGCGAAAGCACGCCATGCATTCCTGCCTGTTCCGCCAGCTCCACCACCGTCGATGAGCCGATGATGCTGCGACAGCCCAGCTGGGCGGCTTGCTCTACGGCCTGGCGGGCCTCTTCGAGCGAGGTGTAGGCGGCCTGGTGAATCTGCACCGTGAAGAGCGTGGCCATGGCCTGCAGGTCCTGGTTGATGCGCCTGTAACTGATCACGGCCACCTGCGAGGAGATTTCACTGGCTTGCCCCAATGCCCGGAGCAGGTCGCCGCCGCCCACTCGCATCGCCAGGACCGGGCGCGTCAGGTGCTTGCGCAGGTAGGCGGCCGTGGCCCCGGCACAGACGAACACATCGACCTTGCCCGTCTGCTCCAGTTCGCGGGCGGTCTGCAACGCCTCGGTCACCGAGGTATCCAGGACCTCGATATGGGTGTCGGGATAGTCCGGCGTCAGCCTGGTGACCACATGGGCGAGTCGGCTGCGTTGCTCGGGGCGTTGCAGGTGGCTTATCAGCACGACGACCTGGGAGGAGGGAGGGTTCATGGCTGGGTCTGTTCATTGTTGAAGTGTTTCGATACTGAATGAATGGATTGCATATTTGCAACGACAGGCCTGTCGCTGCGGTCTCTGGGAATGCCCAAACCCAGGCTGCCTGAGGCCTGCAGCGAACTCTCGGGAAATTGGCCCAGGGTTTGCTCCCGGGTGTCTGCCCATTCGAAACCCAGGCAGAGCCCCCCGATCCATGAGCAGTTCTCCAACGATTTCTCCGGCCAGCGATACGCCGGAGGCCCGGTCCGATGATCACCGCCTCGTCGACTTCATCCGCGAACAGGCCTCGGCAACGCGGGTGGTCATCCAGGCCCGCAAGCGCCTGAGCGGTGGCGCCATCCAGGAAAACTGGCTGCTGGACCTGCAGATAGAGGGCGGCCCGTGGGCCGGTTCCCGGCGTTGGGTGTTGCGCAGCGATGCCCTCTCCGCGCTTCCCGCCAGCCTCGATCGCGAACAGGAGTTCGCCGTGTTGCAGGTGGTGCACCAGGCCGGCGTGAAGGTGCCGCGCCCGCTCTGGCTATGTCGCGATGTTCGCGTCCATGGCCGGGTGTTCTTCCTGATGGAGTACGTGCCGGGTATCGCCGCCGGGCGGTTGCTCAGCGCGGGCGCCGGAGCCCAGGGCCAATCGCGGCTGGCGGCGCAGCTCGGTGCCAACCTGGCGCGTCTGCATCAGGTCCGCCCGCCGTGCGCCACGCTGGATTTCCTGCCCCTGCCGGACAGCTCGCCGGCGCTGGTGACCATCAAGGCCTATCGCCGCTATCTCGACACCCTCGCCGATGCCTATCCGGTGCTGGAGTGGGGGTTGCGCTGGTGCGAGCTGCAGGCTCCGCCCAGCAGCGATCTGTGCCTGCTGCACCGCGACTACCGCACGGGCAACTACCTGGCCAGCGAGCAGGGCCTCGAGGCCGTGCTGGATTGGGAGTTCACCGGCTGGGGCGACCCCTGCGAAGACCTGGGCTGGTTTACCGCCCCCTGCTGGCGCTTCACCCGGCCCGACCTCGAGGCGGGTGGTATCGGCGTGCTGGAGGATTTCCTGCAGGGCTACCACGAGCTGTCCGCTCTGCGCATCGAGCGCAGCCAACTGCATTACTGGCAGGTCATGGCCACCCTGCGCTGGGCGGTGATCGCCCTGCAGCAGGGCCAGCGCCACCTCTCCGGTGAGGAGCCTTCCCTCGAGCTGGCATTGACTGCACGCCTGTTGCCCGAGCTTGAACTCGACATCCTGAACATGACTGGAGCCGATGCGCCATGACCCAGCCGAATGCCGCTGAACTGCTCGACATTGCCCGCCAGACGCTGCTGGAGCAGGTCGCGCCGACGTTGCCCGGCGAGCTGCGCTATCCGGTGCTGATGATCGCCAATGCCATGGCCATCGCCGCCCGGGAAAGCCGCGCCAAGGCCGTGCTCGATGACCAGGAGCGGACGCGCCTGGCGGCTCTGGTCGATGGGGCGCCCGCCACCTTGCCCGAGACCCGCCGCCAGTTGGCGGGCGCGATCCGTGCCGGTGCACATGATGCCCCGCACGCCCGCCGCAACCTGGTTGGCGCATTGCGCGCAATCACGCTCGCCCAGCTGGCGATCAGCAATCCCAAGGCCGTGCCCTGAGCACGGCTGGCCACTCCCACTCCTCACGACCGACTCGCCCCACAAGGACAACCATGAACTTCTCCCTCCCGGACGAACTCCTGGCGCTGCAGGCCAAGACCCGAGACTTCATTGCGGAACAGGTGATCCCCTTTGAAAACGACCCCCGCCAGGGCGCCCACGGCCCCAGTGACGCCCTGCGCCTGGACCTGCTGGACCGTGCACGCGATGTGGGCCTGCTGACCCCCCATGCCAGCCACGAGATGGGCGGCCTGGGGCTGAGCCACGTGGCCAAGGCCGTCGTTTTCGAAGAGGCCGGCTACTCGCCCCTGGGCCCGGTGGCGTTGAACATCCACGCCCCGGACGAAGGCAACATCCACTTGATGGACGTGGTCGCCACCGAGGCGCAGAAGGACCGCTGGCTGCGGCCGCTGGTCCAGGGGCGTGCCCGCTCGTGCTTCGCCATGACCGAGCCGGCGCCGGGCTCGGGCTCCGATCCGTCGATGCTGCGCACGACCGCCACCCGCGACGGTGACGACTACGTGATCAATGGCCGCAAATGGCTGATCACCGGCGCCGAGGGGGCCGACTTCGCCATCGTCATGGCGCGCATGGAAGACGGCACGGCGACCATGTTCCTCACCGACATGCAGCGTGAGGGCATCGTCCACGAGCGTCAGCTGGATTCATTGGACCGCTGCTTCACCGGCGGTCACGGCCAACTGCGTTTCGACAACTTGCGGGTGCCGGCGAGCGATGTACTGGGTGAGATCGGCAAGGGCTTCCGCTACGCCCAGGTGCGCCTTGCGCCCGCGCGCCTGACCCACTGCATGCGCTGGCTCGGTGCCGCACGCCGTGCCCACGACATCGCCTGCGACTATGCACGCACTCGCGACGCCTTCGGCAAGCCGCTGGGCGAGCACCAGGGCGTGGGCTTCATGCTGGCCGACAACCAGATGGACCTGCATGTGGTGCGCCTGGCGGTCTGGCACTGCGCCTGGGTGCTCGACCAGGGCCAGCGGGGCAATGTCGATTCGAGCATGGCCAAGGTGATCAGCTCCGAGGCGCTGTGGCGGGTGGTGGATCGCTGCATGCAGGTGCTGGGCGGGCGCGGGGTGACCGGGGACACGGTGGTGGAGCGCATCTTCCGTGACATCCGTCCGTTCCGTATCTACGACGGCCCGAGCGAAGTGCACCGGATGAGCCTGGCGAAGAAGCTGCTCGGCCAGCGCCCGGGGAGCCACTGATGCAGCCCGACCTGGTTCGACTGTTCTCCCTCGACGGTCGCCGTGCCCTGGTGACCGGTGCCTCCAGTGGCCTGGGCCGACACTTCGCCATGACCCTGGCCGCCGCGGGCGCCGAGGTGGTGGTGACGGC
Organism: Pseudomonas sp. zfem005; assembly: GCF_032621735.1. Classification (NCBI taxonomy): domain Bacteria; kingdom Pseudomonadati; phylum Pseudomonadota; class Gammaproteobacteria; order Pseudomonadales; family Pseudomonadaceae; genus Pseudomonas; species Pseudomonas sp. zfem005. The sequence goes on along the minus strand of NZ_JAVYJE010000003.1, from coordinate 236,682 downwards.
CCGGCGCCAGGCGCCGCTGCAGGAACTGGTGGAGGCCATCGAGGGGGCGGGGGGACGCGCCCGTGCCTTCGCCCTCGATGTGACCTGCCGCGAGGATATCTGCCGGGTGCTCGATGCCGCGGGCCCGCTGGATGTGCTGGTCAACAACGCCGGGGTGAGCGACAGCCAACCCTTGCTGGCCTGCGACGATGACAGCTGGGATCGCGTGCTCGATACCAACCTCAAGGGCGCCTGGGCCGTGGCCCAGGAAAGCGCCCGGCGCATGGTCGCGGCGGGGAAGGGCGGCAGCCTGATCAACGTCACCTCGATCCTCGCCAGCCGTGTGGCCGGCGCCGTTGGCCCCTATCTCGCGGCCAAGGCCGGCCTGGCTCACCTGACCCGGGCCATGGCCCTGGAGCTGGCGCGCCACGGCATACGGGTGAACGCCCTGGCGCCGGGCTATGTGATGACCGACCTGAACGAGGCCTTCCTGGCCGGCGAAGCGGGGCAGAAGTTGCGTGCGCGTATTCCCAGCCGGCGTTTCAACCAGCCGGCGGACCTCGACGGGGCCTTGCTGCTGCTCGCCAGCGACGCCGGGCGGGGCATGAGCGGTAGCGAGATCGTGGTCGATGGCGGCCATCTGTGCGGCAGCCTCTAGGCGCCGTGCTGGCGGGTCGCGCAGCGCGGGTGTTCGTCGGTCGCTGCAAGGCTCGATCAAGACAACAAGAAACAGGAGAGAGATAGGTGCGTGCAACCCCTGGACTGCCCATGGACGAGGTGCCTGGCATGATGACGCGGAGCTTCGAACACGACCTGGCCCCCAACGCGGCCAACCATGTGCCGCTGTCGCCGCTGTCGTTCCTCAAGCGCGCTGCGCAGGTCTACCCGCAGCGCGACGCGGTGGTCTATGGCGACCGCCGCTACAGCTACCAACAGCTGCACCAGCGTAGTTGCGCCCTGGCCAGCGCCCTCGAGCGGGTCGGCGTACAGCCGGGCGAGCGGGTGGCGATCCTGGCGCCGAACATCCCCGAGATGCTGGAGGCGCACTACGGCGTACCCGGCGCCGGGGCGGTCCTGGTGTGCATCAATATCCGCCTGGAGGCACGCAGCATCGCGTTCATCCTGCGTCACTGCGAAGCCAGGGTGCTGATCTGCGACCGTGAGTTCGGCGCGGTGGTCCGCCAGGCGCTGGCGATGCTGGAGACGCCGCCTTTGCTGGTGGGCATCGACGATGCCCAGGCCGAGGGCGGCGACCCGGTAGCTGATCTGGACTACGAGGGCTTCCTGGCCCAGGGCGACGTCAACCGACCGCTGACTGCACCGCGCAACGAATGGCAGTCCATCGCCATCAACTACACCTCCGGGACCACCGGCGACCCCAAGGGCGTGGTTCTGCACCACCGCGGCGCCTACCTCAATGCTTGCGCCGGCGCCCTGATCTTCCAGCTGGGGCCGCGCAGCGTGTATCTGTGGACCCTGCCAATGTTCCACTGCAACGGCTGGAGCCACACCTGGGCCGTGACCCTGTCGGGTGGCACCCACGTCTGCCTGCGCAAGGTGCAGCCGGAAGCGATTCACGCCGCGATCGCCGTGCATGGCGTGACCCACCTGAGTGCCGCGCCGGTGGTGATGTCGATGCTGATCCATGCCAAGCATGCCGGCGCGCCCGGCGGGCCGGTGTCGGTCATCACCGGCGGCGCCGCGCCACCCAGCGCAGTGATCGCCGCCATGGAGGCGCTTGGCTTCAGCATCACCCACGCCTACGGCATGACCGAAAGCTACGGCCCCAGCACCCTGTGCCTGTGGCAGCCGGGCGTCGACGAACTGCCGCTGGAGGACCGGGCCCGGTTCATGAGCCGCCAGGGCGTGGCCCACCCGATGCTGGAGGAAGCCACTGTGCTGGACGCCGACACCGGCCAGCCGGTTCCCGCGGACGGAACCACCCTGGGCGAGCTGGTGGTGCGCGGCAACACGGTGATGAAAGGCTACCTGCATAACCCGGAGGCGACCCGCAGCGCCCTGGCCGACGGTTGGCTGCACACGGGTGACCTGGCCGTGCTGCATCCGGACGGGTATGTGGAAATCAAGGACCGGAGCAAGGACATCATCATTTCCGGGGGCGAGAACATCAGCTCGCTGGAAATCGAAGAGGTGCTCTATCAGCACCCCGGGGTGATCGAGGCCGCTGTGGTGGCGCGCCCTGATGCGCGCTGGGGCGAGACCCCCCAGGCCTTCGTCAGCCTGCGTGCCGATGCCCGGGCAACGACCACGGGTGATGATCTGATTCGCTGGTGCCGCGAGCGCCTGGCGCATTTCAAGGCGCCACGGCATGTAACGCTGGCAGAGTTGCCCAAGACCGCTACCGGCAAGATCCAGAAGTTCGTCCTGCGCGAGTGGGCCCGGCAACAGGCAGCGGAAACCGCAGACCACGCAGGCTGATCGAGCTGCCGTCGCTCGGCAGGCGGCGACCGACCGGAAGGGTGATGCGTGGTCACCCTTCCGGCCAGCCGCCAGGCCGATCGAGTCTGCTGGATCATCCCGAGGAAAGGCTTCACATCATCCGCCAAAATTCAGGCAATCCATGTACCCGTCAGTGACCAGAAGTCGTGAGCCGGACCTTCAATGATGACGTCCTCCATCCTGGGTAGCGCGTTACTGGGTTTTGACGACTTCGCCATCGCGCAAGGTCTTGAGCCACGTGTGCAGATGGCAGCGGTCTCGCTCGGTCCGGGCGACCTCGACGCGGCGATCGAAACCCGGCAGTTCAATCAGCTGCTGGCGTTGTGCGCGCAGCGTTCGGGCAATGGCCTGTTCGCGCTGCAGTTCGGCCTGGAGCATGGCATGCGCGGCATGGGGAGCCTGCTGCATGCCATTCAGGGCGCGCACAGCGTCGGCGAGGTGGTGCACGCGTTGAGCCGGCATTCCCATGTGCTCGGTACTGCGGTGCAGTTCCGTATCGAACGGCATGCCGGCAGCGCACGGTTGCTCTACCAGGTCACCGATGCCGAGATTCCCTGCGTACGGCAGACCGTGGAATGGGCCATGGGCATGAGCGCGCAACTCATGCAGAGCCTGCTCAAGCACCTGTGGCGCCCCCAGGCCCTGCTCCTGCAGCATGGCGCGGCTGTGGCGCCGGCTGCCTACCGGTACCTGCTGGGTGTGACGCCGCGCTTCTCCAGCCTGGAGAACGCCTGGGTCTTCGCCCCCTCTCTTCTGGATACACCGCTCGCCGTGCAGGATGAACGGTTCATGCAACTGGCGCGGCAGCTTCAGGAGGAACTGGCGGACATCAGCTTGCAGTCGCTGCCCCTCCACGTTCAACGGCTGATTCGCAACCGGATGCCCCACGGGCGCGTCACGGTGGAGCAGATCGCCATGGACCTGACTGTCAGCCCACGCAGCCTGCAGCGCTACCTGCTGACACAGGGCACGAGTTTCCAGGCGCTGCTGGACAAAACGCGCCAGGCGGTGGCCACACGCCTGATCCGCGACGCCTCGATCAGCCTGACGCAGGTGGCGGACTTGCTGGGGTACACCCAGCTCGGTGCGTTCTCCCGGGCGTTCAGCCGCTGGCATGGCGTCAGCCCGCAACAATGGAAACGCCAACTGCACCAGGCGCCGGAGCCCGATCCGAACGCCACGTGCCCCGCGTCGCCACCGCCATCCGCCGAGGTGTGACCCCCATGGCCACCGTTCCTTTCGTTCGGGCGATCAGCCTTACCGGGTTCCATGCGTTCGCTGCGGCGCAGGGACTCGATCCCGTGCAGATGCTCAGGCACATCGGCTTGCCGAGCCACAGCGTGCAACACGAGGACGGCCTTTTCCCCTACCAGCAATATTGCGCCTTGCTGGAGGCCTGCAGCCTGCATTCGGGGAATGCGCTGTTCGGCCTGCAATACGGGTTGTTCCAGGCGCCGGGCGTCTTTGGCGATCTGCTCTACCTGCTGCGCAATACGCGCACGGTCGGCGAGGCGTTGCTGGAGTTACGCAACCACTACGCGCTCTACAACGGTGCCGCCGAGGTGGGGCTGGACCATCAAGGCGGGTGGGTCACCCTCAGCTATCACGTCCGTCAGCCGAACGTGCCCGGCGTGCGCCAGGCCGAGGAGCTGGCCTGTGCGGTGGGTATTCAATTGATGCGGGCGCTGGTGGGGGAGCACTGGTTGCCCAGCGCCCTGTTGCTGAGGCACCCGGCCAGCACCGACACGGCCCTTTATGCCCAGGCCCTGGGCATGGCGCCGACCTTCGGTGCGCACGCTCTGGCCATGGTGTTCGAGCCGGCGATCCTGGACCGGCCCAATGCGGCCTCCGACGAGGCGTTGCACCAGGTGGTCGCCAGGCGAATGCAGCGCCTGGAGCCGCTCTCCAGCGACAACCTGTCCGACCAGATCAAGCAGTTGCTGCATCAGCTGCTGCCCGCCGGGCGGGCTACGGCGGAGAGGGTGGCCAGTGTCATGGCGGTGACGCCGAACGAGTTGCGTCAGCTCATGGAGCACGAAGGTCTGACTTTCCAGCAGTTGCTGGATGAGGTCCGGCAGTGCATGGCGCAGGCGTATCTTTCCAGGCCTTCGGTCAACATCGGCGAGCTGGCCACGATGCTCGGCTACTCCGACGCCAGCGGATTTTGCCGCGCCTTCCACCGCTGGTTCCACATGAGCCCGTTGAACTGGCAGAAGAGCCAGGGCATCCAGCGCCAGCCGCGTCTGCTGGGGCGAGGGCGCACGCGCCGGTAGGTGGGACTGGCCGGCGCCGGGAGCAATCAGCGCCGGGCCTCGCCCATCAATAGTGGCGGAAGATATCGCCTATGCTCGCGACCGGGTGCCCTGTGCGCACGGCCGCGCGATTCTCTACGTAAGGCTTCGGGGTGTGGGTCGTCAGGAACAGGGCGAGCGCCAGGCCCGCCAGTAGAAAAGCAAAAGCACGCATAGGAACCTCCGGACTTATTGTTGTAATTGCCGTCGAGTCTGGTCCGTGGCGCCTGCGGAGACTTGATAAAGCGCGCCATTAAATGGGCCTTTGTGAGACTGGCGCGGACCTGGAAAGCCCCGTGCTGACGGGGCGGGTCAGCGCCGGCTAACGCTAGGGTTGCGAGGGAAGGGCCGCTGCCGCGAACGCCTGGGTGGTGGCCACGATGTCCTGGTCGCCGAAACCCATCGACGTTGCACGCTGAGCCACCTGGCACACGGCGTCGAACACCGGCGTCCAGGCACCGGCTGCCTGCATGGCCTGGCCAATCTCTGCGAAGGCACTGGCATGCACGTCGAGCCTTGCCTGGTCACCCGCGAAATCCTGCTGTTCCAGGCGCCGCACGGCTTCCTCGAGTGCATCGGCGACGAAGAAGCGCGACGTGTCGAGAATCAGCCGGGCCATCTTGGCAGCGGGCATGCCAAATGCCTGGCTCGTGCCCACTGCTTCGTAGAACGCCACCATCGCGGCAAACGAATGGGCATGCAGCAGGGCGGCGAACGCGTACGTTTCCTCCCAGGGCAGGAACAGGGTGTGGCCCGCCAGCACCTGCAGCAGTGCACGATGCTGCTCGAAGGCTTCCCGCTCGCCGGTATGGATGCAGTAGGTTTCGGCGTGGCCGATGTTGCGCGGGTAGGCCACGATCATGCCCTTGACGTAGTGACCGCCCGCACGGTTGACGAGCGCCTGGAGCGCCATGCTCTCTTCCTGGGACTCGGTGGTGTAATTGACGATCGTGCGGTTGGCCAGTGCAGGGTTCACCTCGGCAGACTCCAGAACCTCGAGTACCGCCGCGTTGTCCAGAAGCACCAGGAGGGTGACCGGGCTCGCCGCCAGCGCGGCGTGCGCACTGTCGCAGAGGTGGGCGCCGGCAGCCACGAGTGCCTGTGCCTTGTCGGGTGAGCGATTCCAGACCGCTACGCGTTTGCCTTGCTTGAGCAGCACGTGCGCCATGATCGTGCCCATGGCTCCAAGCCCCACGACGGATACGTCGAAGCCTGAACCGGTATCAACGGGGTTATGCATGATTCAACACTCCAGGTTCTTGTTTTTGTTTACAGAAGGTTCTGTGACCGGGCCCAGTCCGTCGCGTCAGCCAGCGCCCGATCGAATGCGCTGAAGATCGCGTCGAGGTCGTCTTGTGTGGTGATCAATGGCGGGCAGAAGGCGATCGTGTCGTAGATGGCGCGGATGATCAGCCCGTGCTTGTGTGCCTGTTTGAACAGGTAGCCTCCCAACACGCCGGGCTGGGCGAACGGTTGGCCGGTGGCCTTGTTCGCCACCAGCTCGATAGCGCCCACCAGCCCGACCGCCCGCACATCGCCTACCAGGGGATGGTCGGCGAATGCGCGCAGGCGGCGCTGGAATTCAGGGGCCAGGCGCTGGACATGGCCCAGCAGGTCGCGCTCTTCGATGATGCGGATGTTTTCCAGCGCCACGGCGGTGGCGACGGGGTGGCCCGTACAGGTCAGCCCATGGGCGAAGGCACCCAGGCGCTGGCTCTGGCTGACCAGCACGTCGTGAATGGCGTCGGAAACCACCAGGGCCGCCAGGGGTTGATAGGAGGAGGTGAGCTGTTTGGAGAGCACCAGGATGTCGGGCTGGATGCCGTACAGCTGGGAGCCGAACATCGTGCCGAGCCTGCCGAAGCCGGTGACGATTTCGTCGACCACCACGAGGATGTCGTAGCGTTTGCACACCGCCTGGATCGCCGCCCAATAGCCCTGTGGCGGAGGGATCACGCCGCCCGCCGCGATCAGCGGTTCGCCGATGAAAGCAGCGATGGTTTCCGCTCCCTCGGCCAGGATGTAGCGCTCCAGCTCATCCGCCAGGCGTGCTGAAAAGGCCTCTTCCGTTTCCCCGGGCCGGACAAATCGGTAGGCGTTCGGGCAGGTCAGGTGATGAACCGGGATGGCGGGCAGATCGAAGTCGCGGTGAATCGACGGGATGCCGGTCAGGCTGGCGGAGGCCACTGTAGTGCCGTGGTACGCCTGCTGACGGGAGATGAACTTCTTCTTGTGCGGTTTGCCCAGCGCGTTGTTCACGTACCAGACCATCTTCACCATCGAGTCGTTGGCCTCGGAGCCCGAGTTGGTGAAGAACACATGGTTCAGATCGCCGGGCGCCAGCTCGGCCAGTTTGGCGGCGAGCGCCGCCGCCGGGGCGTTGGTCTTGTGGCTGAAGCTGTGATAGTAGGGCAGCTGTTTGAACTGCTCGATGGCGGCGTCGACCAGCCGCTGTTCACTGAACCCCAGGGCAACGCTCCACAAGCCCGACATGGCTTCGATATAGGCGTTGCCCTGGTCATCGAAGACCCGCACGCCGTCCCCGCCGGTGATCACGAAAGGGCCTGTCTCACGGTGTTGCGCCAGGTTGGTGTAGGGGTGGATCAGCGAAGACAGATCGTTCTGCACGATCGAATTGACGTTGCTCATTGGCGTGATTTCCTGCCACGGACGGATTGTCTGCTGCCTGCGATGAGCCTGTGTGCGGCCTGTATCGAGACTGGCCGCACACAGGCGTGTGCCGTTACTGGCTAAGCGCTGCCGCGACCGATTCGCCGAACGCCTTGAGGCCCTGTTCGAGCTGGTCGGTGGGGGTGTTCACCGGCGGCATCAGCTTGATGATTTCGCCGTTCGGGCCGCAGCGGTCGACCAGCACGCCGGCCTGCAGCACGCGCTGCTGGGCATCCTTGGCGAAGGCCACGTTGCCGCGGCCGAAGTCGATGCCGGCGATCATGCCGCGGCAGCGCGCGGAGGCGACGCCCGGGATCTCGGCGTAGTCGGCGACTGCTCGTTCCATGGCCGTGCAGTTGGCGGCGAGCAATTTCAGGAACTGCTCGTCGCGCCAATAGCCAAGTGCGATCTGGGCGGTGAGGAACGCCAGCTGGTTGCCACGGAAGGTGCCGATGTGATCGCCGGGTTGCCATACATCCAGTTCGGCGCGAATCAACAGGATCGCCATCGGCAGCCCGAAGCCGCCGATCGATTTCGCACAGGTGATCAGGTCCGGCACGACGCCGGAGCGCTCGAAGCCGAAGAAGTCGCCGGTGCGGCCGCAGCCCGCCTGGATCTCATCGCAGATGAGCAACACGCCGTGATCGGTGGTCCACTTGCGCAGTCGCTGCAACCAGGCGTTGGAGGCCGGGTAGACGCCCGCCTGGATCTGCACGGATTCCACTATCACGGCCGCGGGGATTTCCGAGCCGCTGCCTTGGTCGTTGGCCAGGCGTTCGAGGAAGCCGATGCTGTCGAACGCGCCGTAGGGGCTGTCTTCGTACGGCACGAACACCACGTCGCTGGAGAGCCCGGGGCCTCGGCGAGTGCGGTTGCCGGTGACGGCCAGCGCGCCGGCCGTCATGCCGTGGTAGGCGCCATAGAACGAGACGACCTTGGTGCGCCCCGTGGCTTTGCGCGCCAGCTTCAGCGCGGCCTCGACGGCATCGGCACCGGTGGGGCCGGTGAATTGGACCTTGTAGTCCCAGCCGCGCGGCTTGAACAGCTCACGCTCGATCGACTCCAGGAACTGGCGCTTGGTGGTGGTGTGCAGGTCGAGGGCGTGGGTCACGCCGTTGGACGACAGGTACGCGATCAGGGCATCGCGCATGCGCGGGTCGTTGTGGCCGTAGTTCAGCGCACCGGCGCCGGCGAAGAAGTCCAGGTATTCGCGGCCATCCTCGCCGCGGATCGTGCTGCCCTGGGCGGTATCGAACACCAGCGGCAGGTCGCGGCAGTACATCCGCACGTTGGACTCGAGCCTCTCGAACGTCTCGATATTGTTCATGCATAACCTCTTGGAAGTAGTGGGGAAGCGTCGTCTTGGGGGCGTCAGTGCTTGAACATCACGTGGCGCACCACCGTGTAGTCTTCGAGGGCATACATGGAGAGGTCCTTGCCGTACCCGGACAGCTTCACCCCGCCGTGGGGCATCTCGCTCACCAGCATGAAGTGGGTGTTGACCCAGGTGCAGCCGTACTGCAGGCGGGCGGCGAGGCGATGGGCGCGCCCCACATCGGCCGTCCACACCGACGAGGCCAGGCCGTAGTCGGAGTCATTGGCATACGCCAGGGCCTGGGCTTCGTCCTCGAACGACGTAACCGTGACCACCGGGCCGAAGATTTCACGGCACACCACTTCATCCTCCTGCGTGGCGCCGGCCAGGACGGTGGGTTCGAAGAAGAACCCGTTCCCCGCCGCCCGTTTGCCACCGGTGACGACCTCTATATGCGGGAGCTCCCTGGCGCGGTTGACGAAGCCCTCGACGCGCTCCAGGTGCTCCTGGGTGATCAGCGGGCCCATCTCGGTGGAAGGGTCGTCCTGGAGCCCGCACTGGATGCTGGACACCGCCTCGCCGAGCTTGCGCACGAATTCCGGGTAGACCGACTTCTGCACATAGAGGCGGCACGCGGCGGTGCAGTCCTGGCCGGCGTTGTAGAAACCGAAGGCGCGGATGCCTTCGACGGCGGCGTCGATGTCGGCATCGTCGAAGATCAGCACGGGCGCCTTGCCACCCAGCTCCATGTGCATGCGTTTAACGCTGTCGGCGGTGCCTTCGATGATCCGGCTGCCGGTGCGCACGGAGCCGGTCAGCGACACCATGCGGACCCGGGCGTGGCTGGTGAGCGGTTCTCCCACTGTGGCGCCACGGCCATGGACGATGTTGACCACGCCGGCAGGGAAGATCTCGGCGAGCAGTTCCCCCAGCTTCAGGGTGCTCATTGGGGTGTGCTCGGAGGGCTTCAGGACCACGGTGTTGCCACCGGCCAGGGCCGGACCGAGCTTCCAGGCCGCCATCAGCAAGGGGTAGTTCCAGGGCGCGATGGACGCGACGACGCCCACCGGGTCGCGACGGATCATCGAGGTGTGCCCCGGCAGGTACTCGCCCGCCGCCGAGCCCTGCAGGCAGCGGACGGCACCGGCAAAGAAGCGGAACACGTCCGATACGGCCGGCAGTTCGTCCTGCAGCACGGCGCTGTAGGGCTTGCCGCAGTTGTCCGCTTCCAGGCGGGCGAACACCGCTGCCTGGGCATCGATGCTGTCGGCAAGGGTGAGCAGCAGTGCCGCACGGTCCTTGGGCGGCGTTTGCGACCAAGCGTCGAAGGCCGCATCCGCGCTTTTCACCGCGGCCTGGACCTGGGCACTGCTGGCCTCGGTGGTCTGCACCAGGACGCTGCCCAGGGAAGGGTTGTACACGGCCAGGCTCTCGCCTTCGCCGGCCACGAGGGCGCCATTGATCAGGAGTTTTGTTTGCATGTCGATTCTCGCCATTGAACGGCAAGGCCAGGGGCTTGCCGTGGGGTTGTCGTCAGGGGGTTCGATTGGAAAGCGCCCGCTACACCAGCGCGTCAGGCACGGGGTGGCGGAAGAGGCGGGTCCGGCAGGCGAGATAAACCGCCCCCAGGGCGAGCCAGCCACAGCCCATGATCAGCGCGTCCTTGTCCAGGCTGACCAGCATCCACCCGGCCGTGATCAGGCCGATGAAGGGGAAGAGCACACCGAGCAGCAGGCCGGCTCCATCCCTGGTGCGTGCATCGAAGGTGAGTCGCAACGCGCACAGGTTGACGGCGGTGAAGGCGAGGAAAGCGCCGAAGTTGACCAGTGATGTCGCGGTGGCGATGGTCAAGCCAAAACCGGCGGTGCCGAAGACGCCGCAGAGCAGGATGTTGAAGGCCGGAGTCTTGTAGCGGGGGTGCAGGACGCCGAACAGCTTGCGGGGCAGTTGGTTGTCCCGGCCGAGGGCGTAGAGCAGCCGGCCCACGCTGGCCTGGAAGGACATCCCCGCCGCGAAGTGGGCGACGATGATCCCCGCCAGGACCACGGCGAAGAACAGGTCGCCGCCGATCATCCGGGCAATCTCGAAGGCTGCCCCATCCACCTGCTCGAAGGTGGGGGAGGGGTGCGCCAGGTACATGAAGTACGAGGAGCCGACGTAGATCGTGCCGCCGATCAACGCGACCAGCACGATGGCGCGCGGCAGCGTCCGGCCCGGGTCGCGGGTCTCCTCGCTCAGCGTGGACAGCGCGTCAAAGCCCAGGAACGAGTACGCGGCAATGGCGGCGCCGGCCATGGTGGTGGCGAAGGGCACGTTCGGGTCGAAGAACGGCCTGGCCGACAGCAGCCCGCCAGGACCGTTGGCCGCCACGATGTAGTGCACGCACAGGCCGATGAACACGGCGATGGTGGCGAGTTGCACCGCCATCAGCAGCAGGTTGAAACGGTTGGCGACCTGGATGCCGAGGACGTTGAGCAGCGAGGTGGAGAGGATGAACCCGGTGATCCACACCCACTGAGGGACTTCTGGAAACGCCATGTTGAGGTAGCTGGCGCCGAGCAGCCAGATCAGCATCGGGATAAAGAAGTAATCGAGCAGGGCCGCCCAACCCACCATGAAGCCGAGATTGGCATTCAGCATCTTGCGGGTATAGGTGTAGGCCGAGCCGGCCACCGGGAACACCTTCACCAATCGGCCATAGCTGAACGCCGTGAACACCACGCCGGTTGCCGCGACCAGATAGGCCATCGCCGTGGTGTTCCCGCTTGCCTGCGAGATCACGCCGTAGGTGCCGAAGACGATCAGGGGCGCCAGGAATGCCAGGCCGAACAGCAGCACGGAGAACGGGCCCAGGGTGCGCCTCAACGAGGCGCCGGGGTTTGACTGATTCATGACCGGCCCCCCTCACGCGACGAAGTTGTAAGCGGTGGTGATGATGTCGTGGTAGGCCTGCACGGACATCGACTTGGCGTTGCTGGCGTCCGAGAAGTTCTGCTTGGAGTTTTCCGCCAGGGTCGGGAAGTCCTCTTCGCGCACGCCTCTGACGTCGGCGAAGCGGGGGATCCCCAGGTCCTTGCTCATCTGGAACAGATGGCTGACAGCGGCCTCGGCGGCGTCTACCGGCGAAAGCCTGGGGTCGATCCCCAGCGCATAGGCCACCTGGGCATGGCGGACGATATCGGCGTCACGGTTGTGGCCGAATACGAAGGGCAGGAAGATCGCGTTGCCCACGCCGTGCGGCGTGTCGTACATGCCGCCGATCGCTTCGGAAATGCAGTGCACGCTGCCGACGTCGGCGTTGCCGAATGCCATGCCGGCGATCAGGCTCGCCACCAGCATCTGCTCCCGGGCTTCCCGGTTCTCCGGCTCTTGCACGGCGGGTTTGAGGTGCTGGCTGATCAGGCGGATGGCATGCAGCGCCAGGCCGTCGCTGATCGGGTTCGACACGCGACAGGTGTAGGCCTCGATGGCGTGGGTGAGCGCATCCATACCGGTCGCGGCGGCAATCGAGGCGGGCAGCGTGTCGGTGATGTGCGAGTCGAGCAGTGCCAGTACCGGGCCGATCCGATAATCCAGGACGTTCATCTTGAAGTGCCGGGCGGTGTCGGTGATCACCGAGAAGCAGGTCACCTCGCTGCCGGTGCCCGCCGTGGTCGGAATGGCGACGATGGGCGGTATGGCATGGCTGAGCGTGAACGAGCCTTCGTAGTCTTCGATGCGGCCGTCGTGGGTGAGCAGCAGGCTGATGGCCTTGGCCGCGTCCATCGCGCTGCCGCCGCCCACGGCCAGCAGGCCGTCGATGCCTGTGCCCCGGTACCGCTGCGCGGTCTGGTTGATGTCTTCGCTGCGTGGGTTGGCCTTGATGTCCGCCACTTCCTCGAAGGCGATGCCGGCCTTCTCCAGGCTGGCGTAGACGCTGTCCAGCAGGCCGGCTGCTTTCACCCCGGGATCGGTCACGATCAGGATGCGGCTCAGGCCGAGTGCCTGCAGATGCTCACCGGTGCGCTCGCGCAGGCCGGGTTCCATGACGACTTTGCTGGGGAGTAAGAACTTGAATTCCATACAGACCTCTTGCTCGATTGTTGTGATTGTCGAAAGGGCAGTGGAGGAGCACCCGGGCGAGTTCGTCTTGACGGCTCGGGCGCTTGAAGTACGGCTTGACGGTTTCAACAAGCCGGAATCTTGTTGTTCTGTGTCCTGCGAAAGGTGCTGCGAGAAGCCTCTGGTTGAATAAAAAAAGGGGCGGCAAGCTGCACGCCCCAAAAGGAGGTCGGTACTAGCGCATGTGCCCCGAGAGAAGTGACAGCAGCGTGCCTGTCAGGCATTTCGGCAGGTCATGACCCATTCCGGGCAACAGCACCAGGCTCGACCCGGGGATCGCCGCGGCGGTGGCGAAGCCTCCGTTGGTCGCGACCATGAGGTCCTTGTCCCCATGAATGACCAGCGTGCTGCAACGGATGCCCTGGAGTTCCTGGGTACGGTCACCCGAGTTGATGATTGCGCCGATCTGCCTCGCCGTGCCCAGGTTGCTGGCCTCGCCGCCCCCTCGTTCCCAGGCCTCCGTGGCGTAGTCGCGCATCGCCACCTCGCCCCACTCGAGCGTCGAGCCGATCACGCGCATGATGTCCAGGTAGTCGCGAACGCTTTCCTGCTGATTGCGCGGGGGGCGGCGCAGCAGCTTGAAGATGGCCTTGAGCGCGGGCTGGCCTACGCGCAGTGAGCCGGTCGTGGAGAAGATGGAGGTGAGGGTCCTGATGCGCGTGGGGTAACGCGCCGCGAGCGTCTGGGCGATCATGCCGCCCATCGACATGCCCACGGCATGCGCCGTTTCCAGCTGCAAGCCATCCATGAGTGCAATGACGTCGCTGGCCATGTCCCCCAGGTCATAGCCGGGGGTCCGCTTGCGGAAGAACTGCTGCATGACCGAGGGCGGTGTCACGTCGGTGAAGAAGGACCTGCCCGAGTCCCGGTTGTCCAGGGTGATGACGCGCAATCCCCGCTCGACCAGTCCGGTTATGAGCGCTTGCGGCCAGTAGGTCAGCTGCAGCCCCAGGCCGACGATGAGCAGCACCGCCGGTGCGTCTTCGTGGCCGTGGCTGCGATAGCAGATCCTGCGCGCGCCAGGCAGTTCGCAGAAGCGATCGGGGCTCATCCGCGGCTACCTGGTTGTTGCAGCTCGACCTTGGCGTGCAGGGGCGCGCTGGGCACCGAGGAGAACGCCAGGCACTCCTCGGCCACCGTGCCGCGGCGCAGGAGCTTGACATCGCGGAAGTAGTCCATCGACATCACCCAGGGCTCGCTCGGCCCCTGACGCGGCATGCTGTCCAGCGCGCGTTGCACGTAGCCGGCACCGAAATCCAGCAGCGGGCGGGTCTCGATCCCGTCCGGCGCGATGGGTTCGCAGACGTTGTAGCCGTGGCTGTCCATGAAGCCCAGCAGGCGACAGAAGTGGTCGCACAGCAGGCACACCTTCAAGGTCCAGGAGGAGTTGGTGTAGCCCACCGCGAAGGCGAAGTTGGGGACGCCGGAGAGCATGGTGCCCTTGTAGGCGAGGGTTTCCCTCAGCACGACGGGCTTGTCGTCCTTGTACAGGCTGATGCCCCCGAACATCTGCACGTTCAGCCCTGTGGCGGTGATCACGATGTCGGCTTCCAGGGTCTTGCCGGACTTCAGCAACAGGCCGGATTCGGTGAAGCACTCGATATGGTCGGTGACGATGTCGGCCTTGCCCGCGCTGATCGCCTTGAACAGGTCGCCTTCGGGAACCGTGCACAGGCGCTGGTCCCAGGGGTTGTAGGGCGGATTGAAATGCACGTCGACCGGGTAGTCCTTCGGCAGCTCCTTGCGGGTCAGCCACAGGAGCAGCTTGCGGGAAAGTTTGGGGAAGCGCTGGCAGAAGGCCCAGAAGGCCAGGGTGATCCTGGCGTTCTTGTAGCGCGTCAGGGAGTAGGCGGCCTGCTCGGGCAGGACCTTGCGGAAGAACGCCGCGACCGCATCATTGGCCGGCTGGTTGATGATGTAGGAAGGCGTGCGCTGCAGCATGGTGATGCTGGAGACCTTGTCCGCCATGGCCGGAATCAGGGTCACGGCCGTCGCGCCGCTGCCGATGACGACGACACGCTTGCCCGTGTAGTCCAGGTTCTCCGGCCAGTGTTGGGGGTGGACGATCAACCCCTTGAACCGTTCGGTTCCCTCGAAGCGGGGGCTGAACCCCTGGTCGTACCGGTAGTAGCCGCCCGCGCCGAACAGCCAGCGGCATTCGACAGTGCGGAGCTGCCCCATGTGGCCATCGTCCACCAGCACCGCCCACAGGCCCTTGTCCGATTGCCAGTTCGCCGAGATGACGGTCTGCTTGTACTGGATGAGGGCGTCCAGCTCATGCTCGTCGATGGCTTCGCGCAGGTATTCGATGATGTCTGCCGCGTCCGCCAGGGACTTCGCCTTGGTCCAGGGCTTGAAGTCGAAGCCGAAGGTGTACAGGTCGGAATCGGAGCGGATGCCGGGGTAGCGGAACAGGTCCCAGGTGCCGCCCATTCGCTCACGGGACTCGAGAATCGCAAAGGTCTTGTTTGGCTGATGGCGTCGCAGGTAGGCCGCCGCGCCGATGCCAGACACACCGGCTCCCATGATCAGAATATCGAGTGGCTCAACCGGAAGAGCAGTGTGCGAGGACATATCGCCTCCTATTGTTGTGTTGTAGAGACTGATCTTTTGACTTGATCATTTGACCATGATGGGGCGGCCTGGCAGACGGAGCAAGGTGCAAAATGCACTGCGGAACTGTTTTCTTGGGACGATTTGAACCGGGTCAGCCAGCGAGCTGCTGGCTCGGCCAGCCGCAACGAGGGCGTCGTGATCGAAGGGGAGGGCGCAGGGCTAGGCGTGCAGCACCGCTGATCCAGGGGAGGGCGTTGGAGGCGTCAGGGCGGTGATTGGCAGGGCTTGCAAGGAGCATCCAGAGGCTCGGATTGCCGTGCCCCTGGAGCACGGCGCATCCGACGGGGGGGCTCAGTGGCTGGCCACCAACAGCTCCACCGCCTGGCAGGCCGTTTCGGTCTCGGCCTCGAGGCGCTCGGGGTTGCCGTGAGCGATCCAGGCGAGCAGCAAGCCATCGAAGAGGTTGAGGAGCAGTTGACTGACAGTGGTCAGCGCGGCCTGGTCCAGCGCATCGCCCGTCGCCTTCTGGATGGCCTGCCGGGTCGCTTCGTTGGAAACGGTGTAGATCTTCGCTGCCATTTCCGGGTCGTTGCGCAGGTTCCAGAAGAAGAGTTCGAACTGGGTGATGGCCCGTTCGGGGTGCGCGATGAACCACTTGACCAGTTGGCGCAGCATTTCCCCTACCGACTCTGCGGGGGTGCTGCCTGCCGGCGCTTGCAACAAGTGCTGCTGCGGCACGTTGATCAAGGACTCGTAGACCGCATAGAACAAATCTTCCTTGGTATGGAAGACGTAGTGCAGCGAGGCCAGCGGCGAATCCGCCGCCGCCGCGATACGCCGCGTCGTGGCGTTGGCTATGCCGTGCTCTGCGATCACCTTGATGGTGGCCTCGATAAAATCCTGTCTGCGCTCTTCAGCGCCTATCCGAGCCATTGAGCGTTCTCCCTTTTTTGTATTGCCGCCAGCCCCCTGGTCCGGTGCCGGCGGTGACGAATGCTATCGCAAGGTCATTCCCCAATCCATGAAATGAGTCGAGGCCATTCCGCTCCTCGGGGATGGCCGTACCCAGCGGGTGGTTATCGCCCAGGGTTGATGCCACCGGCCCGCGAGTGTCGGCCGGACCCTCGAATTTCAAGGGTTCAAACGGTGGCCGCGACGCAACATAAAAATCAAGATCAATTGACTTGATCACTTGACCATATTCGGTAATCATGAATTGTCCACCCTGGTATGCCGGGCTGCGGCAGCGCAACCAAGAGGCTGCTTCTGCGCTGGGTGCTGGGTGGGATGAGCCGGGGTTGCCCAGGTTCGCTGGATAGAACAATGACAAAACCAGACAGGTACAAAGCAGATGGATACACGAAAGCTTTCGACGGTCGGCAGCGATGCCTCGATCGAGCAGGTGGTGGAAATCATCCGGCGTGACGGCGGCGTCATCATTTCCGAGTTTGTTTCGCCAGCAACGCTGAAGTCCCTCACCGAAGAGCTGGACGCCTACCTGAACGTCACGCCTTGCGGACAGGACCCCTATTTCGCGGGCACGCAGACCCGACGTGTCGCCCGCATCATCGGGCGCAGTGACACGGCGGTGGAGGTGGCCCTGAGCCCGCTGTTCATCGGGGCGGCCCGGCAGATCCTGCAGACACCGACCCATGTCTGGGTGGGCAGCGACCGCATCGAGATGGCCCCTGACATTCAGCTCAGCATCACCCAGGCCATCCAGATCGGGCCGGGCCAAGGCTTGCAGCCCCTGCACCGTGACGATGCCACCTCGCTGTGGCGACATCCCCAGTTCGGGCGCGAGGCCCGGCTGCAGATGATGCTGGCCATCTCGGACTTCACCGAAGAAAACGGTGCCACGCGCGTGATCCCGGGTAGCCACCAATGGGATGACGAGCGCATGCCGACCCAGGAAGAAACCATCGCCGCGGAAATGAAGGCAGGCTCCGCGCTGCTGTGGATGGGGTCGGTCTACCACGGCGGTGGTGCCAATACCACGTCGTCTCCTCGTACTGGCCTGACCATGGCCTACGACCTGGCCTTCCTGCGCCTCGAAGAGAACCACTTCCTTTCCCTTCCCATTGAACGGGTTCGCCAGCTCCCCCCGGAGATGCAGCGCCTGCTGGGCTGGAGCGCCAGTTCCACGCTGCTGGGTTGGGTGGAAATCGATGGCCAGATGCGAGACCCGCAAGAGCTCCTGGGCATGCCTGCTTTCTCCGAGCCGGGGAAAGGTTTCTAGCCGTCTCGGGCCTGCCTGGGGGCGACCCTGGCGGAGCGTGGATCGAGCATCGTGGAGCGATTTGAATGAACGCGTTGAACAAGGCAACTGGCGGTGATTCCGTGCCGTTGAGATTCCGCACGCTTGGCGGATGGATTGAGCGCCCGGGCGATCTGCAACCGGAGCTCAAGGGCCACGAGCGTGCCGATGTGATCGTGGTCGGCGCCGGCTTTGCCGGCCTGTCGACCGCGCTGGAGCTGAGGGCGCGCGGGGCGGAGGTCATCGTGCTGGAGCAGGAGTTCGCGGGCTTCGGTGCCAGCGGGCGCAATGCGGGCTACCTGCTCGGCAGCATGGGCGTCGAATGCGACATGTTCGTCAGTCGCGTGGGGGCGGAGCAGGCAGCACAGTTCGTCAGGTTCTACGACGAGGCCGTGCCCTACGTCGAAGGCCGCTTGAAGACACTGGGCATCGACTGTGACTACAACCCGTCGGGTGTGCTCCGGGCCGGTGTTCATCCCAGCCAGGAAAAGCGCCTGCGGGAGAACATGGCGCTGGGTCGGAAGCTGGGGGCGGTGAGCCGCTTCGTGGACGGTGACGAGATGCGCGCACGGGGCATCCCGCCTGCCTTCCTGTTCGCCTCCGAGCAGTGCGGTGGCACGTTGAATCCTGGGAAATACGTCAGCGGCCTGCGCCGCGAGGCGATCAAGGCGGGCGTGAAACTCTTCGAGCGCACGCCATTGCTCTCCTTCAGTGAAGGGCCGGTCATTACCTGCAAGACGGCGCACGGCAGTGCCACCGCCCCGGTGATGGTCCTGGCAACCAACGCCTATACCCCCCAGCTGGGGGTGCTGCGCAACAAGGTCGCGGCGATTCGGGTGTCGGCGATCGAAACGCAGCCGCTGTCGACGGAGCAACTGGCTGCGTTGGGTTGGCACGGGCGGGAGGGGATCATCACGCCGCACTACACCATGGAGAGCCACCGCCTGACGGCGCACGGCACCATGGTGTTGACCGTCAAGAAGCTGGGTTATGCGTACGGCTCGAAGACGCCCAACATCCCTGACCAGGGTGCCTACAAGGCATTGGCCCATGTGCTGCGCGAGCGCTATCCGGCGTTGCAAGGCCTTGGCATTCAGCACTGCTGGAGTGGCTACGTCAGTGGCGCTTATGACTTCCTGCCGGTGATCGGCGTCATGGGCGCGAAGCAGAACATCTACTACACCACCGGCTGCTCGGGTCATGGGCTGGGCACCCAATCGCTCGTCGGGTCGCTGTTTGCCGCGCAGATCAACGGTGAAGCGCCAGAGTTGCTGGCGGCACTGCAGCACAAGACACCGTCCCTGCTACCAGAGCCGCTGCAATGGTGCGTCGTGCAGTCCGCGTTTGCGGCGGCCACCTTGCTGGACGCCTGGACGGATAGAAAAGTGCGCAAGTACCAGGCCGAAAAAGGCTGACCGCAACCCGTGCCGTTGTTCTTTTCAAGTGGCTGCACTCCAACAGCGTGGCCCTATTGATAGAGGCTGTTATCGTGGAACTAAGTGAAATAAGTATCTTGGCCTCCTGTGTGCTGCTGACGATATGCGGCTTGTATTATGGGGTGGCATTCAGCAGGCAAAGAAACTATCTGCTGGGCGGAGAGTTTTTGATTGTGGGAATATCCGCAACTAACTTTACGGTCTTCCTCCTTACGGGTTGGCTGGCCAATTACAATGCCGCCATGTTTTTCGACGCCTTTTCCCGAGGGGTCGGAATTCCCATTATTGCAACACTGGGTTTTATGGCGGCCACGCATAATTACAAGCCGTCTCTGATGAGTGACATCCTATTGTTCCTGGCTGGCTTTGCAGCCGCGGCCATTTACTTCATGTCGAACTCATTCAAGGCGTTTCTCCCTTACTTCTATGTGGTGATGTGGTTGGCTTACACCGCGTACCTGGCCTATTTCGTGTGGCGACTGGCCCGTGCCAGAGAGCCTCTGCATGCGCTGGCCACCGCCCTGGCCGCCGTGGCGGGGCTGACGATCGCACTGCGGTATGACTTCTTTCCGATTTCGGGTGATGACACGAAGATGCTGTTCATGACCTTGGCTTTCTTGACCTGGTCGTACTCGATCGTGCAGTCGTTCTATGCCTATGGTGCACTTCAGCGCTCCAGAAAGAACTTCGCCGAGGCGTTGCTCAACGTCCGTTAGATCGAACGGTACAAGGTGCGCTGCTGTGCTGAGTATTCCTTGATTCAGCAACTCCATGTCGGGCCATAGTCCCGCTTCTTTACCGCCTCTCGGGGCGGTTTTTTTATGGGCGAGTGATTCGTTTTTAGGGTTGGGCTCTCAGTCGAGAGATCAACTCTGGTGCAATAAAGGCGACGGCTTGGAAGGGCTTCGTATAACTACGCAGTGCGCCATGAGTGGGCATATACGGGTAACACATGTTCCTTTAATTCCCATGATGGTGCAGGCACTTGATACATATGAATCGCCAATAACGCCTAACTAACTGATTTATCTAATTTAATTTCCTCATACAAGTTTCTGGCATATGGATTGCGTGTTGGTCATCTGACATGGTCAATTGATCATGTCAGATGATCAGTTTGCGATAGGTGCCGATTTCCGCCTGGAAAGTCGGGTAGCCAGTCCAAGCCCTTTGTTCGAGGAGTCTCTAATGAAAGACGTATCTACACGGCAGGATGGCGACCTATCCGCCCGCCGTATGTTCAGGCAGCTGCTGGTTACCCTCGCGGCATCGACCGCGATCTGCTCGGTACAGGCCGCGCCCCAGGGGGCCGAGGAACTGGGTTCGACGCTGACGCCGCTGGGCGGTGAGGTGGCCGCCAATTCGAACGGGGAGATTCCCGCCTGGGCTGCTCCGGGGCCGCAAGGGGAGGGCTGGAGCTACGGCCAGGTGCGGGGAGAGCACTGGAAGTTCAAGGATGACAAACCCCTCTACAGCATCGACGCGAGCAGCGTGGCGCAGCACGCGAGCAAGCTTTCCCCGGGCCAGCTCGAACTGTTCAAGAAGATTCCGGGCTACCGCATGGAGGTCTACCCGACCCGCCGCACCTGCGGCGTGCCGGATTTCGTGGCTGAGAACACCCGCCAGAACCTTGGCTTCGCCAAGCTCGACGCCGAGGGGGTGGCCCTCGAGGAAGCCCATGTGCCGGGCGCCCCATTCCCGTTGCCTGCCACCGGCGCAGAGGTGATGTGGAACATGAAGATGCGTTATCGCGGCCTGGGCGTCGAAATTCCCAGGACCATTTCCGGCGTTTCGCCGCGCAAGGGCGGGGAATGGTTGCGCCAGTCGACGGACACCTTCTTCTTCACGCCCTGGGGCAAGAAGGGCAGTGCGCTTTTCTCGTCCCTTGGCCGCCTGGAAAACGCCACGTTCTTCAATTACCAGGAGCCCGCGGCGCAGGCCGGTCAGTCCGCGGTGCAGACGGCCGTGGCCGGCGAGCAGGCCACGACCTTCTACTACTTCCCTGGCCAGCGCCGGGTCCGGCGCATGCCGTCGTACTCCTACGACGCGCCGCAGATCGGGCTGGACAACCAGTACACCGTGGATGAGGCGAACGTCTTCTTCGGGGCCATGAACCGCTTCGATTGGAAGCTGATCGGCAAGCAGGAGCTGCTGGTGCCGTACAACGCCTTTGGTGCCTACGACACGGCTGCCAAGGTTGAAGCGTTCGCAGGCGACGACTCCATCGCGCCGCAATCACGCCGCTACGAGCTGCATCGTGTCTGGGTCGTCGAGGCCAATGTTCGCCAGGGCATGCGCCACCAGGCGCCCAAGCGCCTGTTCTACATCGACGAGGACAGCTGGAACCCCCTGCTGGCTGTCGACTACGACAAGCAGGGCCAGATCTGGAAGGTGCGCGAAGGGTTCTCGATCCCCGTGTACGAGACGGGCGCGTGCGATGTGCAGGCGCAGGTCCAGTACAACCTGGTCGACGGCCGTTACCTCTTCGACATGACCACCATCGGCGCGGGCAAGAACGACATCCGCTGGCTCACCGAAGACAGTGGCAACCCTCGGCTGAAACGCGACTTCTTCACCTCCGACAACCTGCGAGCTATCAGCGAGCGCTAGAACGACGTCAGATCGAGAGCCAGCATGAAAAAAATAATTACGAAAGCGTCAGGCCTTGCCATCGTGTGTGCAACCCCTCTGGCAATGGGGTTCACCTTTGAAACCGACACCCTTCACGGCTCGTTCGACTCCACGATCACCGCAGGCATGGGCCTGCGCACGGAGTCGCGCGGCTGCAACCTGATCAACCAGGGGCCGACCGGGCACAACGTGCCGTCCGGCTGCCTGGAGCAGAGCTCCGGCGTGGCTGACCAGGGCGACCTGAACTACGACCGGGGCGACCTCTTCACCAACTACCTCAAGGGCACCCATGAGTTGCTGCTGAAGGCGCCCGAGGACGTGACCTTCATGGCGCGCGGCACCTGGATCCGGGACTTCGCCGCCACCGATACCACGGGTACGTTGTCGTTCAACACGCCCGAGAGTGTCGGCAGCAACGGGCTCAGCGACGACGCCCGCGACGAGCTCGCCTTCAAGGCTCGCCTGCTGGATCTCTGGGTGAGCAAAGGCTTCGACCTGGGTGGGCAGCGGGTAAGGGCCCGCCTGGGTAACCAGGTGATCAACTGGGGCGAAAGCCTGTTCGTGGCAGGGGGCATCAACAACACCAACGCCTACGACTATCAGGCCCTGGCCCGCCCCGGCGTGCAGCTCAAGGAGGCCGTGCTGCCGGCGCCCATGCTCAGTGTCGCCTCGGGCCTGGGTTCCGGGGTCAATGTCGAGGCCTACTACCAATTCCGCTGGAACAAGAGCGAGCTGCCGCCGGTGGGCAGCTACTGGTCCAACAACAATGCCCTCGGCGAGGGCCGGCGGGACTACGGGTTCTCTGAGAAGAAAGCCCGGGACAGTGGCCAGTGGGGCATTTCGCTGCGTTGGCAGCCGGAAGACAGCGACGTCAACTATGGGCTCTACGTGATGCGCTACCACGACAAGTTGCCGTCGCTGCGCGTGGACATTCTCGACCCGAACACCTTTGCCGCCGCACCGACCTGGCGCTATCAGGAAGATCGGATGATGTACGGCATCAGCGCCAACCTGCCGGTCGGCGATTGGGCGATCGGTACCGAGCTGTCCTACCGGCCCAAGGATTCGGTGATGCTCAACCCGGTCATCGACCTGTGCTCGAGCAATGGCGGCAAATGCTGGAAGGACGAGAAGAGGTTCCAATGGCACCTGACCGGCCTGTACAGCCTCAACCCGTCCAACTCGCCGATGCTGCTCGATTTCACCGGCGCCAGTGCAGGGACCTTGCTGACCGAGCTGGTGGTCATCAAGTACCCGGGGCTGCATGACGAGGTCAATGGCGAGCCACTGGCTGCGGGGCTCAATACCTGGCAGCTGGATCCTGCGACGGCGCCGAAGTCCCGTGGCGACAAGACCTCGTCGGGGGTCAACCTGGACTTCAGCGTGACCTACGACGGCACCCTGTTACCGGGTTGGCAGGTTACGCCGGGCATCTTCTATGCGCAGTCGCTCGGGGGGCGCACGCCGAACCTCTCTGCCACCTTCACCGAAGGTGCGAGCAGCATGAACCTCTACCTGAACTTCGTGCGCAACCCGGCCAGTTGGCAGGTGTCCCTCAATTACGCCAAGTTCATGGGGGGCGATACGCCTTACGACCAGCTCTATCGTGACCGTGATTACGTCGGTATCGCGATCTCCCGCACCTTGTGAGGTCTGCCGTGAACGGTTCCGTAACGCTGTGTGAAATCCAGGCGCGTGGCGTACTGCCATGCGTCGAGCGTGTCCTCTTCGGGCATCGCCGGCTGGTGTTGGCGAGCCTGGCCATTTTTACCCTGATCATGGCCTGGTTCGCCGTGCAGCTGCGCATGGATGCCGGCTTCGAAAAGCAACTGCCGGTCGGCCATGAATACATCGAGACATTCGAGGCTTACCGCAATGACCTGCTGGGAGCCAACCGCCTGACCATCGTCGTCAAGGCCCGCGGGGGTGGCATCTGGAGTGCCCCGGGGCTGAGGCGCCTCTACGACGTGACCCAGGCGGTCACCTTCCTGCCAGGCATCTCCCGAAGCAGCGTGCGTTCGTTATGGACGCCCAATGCCTTCGTCAACGAGATCACCGAAGAGGGGTTCCGCGCCGACCCCCTGGTGCCGGGCACGGTATCGCCCGAGCACCTGGACGACGGGATCATCGCGGCGATCTCCAGCTCGACCGCCCAGGGTGGCTTCATTGGCACCCTGGTGTCCCGCGACCAGAGCAGCGCGATGATCACGGCGGAGCTCAATGAGTACGAGGCCGACGGTACTCATCTGGACTACGTCGCGTTCAATCACCGGCTGGAGAAGGAGATCCGCCAGCAGTTCGAAGATGGCGAATTCGAGATCCAGATCATCGGCTTCGCCAAGCAGATCGGCGACATCGCCGATGGCGCTTCGGCCGTGCTGGAGTTCTGCCTGCTGGCGCTGTTGCTGACGGCGGGGGCGGTCTACTGGTACTGCCATTCGTTGCGCTTCACGCTGCTGGCGCTGGTCTGCTCGCTGGCGTCGCTGGTCTGGCAGTTCGGCAGCCTGCGCCTGCTGGGCTACGGGCTCGACCCGCTGGCGGTCCTGGTGCCGTTCCTGGTGTTCGCCATCGGGGTTTCCCATGGCGTTCAGCAGATCAACTTCATCGTCCGTGAAATCGCGGTCGGCAAGAGCGCGGAGGAGGCGGCCCGCTCGAGCTTCACCGGCTTGCTGATCCCGGGCACGCTGGCCCTGGTGACCGCACTGGTTTCCTTCGTCACCCTGCTGCTGATCCCTATCCCGATGGTTCGGGAACTGGCCATCACGGCATCGCTTGGCGTGGCCTTCAAGATCATCACCAACCTGCTGATGTTGCCCTTGCTGGCCTCCATGCTGCGGGTCGACGACCGGTACGCGGCGGCGCAGGAGAACTCCCGTCGCCGCCGCACGCACTGGCTGCGCGGCCTGGCTCGGCTCGCCGAGTGGCGCAAGGCGCAGTGGGTGCTGGGCGTGGCCCTGGTGGTCTTCCTGGTGGCGATCTGGCAAAGCCATGACCGTGTCGTCGGCTCGCTGCAGGCGGGGGCTCCGGAGCTGCGCGAGGACTCGCGCTTCAACCGCGATGCCGTCGCCATCGCCAGCAACTACGACATCGGCCTGGACTGGCTCAGCGTGGTGTTCGAAGTCGACCCGGCAGCCTCGGAAAGCGTGCCGGTGGCTTGCGAGGATGTGGCGGCGGGGCAGTACCAGGACCGTTTCGTCTGGGCCATGCAGGGCGTGCCGGGGGTGCTGTCGGTCGCCTCCTTCTCCACCACCATGCGGCAGTTCAACGAGGGCTACAACGAAGGCAATCCCAAGATGGCCGCCGTGCCCATCGACCCGATGAACTACGCCGCGCTGGCCGGCGAGGTGGCGCGCACGCCCGGACTGATGCGTAACGACTGCAGCATGTCCGCCGTGCACCTGTACCTGGCCGACCACAAGGCCACGACGATCAACGGGGTGGTGGAAGCGGTCAAGGCGTTCCGCAGCGAGTACCCGCTACCGGGCCTGTCGATTCGCCTCGCCTCGGGTAATGCCGGTGTCCTGGCCGCCATCAACGAGGAAGTGGAAAAAAGCGAAACGCCCATGCTGCTGTACGTCTATGCCGCGATCGCGTTGCTGGTGTTCGCGGTCTACCGCGACCTGCGCGCCGTGCTGGTGTGCTGCCTGCCGCTGACCATCGGCACCTTCATCGGCTACTGGTTCATGAAGGAGCTGCAGATCGGCCTGACCATTGCCACCTTGCCCGTGATGGTGCTGGCCGTGGGGATCGGCGTCGATTACGCCTTCTACATCTACAACCGCCTGCAACTGCACCAGGCCCATGGCCAGTCGATCACCAAGGCGGTCGAGTACGCCTTGCTCGAAGTGGGCGTGGCCACGATCTTCACCGCCATCACCCTGGCAGTCGGGGTCGCCACCTGGGCGTTCTCCGACCTGAAGTTCCAGGCCGACATGGGCAAGCTGCTGGCCTTCATGTTCATCGTCAACATGGTCATGGCCATGACCGTGCTGCCGGCTTTCGCCGTGTGGCTGGAGCGGGTGTTCCCGCGCAAGCGCCCCGTGCGCATGGTCGGCGCATTGCTGCACTGAGGAGAGAAACATGGGTTACAGAGGTTCATTCGCGGCGGCTTTGCTCGTCGCCGCACTATCGCTGGAGTCTCTCAGGGCCGAGCCTTTGCAGGCGGTGCCGGCCGCCCAGGCGAGCCATGCCACGCAAGCCGCCATGCTGGATGCCACCTGGGCCGGGGAGCGTGTGGTCGCCGTCGGCGACCACGGTGTCGTGCTGTTGTCCGATGACCACGGCAAGCAGTTTCGTCAGGCGCGCTCGGTACCCGTGTCCACACAGCTGACGGGCGTGTCGTTCGTGGATGCCAACCGCGGCTGGGCGGTCGGCCAGTGGGGCGTGATTCTGTCGACCACGGATGGCGGTGAGTCCTGGCAGGTCCAGCGCCTGTCTACGGAAGAGGACCGGCCGTTGTTCGACGTGCACTTCTTCAACGCCCAGCAGGGCGTTGCGGTCGGCCTCTGGTCGTTGCTGCTGACCACCAGGGATGGCGGCAAGACGTGGACGGAACAGCCGTTGCAAGCCCCGCCCGGTGCCAAGAGGGCCGACCTCAACCTGATGGGGCTTTTCGCCGACAGCCGCGACACGCTCTACGCCACGGCCGAGCATGGGCAGGTGCTGCAATCCGAGGACTTCGGGAAGAGCTGGCGTTACCTGGATACCGGCTACGAAGGCACGCTCTGGTCTGGCGCGGTGCTGGCCGACGGGAGCCTGCTGCTGGGCGGCCAACGCGGGACCTTGTTGCAGGGGACCGTGGGTGGCGAGGGCTTCCGCCGACTGCCGACGCAAAGCAAGGGCTCTGTCACCTCCGTAGCGGTGGAGGGCCGTCGCGTCGTGGCGGTCGGGCTGGATGGGTTCAGGGTGGAGAGCCGCGACAGTGGGCACAGCTTCCAGGATAAGCAGTCGGCAGACGGCCTTTCGCTGACCGCGGCGCTGTTCGACCCCGAGGGCGTGCCCGTGCTGTTTTCACGTCGCGGGGTCGTCGCTTATCAGGAGTGAGGTGTTCACCGGTTGGTGGCCAAAAGGCCAGGCATCGCAATCCGATGCCTGGCCTATTTTCTTGCGTTGGGCGCGTCTAGAGCTGGAGATAATCCGCCAGGTCCGCGTAGTTGTGCTGCCACAGGCCCGGGCTGCCATTGGGGTATTGAGAGCGGAAGCCGAGGATCTTCTGCACCCGTGGGGACAAGGTCCGGACCACCTCGAGCGGCACGATCAGCGGATAGGCTTCTTCAGGTGTGATGATCGAAGCCTGCATCGGGATCGTCAGCCCGCGACGGAAGTAGTCGGCGGTCAGGTTGGCCCCGCCGCCATGCACGACCTTCCCGCCGAACAGCACGGCATCCCCGGCGTTCAACAGGGCGGGAATCGTCATCTCCGGGGTGCCCATCTCTTCGAAGTCGTCCCAGTCCTGGCTCCCTGGAATCAAGCGGGTCGCGCCGTTTTCCTCGGTGAAGTCCGTGAGCGCGAGCATGAGGTTGGTGATGGCGCGAGGCGCATGCTTGTTCATGGCCACGAACGGTTGGTACTGCGCCATGTCCCGGTGCAGCATTTGGGCCTTGTTGCCTGGGCCGATCTCGATCAGTTGAGCCGTGGTCAGCCACCAGTCACCGCACTCGGGTTCGTAAAGCACGCGGCCCAGTTCGTGAAAGAGGTCGTCATCCAGGACTTCCTCACGAAAGGTCTTGCTGTGGGTAACGAGGTTGGTAAGCCTCTTGGTCTGATGGCCATGAAACTCGGCAACCAATGCATGTTCGTGCTTGGAGCCCGCATCGAGCGCGGCAAGCGGTGCTTCGAGTTCGTCGTTGATCCGTACGACTTGTTCAGGCGTCAGAAAGTTACGGATGATGACCCCACCCGCCTGGTCGCTCAGCAGCGCAATTTCTTCCGCTGAATTCGATCGGGTCACGACGGGCAAGCCTGGCAAGGAATCGCGAGAGGCTGACATTGAAAACACTCCAGATTGAGAGGAACGGTTGGCGCAGGCGGATCGATGCTCAACCAACGGGCATCAGCAACGGACCCGCGTACCACTGCGCTGAACCCCAAAAAGGGACATGGAGCGTCACGGTGCCTCCTTGTATTTTTTGTTCAGGCAGTGGGCTCATGCTAGGTTTCACCTGGCCTGTCGCCTAGGTACAAACTGCACCGTTTCTCCCGTCATTTTTGAGTGATTTGCACTGCCCATGACCAGCACTCCGTCCCCCTGGCCACGCCCCTCTGACGCCGTTCGCGAGCTCATGCGCAAAGGCGCCGAGATCGCCCAGACGCTGCCGCCGGAGTGGATCGAGCGCCTGAACCAGGCGCTTTTCTCCTCACCCGAAGATGCCGAGTTGCTGGAGGACCCGGTCATCCTGGCGGCGTGTCGGCGTGCCAATCGGGCAGAAATGCTGCATTGGGCGCATGCCAACCTGCAGCGCCCCGGTGAACCGGTGGAGCCCTACGTGTCAGCCGACATGGTGGACACCGCCAAGGAGCTGGCCCGCCGGGGGCTTTCCGAGTTGTTGATGAATGTCGCGAGGTCGACCCAGAACGCCGCGTGGGACATGTGGATGAAGATGGCATTCGGCCTGACGCAGGATCCAGTGGTGCTTGAGGAGTTCCTGGAAGTCTCGTCGCGCTCCATCTCGGCGTTCATCGACGGCAATATGCGGGTCGTGACCCAGATCATCCTGGAAGAGAAGAACGCCCAGGCCCATGACGACCCTATCGATAAGCGGACGCTGGTCAGTCGCCTGCTCGATGGCCGAGATGTGGACACCGAGCAGTTCGGCAGGCGGCTCGGCTACAGCCTGTTCCAGAGGCACCATGCCTGCCTTATCTGGAGCGAAATCGCCGATGCGGACATCCACCCCCTGGAGGGCATGGCACGCGCGCTGGCGCAGCTTAGCGGCACGGTAGCGCCGCTGGTCGTGTTCGCTGGCCCGGCAACGCTCTGGGTCTGGATGAGCGCGGCAAGGCCGCTGGACCTGAACGCGCTGCAAGGCGTCGCCCAGCGGTTTCCAAACGTACGCGCGGCCATCGGCTCCCCGGCCATGGGGGTGAACGGCTTCCGTCGGTCACACCTGGAGGCCCTGACCACCCAGCGCTTGTTGGGGCGCCTGGCGGGTGCGCCCGCCGTCGCCACCATCGATCAGGTCAGGATGGTTTCCCTGATGACCCAGGACCTCCGCGCCGCCAGGCAATTCGTCCTGAACACGCTGGGGCGGTTGGCCACGGAGCCCAGGGTGCTTCAGCACTCGTTGCACGCCTTCCTGGCCAATGGCTGCAACATCACCCAGACCGCTGAAGTGCTCGGCACGCATCGCAACACGCTGCTGCGCCGGCTGGAGCGGGCCCAGGACCTGTTGCCCGTGCCGCTCGCCGACCACCGCATTCAGATCGCCGCAGCCCTTGAGCTGGTGATCTGGAGCACACCCCTGGTGGACGCTGAGTAGCCGGGTGGGGATCGCTCCGACGCAAGCCTGCAGGCGCGCAAGGCGCTGAGGGTCCATCTGGTCATGAGCCTGATCATGGGCTGAGGCCGGAAACGAAAAGGGCGCCCAATGGCGCCCTTTTGCATGATGGAGCAGATCAGCGGTTGAAGCGGTCCACCAGCGAATACTGGCCTTGCGCGGTGGTGGTCAGCTCTTCGCTGAGCAGCACGGTGCGCTGGGCTTCGCCGGAGGTCTGGTCGGCGAGCTGGGCGATGCTGCTGATGCTCTGGTTGATCTGCTCGGCCACGGCGCTCTGTTCCTCGGTGGCGGCGGCGATCTGGTCGGTCATCTGGGTGATGTTGGCCACCGCCTCGCTGATGCCCACCAGGGCCTGGTCGGCCTCCAGCACGCGCTCCACGCCTTCGTCGGCCTGGCGGCGCCCGGTTTCCATGGTGCGCACGGCTTCCTCGGCGGTCTTCTGCAACTGCGCGATGAGCTGGTGGATCTGCCCGGTGGATTCGGCGGTGCGCTGCGCCAGCTGGCGCACTTCATCGGCGACCACGGCGAAGCCACGGCCCATCTCGCCGGCACGCGCCGCTTCGATGGCGGCGTTGAGCGCCAGCAGGTTGGTCTGGTCGGCGATGCCCTTGATCACATCGACCACGCCGCCGATCTCGTTGCTGTCCTGGGCCAGGCGGGTGACGGTCTCGCCGGTTTCCCCCACGGCGCGCGACAGGCGCTGGATGGCTTCGCGGGTTTCGGCGGTGATGCTGCGGCCCTGGCCGGTGAGACGATTGGCTTCCTGGGTGGCGTCGGCGGTGCGCTGCACGTTGCTGGCGACTTCCTGAGTGGTGGAGGCCATCTGGTTCACTGCCGTGGCCACCTGTTCGGTTTCCACCCGCTGGCGCTCCAGCCCTTCGGAGCTGTTGTGGGCCAGGGCGTCGGCCTGGCGGGCCTGCTCGGTGAGGTGCTCGGCGGTGTCCTGCAGGCGGGTCAGGCAGGTTTTCAGGCGTGCTTCCTGGCTGAGGATGGACATCTCCAGGCGGGCCTGGGCGCCGCGGCTGTCGGTGTACATCTGCGCGATCAGCGGGTCCGAGGTGGTCTGCTCGGCCAGGCGCAGCAGGCGCTTGATGCCGCGGTTCTGCCAGGCCAGGCCGCTGAGGCCCAGGGGCACGGACAGCAGCGCGGCGAGGAGGAAGCCCCAGTGCGAGTTGAGCCAGGCGCCGATCATGAAGCCGATCTGGCTGATGAGGATGAAGGGCAGCCAGTCCTGCACGATGGGCAGCCAGCGATCGCGGCTGGGGATGGCCGACTTGCCGGCGTTGATGCGCTGGTACAGCGCTTCGGCGCGGCGTACCTGCTCGGCGGTGGGTTTGACCCGCACCGACTCGTAGCCGACCACCTGGCTGCCTTCGAAGATCGGCGTCACGTAGGCGTTGACCCAGTAGTGATCGCCGCTCTTGCAGCGGTTCTTGACGATGCCCATCCAGGGGCGGCCCTTCTTCAGCGTCGCCCACATATGGGCGAAGACGGCGGGCGGAACGTCCGGGTGGCGCACCAGGTTATGCGGCGAACGGATCAATTCGTCGCGGCTGTAGCCGCTGATATCGGTGAAGGCTTCGTTGCAATAGGTGATCACGCCCTTGCTGTCCGTCGTGGAGATCAAGCGTTGTTGGGCGGGGAAAGTACGTTCGCGCTGAGTGACTGGCTGATTGTTTCTCATAGTGTTCTTCCGCAAGGCTTAGAGCGGGTATCGGCCTGCATGCACCAAAGTTGAGCCGAAAATTTCTGTGAAGTGTATCTAAAACTTTACAGTTCAGGAGCGGGAATTTTCCCGTAATCCGCGTCCCAGAGCCTTCGCCGATACTGGGCCCTGTTGCGCCCATCAGCGCAGCCGGCGGAACAGGCTCGGGTAGTCGTCCACCAGCCCGTCGTCGCCAAGCCAGAGCACGGCATGAAAGCCACCGCCATCCAGGTTCTGGTACAGCAGGTGGCGGTCGTCCAGCCGGGTATAGGCCTGGCGCATCACCCGCAGGTCGAGGCTCGGCGCCTCGATGTAGGCGACGGCAATTTCTTCGCGCTGGTCCTGGGCCAGGCCCAGGCGCCAGATCGCCGGGCTGTTGGTGAAGGGCGTGGGCCAGAGGTCGAGGTCCAGGCAGCCGCTCAGCTGCGGCAGCGGGGCGCCCGCGCCATCCCGCCATTCACCGCTGCGGTTGCAATGCAGGCGCAGCTCGCGGGTGCCGCGCTCGTCGTCGACGCGGACGTGCAGGTGGCGTGGCCGCCAGTGCCGGCTGTATTCCAGTCGATAGCCCAGGCGGTAGGGGCAGCCCTGTTCATCGAAGGCCAGCAGGACGCTGTCCGCGCGCCGGCCTTCCAGGCGCAGGTGCTCAAGCCCTGGGGTCGGTGCCTGGCTGTTCCACAGGTGCTGCCACAGTGCGGTGGCTGCCATCGTCGATTGTCCGGTTGGTCGGCCTGCGCAGGACCAGGTAGAGCAGCGGGCCGATGGAGGCGAATACGGCAGTGACCAGGTAGAAGGGCAGCAGGTAGAGCAGCCCACGCCCCTGGCGGCGGTTGTCCTGGTACATCCAGATGCCGATCAGGCCGCAGGCGAGGTAGAGGTCGATCACCACCTGGGCGGTATCCGGGCGGCTCATCAGTTGGGCACCGAACTCCAGGAGCGGTTGTTCGCTGATGGCCATGACATAGAGGGTATAGCCGCCGAAGGCGGCAAGGGCGAGAAGCGCGGACAGGCGTGCAGGCATGGGGGGACGTCCTTGTTGTTGGTTTGACGCGGACGATAGAACGATCAGGGGCCCCGTGCAGCTGACGGATTGTCGCAGTCAATCCAGCAGCAGGCCGACGCGCTTGTACTTGGGCAGCTTGGCCACCACCAGCTGGTGGGAGCGGGTGAGCAGCGAGCGCAGCTCTTCACCGCCCACCGAAGGCGGCATGGCCAGGGTGACCCAGTGGGCGCGGGCGAGGTAGGGCGCCGGGCGGATGCCGGGGCGGTCGACGTGGCCGAGGAACAGGTCGGCGTCCACCTTGAAGGCCAGGTCGCTGCCGAGGAAGTCGAGGATGGCGAACATCTTGTTCTCGGCCACCGAGAACACCCGGTTGCTGCCCCACTTGAGGTCTTCACGGGCGCCCGGCAATTGCAGGCAGAAAGCAGCGATCTCGTCGGCGGTCATGGGCGTTCCTTCACGGGGCGGGGGTGGGCCCGCTGCGTTCGTCGATACGCAGCAGGTAGAAGCTGAGCAGCATACCCACGAGCGCCATGGCGGCGGCAACCATGAAGATGGCGCCGAAGCCGAAGCCCGTGGCGATGGCGCCCATCAGGGGGCCGGCGATGCCCAGCGCGAGGTCGAAGAACACCGCGTAGGCACCCAGGGCCGAGCTGCGGCTGGAGGCGGGAATGCGCGAGATGGCCTCCACGCCCAGCGCCGGGTACACCAGCGACAGGCCGAAACCGGTCAGCGCCGCGCCGCACAGGGTCAGCCAGGGCTGCGGGGCCAGCCACAGCAGGAGCAGGCCGAGGCTCTCGATGCCCAGGCAGGCGATGGCCACCCGGTAGCCGCCGCGGCTGTTGATGGCCCCGGCGAAGAGCAGCCGCGCACCGATGAAGGCACAACCGAAGGCGGTCAGGCACCAGGCCGCACCATCCCAGCCACGGCTCGCGTAATAGAGGGTGACGAAGGTGGCCAGGGTGCCGAAGCCGATGGAGCCCAGGGCCAGCGCCGTGCCGTTGGGGGCGATGCGCATGAAGACGTTGCGGAATGGCAGGCGCACGCCCTGGACGATGGGGGCCGCTTCCTTGTTCCAGGCCAGCGCCAGGGCGCCGAGCCCGAGCAGGCCGATCAGCGCGCCCATGCTCCACAGCCCCACGCCGCCCACCATCAGCACCCCCAGGGGCGCGCCCAGGGCCACGGCGCCATAGGAGGCGATGCCATTCCAGGAGATGACCCGCGCGGTGTTCTCGGCGCCGACCCGGCCGATGCCCCAACTGATGGAACCGGTGCCCACCAGGCCCTGGGCAACGCCGAGGGCGACGCGCCCGGCCAGCAGCAGCGTCATGCTCAGGGTAGGGAACTGTTGCAGCGAGGTGGAGGCCAGCGTCAGCACGCCACTCAGGGCGCAGCCGGCCAGACCGTAGAGCACGGCGCGCTTGGGCCCCTGGCGGTCGGCCACGGCGCCGGACATGGGCCGCGAGAGCAGGGTGGAGGCGTATTGGGTGCTGATGACGATGCCCGCCAGTACCGAGCCGTAGCCGAGGTCGTTGTGCACGTAACCCGGGAGTACGGCCAGCGGCAGGCCGATGCAGAGGAAGCTGATGAAGGTGAAGAAGACGATGGAGACGATCTGCAAGGTGGTGGCGGTCGCAGACTGCTCGGCGGCACTCATGGGGCTTGTCCGGGTGGGGCTGGGGAAGAGCGCCATCATCACCCAGTCATGGCGTGAATGAAAGCTAGCTAACTATTTTTCGCAAGGCTCAGATGGGCTGCAGCCCCTCGGCCTGGCACGCCTCGGCCAGGTGCTCGATCCAGGCGCGCACCGCCGGCAGCATGCCGCGCCGGTGGGTGTAGACCGCTTGCAGGTTGCCGCCCGGCAATTCCCAGTCCGGCAGCAGGCGCACCAGGGTGCCGGCCTCCAGTTCCTGCTGGCAGTTCATCTGCGGCAGCATGGTCATGCCCAGCCCCTGAAGCGCGGCGAGCTTGCGGATCTCGAAGTCCTCGATGCTCAGCCGGGCCTCCAGGACGATGTCGCGGCGGTTGCCCCGGCTGTCGCGCAGCAGGTAGTGCAGGCGGCGGTCGGTCTCCAGGGCGCCGAGGGCCGGCAGTTGCTGGAGGTCGTCCGGTGTCTTCACGGTCACGCCATCGAGCAGGCTCGGTGCGCACACCAGCATGGCGCGGGCGGGGCTCAGTTGGCGGCAGATCAGCGACGGGTCTTCGTCGTCCTGCTCGCGCACCCGCAGTGCCACGTCGACGCCTTCATTGACCAGGTCGATGCGCCGGTTGCTCAGCACCACCTCGAGCTGCACCTGGGGGTAGCGCAGCAGGAAGCTGGGGAACACATGGCGCAAGCGCATGCGCGCCACCTCGGTGGGGCAGGAGACGCGGATGCGTCCACGTGGCTCGCTGGTCAGCGAGGCCACCGCTTCGTCGGCCTGCTCGGCCTCCAGCAGCATTGCCTGGCAATGGCGCAGGTAGCGCTCGCCGACATCGGTCAGGGCCAGCTTGCGCGTGGTGCGTTGCAGCAGGCGGGCACCCAGGCGGGTTTCCAGCTCGGCGATGCGGCGCGACAGCCGCGACTTGGGAATGCCCAGCAGGCGCCCGGCGGCCGCGAAGCCGCCGTGTTCGACGACTTTGGCGAAGTAGAAGAGGTCGTTGAGGTCTTGCATGGGGATTGTCCTGTAGAGGGGACGAACTATGGCACTGGCGGTGATTCCGGCGCCACGGATTTCGTCGGCGGGACAATCTCGCGGCCCTGCACAAGCCGCCCGCTGCGGGTGTATCGTGGAGCGGCGACCGGCACCTTCGCCCGGTCCATCCCCCTGCCATCACGGAGTCAGCACCATGTCCTTGTCCATGTACGAGGCTTCCATTCCTGTCTTCACCCGCATGCTCGGCAACCTGTCCACCATCCTCGACAAGGCCGCTGCCCACGCCGAGGCGCAGGGCATAGAGCCGGCCGTGTTCCTCAATTCGCGCCTGGCGCCGGACATGTTCCCCTTGGTGCGCCAGGTGCAGATCGCCACCGACTCGGTGAAGGGCTGCGCAGCGCGCCTGGCACAGCTGGAGGTGCCGTCCTACGCCGATACCGAGGCGAGCTTCCCGGAGCTGCAGGAGCGCATCGCCCGCACCCTCGGCTTCATCCAGGAAATCCGCCCGGAGCAGATAGAGGGCAGCGAGGGGCGCACCGTGGTGCTGAAGATGCGTGGCAGCGAGGTGAGCTTCCCGGGGCAGGCCTTCCTGCTCAATTTCTCCCTGCCGAACTTCTATTTCCACATCACCACCGCCTACAACATCCTGCGCCACAACGGGGTGAAGATCGGCAAGATGGATTTCCTCGGCGGCGTCTGATCGCCCCTCCCGCGCCACGACGTGTGGCGTGATCCATGCAATGCATGTGGCGCCGGCGGATAGGCCGTCGGCGCTGCCGGCTCAAGGAACGAAGCAAGGCGCAATTGATGGCAGGCACGCCCGATTCCTGAACCTGGAACGGAAGGTGAGCACCATGTTGGTTCGTCTTTCTGCAGTACTGGCCCTGGCGTCGCTGCTGGCGACCCTCCCCGCATTCGGCGCGCAGGCGGTGGGCGTGCACCGCCTGGTTCTCGCCGACCCGGTGGACGGGCAGCGCGAGATGAGCGCCGTTGCCTTCTACCCTGCATCCGGCGAGCCGACCCGCACCGAGCTTGGCCTCTACCAGGTCGACGCCGGCATGGATGCGCCCATCGCCACCGGCCATTTCCCCCTGGTGCTGCTCTCCCACGGCAACGGCGGTTCGCCACTGGCCCATCACGATCTCGCCACCGCCCTGGCGCGGCGCGGTTTCGTCGTGCTGGCGGTGCTGCACACCGGCGACAACTACAAGGATCAGAGCCGCAGCGGCACCCTGAGCAACCTCTATGGGCGCCCGCTGCAGCTGACCGCCGCGATAGACGCCGCCGAGCAGGACGCACTGCTGGCCGGCAGCCTGGACACCGAGCGGGTCGGCGTGATCGGCTACTCGGCCGGCGGCGAGACGGCGCTGATTCTCGCCGGCGCCCAGCCCGAACCCGAGCGCCTGCGCGCCTACTGCCGGCAGTGGCCGGACGACGATGACGCCTGCGGCCATGCCGGCGAGTTGATTTCCGACCGCGACGACCTGGAAGCCATCGCCGATTCCCGGGTCAGTGCGCTGATGCTGATGGCCCCGCTGGGCCTGATGTTCGGCCGCAAGGAACTGGAGCCGGTGCAGGTGCCGGTGCTGCTCTATTCCGGGGACGATGACCGCACCCTGCAGCTGGAGCAGAACGCCGGGGCGCTGCAACGGCGCCTGCCGAACCCGCCCGAGTTCCGCCTGTTTCCGGGGGCGGGGCACTTCGTGTTCATGGCGCCGTGCTCGGCGGAAATGGACGCCATGCTGCCGCAGCTGTGCCAGGACGCCGAAGGTGTCGACCGGGTCGCCATCCACCGCCAGCTGAATGCCGAGGCGGTGCGCTTCTTCACCCAGACCCTGAGCGACCTGCAGACCTCGGCACGATGATCCGTAGGTTCGTCCTACCGATGGGACGGTGCATCGCATTTTTGCCGACTAATCAGGCTTTCGCTTCATGGATAGGATTCTCCTCACTTCGATCACATCCGGTGATCGCCAAATCAGGGGATACCCATGAAACTTCTGCACCTTGACTCCAGCATCCTCGGCGACGCCTCCGCCTCCCGCCAACTGAGCGGTGCCGTGGTTCAGGCCTGGCAGGCCGCCGAGCCCGCCGCCCAGGTCAGCTACCGCGACCTTGCCACCGACGCCTATGCCCACCTTTCCGCAGCCAGCCTGGTGGCCGGCGGCACCCCGGCGGAACTGCGTGATGCCGCGCAGAAGGCTGAAGTGAAGCTGGCCGAGGAAACCCTCGCCGAATTCCTCGCCGCCGACGCCATCGTCATCGGTGCGCCCATGTACAACTTCACCGTGCCCACCCAGCTCAAGGCCTGGATCGACCGCATCGCCGTCGCCGGCAAAACCTTCGCCTACGACGAGAACGGCCCCAAGGGCCTCGCCGGTGGCAAGAAGGTGGTGATCGTTTCCACCGCCGGTGGTATCCACGCCGGCCAGGCCAGCGGCCAGGCCCATGAGGCCTACCTGCTGCAGGTGCTGGGCTTCCTCGGCATCACCGATATCGAGATCGTCCGCGCTGAAGGCCTGGCCTACGGCGAAGACCCCCGCGCCAACGCCATCAAGGGCGCCCAGCAGCGCATCGGCGAGCTGTTCATCGCCGCCTGAGCCCGCTGAAAACACGAAGCCCCGCATTGGCAGGGCTTCGTCGTTTCTGAAGGCCGTACCGTCAGCGGCGGACCTGTTTCAGGGTCTCGGCGATGAGGAAGGCCAGCTCCAGCGACTGGTCGGCGTTGAGGCGCGGGTCGCAGTGGGTGTGGTAGCGGTCGGAGAGGCCATCCTCGGTGATGGGGCGGGCGCCGCCGATGCACTCGGTGACGTTCTGCCCGGTCATCTCGATGTGGATGCCGCCGGCGTGGCTGCCTTCGGCCTGGTGCACCTGGAAGAACTGCTTCACCTCGGACAGGATGATGGCGAAGTCGCGGGTCTTGTAGCCGCTGGACGCCTTGATGGTGTTGCCGTGCATCGGGTCCGAACTCCACAGCACCTTGCGGCCTTCCGCCTGTACGGTGCGGATCAGCCGAGGCAGGTGCTCGCCGACCTTCTCGGCGCCCATGCGCACGATGAGGTTGAGGCGGCCCGGGTCGTTGTCCGGGTTGAGGGTGTCGATCAGGCGGATCAGGTCCTCGCTGGGCATGCTCGGCCCCACCTTCACGCCGATGGGGTTGCCGACGCCACGCAGGAACTCGACATGGGCGCCGTCCAGCTGGCGGGTGCGGTCGCCGATCCAGAGCATGTGCGCGGAGCAGTCGTACCAGCCGCCAGTGAGGCTGTCGCGGCGCACGAAGGCCTGCTCGTAGTTCAGCAGCAGCGCCTCGTGGGCGGTGAAGAAGCTGGCCTCGCGCAGTTGCGGGGCGGTGTCCAGGCCGCAGGCACGCATGAAGGCCAGGGTCTCGTCGATGCGGTCGGCGAGCTGGCTGTACTTCTCGGTCAGCGCCGAGTTGGCGATGAAGTCGAGGTTCCACTGGTGCACCTGGTGCACATCGGCGAAGCCGCCCTGGGCGAAGGCGCGCAGCAGGTTGAGGCTGGCGGTGGACTGGTGGTAGGCCTGCAGCAGGCGCTCCGGGTCGGGAATCCGGCTGGCCGGGTCGAAGCCGATGCCGTTGACGATGTCGCCGCGGTAGGCGGGCAGGGTGACGCCACCGATGGTTTCGTCATCGGCCGAGCGCGGCTTGGCGAACTGGCCGGCCATGCGGCCCACCTTCACCACCGGGCAGCCGGCGGCGAAGGTCATGACGATGGCCATCTGCAGCAGCACCTTGAAGGTGTCGCGGATCTTCGCGGCGGAGAACTCGGCGAAGCTTTCCGCGCAATCGCCACCCTGGAGGAGGAAGGCGCGGCCTTCGGTCACTTCGCTGAACTGGCGGCGCAGCTCGCGCGCCTCACCGGCGAACACCAGGGGCGGGTAGCTGGCCAGGGTCTGCTCGACCTGGGCCAGGCGCGCGGCGTCCGGGTAGGTCGGTTGTTGCAGGATCGGCTTGGTTCTCCAGCTTTCCGGGCTCCAGTCTGCGCTGGACGACAAGTTGCTCATCAGGGTCTCGATCAGGGCTGTATGGCGGATGGCGCATGGTAACCGAAAGGCCCCGCGCTGCCAGCGCCTGGCGGTGCTTCAGGCGTGCCAGGCCAGCAGCACGCCACAGAGGCACAGCAGCAGGTAAGTGAGGGTGCGGAAGTGCCGCTCGGCCACGCGGTGGTGCAGCCAGTCGCCCGCCGCCACGCCCAGCACCAGCAGCGGCAGGTAGAGCGCCAGGTGGGGCAGGGCGGGGGCCAGGCGGCCATCCACCAGGAAGGCCAGGCTGAGCAGGCCGTTGAGGCTGAGCCAGACGCAGGCCAGGGTGGCCCGCAGGCGCGCCTTGCACAGTGGCGTGCCGGCCAGGGCGTAGACCAGCAGCGGGCCGCCCGAGGCGAACAGGCCGTGGCAGATGCCGCTGGCACCGATCTGCAGGCGGGTCATCCAGGCGGGTGAATGGCCCCGTGGCCGTTCATGGCGCAGGCGCCACAGCTCGCGCAGGGCGAACCAGAGGATCAAAACGCCGAAGCCCCGCTTCAGTGCGGCCCCCTCGAGCCAGGGCAGCAGGGCGTAGCCGAGCAGGGTGCCGGCGAGCATCGCGGGGAGGATGCCGCCCAGCAGCAGCGGCCCGTCGGCCAGGTGTCGGTAGCGCCAGGCCAGGTAGCCGCTCATCAGCAGGTTCAGCGGCACCAGCACCGGCAGCAACTGGCCGATCGGCAGCAGCAGGGCGCCGAGGGACAGGGCCACCACCGTGCTGCCGAAGCCGGTGATGGCTTCCAGGCCATAGGCGAAGAGGATGAACAGGCCCAGCCAGAGCCAGGGGTCGCCCGCCACCTCAGGCCAGGGCGCTGATGTCGGCGGGCTGTTCGCGCAGGTCGCGGCGCAGCTCGTCGATATGCCGTTTCACGCTGCTGCGGTAGCTGTCCTTGTGCACGTAGTAGGCCATGCGCTCCAGCTCCAGGTAGGCGTAGCCGCCGTCCAGGCGCTGCCCGGCGCGCTCGGCCTTGAGGCGGCGGAAACGCTCGGCCGAGGCGCTGCCGGCCTGGCACTGGCGGATGAACAGCGCCACCAGCTCCGCCTGTTCGGCGCGGCCCTGCCAGCCGAGGCCGGAGGCTTCCACCATGCCCATCATGAACAGGTCGTCGTGCTCGGGATGGAAGATGTTCAGGTACAGCTGCGGCGCCCCGGCCCGCTCGGGCCAGTTCAGCTCCTCGCGGGCGATGAAGGGGTAGTCCAGCTTGTAGCCGGTGGCCTGGAGGATCAGGTCGTAGTCTGCGCGGCTGCCATCGCAGAACACCGCCTGGCGGCCCTCGATGCTGGCCAGGTCCGGCCGCGCCTTGATGTCGCCATGGCCGAGGTGGTGCAGCACCAGGGAGTTCACCACCGGGTGGGATTCATAGAGGCGGTAGTCCGGGTCGGGCAGGCCGTAGTCGGAGGGCTTGCCGATCAGGGCGCGGATCAATGCGCCGTCGATGCGTTGCTTCAGTGCCCGCGGCAGTTTTACCGCGCCGCCGAAGGTGTCGATGGGGCGGCCGAGGAGGAACTTCGGCAGGAAGTAGTAGCCACGGCGTACCGAGATATCCACCGAGCGGGCGCGGTGCACGGCGTCAACGGCGATGTCGCAGGCCGAGTTGCCGCAACCGATCACCAGCACCCGCTTGCCCTCGAACAGGGCCGGGGAGCGGTAGTCGGCGGAGTGCAGCAGCTCGCCGTCGAAGCGGCCGGGCAGCTCCGGCTGGTTGGGCGCGTGCAGGGTGCCGTTGGCGATGAGCACGCCGTCCACCATCCACTCGCGGCGTTCGCCATTGCGCTCGCTGGTGAGCGTCCAGCCCTTTTCCCGGCGTTCCAGGGATTCCACGCGGGTGCCGAACTGGTAGTGCGCGCGCAGGCCGAAGTGCTGGGCGTAATCACGGAAATAGCGGCGCATCTCGCTGTGGTGTGGGTAGGGCGCCACGTCGTCGGCCATGGGGAACTCGCTGAACTCGGTGGTGCGCTTGGAGGAGATCAGGTGCGCGGACTCGTACATGGTGCTGTGGGGGTTGTCGATGTCCCAGAGCCCGCCGACGTCCTCGTGCAGCTCGAAGCCGACGAAGGGGATTCCATGCTTCTGCAACTGGCGGGCCGCGCAAAGGCCCATGGGGCCGGCGCCGATGATGGCGTACATGAGTGGGATGCACCTCTTGGCTGTTATTCTTCTCGGGTTTTTTCGGGCAGCGCCTGGCGAGGCCTGCGGCATGCCCGGATTATGGCGAGGTGAGGGCACCTCGCTTCAATGGCAAACGGCGCCTTTGTGGCGTGCCCCTGGTGCGAAATGTCACGGGGCGGATTGGGGAGTGGTGATGCGCGAGGAGCGTTTGCTGGCAGAGGTGCATGACGAGTTCGGCGTCATCCGCGTGCTCGAGGTGGGTGACTACCGGTTTCTCGAATTCGGCGAGGCGGTGGAGCAGAGCTGCGTCTTCACGGCCGATCCCGCCTGGCTGGAGTACGACTACACCCGCGCCATGCTGCTGGGGGCGCTGTGCCACGAGTACCCGGAAAGCGCGCTGTTCCTCGGCCTGGGCGCCGGCACCCTGACCCAGGCGTGCATGAAATTCCTGCCGCTGGACGACGTCGAGGTGGTGGAGTTGCGCCCGGACGTGCCGCGCCTGGCCATGGAATACCTCGGCCTCGACGACGACCCGCGCCTTACCGTGCGCATCGGCGATGCCCTGGAGCTGCTGGAAACCGCCGAGACCGCCGACCTGATCTTCGTCGACCTCTACACCGACACGGGCCCGGGCGTGGGCCACCTGGCCTGGCGCTTCCTTGAAAACTGCCAGAAGCGCCTGAATCCCGGTGGCTGGCTGGTGATCAACCAATGGGCCGGCAACGACGGTCGCCCGCTCGGCGCGGCTCTGCTGCGCGGGCTGTACCACCGGCATTACTGGGAGTGCCCGGTGAAGGAGGGCAACGTCATCCTTATCGTTCCCGCCGATCTCGAGCAGCAGCTCGACATCCGTACGCTCACCGCCCGCTGCGAGGCCCTGGCGCCGCGGCTGGGCTACTCGCTGCAACCCCTGCTGGATGTGCTGCGCCCGGCGACCTGATCGCCCTGATCAGTGCCGACCGTCTTCGCGAAGCGTTCCAGCAGGCGGGCGGCATCCTGAGGCCGGGCTTGCAGCAGGCAGTGCGGGGCCTCCAGCTGCAGGCACTGAAAGTCCCCTGCGTAGCGTTCGATGAGGCGCGCGGCGTCCGCCGGCACCAGCCGATCGGCCGTCGCCTGCAGATAAAGCAGCGGCACCTGGATCTGTTGCAGGTGTGCGGTGGCATCCACCTCCAGCACCGCCCGCAGCCGGGCTTGCAGGGTG
Organism: Pseudomonas sp. zfem005; assembly: GCF_032621735.1. NCBI lineage: Bacteria > Pseudomonadati > Pseudomonadota > Gammaproteobacteria > Pseudomonadales > Pseudomonadaceae > Pseudomonas > Pseudomonas sp. zfem005. The sequence continues at coordinate 194,803 of NZ_JAVYJE010000003.1, read as the reverse complement.
GCCGATGACAAGGGCGCCAGTGCACCGGCCAGGGCCTGGTCCAGCGCTGGGGTGGCGAACCTGCCGAGCAGCAGTTGGCTCAGCAGGGCTCGGGGCGCCAGCCGGGGAGACACCAGCGGCAGCAGGCCGCTCAGCCAGGCCAAGCCTGGGCGAGGGTTGCGGATAAAGGTGCAGCAGAGCACCAGGCCCAGCAGCCCGGCGGGGCGTTCGGCTGCGAGGCTGACGGCAATGGGCCCGGAGAAGGACTCGCCGAGCAGAATGAATGGCCGGCCAGCGGGCAACTGCCGCCGGACCTGTTCTATCAATGGCCCATAACCCAGCGGTTGTTCCGGCGGGTAGCGCACGACCTGGGTGTGCAGGTCGCCGCCCAGTGCCTGGATCAATGGGGCGAACAGCTCGCCGCTGCCGTCCATGCCCGGCAGCAGCACCAGCGTGATGCCCGACAGCTTCAGCGCCCCTTGAACTCGCCCGGGCGGCGTTCGAGCATCGCCCGGACGCCTTCCTGGGCATCTTCGGAGCCCAGCAGGCGCTTGGCGACCACGGACAGGTTGCGGGCGGCTGCTTCTTCGCCTTCGCTCACCGTCTGGCGCGCAGAGGCGAGGGTGGCCTGGATGCCAAGGGGCGCCTGGGCGGCCACCCGTTCGGCCAGCCAGAGTGCGCGGGGCATCAGTTCTTCACTGGCCAGCACCTCTTGCACCAGGCCTAGGCGGTAGGCCTCGTGGGCGTCGAATTCGTCGCCGGTCAGCAGCCAGCGCATGGCATTGCCCCAGCCCGCGGCCTGATGCAGGCGCAGGGTGGCGCCGGCGAAGGGGAAGATGCCGCGTTGCACTTCCATCTGGGCGAAACGGGTGTTGCTGGCGCACAGGTTGATGTCGGCCGCCAGCATCAGTTCGATGCCGATGGTGAAGCAGTAGCCCTGCACCGCCAGGATCAGCGGCTTGGACAGGCGCTTGCCGCCGAAGGTGCCCCAGGGGTCGACCGCGCCATCGGGCAACTGCCAGCCATTCCTGAAGGTTTCGGCGACATTGGCCAGGTCCAGCCCCGCGGTGAAGTGCTCGCCATGGGCGAACACCAGTGCGCAGCGCGCCTCGTCGTCACGCTCGTACTCGCCCAGCGCCGTGACCAGGTCGTCGAGCATCGCCTGGTCGAAGGCGTTGCGCTTGGCGGTGCGGTCCAGTCCGAGCAGCAGGACGTGGCCGTGTTTCTCACGGCTTACGCGGCCAGGGGTGGCTTGGGTCATGGGGTGGGTCCTTTGGCGTGGGAGGGGCGGGGGCATGGAGGATATAGCCGGAGCGCCGGCCCTTGTCCACGGGTGGATGACCGTCCGGCGGCGTTGATGACGAACGTGTGAAAAACCCGCGCGACGGTCAGCTTTTTCCGGTATGATTCGCGCCGGCCTTAAACGGCCCCGTTCAGGAACTGCATTTTTCGAGGCATTCGCCTTCGGCTGCACCGTCCGCTACGCGGACTACCCTTGACGTTACATCCATATCAATAAGCAACTCGCAAATTCTCTCCCAGGCTGCCAGGGTGACCCACAAGGTCTTTCGGCATATGCAGCTCTGGGTTTGGGTCTTTGCGGATGCACATGAGGCAGACCCATGACCCAGGATATCGGCGGATTCGCCGCGCTCGGACTTCATCCCAATGTTCTCTCCGCCATCACGGCAGTGGGCTATGAAGAGCCATCCCCCATCCAGGCCCAGTCGATTCCGGTGATCCTCGCCGGTCACGACATGATTGGCCAGGCCCAGACCGGTACCGGCAAGACCGCAGCCTTCGCGCTGCCCATCCTTTCCCGTATCGATCCGGCCAAACGTGAGCCGCAGGCGCTGATCCTGGCACCGACCCGCGAGCTCGCACTGCAAGTCGCCACCGCTTTCGAAACCTACGCCAAGCAGATGCCCGGCCTGAGTGTGGTCGCCGTATACGGCGGCGCGCCCATGGGCCCGCAGCTCAAGGCCCTGCGCCAGGGCGCCCAGGTCATCGTGGCCACTCCCGGCCGCCTGTGCGACCACCTGCGCCGTGACGACCAGATGCTCGCCACCGTGCAGCAACTGGTACTGGACGAAGCGGACGAAATGCTCAAGCTCGGCTTCATGGACGACCTGGAAGTGATCTTCCAGGCGCTGCCGGAAAGCCGTCAGAGCGTGTTGTTCTCCGCCACCCTGCCGCCGTCGATCCGTTCGATCGCCGAGCGTCACCTGAAAGAGCCGCAGCACGTCAAGATCGCCGCCAAGACCCAGACCGTGGCCCGCATCGAGCAGGCTCACCTGATGGTCCACGCCGACCAGAAGGTCGGTGCCGTGCTGCGCCTGCTGGAAGTCGAGGAATTCGACGCCCTGATCGCCTTCGTGCGCACCAAGCAGGCCACCCTGGACCTGGCCTCCGCCCTGGAAGCCAAGGGCTACAAGGCTGCCGCGCTGAACGGCGACATCGCCCAGAACCAGCGTGAGCGCGTGATCGAGTCCCTCAAGGACGGTCGCCTGGACATCGTCGTCGCCACCGACGTCGCTGCCCGTGGTATCGACGTACCGCGCATCACTCACGTACTGAACGTGGACATGCCGTACGACCCCGAGTCCTACGTGCACCGTATCGGCCGTACCGGTCGTGCCGGTCGCGAAGGCCGTGCCCTGCTGCTGGTTACCCCGCGCGAGCGCCGCATGCTGCAGGTGATCGAGCGCGTGACCAACCAGAAGGTCGCCGAAGTACGCCTGCCCAACGCCCAGCAAGTGCTGGATGCGCGCATCAAGAAGCTGACCACCGGCCTCGCGCCCCTGGTCGCCGATGCCGAAGCCACCCATGGTGAGCTGCTGGATCGCCTGATCGCCGACATCGGTTGCAGCCCGCGTGCCCTGGCCGCAGCCCTGCTGCGCAAGGCCACCAATGGCCAGGCGCTGAACCTCGCCGACGTCGAGCGCGAGCAGCCGCTGGTGCCGAGCGCCTCGCAGCCGCGTGAGCGTCGCGAGCGTGATGGCGAGCGTTCCTCGGGTGAGCGTGGCGAGTACCGCGAGCGTCGTGCTCCGCTGCCGCTGACCGAAGGCCGCGTGCGTTGCCGCACCGCGCTAGGGACCCGCGACGGCATCGCCGCGAAGAACCTGCTCGGCGCCATCCTCAATGAGGGTGGCCTGGCACGTGACGCCATCGGTCGTATCCAGATCCGCGAGACCTTCAGCCTGATCGAGCTGCCGGAAGACGGCCTGGATCGCCTGCTGGGCAAGCTCAAGGACACCCGCGTCGCGGGCAAGTCCCTGAAGCTGCGCCGCTACCGCGAAGACTGATCAGCGCCTGACGAAAAAGCCCCGCAAGAGCGGGGCTTTTTTATGGGTGGTGGTTAAGTGGTTGGCGCTTTTGCAGGGGCGAATTCATTAGCTCTCTACCACCTCCACCGCATGGGTTTCGCTTCGCTCTACACCATCCTACGAAAGCCGCCACCACGTGCTGGGTTGGTGCGTATATCAATGTGAGTATTCGAGCGAAGAAAGTTGGAGCAGCCGCCAAACGCCCCTTCCCAGGAGGCCGAGCGAATCGTCGTGTAAGGGGTTGAGCGACATGGATGTCGCGAGAGCGATGTCGGGCCAGGGATGGCCCGTCAGCGCGTGCCCCTGGAACGATGATGGAGCGAGGGGAGTCTGGCGAAGCCAGACCCGTATGGAGGGGCAAGTTTTTTGGTTCCTTTTCAACGATTGGAAAAGGGACTCGCCCGGGTGGGCGAAACCAGAAGCACCAGCAAAACTCGGCAATCAGCTGGGCTTAGATCCTCTGGCAACACTTAACGCAGACAGAGCCAATACATTGGCCCAAGGCTGCAGGGCAGCCCCTGGGGTTCAGCCGAACCTATAGATATCCATCCCCAGCGCGCCGAGGGTGAAGCCGCTGTGCTCCACCTTGAAATCCCCACCGGCGCCCCGGGCGAAATACAGCGGCAGCAGGTGTTCGTCGCTGGGGTGGCTGCGGCGGGCGTGGGGAGCCTGGGTGCGGTAGTCGTGCAGGGCCTGCTCGTCGCCGGCCTCCAGGCGTTCCACCATCCAGTCGCGGAATTCCAGGGCCCAGGGGGTGATCACTTCCGGCCCGGCGCGCCAGTTCAGCTCGCCGAGGTTGTGGGTGATGCTGCCGGAGCCGATCAACAGGACGCCGCGCTCGCGCAGGGCGGCCAGGGCGTGGCCGATCCGGGTCAGGAAGGCGGGGCCCAGGCGGCTGGGCAGGGACAGTTGCAGCACCGGGATATCGGCTTCGGGGTACATCAGCGTCAATGGCACCCACACGCCGTGATCCATGGGCCGCTGCGGGTCGATGGCGGCCTCCAGGCCGTTGTCGCGCAGCAGTTGCTGCACCTCCCTGGCCAGCTCCGGGGCGCCGTGGGCGGGGTACTGCACCGCATGCAGCTCGGGGGGGAAGCCGTAGAAGTCGTGCCAGGTCTCCAGCTGCGTGCCGCCGCTGATCGCCAGGCGTTCGCTTTCCCAGTGGGCGGACACCACCAGGATCGCCTCCGGGCGCGGCAGTTCACGGGCCAGTCGCGCGAGGGCGGGACCGCTGGCACCGGGTTCGAGGGCGAGCATCGGGGAACCATGGGAGATGAAAAGACTGGGTAGCATTGGGCACTTCCTCCGTTAGGATGAGCGCCATATTCGGGGCTGGACGTATCGACATCCAGCATAAATTCTTGAGTGTTCCTATCGAATCGGCAGGTGGATTGTGCACGAGAGTTTCTGGCAGGACAGATGGGCCAACGACCAGATCGGTTTTCATCTGGATGAGGTCAACCCTTACCTGCAGCAGTATTGGTCGTCGCTTGGCCTGGCCCAGGGCTCGCGGGTGCTGGTGCCGCTGTGCGGCAAGAGCCTGGACCTGGTCTGGCTGGCTGCCCAGGGCCATCGGGTGCTGGGTGTGGAACTGGCAGAGAAGGCGGTGACGGACTTCTTCGAAGAGCAAGGGCTGGTGCCCGAGGTGAGTGAGGAGGGTGCCTTGCGCCGTTACCGCGCGGGCGGCATCGACATCCTCCATGGGGATTTCTTCGCCCTGGACGCGCAGGAGGTCGCGGACTGTGGCGGGCTCTACGACCGCGCCGCGCTCATCGCCCTGCCGCCGGAGATGCGCGAGCGCTATGTGGCGCATCTGCAGGCGATACTGCCGGCCCATTGCGAGGGGCTGGCGGTGACCCTGGAGTACGACCAGCAGCGCCTCGACGGCCCGCCGTTCTCGGTGCCGGAAGCGGAGGTGCGCCAGCGCTTCGAGCCGCTTTGGAGCGTGGAGCTGCTGGAGCGCCAGGACGTGCTGGAGAAGAACTGGAAGTTCGCCTCCCGTGGGCTGGACGCGCTGTTCGAGCCGGTGTTCCGCTTGCGCCGGCCCTAATGGTTTATTGCGGGCATGAAAAAGGCGGCCGATTGGCCGCCTTTTTCGTTTGCCGTGTATCAACCGCGGCGGCGCAGGGCCTCGATGCGGTCTTCCAGGGGCGGGTGGCTCATCAGCAGGCCGGCGAGGCCGTTCTTCAGGCCGCCGTTGATGCCGAAGGCGGTGAGGCTGTCGGGCATCTGCACCGGCACGCCCTGTTCGGCACGCAGGCGCTGCAGGGCGCCGATCATGGCGTTGGTGCCGGCCAGCTGGGCGCCGGCTTCGTCGGCGCGGTATTCGCGTTTACGCGAGAACCACATGACGATGATGCTGGCGAGGATGCCCAGGACCAGCTCGGCGAAGACGGTCGCCACGAAGTAGCCGATGCCGTGGCCTTCCTCGTTCTTCAGGATCACCTTATCGACGAAGTTGCCGAAGATGCGTGCGAAGAACATCACGAAGGTGTTCACCACGCCCTGGACCAGCGCCAGGGTGACCATGTCGCCGTTGGCCACGTGGCCGATCTCGTGGGCCAGAACGGCCTTCACTTCATCGGGCGAGAAGCGCTCCAGCAGGCCCTGGCTCACGGCGACCAGTGCGTCGTTGCGGTTCCAGCCGGTGGCGAAGGCGTTGGCCTCGTAGGCGGGGAAGATGCCGACTTCCGGCATCTTGATCCCGGCTTCGCGGGACAGTTGCTCCACGGTCTGCAGCAGCCACTGTTCGTGGCGGGTGCGGGGCTGGGTGATGATTTCGGTGCCGGTGCTCATCTTCGCCATCCACTTGGAGATGAACAGCGAGACCAGGGAGCCGGCGAAACCGAACACGGCACAGAACACCAGCAGGCTGCCGTAATTCTGGCCGGTGAAGCGGTCTACGCCCAGCAGCTTGAGGGTGATGCTGGCGATCACCAGGACTGCAAGGTTGGTGGCCACGAACAACAGGATGCGCATCATGGTTAAAGCGGTCTCCTCAGGGAAAGACGGTGTAATGCGGGGTTATATAAGGTGCGCCAGGGGCCTATTCAACCTGGGCTCTATTTCAAACTGTGTCGCCTACGGCGTTGCCGGCTCCGGCGAAGAGCAACCGGGTGAGGCGGGCGGTGCGTTCGCTGTTGCGGCTGGCCAGCGCTTCGCGCAGCTGGTGGGCGAGGGTTGAGTGAACCCGGCGCACGCTGGGTGGCAGTTCGTCGTCGCTGCGCACGACGTGGGGCAGGGTGCGGGACAGGCGCAGGAAGCCTTTTTCGCTGAGCACGGCCTGGTCCAGCGCCTCGTAGCGAATGGCGCTTTCGTAGCGGATGTAGCCCTCCTCGGCCAGCCAGATCAGGGCCCCGAGGCAGCTCTGGTGGCGCTTGCTGGGCAGGCCGAACTCGTCCGGTTCCTCGTGGCCGATCAGGTCCTCGATATAGAGGGCGACCTTGCGCGGGAAGGCCTGGTAGAGCATCAGCATGCCGGCCGCGCAGTCCTTGTAGAAGTCGTCTATCTGCAGGTCCATGGTCACAGCGCCCTGGCGATCAGCGAGGTGGGCAGCAGCGGCAGCAGGCGGCCGATCAGGGCCCAGGGCCAGCCGGGTACATAGGCGCTGCGCGTGCGTTTCTCGATGTGTCGGGCGATCAGTGCGGCGCCTCGCTCGACGTCGATGAGGAAGGGGCGGGGGCCGGCATCCTGGTTGATCGGCGTGTCGATGTAGCCGGGCAGCAGCAGGGTGGTGGCGATGGGGCTGCGGTGCAGTTCCAGCTCCAGGGATTCCATGTAGCTGATCAGCCCGGCCTTGCTCGCGGAGTAACCCGCGGTGGCGGGCAGGCCGCGCTTGCCGGCGACCGAGGCGATGGCGATGAGATGGCCGTGGCCCTGCTCGCGGAACAGCTCGGCGGCGGCATCCAGGCAGGCGATGGCGCCGAGCAGGTTGGTTTCCAGGGTCTGCCGGTAGCGCTCGAAACGGCCGCTGCCGGCCTTGCCCGCGAGGCCCATGCCGGCATTGGCGATCAGCCCGTCGAGGCCACCCAGGGCGTTCTGCGCGAGGCCTACGGCGTCCTTGCAGGCGGCGTAGTCGGTGACGTCCAGCGGCAGCACGGCGATGGTGCGGCCGTACTGGCTGCGCAGTTCCTCGGCCAGTTGCTGCAGGGTTTCCTCGCGCCGCGCGGCGAGGGCGAGGTCATACCCCTGGCTGGCGAGGCGCCGGGCCAGGGCCATGCCGATGCCGGAGCTGGCACCGGTGAGCAGGTAGCGTCTGGCCTGGCCCATGCTGGCGTTCCTTACTGGCGATAGGATTTGAGGAAGTTGCCGATGCGGCCGATGGCCTGCTCCAGGTCGTCGACGCGGGGCAAGGTGACCACGCGGAAATGGTCCGGCCACGGCCAGTTGAAGGCGGTGCCCTGGACGATCAGCAGTTTCTCGGAGAGCAGCAGGTCGAGGACGAACTTCTCGTCGTTGACGATGGGGCAGACCTTCGGGTCGATGCGCGGGAAGGCGTAGAGCGCGCCCATGGGTTTGACGCAACTGACGCCCGGGATGTCGTTGAGCAGCTCCCAGGTGCGGTTGCGTTGCTCCAGCAGGCGGCCGTTGGGCAGCACCAGGTCGTTGATGCTCTGGTAGCCGCCGAGGGCGGTCTGGATCGCATGCTGGCTGGGCACGTTGGCGCACAGGCGCATGTTGGCGAGGATGTCGATGCCTTCGATGTAGCTCTGCGCACGCTGCTTGGGCCCGGAGATGGCGACCCAGCCGGAGCGGAAGCCGGCCACGCGGTAGGACTTGGACAGGCCGTTGAAGGTCAGGCAGAGCACGTCCGGCGCCAGGGAGGCGGTGGAGATGTGCACGGCTTCGTCGTAGAGGATCTTGTCGTAGATCTCGTCGGAGAAGAGCACCAGGTTGTGCTGGCGGGCCAGCTCGACCATCCCCTCCAGCAGCTCCTTGGAATACACGGCGCCGGTGGGGTTGTTGGGGTTGATGATCACCATGGCCTTGGTGTTCGGGGTGATCTTGGCCTTGATGTCTTCGAGGTCGGGGAACCAGTCGGCCTGCTCGTCGCACAGGTAGTGCACCGGCTTGCCGCCGGCCAGGCTCACGGCGGCGGTCCACAGCGGGTAGTCGGGCGCCGGGATCAGCACCTCGTCACCGTTGTTGAGCAGCGCCTGCATGCACATGACGATCAGCTCGGACACGCCGTTGCCGAGGTAGATGTCCTCGATGCCGATGCCTTCCACCTGCTTCTGCTGGTAGTACTGCATCACCGCCTTGCGCGCGCTGAACAGGCCCTTGGAGTCGCTGTAGCCCTGGGCGGTGGGCAGGTTGCGGATCACGTCCTGGAGGATTTCCTCCGGGGCTTCGAAACCGAACGGCGCCGGGTTGCCGATGTTCAGCTTGAGGATGCGATGGCCTTCCTCTTCCAGGCGTTTGGCGTGCTTGAGCACGGGCCCGCGGATGTCGTAGCAGACGTTGGCGAGCTTGTTCGATTTGCTGACCTGCATGGTTGTTCGTGTCCCGATCTGAGGAAACTGCGCCTTGGCAGCCTGTAACGCCGCTGCCAGACTGGCGTCTAAAGCCACGCATGATACGTGCGGCCCGATGACCGGAAAAGGTACTGGTCGGGCTTTTTTCCGTAGCCGAGGTGACCCATGGAAAAGCTGGACAAACCCCTAGAATCCTGGCGTGAAGAGCTGAGCGAAGCGCAGTTCCACGTCTGTCGCCTGGGGGGCACCGAACGCCCCTTCACGGGGGAATACAACGGCACCAAGACGCCGGGTATCTACCACTGTTCGTGCTGTGGGGCGGCGCTGTTCGACTCCGATGCCAAGTACGACTCCGGCAGCGGCTGGCCGAGCTACTTCCAGCCGGTGGATGACGTCTCGGTGGCCGAGAAGGAAGATTTCAGCCACGGCATGCACCGTATCGAGGTGCGTTGCGCCCGCTGCGACGCTCACCTCGGCCACGTGTTCCCGGATGGCCCGCGCCCGACCGGGCTGCGTTACTGCATCAACTCGGTGTCGCTGAAGCTGGTGCCGCGCGAAGCCTGATCCATAAGGCCCGCTAATGAGCGGGTCTTTTTTGTGGCAATTAAATTGCGTGCAATTTAATTGCAAGCTATCTTCCTGCCGTCATTCCTTCCTCCAGGTGAAAGTCCATGAGCAGCAAGCTTTTCGATATCCCCGTCACCACCATCAAGGGCGAGCAGAAGACCCTCGCCGACTTCGGCGGCAAGGCCGTGCTGGTGGTCAACACCGCGAGCAAGTGCGGCTTCACCCCGCAGTACAAGGGGCTGGAGAGCATCTGGCAGCAATACAAGGACAAGGGGCTGGTGGTGCTCGGCTTCCCTTGCAACCAGTTCGGCAAGCAGGAGCCGGGCGATGAGGGCGCCATCTCCGAGTTCTGCGAATTGAACTTCGGCGTCAGCTTCCCACTGTTCAAGAAGATCGACGTCAATGGCGCCGACGCCCACCCGCTCTACGTCGAGCTGAAGAGCCGCGCGCCGGGCCTGCTGGGCAGCAAGGGCATCAAGTGGAACTTCACCAAATTCCTGATCGATGGCGAAGGCCGCGAGGTCAAGCGTTTCGCGCCGACCACCAAGCCGGAAGACCTGGCCACCGAGATCGAAGCACTGCTGAAATGACCCTGCCAGCCCTGCCCGACGCCGACCTGCTGCTGGATAACCAGCTGTGCTTCAAGCTGTACGCCGCGTCGCGCGCAGTGATCCGGGGCTACCGGCCGATGCTGGAGCAGCTCGGCCTGACCTACCCGCAGTACCTGGTCATGCTGGTGCTCTGGGAATGGCATGCCAAGCCGCCCGAGCAGCCCACGGTCAAGGCCCTGGGGGAGCGTCTGATGCTGGATTCCGGCACCCTTACGCCACTGCTCAAGCGCCTGGAGCAGCTTGGCCATGTGCAGCGCCGCCGGGCGGCCCATGACGAGCGCGAGGTGCACCTGGCGCTGAGTGAAGCGGGTATCGCGCTGCGCGAGCAGGTATCGGCATTGCGCACCGAACTGCTGTGCAGCAACGGTCTGGACCTCAACGAGATGGTGGAGCTGCGCGGTCGCCTGGCCGAGCTGCTCGGCCGCTTCACTGGGCTGGCTGGGTAGTCGGCAGCCAGTTGTCCAGCAGGGCGACCAGCTCTTCACGGCGGAAGGGCTTGGCCAGGTAGTCGTCCATGCCGGCGGCGCGGCAGCGTTCGCGTTCGTCCGGCAGGGCGTTGGCGGTCAGCGCCACCACGGGCAGGCCCGGCCAGTTGCCGCTCTGACGGATGCGCCGAGTGGCTTCATAGCCATCCATGATCGGCATGTTGCAGTCCATCAGCACCAGGTCCACCGGGTGCTCCGCGAGCATCTGCAGCGCTTCACCGCCGTGGGCGGCGACCAGCACCTCACAACCCAGCTTGCCGAGCATGCCCTTGGCCACCAGCTGGTTCACCGCGTTGTCTTCCACCAGCAGCACCCGTGCCGAGCGCGCCAGCCGTTGCTTGGGCGTGGGGCTGGGCGCCGGCTCGTCCGGCAGCTGCTGCAGGCTGCGGCGCAGTGCCTGGTAGAGCGCCGAGCGGGCCAGCGGCCGTGCCAGTTGCTGCAGCGGCGCCAGGGGCGTGGCCTGCTCGGCCTGGATGAAGTTGCCGTAGCCGGTGATCAGCAGGATCGGCGCCGCGCTCTCGTCGCGCAGACGCTGCAGTTGTTCCGGCGAGTCGGTGATGATCTGGTCGAACACCTGGCCTGCCAGGCTGGTATCGACATCGCTTCGTTGGTAGTTGATGCCCCAGGCCGGCAGCCAGGTCTTCAGCAGTTCGGCCAGGCCGCTACCGGCGGCGCACAGCGCGATGACGCGCCCCTGCAGCGCCGGTGCCGGCGTGGCATCGGCATGGCTGGCCAGCGGCAGCTCGGCACTGAACAGGCTGCCGATGCCTTCTTCGGAACGCACTTGCAGCGTGCCGTCCATGGCTTCGCAAAGCCGACGGGTGAGGGCGAGGCCGAGGCCCGTGCCACCGAACTGCCGGGTGATGCCGGCGCCGGCCTGGGCGAAGGGCTGGAACAGCTTGGGCATGGCATCGCTGGAGATGCCGATGCCGGTGTCGCGGACGCCGATCAGCACACCCTCGGCGGTGGGCGTGACGCGCAGGTCGACGCGGCCGAAGCGGGTGAACTTGAGGGCGTTGGACAGCAGGTTGCTGACGATCTGGCGTACGCGGGTCGGGTCGCCCACCACCAGGGCCGGTAGGCGCGGGTCGATCAGGCAGCTCAGCTCCACGCCCGGGGCGGCGTTCTGCGACAGCAGGCTGGCGGTGTCTTCCACCAGCACGCCGAGGTCGAAGGGGATGGCTTCCAGCTCCAGCTGGCCGGCCTCGAACTTGGACAGGTCGAGGATGTCGTTGAGCAGTTCCACCAGCACGTTGCCGGAGTCGTGGGCGATGGTGAGCTGCTGGCGTTGCTCGGCGTTCAGCGGGCTGTCCAGGGTCAGGGCGAGCATGCCCAGCAGGCCGTTGAGCGGGGTGCGGATCTCGTGGCTCATGTTGGCCAGGAAGGCGGCACGGGCCTGGGCCGTTTCAATGGCGTGGGTGCGGGCCATGTCCAGCTCCTGGTTGGACTGGCTGAGGCGGCTGTTGGTGGCCTTCAGTTCGGCGGTGCGCGCCGAGACGATGTTCTCCAGCTCCGCCAGGTACTGGGTGAGCCTGTCTTCGGCGTCGCGGCGTTGCTCCATCTCGGCGAAGAGGTTCGCCAGTTGCCGGTTGATCACGTCCACCAGGACGCCGATCTCGTCCTGCTCGTGGCCGGGGGGGCAGGGCAGGCGGTTGTCCACCGGGCTGCGCGAGTCGCCTTCGCTGAGGGCACGGATCAGCCCCACCAGCGGCTTGGTGAGCATGCTGTAGAAGAGCACCAGGAGGATCAGCGACAGCAGCAGGCTGCGCACGAACCCGGAGATCAGGGTGAGCATGGAGCGCCGCAGGAAGTGGTTGCCGAAGGCGAAGGTGTCCACTTCCAGGCGCAGCAGGCCCAGGGTTTCCGCAGGGGCGTGGGCGATGTAGAGCGGGTCCTGGAAATCCCGGCGCTCACCGAAGAGGAAGTCGCTGAAGATGCGGTAGTCGCTCTCGGTGCGCGGGCGGCTGACGCTGGCGAGCACGGTGCCGCTGTTGTCGATGATCTCGGCGCGGATCACCGCCGGCGAACGCAGCAGCCCCAGCACCAGTTCCTGGGCCAGTTCGGCGTCGATGTTGTAGGCGATGCGGGCGGCGGGGTTGTGGCTGATTTCCAGCAGCGCATTGATCTCGCGCTCCAGCGAGGCGTTCTCGCTGGCGTAGTCGATGCCGACCTGAATGATGCTGAGAAGGGTCCCGAGTACGAACGCCACCAGCACGGTGATGCTGGCCTGTTTGAACGACAGGCGTTGGGTTAGCGGGATATCCATGGGCGTGAAGATTTGGCCTTGTTCCGTGGGCTTGCCAAGCATAGCCTATCCCACCTGCTGACAGCCCGGCTCTCCGAGCTGAACCAAGGAGTTTATTGTGGATTCCCGTTTGATCGACTTCCTGGAGCGCGCCGACGCGGTACTCGCGCGCCTCGATCCCCTGCTGCCGGCGCTGCGCCCGGCCATCGACTGGCAGGACTGTATCGCCGCCCGCTGGCACCGCGAAGGGCGCGGCGGTTACCTGCAACCCCTGCAGGTGAGCTTGGATCTCAACCTCACCGATCTGATCGGCGTCGATGCCCAGCGCGAGCAGCTGGCGCGCAACACCCGCCAGTTCGTCGATGGCCTGCCGGCCAACCATGCGTTGCTCTGGGGCGCCCGTGGCACGGGTAAATCCTCCCTGGTGCGTGCGCTGCTGGCCGAGCACGCCGGTGCCGGCCTGCGCCTGATCGAGATCGAGCGCGACCACCTCGCCGACCTGCCGCGCGTGGTGGAGCAGGTGGCCAAGCTGCCGCAGCGCTTCGTGATGTTCTGCGACGACCTCTCCTTCGAAGCCGGTGAAGGCGATTACCGCGTACTCAAGAGCGTGCTCGACGGCTCGCTGGAGCGCGCGCCGGACAACGTGCTGCTCTACGCCACCTCCAACCGCCGCCACCTAGTGCCGGAGAAGCAGAGCGACAACGAGCATTGGCAGATGGTCGACGGCGAGCTGCACCCCAATGAGGCGGTGGAAGACAAGATCGCCCTGTCCGATCGCTTCGGCCTCTGGTTGTCCTTCTACCCCTTCACCCAGGAGCACTTCCTTGCCGTGGTACGCCATTGGATCGAGACCCTGGCGCCCCGTGACCTGGCCTGGGAATGGAATGAAGAGTTGGAAAAAGCGGCCATCCGCTGGGCCCTCGGGCGTGGCAACCGCAATGGCCGTTGTGCCTATCAATTCGCCCGCCAATGGGTTGGCCGGGCGCTGCTGGAGACTTCCCGATGATCGACCTGCAACAGGCCGGTGCCGGCCTCGAGGGCTATGCCCTGCTGGCCGCCCAGCTGGAGTCGTTGCTCGCCGACGAGCGCGACTTCATCGCCAACGCCTCGCAATTCTCGGCCTTCCTCTATAACGAGCTGCCGGAGCTGAACTGGGCGGGCTTCTACCTGAACAAGCAGGAGCAGCTGGTGCTCGGCCCCTTCCAGGGCAAGGTCGCCTGCGTGCGCATTCCGTTCAGTCGGGGTGTGTGTGGCGCCGCCGCGCGCACCCGCGAGACCCAGCGCGTGGAGGATGTGCACGCCTTCCCCGGGCATATCGCCTGTGACAGCGCCTCCAACAGCGAGCTGGTGGTGCCCCTGGTGAAGGACGGTGCGCTGATCGGTGTGCTCGACCTCGACAGCCCGAGCGTTGGCCGCTTCAGTGAGGCGGACCAGGCCGGCATCGAGAACCTGGCGGCGATCTTCCTGCGCCTGACCGACTGCTGATCGGTCGCGCCATGAAAAAGCCCGGCAAGTGCCGGGCTTTTTCGTTTCTGCGGGGCAGGGCGGTCAGGCCGCGCCGCTGAGCTTGGCCAGGGTCCGCTGCTCGCCGGGCAATACCGTCTGCACCGAGTCCCGTGCGCGGATGCACTGGTAGTGGGCGGCCAGGGCCGGCCAGCGGCCGCTGTCCAGCAGCTCGGTGCCGTGCTCCATGTTGATCAGCTGGCAGCACAGCGCCAGGTCCGCCAGGGTCAGCTCGTCACCGACGAAGTACTCGGCATCGCCCAGGGTCTTTTCCAGGTAGTTGAAGTGCTGGGGCAGCTTTTCCTGCAGCGCCGCTTGTACGGCTGCTTCGTCGCAGGGCTGGCCCATGGTCGGCTTCAGCGCACGGTTGCGGAACACGCAGAAGGTGGTCAGCGGTGCCAGCTCGTAGTCGGCGTACTTCTCCAGCCAGCGCACCCGGGCGCGCTGCTGGGCATCGCGGCCATAGAGCGGTGCCAGTTCGGGGTGCTTTTCTTCCAGGTACTGGCAGATGACGCTGGAGTCGGCGAGGGTGAAATCACCGTCGCGCATCGCCGGGATGCGCCCCAGCGGGTTCAGCTCCCGGTACCAGGCGGGCTGGCCGAAGGGCGTGATGATTTCCAGCTGGTAATCGATGCCCTTTTCCAGGAGGAACAAGCGCACCTTGCGCACGAAGGGGGAGAGCGGGGCGCCGTAGAGGGTAATGCTCATCGTGGGTGTCCTTGTCTGAGCGGGGCCGGGCTGTCAGTCGTAGATGTTCTTCTTCTTCCAGGTGTCTTCGTCGTCCAGGGATTTCAGGGCATCCCCGAGCTCGCTCGGCTCATCGGCGGCCGGCGGCTTGTCCAGGGCCAGGGCGTTGGCGCGGGCCAGCTGGTTCTGCAACTGCTGCAACTGGTTCTGGTAGCGGGCGGGCTCCGGCTGTTTCTGCAGGTACTGCACGCCACGCTCGAAGGCCAGGCGGGCCTGGCGCGGTTGGCCTTCCTGCAGGGCCTGCAGGCCGAGGTTGGTGAAGAATTCGATATGCAGCTGCACCAGCATGCCGCGGATCTCGTTGACCCAGCGCTTGGCGTCGTTGACGGGCATGAAGCCGTCCTTGGCCGAGCGGGTCAGTTGGCCGTGCAAGGACTCCAGCTGGAAGCGGATTTCCTTGGCCTGGGCTTCATTGATGATCTTCAGCGGCGCATTGCGAATCGGCATCCCTTCGCCCAGCGCCACCAGGCCACGCAGTTCTTCGGCCTGGACCTTGAGCTGGGCGTTGCCCTTGTCCAGCGGTAGCAGGCGCTCGCAGAAGAGCAATTGCAGGCGGGTGAGCTGCAGCTTCAGCGCGGGGGTCATGAACTGGCCGGGCAGGCTTTCGGAGAGCATGCTGGTGCGGCGCAACCTGTCGATGAGGTCGGCGCGCAGCCGGGCTTTCTCCAGCTTGCTGTTCTCCACCATATGGTTGGCGTAGCCGATGATCAGCAGTACCGCTATGCCGGCTATCACCATCAGGGTGATCACGAGTGGCGACATCTTTATACAGCTCCCGTGTGCGTTTTCTGCGGGAGTGTAGAGGGTTGGCCACCCTGCTGATAGCTCCGTGTCAGTTTTTGCCCTGAACTCGTTGATTTTAAAAGTTTTTTGCCGAAGGGTTGACGGGTGCCAAAACGCTCCCTAGAATGCGCGCCACTTCGACGCGAAGCCTGAGGGCAAAAGCGGCGAAGGCCGGAAGAAAGCGTCATAGCTGTTGTAAGCTCCGGGCCGCGTCCCCTTCGTCTAGTGGCCTAGGACACCGCCCTTTCACGGCGGTAACAGGGGTTCGAGTCCCCTAGGGGACGCCACTTTCTGGCTGTATGTAGTTGTATTGCGGGAATAGCTCAGTTGGTAGAGCACGACCTTGCCAAGGTCGGGGTCGCGAGTTCGAGTCTCGTTTCCCGCTCCAGATTTTCAAGCAATGCTTGTTGAGTGTTGTTTGTCCCCTTCGTCTAGTGGCCTAGGACACCGCCCTTTCACGGCGGTAACAGGGGTTCGAGTCCCCTAGGGGACGCCAGTTTCACGCGGGAATAGCTCAGTTGGTAGAGCACGACCTTGCCAAGGTCGGGGTCGCGAGTTCGAGTCTCGTTTCCCGCTCCAGTTAAACGAAAACGCCGCTCATTCGAGCGGCGTTTTCGTTTGTGTGTCATTTGCCCCTCAGAGCCCGGCAGCCACCTTGGTGCGGGCCTCTTCGGGCAGCCAGTTCCTCCAGGCTTCGGGATGGGCGCGCAGGTAGTCGCGCGCGGCGTCGCGGGGTGGCTGGCGTTTCTCACTCATGGTTGCCAGTGCCTGGTTCAGGCCGTCGATGGGCAGGTCCACCTTGGCGAACATCTCCGCCAGTTGCGGATAGCGCTGGCGAAAGGAGGCGGAAACGCCGATGGCCAGGCGTGCGGGCAGCGAGCGGGTGCCGCGTGGGTTGGGGTGGCTGGCGTCGGCCAGGGTCTTCCAGGCTTCGGCATCGAAGGGCGGCTCTTCCAGCTTGATCAGCTTGTAGCGGCCCAGCAGCGGCGTCGGCGACCAGTAGTAGAACAGCACCGGCTGGCCGCGACGGATGGCCGAGGTGATCTCCGCGTCCAGGGCCGCTCCGGAGCCGGTGCGGAAGTTGCTGTAGCTGCCGTCGAGCCCATAGGCCTTGAGCTTCTGGCTGTTGACGCCTTCGGAGGTCCAGCCGGTGGGGCTGTTGAGGAAGCGCCCCTTGTTCGGCGACTCCGGGTCGCGGAACACCGCCTTGTAGCGCGCCAGGTCCTGCACCGAGCGCAGCTCCGGCGCCACCGCCTTGATCCCGCGCTCGGCGTCGCCTTCCACCACATAGGCCGGCACCCACCAGCCTTCGTCGGCGTTCTTGACGATATCGCCCAGGGCGAACACCTTGCCTTCCTGCTCCGCCTTGATCCACACCGGGCTGCGTCCCGGCCATTCCTCGGCGATGACCTGGATGTCGTCCTGGGCCAGCGCGGCTTCCAGGCTGACGGTGCTGCCGGGCAGGGTGTCCGTCGGATAGCCGTAGCCCTTCTCGACTACCAGCCGGAGGATCTCGGTGATCAGGCTGCCGCTTTCCCAGGTCAGGTCGCCGAAATAGATCGGCTCGCGCTGGTCCGCCGTTGCGCCCTGGCTCAACAGGGTGGCGGCGAGCAGGGCGCCGCCCAGCAGGTGCATGATCGATCGCATGGGGTTCTCCACGGTTGCGGGTACGGGGACGAAGGTTAGACCGCCCTGACCGGGAGCGCCTGCTGGGCGCCCGTCACGCAATGGTCATGGCGCCGACATGATTCGGTAGCCATCGCGCCCTAGTCTCGGCGCTAAACATCGTGCTCCTGATTCATTTGCGGCCGCCTCCGGGCGGCCTTTTCTTTGCCCGCTATCCGGCGAGCAGTGCCTGCGCCAGGCGAGCGGCAGGGGGTGTCAGGGCGTCGAAGCGCATGGCGCAGAGGTGCAGGTGGCGGGTGGTCCAGGCATCGGCCAGGGGCAGGGCGCGCAGCGCGTGACGGTCCCTGGCGCGTTGCAGCGCCGCCTCGGGCACCAGAGCGATGCCCACGCCACGGGCCACCAGGCTGCAGACCGTATCGAAATCGCTGACCCGCAGGCGCAACTCCAGGTGGCGGCCGGCATTGAGCGCCTTGCCGGCAATGTGCTGTTGCAGCGGGTTGTCACGGCCCAGGCCGACGAAGGCGCGGCCGAGCAACTGCTCGAAGTGCAGCGGCCCGTCGCCGTCGAGGCTGCCGTCATCCAGGCGCGTCACCAGCAGCAGGCGGTCGACGCGGAAGGGGCGCGCCTCCAGGCCTGTCATGTCGGTGCTATCGGCCAGCACGCCCAGGTCCGCCTGGCCCCGGGTCAGCGCCTCGACTATGGCGTGGCTGGGCTTTTCCTCGATATCCAGGTCGATCTGCGGGTGCATCAGCAGGAAGTCGCCCAGCACGCCGGGCAGGTGCTCGGCCAGGGCGGCGGTATTGCCCAGCAGGCGCACCCGGGCGCGCAGGCCCGTGGCGAAGTCGCCCAGCTCATCGGCCATCAGTTCCAGCTGGTGCGTCACCGCGCGGGCGTGATGGGCCAGGGCGCGGCCTGCCGGGGTAGGGCGTACGCCATGACGCTGGCGCTCGAACAGCGGCGTACCGAGGCTTTCCTCCAGCCCCTTGAGGCGCGCGCTGGCCGAGGCCAGGGCCAGGTGGCTGCGCTCGGCGCCGTGGGTGATGCTGCCGGCGTCGAGGATGTCGAGGAACAGCTTGAGGTCGATCAGGTCGTAGCGCATCGCGGGCTTCCAGGCTTCGTCCAGGGCGTAGCCTGGGCTCGGGAATCACAGATTCAGCCCTGCCACGGCATCGCGCAAGCTAAAGCCATCCTTCTGTGTGGTGATCGATATGCTGCTGCTTTTCAGTGCCCTGGTTTTCCTGCTCGCCGGCCTGGTCAAGGGCGTGCTCGGCATGGGCCTGCCCACCGTGGCGATGGGCCTGCTGGCGGTGGCGATGACGCCAGGCGAGGCCTCCGCGTTGCTGCTCGTGCCTTCGCTTCTGACCAACCTCTGGCAGCTGTTCGCCGGCCCGGCCCTGTTGCCGTTGCTGCGTCGCCTGTGGCCGCTGCTGCTGACGCTGACCCTGGGCACCCTGGTGACCACGCGCTGGCTGGTGGAGTCCGCCAGCCCCTGGATTCCCGTCGCGCTCGGGGCCTGCCTGCTGGCCTACGGCGCGCTCGGGCTGCTGTCCATCCGCCCGCCGGCCCCGAAGAGCCGCGAAGGCGCCTGGTCTGCGCTGGCGGGGCTGCTCACCGGCCTGGTGACGGGGCTTACCGGGGTCTTCGTGATCCCGGCGGTGCCCTACCTGCAGGCCCTGGGGTTGCCGCGGGAGGCGCTGATCCAGGCCCTGGGGCTGTCCTTCACCGTCTCCACCCTGGCGCTGGGCCTGGGCCTGTTCATCCACGGTGGCAGCCAGAGCCTGGACCTCGGCCTCACCTGGCTGATGCTGCTGCCGGCGCTGCTGGGCCTGGAGATCGGCCAGCGCATCCGCCGGCGCCTGAGCGAGGCCATGTTCCGCCGGCTGTTCTTCCTCGGCCTGCTGGGCCTGGGGGCGCATTCGCTGCTGCGCGGGGCGATGGCCCTGGCCGGCTGAATCGCCGGGGCGTTATGCTCGGCGCCTCCCGATCCCGAGTTCCCACCATGCTCCACAGCCGACAGGCCTTCCTCGGCCGCCTGGAAATCGCCAGCAACAGCGGCAGCGGCCACGCCTTCGCCAAGCACAGCCACGACGAATGTGTCATCGGCGTGAACCTGGTGGGCGAGGAGCAGGTGTGGCTGGACCGGCGCAGCTTCCGCGCCGGCGCGGGCGACATCACCCTCTACAACCCGGGGCAGATCCAGGGCGGCGGGGTGAAGGAGGGCGAGCCCTGGCGCTATGTCGGCCTCTACGTCACCGCCGAGCAACTGGCCGATGACCTGGGCCTGGCGCGGGTGGAGTTCCAGCAGGCCTGCAGCCACCAGCCCGACCTCGCCGCCAGCCTGGCCGATGCGGTGGAGCGGGCGCTGGGTGGCGACACCCTGGTGCGCGAACGCGCGGAAGAGCGCCTGCTGCTGTGGCTCGGGCACCTGGTGCAGCGCACCGCCGGGCCCCTGCCGGATGCGGCGACGGTAGGCGTGGGACCGATGGCGCGGGTGCAGGAACTGCTGGCCGAGCGGCTGCAGGACAGCCCGAGCCTCGACGAACTGGCCACCGAGCTGGGCCTGTGCAAGTTCCACCTGTTGCGTGCCTTCCAGAAACACACCGGCCTCAGCCCCCGGCAATGGGCCATGCAACTGCGCACCCGCCGCGCGCGTGGCCTGCTGCGCGCGGGCTGGTCGGCCACCGATGCCGCGCACGCCCTGGGGTTCGCCGACCAGAGCCACCTCAACCGCCATTTCCGTGCCGCCTACGGCATCACCCCCGGCGAGATGAAGCGCCTGCTCAACGCCTGAGTGCAATCCTGTTCAAGTCCATGGGCGCGGGGCCGGGCAGAATGCGCCCATCCGCTCCCCTGCATCGTTCGAGGTTTGCATGCTCCTGCTGTTCTGCTCGGCCTTCGTCTTCGGCGTGGTCTTCTGCCTGTCCCCCGGCGCCGTGCTCGCCGAAACCCTGCGCCGTGGGCTGCTGCATGGCTTCCGCCCGGCGCTGCTGGTGCAATTCGGTTCCCTGGTGGGCGACGCGGTCTGGGCGGTGCTCGGCCTGGCGGGGCTGACCCTGCTGCTGGGCCAGGACCAGGTGCGCCTGCCGTTGACCCTGGCCTGCGCGGCCTACCTGGCCTGGCTCGGGCTGCGCAGCCTGCGCGATGCCTGGCAACTGCCGGAGGAGGGGGAGGCGACCGAGCATGAGGATCGCGGTGCACTGCTCACCGGCGCGGCGATCTCGCTGACCAATCCTAAGAACATCGTCTACTGGGGCGCCCTGGGTACCGCCATGGCGGGCATCGTCGGCGGTGCGCCGGACCTGGCCCAGACCGGCGTGTTCTTCGCCGGCTTCATGACCGCCTCGCTGGCCTGCTGCTTCCTCTGTGCGGCGCTGGTGGACTGGCTGCGGCGCAACAGCTCGCCGACCTGGCATCGGGTCAGCCACGGGCTGTGCGGAATATTGCTGTTGGGGATGGCGGCCCTGGCCCTGCGCGGGCTGGCCTGAACAGGCGCGGGCCCGAGAGGGCCCGCGTTGAAACTCAGAGCACCCGGCCGCGGCACTCGCCGAAGCCGATGCGCACCCGGCCTTCGCCCTCGCACCAGGCGCGCAGGATCACCTCGTCACCGCTTTCCAGGAAGGTGCGCTGCTCGCCGCTGGCCAGGGACAGCGGCTGCTTGCCGCCGAAGGTGGTCTCCAGCAGGCTGCCGAAGGCGTCGGCTTCCGGGCCGGACAGGGTGCCGGAGCCGAACAGGTCGCCCGGTTGCAGCTTGCAGCCGCCCACCGAGTGGTGCGCCACCAGCTGCGCCACGGTCCAGTACATGTGCTGGGTGTTGCTCAGGGCCAGGCGTTGTGGCTGCTGGCCGCGCTCGCGCATGGCGGCGGTCTGCAGCAGCACCTCCAGCTGGATGTCGAAGGCGCCATGGGCCTGGTCGTTGGCGTCCAGCAGGTAGGGCAGCGGCTGCGGGTCGCCTTCCGGGCGTGCCGGCTGGGCGGTGCGGAAGGGCTCCAGGGCCTCGGCTGTCACCACCCAGGGCGACACGCTGGTGGCGAAGTTCTTCGCCAGGAAGGGCCCCAGCGGCTGGTATTCCCAGGCCTGCAGGTCACGCGCGGACCAGTCGTTGAGCAGGCAGTAGCCGGCGATGTGCTGCTCCGCCTCGCCGATGGCGATGGCGTCGCCCATGGCGTTGCCCTGGCCGATCCAGATGCCCAGCTCCAGTTCGTAGTCCAGGCGCTTGCTGGGGCCGAAGTTCGGCACCTCGGCGCCCGGCGGCAGGGTCTGGCCGTTGGGGCGGTGCACCGGGGTGCCGGACACGCACACGGTGGACGCGCGGCCGTGGTAGCCGATGGGCACGTACTTGTAGTTGGGCAGCAGCGGGTTGTCCGGGCGGAACAGGCGGCCGACGTTGTTGGCGTGGTGGATGCCCACGTAGAAGTCGGTGTAGTCGCCGATGCGCGCCGGCAGGTGCAGCTGGCAGTCGGCGGCGGCCGGCAGCAGCTCGGCGCCCAAGGCTTCCAGGCGGGCCTGGGCGGGGCTGCCTTCGGCGAGCAGGTCCTGCAGCTGGCGGCGCAGGGCGCGGCGGGCGTTGGCGCCCAGGGCGAAGAAGGCGTTGAGGTCTTCCCCGGCGGCGACGCGTGCTGCGTCGGCCGCTTCACCTTCGAACAGGCCGGTGGTGGTGGCGACCTTGAGGTCGAAGACCTGCTCGCCGATGGCGACGCCGCCGCGCGGGGTGCCGCCCACCGGGCTGAAGATGCCCAGGGGCAGGTTCTGCAGGGGGAAGTCGGGGTGTTCGTTGGCCGAGGCTATCCAGCTGCGGCGGTTGTCATTCTGGGTCATCGGTCAGTTCCTGCCGTTGAAGGTCTTGGCCATGCCGTTCCAGCAGGCATCGTAGTCGTTCTGCAGCTGCGGGCACTCCAGGGCGTAGCGGGTGGGGCGCAGCACGCGGCCGGTTTCGAACATGAACGCCATGGTGTGATCGAGCTTGTGCGGCTTGAGTTCCGCGGCGATGGCGGCGGTGGTGCTGGCGTTGTCCGGGCCGTGGGCGCTCATGCAGTTGTGCAGCGAGGCGCCGCCGGGGGTGAAGCCGCCGGCCTTGGCGTCGTAGGCGCCCTGGATCAGGCCCATGAACTCGTTCATCAGGTTGCGGTGGAACCACGGCGGGCGGAAGGTCTTCTCGGCCACCATCCAGCGCGGCGGGAAGATCACGAAGTCGACGTTGGCCATGCCCGGGAAGTCGCCCGGGGAGGTCAGCACGGTGAAGATCGACGGGTCCGGATGGTCGTAGCTGACCGTGCCGATGGTGTTGAACAGGCGCAGGTCGTACTTGTAGGGCACGTTGTTGCCGTGCCAGGCGACCACGTCCAGGGGCGAGTGGTCCAGTTCGGCGGCCCAGAGCTCGCCGAGGAACTTCTGCACCAGGGTCACGGGCGCGTCGCTGTCCTCGTAGTGGGCCACCGGGGCGAGGAAGTCGCGCGGGTTGGCCAGGCCGTTGCTGCCGATGGGGCCCAGGTCCGGGATGCGCAGCGCGGCGCCGTGGTTCTCGCAGATGTAGCCACGGGCGCTGTCGTCCAGCAGTTCGACGCGGAACTTCATGCCACGGGGGATCACCGCGATCTCCAGGGGCTCAACGTCCAGCAGCCCCAGCTCGGTGACCAGGCGCAGGCGGCCCTGTTCGGGGACGATCAGCCATTCGCCGTCGGCATTGAGGAAGGCACGCTGCATCGAGGCGTTGGCGCGGTAGACGTGCACGCTGACGCCGGAGGCCTGCTCGGCATCGGTGGTGGCGGCGATGGTCAGCAGGCCATCGATGAAATCGGTGCGCTCGGCGGGGATGTCATGGGCATTCCAGCGCAGGCGGTTGGGGTCGATCGGCCCCAGGTGGCGACCGGGGATCTGCCGCTCCAGGCGCTGGAAGCGCGGGTGCGCGGCGGACGGGCGGATGCGGTATAGCCAGGTGCGGCGGGCCTCGGCGCGGGAGACGGTGAAGGCGGTGCCGGAGAACTGCTCGGCATAGAGGCCATAGGGCGCGCACTGCGGCGAGTTCTGCCCGACGGGCAGGGCGCCCGGCAGGGCTTCGCTGGCGAACTGGTTGTTGAAGCCGGATTGATAGGCGAGGGCGGTGGGGGGCAGCGAGGAGCTCATGAGAACCTCTGTGTTTTTTGTAATTGAATTACGGATAACGTAATTTGAAAGCCTGAGAGGGTCAAGCTATAACAGCGCCTCCATTGCCAACCGAGGTAGTAGATGGCCATCCAACGGGACGACGCCGAGGCGCCCAAGCGGCAGAAAGTACAGGCGGCCGAAGTCGGCACCGAGATTCTCAAGGGGCTCGCCGACCTGGCGCCGGCCACCTCCCTGTCTCGCCTGGCCGAGCACGTCGGCATGCCGGCGGCCAAGGTCCACCGCTACCTGCAGGCGCTGATCGCCAGCGGCTTCGCCGAGCAGGACGTGGCCACCAACCACTACGGCCTGGGGCCGGAGGCGCTGTTCGTCGGCCTCGCCGCCATCGGCCGGCTCGATGTGGTGCGGGCCGCCACGCCGCAGCTGTCGGAGCTGCGCGATGCGCTCAACGAAACCTGCTTCCTCGCCGTCTGGGGCAACAAGGGGCCGACCGTGGTGCATGTCGAGCAACCGCTGCGCGCGGTGACCCTGGTTACCCGCGTGGGTTCGGTGCTGCCATTGCTGGGCTCCTCCACCGGCCTGGTGTTCGCCAGCTACCTGCCTGACCCCGAGACCGCGCCGCTGCGCGAGGAGGAGGCCGGCCTGCCCGGCGTGCCCGACGCCAAGGCGCTGCGCAAGCAGATCGCCGAGATCCGCGCCAGCGGCCTGCACCACGTGCATGGGCTGCTGATGCCGGGGGTGAACGCGCTCTCCGCGCCGGTATTCGCCGTGGGCGAGCAGATCGCCGGGGTGATCACCGTGGTCGGTGCCGCCAGTGGCTTCCAGGCCGAAGCCAGCGGCCGTGCGGCGCAGCTGCTGAAGCAGGCGGCCGAATCCATCACCGCACGCATGGCGGGTGTTCGCCCGGCCTGACCGTGACCTGGTCCGTAGGATGGGTAGAGCGAAGCGAAACCCATGCGGTTGGCGCTGTGCGGTGGTAGTTCGCAGAGCTCGCCGGATGCCGCCTTACCCATTCTGGAGTCGCGGGTGATGCCCATGAAAAAGCCCGCTGATGCGGGCTTTTTCGTTGCGGCGGTGACTCACTCGGTGGCGAGCACGCCCCGGCGGATCTGGTCGCGTTCGATGGATTCGAACAGTGCCTTGAAGTTGCCTTCGCCGAAGCCATCGTCGCCCTTGCGCTGGATGAACTCGAAGAACACCGGGCCCATCAGGGTCTCCGAGAAGATCTGCAGCAGCAGGCGGCGGTCGTTCGCATCGGCGGAGCCGTCGAGCAGGATGCCGCGGCTCTGCAGCTGCTCCACCGGTTCGCCGTGGTTGGGGATGCGCCCTTCGAGCATCTCGTAGTAGGTGGTCGGCGGCGCGGTCATGAAGCGCATGCCCAGTGCTTTGAGCGCGTCCCAGGTCTTGACCAGGTCGTCGGTGAGGAAGGCCACGTGCTGGATGCCCTCGCCGTTGAACTGCATGAGGAATTCCTCGATCTGCCCGGCGCCCTTGGAAGACTCCTCGTTGAGCGGGATGCGGATCATGCCGTCCGGCGCGGTCATGGCCTTGGAGGTCAGGCCGGTGTACTCACCCTTGATGTCGAAGTAGCGGATCTCGCGGAAGTTGAACAGCTTCTCGTAGAAGTCCGCCCAGTACGCCATGCGGCCGCGGTACACGTTGTGGGTCAGGTGGTCGATGATCTTCAGTCCCGCGCCCCTGGGGTTGCGGTCCACGCCTTCGATGAACTCGAAGTCGATGTCGTAGATGGACGAGCCCTCGCCGAAGCGGTCGATCAGGTACAGCGGCGCGCCGCCGATGCCCTTGATCGCCGGCAGGCGCAATTCCATCGGGCCGGTGGGGATCTCGATCGGCTGGGCGCCCAGCTCCAGGGCACGGGCGTAGGCCTGGTGCGCGTTCTTCACGCGGAAGGCCATGCCGCATACGGACGGGCCGTGTTCGGCGGCGAAATAGGACGCGAGGCTCTTGGGCTCGTTGTTGAGGATCAGGTTGATCTCGCCCTGGCGATACAGGTGCACGTCCTTGGAGCGGTGGGTGGCCACCTTGGTGAAGCCCATGCTGGCGAAGATCGGTTCCAGCAGGTTCGGCACGGGCGATGCCAGCTCGATGAATTCGAAGCCCATCAGGCCCATGGGGTTTTCAAAGATGTCGGCCATGTCATGGCTCCTTGCAGTGGCGCGCGGCGGCGCCTGAATCGGATGAAAGTCGGTACGGCGGCGATTCAGGCGTGCGATGGCGGCGCGCAGGAGACTCCGCGCACGCTGCGGGCGAGAAAATCGCCGATGGTGACTTTGAAACCGAGGGTCTGCATGTGCGCTCCTCAGGCCGGCTTGTCGGCCTGGGCGTCCGGGTGGGCGGTGCGGAAGGCCGGGTGTTCAAGGGCCAGGCGCTCGACCCTGAGAATACGCGGGTAGCTCGCCAGGTCCACGGCAAAGCGTCGGGCGGCGTAGAGCTGGGGCAGCAGATAGACATCCGCCAGGCCCGGCTGGGCGCCGAAGCAGAAGCCGTCGTCGCCGATCAGTGCTTCGACGGCGGCCAGGCCTTCGCTGATCCAGTGGCCGATCCAGGCGTTCACGCCGTCCTCGTCGGTGCCCATCTTGCGCAGGCGGTTGAGCACCGCGACGTTGTGCAGCGGGTGGATGTCGCAGCCGATCAGTGCGGCGACCTGGCGCTGGCGTGCGCGCTGCAGCGCATCGCCCGGCAGCAGGGGCGGCTGCGGGTGGGTTTCTTCGAGGTATTCGATGATGGCGGGTGACTGGATCAGCACCTCGCCGGAGTCGGTGCGCAGGGCGGGGACGCGGCCCTGGGGGTTGATCGCGCGGTAGGCCGGCTGATGGTGCTCGCCGCCGTCGCGGATCAGGTTGACCGGTACGTGCCGGACCTCCAGCCCCTTCAGCGCGAGCGCGATGCGCACGCGGTAGGACGACGTGGAGCGGTAGTAGGTGTACAGGTCCATGGCAGGCACTCGCAGGGCAGCGCGTCGGTCGGCAGGCTCACCGCTGACGCTGTTGTTTTCATAATCTATTTACACTCTGCGTAATTTTTGACGCTGCGGCAAGCCCGACGTTCGAATAATCCGCCCGCCCGGGCATCCGCACGTTCGAGTCCCCGGGCGGGCGGGATGTTCCGCCGCCGGGCAGCGACAGGGCGCCTGCCCCGTGCGCGGGCCCACGGGGCCGAGCGCCGTCGGCCTGTGCCGGGGCGCGGCGGCTGTCATTCCGGCTGGTAGTCCAGGGAGCGTCGGGACGACTCCGGCAGTGCCAGGCCACCGGCCAGCGCCAGCAGCGCAATGGCGATCAGGTAGAGGGCCGGTGACAGGCGGTCGCCGGTCTGCTCGATCAGCCAGGTCGCCACCAGTGGTGCGGTGCCCCCGAAGACCGTGTACGCCAGGTTGTAGGTAAATGCCGAGGCGGTGTAGCGCACCTGCGTCGGGAACTGTTCGGACAGCAGCACGGCCGTCACCACGCCACAGACCACTGCACCCACCGCCAGCAGCATCGCCCCCAGCGCCGCGGCCAGCAGGCTGCCCGACGCTGCCAGCACGAAGGCGGGGTAGACCGCGATGATCAGGCAGGCGCACCCCGTGGCGATGGTGCGCCGACGCCCGACCCAGTCCGAATAGCGTCCCACCAGCGGGCACAGCAAGGCGGCGAACAGCAAGGCCATCAGGCTGGCGAGCAGGGCGGTCGGCCGCGAGGCACCGCCGACCACCTGCATGTAGGTGGTGAGGTAGGTGGTGAACGTATAGAACGACAGCGCAGTGGCGGAAATGAAGGCCGACAGGCAGAGGATCGTGCGGCCGTGCCCCTGCAGGGTTTCCTTCAGCGGCGAGTGGGCGGCCTGCGGGGCGGCCGCCAGGGCACGGAACGCCGGCGACTCGTCCAGGTGCAGGCGCATGTACAGGCCGATCAGCCCCAGGGGCGCCGCGATCAGGAAGGGCACGCGCCAGCCCCAGCCCTGCATCTGGGCCTCGGACAGGAGCAGCCCCATGCCGAACACGATGCCGGCGGCGGCAAAGGCCATGAACGTCGACACCGGGACGAAGCTGCCATAGCGGGCCTTCTGCTCGGGAGGCGCGTGCTCCATGACGAACGCGCAGGCGCCGGCGTACTCCCCGCCGGCGGAAAAGCCCTGGATGCAGCGGGCCAGGGCCAGCAGCAGCGGGGCGAGCAGGCCGATGGGCGCATAGGTCGGCAAGAGGCCGATCAGGGTGGTGGCCGCGGCCATCAGCAACACCGTGATGGCCAGGATGCGCTTGCGCCCGACCTTGTCCCCGAGGATGCCGAAGACGATCCCGCCCAGCGGGCGCAGGGCGAACGACACGGCAAACACGGCGAAGGTTTGCAGCAGCGCGAGGGAGGCGTTGCCCGGCGGAAAGAACAGGCCGGCGATGGTCACCGCGAGGAAGCCGTACACGGCAAAGTCGAACCACTCGACGAAGTTGCCGATGGCCGACGCGGCGATGACCTTGCGCAAGGTCGCCGGATCGACGGACGAGGTGGTGTGGGAAATAGCCTGGATGGTCATGGTCGCTCCGAGCCGTCTGGTGGTCACGGACGCATCCAGCCTGGGCCTTGGCGTCCCCTGCCGGCAACCTACCGAGCCTGTCCGCGACCTTGCCCCCCGGATGCGACCCGTAACCAGCCGACAGCGACACCGGCGCGCGCCTGCCTGGTTCCTGCCGCGCCGGTACGACTGGGACGATGGCGGGCATTTCCGTACCTGCAGCGCAGGGTCGCAAGCACGGAAATGCCGGCGCTGGCAGGCTCAGGCGCCGCCGCGGAAGCAGGAGACGCCCCAGGCGGTGAGCTTGAACGGCAGGTGGTAGTGCTGCCCGCTGTCGGCCAGGCCGAAGCGGTAGACCAGCAGGTCGAGGAAGGCCGGCTCGGGCAGCGCCATGCCCCGGGCGCGGTAGAAGTCCGCCACCTGCAGGCGGACCTCGTAGACCCCCGGCACGCAGCGGCCGGTTTCGCCCGCGAGCCCGGCGAACAGCCCGTCCGCGCCGATGCGCCCGGCGTGGATCAGCTCGCGGCGTTCGCCGTCGAGGCGCTCCAGTTGCAGCGCCAGCCCGTCGGCGACGCAGCCGCTGGCGACGTCGACGACATGGATGGAAATGCCCTTCACGTCCAGAACCCTTCGTGGGGCGCCGCCGCCTCCTGCTCCAGCATCGGCCCCAGCACCGTCACCTGGCGCTGGCCGCGGGCGAACACCTCGCGGCAGGGCAGGGAGAAGGTGGGGTTCTCCGGGTGGGCGCCGGTCAGCTCCAGCAGCGCGTGCTCGGACAGCGCATAGACCACCCGGCCGACACCGGTCCAGTACACCGCGCCGGCGCACATGCAGCAGGGTTCGGCGCTGGTGTAGAGGGTGCATTCGGCCAGGGCCTCGGGGCTCAGCAGGCGTGCGGCCTTGGCCACCGCCACCAGTTCGGCGTGCTGGGTCGGGTCGCCTTCCGGCGGCATCGAGTTGTTGCCGGCGCTGGCAATCACCTTGCCGTCGCGGTCCGCCACCAGGGCGGCGAAGGGGTGGCGGCCGCGCTGGCGCGACGCCTGCGAGAGGCGGATGGATTCGCGCAGCAGTTCCAGGTCGAGGTCGCTGACCCCGGCGGGTACCAGGTGGGTGAAGGTCATGGGTGACTCCTTGGGCAGTGGGTGCGCAGGGCGCGAGAGAAAGGTCAGTCGGCGAGGTCGGCGGTGCCGCTCGCGGTGTGCTCGGCGGGCTCGCGGCCGTTGAGCAGCAGGTTGAGGACGATGGCGGTGATGGCGCCGAGGAAGATGCCGCTCTCCAGCACCAGCTTCAGGGCGCCGTGGGCATGGGCGAAGAGCGCGGGGAAGGACATCGGCAGCACGCCGACGCTCACCGAGACGGCGACCACCAGTGCATTGCGCGTGCCTTCGAAGCGCACCCGCGAGAGCTCCTGGATGCCCGCCACCGTGGTCATGCCGAACATCACGATGGCGCCGCCGCCGAGCACGGGGGTCGGCACGGCGGCGATCAGGGCGCCGAGCTTGGGGAACAGGCCCATGAGGATCATGATCCCGCCGGCGGCGGCCACCACGAAGCGGCTCTTCACCTGGGAGAGGGCGATCAGCCCGGTGTTCTGGGTGAAGGCGTTGTAGGGGAAGCTGTTGAACAGGCCGCCGATCACCGTGGACAGGCCGTCGGCGCGGAAGGCGTTGCCCAGGGTGCGCGCATCCACGGAGCGGCCGGTGAGTTGGCCGATGGCCAGGCAGTTGCCGGTGGTCTCGGCCATGATCACCAGCATCGCCAGGGTCATGATCAGGATCGGCGTCAGCGAGAACTGCGGCACGCCGAAGGCCATGGGGGCGGAGAGTTCGAACCAGGCCGCCTCGCCGACGCGGCTGAAGTCGGTCATGCCGCAGGCCGCCGCCAGCAGGCTGCCCAGCAGCAGGCCGATGAGCACGCTGAGGTTGCCGATTAAGCCGGAGAAGCGCGCATAGACCGCGAGGATGATGGCGGCCGTGGCCAGCCCCAGCAGCAGGTTGGCCGGCGCGCCGAAGTCCGCGGCATCCGGGTTGCCGCCGCCCAGCCAGATAGCCGCTGCGGGCATCAGCGAGATGCCGATGATGGTGATCAGGCTGCCGATCACCACCGGCGGGAAGAAGCGCAGCAGGCGGCTGAACACCGGTGCCAGGGCGATGGTGATGACCCCCGCGGCGATCACCGCGCCGAACACCTGGGCCAAGCCGTATTCCTTGCCGATCATGATCATCGGCGCCAGGGCGATGAACGAACAGGCCTGCACCAGCGGCAGGCGCGCACCGAACTTCCAGAAGCCCAGGGTCTGGATCAGCGTGGCGATGCCCGAGGTGAGCAGGTTGGCGTTGATCAGCAGGACGATCTGCGCGTTGCTCAGGCCCAGGGCGCTGCCGAGGATGAGCGGCACGGCCACGGCGCCGGCGTACAGCACCAGGACGTGTTGCAGGCCGAAGGTCAGAAGTTGCCGGATGGGGAGTCGCTGGTCGACCGGATGGGTGGGGCTCATGGGTATCTCCTGGAGGTGCAGCTGTTTTTGTTATTGGGGGCGGGTTGCCCAGCGTTTCGAGGAGGCAGTGCTGGCTTGCGGGCATCTTCAGGGGCTTGAAGGCGATGGAACAAATGAATAACCATCGCTTACTCCGATGGTTGCGGTGGGCACGACGATGCGTTTTTCCCTTGATCAGCTCCAGGTGTTCGTCGCCGTGGTGCAGGCCGGTTCCTTCTCCGCCGCTGCCCGGCGCCTGGGGCGCACCCAGTCCACCGTCAGCGCGGCCATCGCCAACCTGGAGACCGACCTGGGTGTGGAGCTGTTCGACCGCTCCACGCGCATCCCCACCCTCACCGCCGGTGGCCACAAGCTGCAGCTGGAGGCCGAGGCGGTGCTGGCGCGTTGCCTGGCCTTGCAGGGGCATGCCGACAGCCTGGCGGAGGAGACCGAGCCCAGCCTGACCCTGGCCATCGAGGTGCCCTACGCGACGGTGATGCCGGTGCTGCGGGACTTCGAGCAGGCCTTTCCCCATGTCGACCTGATCATCCGCCACCCGCACCACGGTGATGTCGCCGGCATGCTGCAGCGCGGCGAGGTGGAGCTGGGCATCGCCTTCTCCCAGCCGGAATACCCGCGCGAGCTGGAATTCCAGCAGCTGGGCAAGCTGATCATGGTCCACGTCACCCACCCCCGGCACCCGCTGGCGCAGCGCGAGGAGGTCAGCTTCGACGACCTGCACGCCCATCGCCGGCTGGCCTTCAGCGCCCACGCCAGCAAGCTGCCCAGCAGCGAATACCTGCGCGCCACGCGATTGTGGCAAGCGGAGAGCTACATGGCGCTGGTGGAGATGGTGCGGGCCGGTCTCGGCTGGGCGACCCTGCCGCGCCAACTGGTGCAGCGCGAGCTGGTCGCCGGCGAACTGGTGGAGTTGCAGCTCGCCGCCTACCCCCACACCGACTGGCTGGTGGGGGTCGACCTGCTCTGGCAGCGCCGCCATGGCCGTGGCCAGGCGCAACGCTGGCTGCGCGAGCGGTTGATGGGCACCAAGGTGTTCGAGCTGGACCGCCAGGGCAGGGCGACCACGCTCTGACGCGTGCGGGTCAGCCCTGCGCCTGGAGCTGTTGCAGCGCGCGGCGGGTGACGGCGTCGATATAGGCGGGGGCGTTGTAGATGCGCGCGAGGAGGATGGCGCCTTCGTAATCGGCCACCAGTTGGCGGCCCAGCTCGCCGGCCTGCGCCTCGCCGAAGTTCGGTCGGTAGAGGTTGGCGAAGGCGGCGGCCCAGTCGTCGAGGAAGCTGCGGATCGGCTCCATCAACTCGCTCTTGCCGTAGGTCGCATCCACCGCGACCACCGCCATCAGGCAGCCGATGGCATCGTCCTGGAACAGCTTGCCGGCCTTGTGGCCGATCTTCGCCAGGCGCTCGTGGGGCGCCAGTTCTTCATCGAAGGCGATGGCGAACAGCGCCTTGCCGATGCGCTCGTGGGTCCAGGCCAGCACGTCGCGCAGCAGCGATTCCTTGTTCGGGTAGTGGTGGTAGAACGAGGCCTTGGTCAGCCCGCACGCCGTCGCCAGCGCATCCATGGTGGTGCCGTGGTAGCCCAGCCGCTTGAAGGTGTTGGCGCAGTGCTGGAGGAGTTCGTCGCGGGAGATTTTTGGCGGTCGCACGGTGGATTTCCTGCTCTCGATCAAGGCCGCTGATTCTAGGGCATAAGCCTCGCCACCTCAATTTGACGGTTACCAAATGTTTGTTTAGTTTCTCCTGGCCGAACAAACGGTAAGTAACTGGCGAAGCCTTCGCCAGACAGCCATCGACACCCAGGAGACTATTCATGAGCGAAGCCAACAGCGGGGCGGGACGCGTCACGCGGGAACGGCGGGACCCGTTGTTTCTGATCGGCCTGGACCGGGCAGGCAAGCGCAATGCCTTCGACAGCGCCATGCTCGCCGACCTGTCCCTCGCCATCGGCGAATACGAGCGTGACGAGGCCATGCGCTGCGCCGTGCTCTTCGCCCATGGCGAGCATTTCACCGCCGGCCTCGACCTGCTGGAGCTGACGCCCAAGCTCGCCTCCGGCGGCTTCCAGTACCCCAGCGAGGGCATCGACCCCTGGGGCGTGTCCAAGCCGCGCCGCACCAAGCCGGTGGTGGTCGCGGTGGAAGGCACCTGCTGGACGGCGGGCATCGAGCTGGTGCTCAACGCCGATATCGCCATCGCCGCCCGCGACGCCCGTTTCGCCCATCTGGAGGTGCTGCGCGGCATCCCGCCGTCCGGCGGCTCCACCGTGCGCTTCACCCAGGCCGCCGGCTGGACCGACGCCATGCGCTACATGCTCACCGGCGAAACCTTCGACGCCGCCGAGGCGCTGCGCATGCGCCTGCTCACCGAGGTGGTCGAGCCGGGCCAGGCGCTGACGCGGGCCATCGAATATGCCGAACGCATCGCCAAGGCCGCGCCCCTGGCCATCCGCGCCACGCTGCAGTCCGCCTTCCAGGCGCGGGACGAAGGCGCTGACGCGGCACTCTCGCAGCTGAACGAACTGCTGTTCGGACTGATCCGCAGCGAAGACGTGCGCGAAGGGGTGATGGCGATGATGCAGAAGCGCGAACCGGTCTTCACAGGCCGCTGAAGCGCGGTTGAACGGTCGGCGGCCACCCGGGCGCCGGCCCGACCTGGATAGCTGGATAGATGAATAGCTGGAACATGAACGAGACGATGACCAAGCACCTTCCCGAACAGGGCATCCGCGTGGAGAAGATCAACCTGCCCGCACGCGACGGCTACCCCCTGGTCGCCACCCGCTACCACGCAGCGGGCGAGGCCCGGGGCAACCTGCTCCTGGCCGGCGCCACGGGTGTGCAGCAGCGCTTCTACCGACGCTTCGCCGAGCATGCGGCGTGGCAGGGGCTCAACGTACTGACCCTGGATTACCGCGGCGTCGGCGAATCCGCCCCGGCGACGCTCAAGGGCTTCCACATGGCCTACCTCGACTGGGCCTACCAGGACCTGGCTGCCGCAGTGGACCTGCTCGGCGCCGACGCGCTGCCGCTGTACTGGGTGGGGCATTCCTTCGGCGGGCACGCCATCGGCCTGCTGCCCAACCATGATCGCCTCGCCGCGTGCTACAGCCTCGGCAGTGGCGCCGGCTGGAGTGGCTGGATGCCCCGCGACGAGGCCCTGAAGACCCGCCTGCTGTGGAGCCTGGTGCTGCCGCCCATCGTCGCCTGGAAGGGCTACATGGCCTGGAGCCTGCTGGGCATGGGCGACGACCTGCCACTGGGTGTGTACCGCGACTGGAAGCGCTGGTGCCGCCACCCGCACTACTACTTCGACGACCCCGGCATGGCCCATGTCGCCGGGCTCTACGCCAGTGTCCGCACGCCCTGCGTGTTCGCCACCTCGGTGGACGATCCCTGGGCACCGCCGCGCTCGCGGGACGCCTTCGTCAAGGGCTACAGCAACGCCCCGCTGACCCGGCGCGACCTGCATCCCCCGCAGGGCGGCGAGCCCATCGGCCATATGGGCTATTTCCGCGCGGGTTCCGAACCGCTCTGGGACGACATCCTGAAATGGCTGCTGGCCCACGCACCGCAACGCCGTGCCAGGCACCCCGAACCCACTCCCTGCTGAGGATATGGCCATGCCCCTGCTGCTGCAGCTCCACCTGTTCGCCGTAGCCTTCTGGCTCGGTGTTGTCGCGGTCGAATTCCTGCTGGAGCAGGGGCGCGCCACCAGCCGCGCCCAGGGCTTCACCGTCGCGCGGATGCACCGGCGCATCGACCTGTTCTTCGAGATGCCGGCCTTCAGCCTGGCGCTGGTCACCGGGCTGCTGCTGATCGAGCCGGTGCGCTTCGACGGCCTCTATGCCTTGAAAGTGGTCGCGGGCCTGGTGGCCGTGGCCGGCAACGCCCTCTGCCTGGTCCCCGTGCTGCGCCGCCGCAGCGCCGCCGAAGCCGATGACCTCGGCGGCGTGATCCGCCTTTCCCGGCAGATCGACCGCATCTCCCTGCTGGCCATCCCCGCCGGGCTCCTGGCCCTGGCCTGCGGCGTCTACCTGGCGCTGATGCGTTGAGGCTCCCGGGCTGAAGCCCGGGCTACGCCCCGTAGGTTGGGCTGAGGTACGAAGCCCAACGCATAGACATTAAGACCGGGGACTTACTGCCAACCAGTCCCGGACTTCCACTTTGCGTAGCCTGGGGTCTGCTCGGTATCCACCCCTTCGATGAAGCAGTAATTGCGGGGAATGCTGCCTTTGTAAGCCCAGGCTCCGTTGGTGGATTTTCCCTGTGGCGGGCCGTTGTGCCCGTTGTCCCCCTGCAGGGTGCCGGAGAAGATGATTCCCGGCTCGGTCAGCGTCGTCCAGCGAACCTTCACCGCAACGCAGTTGCCCGCCAGGATGAGGTTGATGTAACCCTTCTGGCCGGCAGTGGTGTCGTCCCACAGGAACACGTTCAAGTGATGCTCGAGCCTGACCGAGCCTGTGGCCAGCTGAATGCCCCGCTGCTGGGCTGTCTCCAACCCGGCCTGGTCCAGAGACTGTCTTAGGGTTGCTAGACCAACGCCTGCCTTGTCGATGACGACATGTCTGTATTCCTTCACGTATCGCTCCTTGTGATGTTTTCGGAAGTGCCGAGCCTAGACCCAGGTCGCAAAAATTCCAGTCGTAGGTTGGGCTGAGGTACGAAGCCCAACGCAGCGATGTGCAGTCTGGACTAGGGCATCGAGATCAACAGTCTTGGTTACTCGCCGCGATTCGCTCCTTGAAAATCGATACGCATGACAGGGCGGCGTGTGTCGAAAGCCCAGGATAGAGCCGCTTGAGCTCTACCACGGCACGAGCGGTATGCCCGTCGGCAATGAGTGCCCGGAGTTCCACGGTGGTGACGACCTTGCCCTCGATGCCGATCGGATCGAACTCGGGCTTCCAGTCGCCCCAGTCCAGGGGCCGAGGAAACGAGCCCCAAAGCTCTTTCTGATACAGGCAGATGTAGCCCCTGATTTCGTCGTTCTTCAGGTATTCGCAATCCGTGCATTTGCTGGGTACGAACAGAGGTTGCCGCGAACGCTCATCGAGTCTCTCCACCGGTTCGGTGCTGCCGAAGATGGGGCAAGCACCGTGATCGAGGGTCTGGTACATGCCGACAGTGTTGAAGTTGCGCACGCACCCGCCTTCGAACAAGGACTCACATGATCGGCATTTATGCGGTACCGCGCCCGAGAGAAAGTGGTTGTAGGGCTCAGGGGCCTGGCTGCCCACTACGGGGCAGGCCGGAAAGGCGTATCGATACATGAATGCGTCCTTAAGAGGTCAGAGCGGCTGTCCAGCCGAGCTGCCAGCAATCTCCTTAATCATCGCCTTGACCGCCGCTTCGCTGTCCACCGATGCAGGTGCGGAGACGCGGAACTTGAGCAGGCTGTCGCCCAGCTCGAACAGGTAGAGCGAGGAGCGGATCGGTTGCACTTCGCCGGCGAAGGGCTCGACGAATTCGAAGTCCGCGCGCAGGCCGGGGATGGCCTGGCCCCGGTAGTCCAGGGTCACCGGTTGCTCGCCGACCAGCTTGCCGGTCTTGTGGAAGGCGAGGATTTCCTGCTTCTGCTGTTGCTGGTGGTTGAGCACCAGCTGGTGCCGGGCCGCTGCGATGACATCCGCCGGCGAGCCGATCGAGCTGACCTGCGGCACCGGGTAGACATAGGCGGTGAAGACGACGGGCTGGGCGATCAGCTCGGAGTTGTAGCCGACCATGATGTGCCGGGCCCGCTCGTCGAAGCGCATGATCTGGATGCGGAGGAAGATGCCGGAGGTGGTCGGGAAGACGATGCCGGTATCGTCATGCCGATAAGGGCCGGCGGCGGGGATGTCCTGGGGCTGGAACGGGCTGTTCTGGCAGCCCGCGAGGGTGATGGCCAGCAGCAGGGTGAGCAGGTACTTCATGGGACGTTCCTTGTCGTTGCACTTTGATAAGACGCGCTGTTAGCAAAGGTAAGCGTCTTGCACCAGGGCTGTTCACCTGCAGGTCGCCGGCTCTGGTTCAGGCGTGGGGCCTATTTGATGGGAAGCAGGGGGACCACTGGCGTAACGGTTATGGAGTGCTGCGATGGTTCCCCCAGAAGGCCGTTGCGGATCTCGATCGAGTCGATCTGAACATCGGCCAGTGTCGGGTAGAGCTTGCGGAACACTTCCAGGTCGCGCTCGTGCTTATCGGTATGAACGATCTTTGCGCCGACGGTGAGGCTGATCTTGCGGACGGGAACGAAGTGGAAGGTACCTAGGTAGGTAGCTTTGCCTGCCACGACTTCGAAGGGAACGACATCGGAGGCAGTGGCGGAACTGTTGACCACACCACTCCCAGTGCCCCACTTGGTCATCAGGTAATGCCCTGCGGGAAGCGAGGCGGCGAATAGGGCGCCGCTGTAGCCGTAGCTGGAAAAGTCACTCCTGGAAAAGGACGGATACATGGAGCTGCCTACCGTGAAGTAGTTGCCCTTGCCATCCTCCATTCTTTTGTACTCGAGGTTGTATTTGGCCAGCGCGCCATCGTAGGTCAGGGCACCGATGACCAGGCCTTCACCGCTGGCGGCGTTCAGTTTGTAATCGCTACGAATGTTGGGGGTGCCGCAGCCGACGAGCAGCGTGGCCAGCAGCAAGGCGAAGATAGGTTTCATGGGACGTTCCCTGTCATGGCGCCCTGATGGCGCGAGCGGGGCGAACGCTACCGACTCGACTATGTGCTGTCCATTGGTGCGACGGAATTTTTCTACTGCTCGCTAAGGTTTCGAGCCTCCCCCTACCTCCGCCTGCAACTCCAGCAACGGCACCGGCTTCGCCCCTTCGGGCGGGGTGAAAGCGAAGTCGGTGGGGCCGACCATGGGCAGGGTGTCCCACTGGTAGGTCACGCTGTGGCGGGGGCGTTCGGGTTGGTCGAGGCGGGTTAGCACCATCTTGCAGGGCAGGGGCTCGTTGCCCTGGCGTAGCCACAGTTGCCAATCCAGGCCCGGCTGGCGGTAGGCGTAGTGCTCGCAGCTCTGGTCGCCGACCTGCTCGGTGCCGACGTGGAGCGCGCTGCCAATGCCCACCCGCTGGGCGGTGTCCGGGTCCCAGTGGATGAGATCGGCCAGCGGCAGCTGGATGCCGTAGCGCTCGCCCAGCAGGGCCAGCAGTTCCTCCTGGCTGGTGGGCGCCACCTCCCGACCGAAGTAGCCCTGGCGGCTGTCGTAGAGGGTGAACTGCTGGCCGTCGTAGAACAGGCTGCGCTGGTAGTCGGTGCTCGTCACCTGCACGCGCAGCTTGTCCGGCGCGCTCACCAGCAGTTGGGTGCGGGCATGCACCACCAGCGCCTGGCCGTTTTCCAGCAACTGATCGCTGTCGCTTTCCGCGTCTATGGCGTACTGCTGCAGGCCGCGCAGGTGTTCGCCCATCTTCACCAGGGCGGCGAGGGCGCCTGGGTCGGGGGCGTCTTCCTCGGCAGCCAGGGCGGTGCAGGTGACGAGGGCGAGGACCAGGACGAGCAAGGGGCGCTGGAGAGAGGCGGGCATGGCGGGTGACCTCGATGCGAGGATGTCGATGGTCGTTAGGTTCCAGGGCTGCGGAGTTGGTTCCGGCCGGCGGTTCGGCGGCGGCTGGCTAAGCTGTCCCGATCATCGATGAAGGAGCACGGCATGACCGCAAGGGAGATCCACAAGGTCCGCACCGCCAGCCTGGAACTGGCCTATGAAGAGCATGGCGCGGGGGATGAGGTGGTGATCCTGCTCCACGGCTTCCCCTATTCGCCGCGTGCCTACGATGCCGTGGCGGCGGCCCTGGCCGCCCAGGAGGGGCTGCGGGTGCTGGTGCCGCACCTGCGTGGCTACGGCTCCACGCGCTTCCTGGCCGGGGACGCCCCGCGCTCCGGCCAGCAGGCGGCCCTGGGCCAGGACCTGCTGGACTTCATGGACGCGCTGGCGATCCCCCGGGCCACTCTGGTGGGCTACGACTGGGGCGGGCGCGCCGCCTGCATCGTCGCGGCGCTGTGGCCGGAGCGGGTGCGGGCGCTGGTGACGGGGGATGGCTACAACATCCAGAACATCGCCGTCTCCGGCACACCGGCCGCGCCCGAGCAGGAGTTCCGCTATTGGTACCAGTTCTACTTCCACACGCCGCGCGGGCACCTCGGGCTGGAGGCGAACCGGCGGGCGTTGTGTCGCCTGCTCTGGCAGCTGTGGTCACCGACCTGGCGTTTCGACGAGGCCACCTATGCCGCCAGCGCCGACGCCTTCGACAACCCGGACTTCGTCGAGGTGGTGATCCATTCCTACCGTCATCGCTACGGCTACGCACCGGGCGACCCGGCGCTGGAGGCCATCGAGCGGCAGCTGGCGGCGCAACCGGTCATCGGCGTGCCGAGCATTGCCCTCAGCGGCCTGGACGATGGCGTCGGCCCACCGCCGGAGGAGGACGACGACGCCGTGCACTTCAGCGGCCCGTACCGCCGGCGCCTGTTGCCCGGTGTCGGCCACAACATCCCCCAGGAAGCACCGGAGGACACGGTAGCTGCCGTGCTGGAGCTGCTGCAGCGCTGAGCCGACGAAGCGAAGGGCCCGTACGGAATATTGCAATCTGGCGGCAGCACACTGCCCGCATCCATTCCCAGGAGGCGTCATCCCGTGAGCCAGAATCCCCTTTCGCCGTACCGCCTGCTGGTCGTCGCGTTCATCGGCCTGCTGGGCCTGCAACAGGCCCTGGCCGACGGCTGGCGCGAGGCTGTGCCGGATGCGCAGGTGGTGGGCCGCGGCGAGTTCAGCGCCTACGGCTTCCATATCTACGACGCCAGGCTGTGGGCCCCCGGCGCGGTGCTGGGGGAGGACCGACCCTTCGCCCTGGAGCTGGTCTACCAGCGCACCATCAGCCGCGACACCCTGGTGGAAGCCAGCCTCGACGACCTGCAGCGCCTCGGCGGCGAGGCGGTGGATGCGGCCCGGCTGGGTGCCTGGCAAGAGGAGATGGAGCGCGCCTTCGTCGATGTCGAACCCGGCCAGCGCATCACCGGCGTCTACCTGCCCGGCGTCGGCGGGCGCCTGTACGTGGAAGGGCGCGCGCCCTATGAGGTGCGCGACCCGCTGTTCGCGCGGACCTTCTTCGGCATCT
This sequence comes from Pseudomonas sp. zfem005, assembly GCF_032621735.1. Lineage (NCBI taxonomy): Bacteria > Pseudomonadati > Pseudomonadota > Gammaproteobacteria > Pseudomonadales > Pseudomonadaceae > Pseudomonas > Pseudomonas sp. zfem005. Next base: position 155,252 of record NZ_JAVYJE010000003.1, on the reverse strand, counting down.
GGCTGGACCCGCGCACCCAGGACCCCGAGCTGCGCCTGCAACTGCTCGGCGGCCTGCGCTCACCCTTCGAGCCGGGCACGGCGGTGGTCACCGGCTGCTGCCCCGTGCAGCCCTAGCGGCCGCCTGCCTTAGCGCAGGCCCAGCCTGCAGTCCAGCGACCAGGCGCCCGCGCCGCGCCCGACGAGCAGCAGCAGGAGCCCGGCCCAGCTGAGGTGGGTGGACCAGGCGTCGGGGTAGACGAACACCTGGATCACCAGCGTCATGCCCAGCAGCGCCAGGGCCGAGAGGCGGGTGCACAGGCCCAGCACCAGCAGCAGCGGGAACAGGTGCTCGGCGTAGGCGGCCAGGTGCGCGGCCACTTCCGGCGGCAGCAGGGGCAGCGCGTATTCGCTGCGGAACAGCTCGTAGGTGCTGTCGGTGATACTCAGGACACCCTCCACCTTGGTGCGCCCGGAGAGGAAGAACACCCCGGCGATGCCCAGGCGCGCCACCAGCAACAGCAACGCGTCGGGGAGCAGAGCGTGCAGCCGCGCGGCCAGGCTGCGGGGGGCGATGGGGCCGGCCGAGATCGGCTGGGCATGCGGGGTATCCATGGGCGGTGCTCCGGTCAGGTGTCGCGCGTGGCGAGCAGGGGAGTGAAGGCGCCGGCCGTCAGCAGGCGGCCGAGCAGGTCGATGAAATCGAGTGTGGGGTCGGCGGCCAGGGCCAGGCCGCTGGCCTCGTCCAGTGTCAGGCCCCGGGCGCAGGCGTCGAGGAAGGTGCAGCCGCCCGGGCCCAGGGGCTGCCAGGTCACCTGGCCGCCGCTGCGGCCGAGCAGGGCGCCTTCGCCGTGCCATTCCAGGCTGTCGGGCAGGGGCCGCTCCTCGCGCTGGTGGCGCCAGATGCTGTAGGCCGGCATGTCGGCGCACCAGAGCCAGCGCAGTGCCGGTCGTGGGCGCAGGCACAGGGCGCCCAGCGCATCGGGGCCGAGGTCGGCGATGGCGCCGAGCGCGAGAGACGGCCGCTCCGCTGCGGCGAACACCTCGACCCAGAGCCGGTCCAGCCGCGCCACCGCGCCCAGGTAGGGCAGATCGCGGGCCGGCTCGAAGGCATCGAGGAAGTCAGCGAAGCCAAGGCCGTAGTCGAGCAACTGCACCGAGGCCGGGGGCGACTGGCGCACATGCAGCGCCGCCGCCGCGCCGAACCAGTCGGCGCCCACCAGGCGCTCCACTGCCGGGAAGTTGGCCCGCAGCGCGTCCACGCAGCCCTTCATCAGGGTGTTGCGGTAGAGGTCGAAACCGGCCTGGCCGGCGAGTTCGGCCACCAGCCGCCGCTCTGCGCTGTCCGGTACCCCGGGGTTGCCACGGGCGGCGTCGATGAAGGCGTCCTGGAAGGCGCCGAGGTCGAGGCTCATGCTTGTCGCTCCAGGCCGTCCAGCACGGCCTGGGCGATGTCGCGCTCGGCCAGCAATTCGGTGAAGGGGGGGATGCGGTCGTCGCGTTCGATCAGGGTCGGGCGCGGGCCGATGCGGGCGATCAGGCGCCGATACAGTGCCCAGACTGCGGCGTCGATGGGGGCGTCGTGGGAGTCCACCAGCAGCCCGCTGCCGCCTTCGTCGCGGCTGTGCCCGGCGAGGTGCAGTTCAAGGATGGCCTCGGCGGGGAAGGCGTCCACGTAGGCGCCCGGGTCGAAGTCCAGGTTGTGCGCGCTGACCTGCACGTTGTTCAGGTCCAGCAGCAATCCGCAACCGCTGCGCCGGCTCAGTTCGGCGAGGAAGTCGATCTCCTGGCGTTCGTGGCCGTTCATGCGCAGGTAGTGGCTGGGGTTCTCGATGGCGATGCGCCGCCCCAGGGCGTCCTGGGTGCGGGCGATGTTGTCGGTGATGCGCTCCAGTGCCGCCTCGGTGCGGGGGAAGGGCAGCAGGTCCGGGTTGTAGACGCCGCGCCAGGTGGACCAGGCGAGGTGCTCGGAGACCAGGGCCGGCTGTACCCGATCCGCCAGGGCGCGCAGGCGCCGCAGGTGGTCCGGGTCGGGCGGGCAGTCCGCTGCCAGGGACAGCGAAACCCCGTGCAGCGACAGCGGGTGGCGCGCGCCTATGGCGTGCAGCCAGTCCAGGCGCGGGCCGCCGTCGACCATGTAGTTCTCCGGGTGCACCTCGAACCACAGCCCCGGCGCCGTGCAGGCGTGAGCCTGTTCGTAGTGCTCGGGCTTGAGGCCCAGTCCGGCGCCCAGCGGCGCATGGCGTTCCATGGTCGACGGCCGGCGATCAGGACTTGATCGGGGTCAACGAGCCCATGCCGTTGGGCGTCTTGATCGAGGTGCAGGTGCCGGCCGGGACGTTCTTCCAGGCGTCGCCCTGGTAGTCCTTTTTCGAGGTGCCCGCGCAGCTGGTGCCGGCGCCGGCCTTGCAATCGTTCTGCCCGGCCATGGCCACGCCGTAGCACTTCTCCATGGCGCCGGGCTTGGCGTCGGCGGCGACGGCACCGCCGGCGAGGGTGGCGAGGGCCAGGGCAGCGGCGGTGAGAGCGATGTTGTTCATGTCGTATCTCCAATGTCCGTTGAGGGTGGCGACCGGCCTTTCACCGGTAGCTCGATGGGTAATTCGCCGGCACCGGGCATTCGGTTACAGCCCACTGAAAATTTTTTGAGATTTTTTTCGCCGCGCCCTAACGTGTGTCGCCCGAACCCCGGCAGGTGCCGGCGGCGGGAAAATTTCATCCGGTGTGTAACCAGGGCGGTCGATGAAGCGAACTAGTGACCAAGAGGCGCTCGAAGCACGGGAAGCCGGATTGCAGGCCCTGCTGCTCAAGGGGCTGGCGGGTGAGGCGGCCGCGTACCGGGAGTTCCTCGGCCGGCTCGGCGCCCATCTGCGGGCCTTCCTGATGCGTCGCCTGCAGCAGCCGAGTGATTGCGAGGACTTGGTGCAGGAGGTGTTGCTGGCCGTGCACAACGCTCGCCACACCTACCGCGCCGACCAGCCGGTGACGGCCTGGGTGCAGGCCATCGCGCGCTACAAGCTGGCCGACTATTTCCGCGCTCGGGGTCGGCGCGAGGCGCTGCACGACCCGCTGGACGAGGACGACCTGTTCGATGAGGCCGACGCGCAGCCAGGCGAGGCCAGCCGTGATCTGGGCCGCCTGCTCGAGCAACTGCCCGACAAGCAGCGGCTGCCGATCATCCACGTGAAGCTGGAGGGCCTCTCGGTGGAGGAAACCGCGCAGCTCACCGGGCTTTCCAGCTCTGCCGTCAAGGTCGGCATACACCGCGGGCTCAAGGCCCTGGCGGACATGATTCGAGGTAAGCGATGAAGACCGATGACCTGATTTCCATGCTCGCTGCCGGCAACCCGGCCCCGCCACGGGCGCCTTCGGCGCGGCGTTTCGCCCTGGCGCTGTTCTGCGGCCTGCTGGGTGCATTGCTGCTGATGGCCTGCCTGTTCGGCGTGCGCAAGGACCTGGCCGAGGTGGCCGCCACTCCGCTGTTCTGGGCCAAGGTGGCGTTGCCGGCGGCCCTGGTGCTGGGGGCACTCTGGGCCAGCGGCCGGCTGGCGAGGCCGGGCGTGGCGGTGGGCGTGCGCTGGGCGGCCATCGGCGTGCCCGTGGCGCTGGTCTGGGGTGCAAGCCTGGTGCTGTTGGCGGCACTGCCCGCCGGGGACCGGTTGGCGCAGGTGCTGGGCACTACCTGGCGCACCTGTCCGTTGAACATCGCCTTGCTCTCGGTGCCGGCGTTCATCGCGGTGCTCTGGGCCATCCGTGGCCTGGCGCCTACCCGGTTGCGCCTGGCCGGGGCGGCTGGCGGCCTGCTCGCGGGGGCGTTGGCGACCCTGGTCTATTGCCTGCACTGCCCGGAGATGGCGGTGCCGTTCTGGGGTGTCTGGTACGTGCTCGGCATGGCGCTGCCGACCTTCGCCGGCTGGCTGCTGGGGCCCCGCTGGCTGCGCTGGTGATCCGGCCTCGCCGGGCTTGCCCTGAAGCGCCGCGCTGGTGCAGGCTGCGCCGTCCCGTTTCGCAGCCTTCCGGAGCCTTGCCATGTCCGCCGATCACCGCCGTCCCGTTCCCCTGGCCAAGGCCTATCGCCTGATCAACCACGGCCCCACCGTGCTGGTCAGCGCGGCCCATGGCGGCAAGCGCAATGTCATGGCGGCCGCCTGGGCGATGGCCCTGGACTTCGAGCCGCCCAAGGTCTCAGTGGTGCTCGACAAGTCCACCTGGACCCGCCGCCTGCTGGAAGCCTCCGGCAGCTTCGTGCTCAACGTGCCGGCGCGCGGCCAGGTCGACCTGGTGCAGACGGTCGGCTCCAGCTCCGGGCAGACCCTGGACGAGGCGGGGCACGACAAGTTCGACGCCTACGGCATCGCCACCTTTTCCGGCGAGCAGGTCGAGGCACCGCTGGTGGAGGGCTGTGTGGCCTGGCTGGAATGCCGTCTGCTGCCCGAGCCGCACATCCAGGAGCGCTACGACCTGTTCCTCGGCGAAGTGGTGGCCGCCTGGGCCGATGCGCGGGTGTTCAGCGAGGGCCGCTGGAACTTCGAGGGGCATGACGACCTGCGCACCCTGCACCATGTGGCGGGCGGGCATTACCTGGTGATAGGCGAGGGCGTGGGCGGGAAGGAATTGCCGCTCAAGGGGTGAGGGCTTCCCGTCAGGTATGTGGTTTCAACCGCGAAAAGGCATCGCGAATGAATTGGCTCTGTCGGCGTTAGCTGTTGTGGCTTTAATGCCAGTGCTCAAGCACGGCCCTTTCCGGGCGCCCAAGGGTTCGTGCTACCTCCACCGCATGGGTTTCGCTTCGCTCTACACCATCCTACGAAAGCCCGTGCGCACCACATGGCGATACGCTGGACGAAGAAAGTTGGAGCAGCCGCCAACGCCCCTCCAGGAGGCCGAACGCAGTCGTTGCGCCGGGGGACGAGCGGCATGGATGCCCCGAGAGACGGCAGCGGTGAGAGATACCTTGTGTGGGAGCGGCTTCAGCCGCGAAAGATCTTCTGCAGGCGGTAACCCATTCGCGAATGAATGGGCTCCCGCAAGGGGAGACGCCCCACCCGGGAGGGCGGGGCGGTTGCATCACTCGGCGGTGGCGGCCGGGGCGGCCTCGGGCTGGACGGGGATGAAGTCCAGCTGCAGGCGCTCGTGGCTCCAGGCGCGGGTGGCGTTGGTCAGCTCGACGTCGTCGTTCAGCTTGCGGCCGTAGGAGGGGATGATCGCCTTCAGGCGGGCCTGCCAGGTATCGCTTTTCATCTTCTCGGGGAAGGTCTTCTCCAGCACGCTGAGCATGATCGGCGCGGCGGTGGAGGCGCCCGGGGAGGCACCCAGCAGCGCGGCGATGGAGCCGTCGGCGGCGCTGACCACTTCGGTGCCGAACTGCAGCACGCCGCCTTTCTCGGCGTCCTTCTTGATCACCTGCACGCGCTGGCCGGCCTGGATCAGTTCCCAGTCGGCGTCCTGGGCATCGGGGAAGTACTCGCGCAGGGCGGCCATGCGGTCGTCCTGGCTGAGCATCAGCTGGCCGATCAGGTACTGGCTGAGGTCCATGTTGTCGATGCCGGCATTGGTCATCGGGCCGATGTTGTCGGTGGTGATGGCACTGAACATGTCCATGTGCGAGCCATTCTTGAGGAACTTGGTGGAGAAGGTGGCGAAGGGGCCGAACAGCAGCACCTCCTGGCCATCGACCACGCGGGTGTCCAGGTGCGGCACGGACATGGGCGGCGAGCCGACCGAGGCCTTGCCGTAGAGCTTGGCGTGGTGGCGCGCGACGATGTCCTGGTTGCGGGTCATCAGGAACGAGCCGCCCACCGGGAAGCCGGCGTAGCCGTCGGCCTCGGGGATGGCGGATTTCTGCAGCAGCTTGAGGGCGCCGCCGCCGGCGCCGATGAACACGAAGCGGGCATTGACCGCGCGCTCTTCGCCACCCTTGGCCAGGTCGGCGACCACGACTTTCCAGGTGCCGTCTTCGTTGCGCACGATGTCGCGCACTTCATGGCTGAGGTTGAGCTTGAAGTTGGGCGACTCGGACAGCGAGCCGAACAGCTGGCGGGTGATCTCGCCGAAGTTCACGTCGGTGCCGATGGGCATGCGGGTGGCGGCGATCTTCTGGTCCTGGGCGCGGTTCTCCATCACCAGTGGTACCCACTGGGCGATCTGCGCGTGGTCCTCGCTGTACTCCATGCCGCGGAACAGCGGGCTGTGCTGCAAGGCCGCGTGGCGCTTCTTCAGGTAGGCGACGTTGTCGTCACCCCAGACGAAGCTCATGTGCGGCACGGTGTTGATGAAGGAGTGCGGGTTCTTCAGCACGCCCTGGTCGATCTGGTAAGCCCAGAACTGCTTGGAGATCTCGAAGGATTCGTTGATCGCCACGGCCTTGCTGATGTCGATGCCGCCATCGGCGGTCTCGGGGGTGTAGTTCAGCTCGCAGAAGGCGGAGTGGCCGGTGCCGGCGTTGTTCAGGGCGTTGGAGCTCTCCTCGGCGACCTGGTCCAGGCGCTCGAAGGTTTCGATCTTCCACTCGGGTTCGAGCTCGTGCAGGTAGGTGCCGAGGCTGGCGCTCATGATGCCGCCGCCGATCAGCAGCACGTCCAGGGGTTTCTCGGAGGAATCGGGCTGGGAGCAGCCCATGACGCTCAGGCACAGGAGCGCCAGCAGTAGTTTCTTCATTTACCAACCGTCCAGATTTCGAGCATGGCCTGCCGCCCCAGGGGCACGCGGAGTGACGAACCCCGCTGGCTCGGTGGCGCTCGGGTGGTTCGTCTTCCTGGGCTGGCGGCCATGCATTCTCGTGGCCGGGGCGTGTGCGGCGCCCCGGTCAGGCGCCTCGGCGCCCTGCGTGCGGTGGCTGTTCGCCACCGTGGGCGGCCAATAGAGCAAGGAGCGTGCCTGGCAGCTTCAGGCCAGGCGCTGTGCGGGTCATGCCGTCAGGCAGGGGGCTTGTAGTGGCGGGAGTCCGCCATTACAGGGGCACGCGTGGGGTGATCTAGGCGGAATTTCGCCCGACCGGCCGTAACCGAGCGCTCCGAGGCTGTTTTTACGCAGCATCACCGAGCGCAGGTATTTTTCAGCCCCGGGTGCGCGGGTCCACGTAGTAGGTCACCTGCTGCCGCGGGTCGAGGTATTCCAGCGCATCCGCTGGCACCTGCCCGGGGCGCACGCTGCGGGCGATGGCGATCGAGGGCTCGTGCTCGAGGTTGACGATCAGCGCCTCTTCCTTCGGCACCTTGGGGTCGAAGAGGATCAGCGTCGGCTTCAGCGGCAGGGTCGGGTGCATGCCCAGCACCAGGCCGTAGCGATCGTCCTGCAGCTGCACCAGGCTGCCTGGCGGGTAGACGCCCATGCAGCGGATGAAGGCCTTGAGCATCACCTCGTCGAAGCGCTGGCGGTACTGCCCGTACATGCGCGACAGGGCCTCATGGGGGCTGAGGCCGTCGCGCGGGTTGAGCGGGTTGCACAGGTTGTCGAAGTGGTTGGTGATGCACACCACCCGGCTCAGGCGGCCGATGCTTGCCTCGTGCAGCTGCTTGGGGTAGCCGCTGCCGTCGCAGTACTCGTGGTGCTCGTGGATGATCCGCTGCACCTCGTCATCGAGCATCAGCTGCTGGCTGCGGCGCAGGCCGAACTCGGTGTGCATCTGCAGCAGCTGCTGCTCGGGGCGGGTCAGGGGTTCGGGCTTGAGCAGCACCTTGCTGGGCACGTCCATCTTGCCCATGTCGTGGAGCAGGGCGCCGAGGCCGAGGCTGTGGCAGGCCTCGCTGTCGTAGCCGAGCTGGCGGCCGAGCATGACCGAGAGCACGGTGACGTTCAGCGAATGGAAGTAGGCATCTTCGGCGGGCTTGCCGTTGATGCTGTGCAGAGCGGCGCCGTCTTCGCCGAGCACCGACGCCACCAGGTCGCCGACCACCTGGCCGGCCTGCTTGAGGGCCTCCTCGGGCTGGCTGCGCAGGGTCTGGTTGAGCTGCTTGACCTGCTGGCTGGCGAGGATGAACTTGCGGTCCACTTCCGCCAGGCGCTTGCGCAGCTTGCTGAGCTTGACCACCCGCTCCTGGCGGGCGATGTCCTCGGGGCTGGGCGCTGGTGCTTCCTCGGGCTCCGGCGGGTGCGGCGCGTCGGGTTCCAGCTCCAGGGGCTCGCAATCGCTGCGCGCCGGGTCGTAGCGCAGGCGCTTGAGGCCGAGGTCGCGCAGGGCCTTGATCTGCCCCTCGTCCTTGATCTTGAAGTTGCTGAAGGTGAAGTCGTGCTCCCACCAGCCCAGTTCGAGCTGGATGTAGAGGCCGACGCAAAGCTGGTCCGGCGTGATGTAGGCAGGTGCTGCGGTCATTCCATGGCCCAGGTGCTGGCTAAGTGATGGCAGTCTAACGGTTTGCCTTCCTCGGAGCAGCCCTGTCATCCGTTCGGCCGCCCGTGCCCGGCTGTCAGGATTCGCGGGGTTGCATCGGCGCCGGTCGATGCCGCGATCCGCCCTCGTTTCCTTTGAGTGGCCAGGTTTCACGGGGTTCAGCATAGTTGCTCCGCAGGCGGCGCAAGGGCCGGCCGCCTGCGGGGCGTGCTCAGGAGAGGATCACGTAGTCGCTGCGCTGGGTGATGCCGCGGTGCTCGCCTTCCACCAGTTGCACGTAGCGGCCGTCCACCTGGTCGATGGGAACGCAGTCGTCGACGTCCAGCAGGGCGTCGGTGTGTGGCTTGTCCCAGCCGGCGAGCATGCGCCGCTTGCCCTTTTCCTTGGCCTCGGCCTTGTCCCGCGCCACCACCAGCAGGTAGCGATGGGCTTCGCCGAAGGCGCCCGGCTCGTAGCCGCCGAGGTTGAGGAAGAACAGGCGGGGCGCACCGGCAGCGGGGGCGGCATTGCCGAGGCTGACGCGGTAGCCGTCGACGCCTTCGATGGCCATCCACGAGTCGATGTGCAGGCCGGCGGGGCTGCCGAACCATTCGTGGCGCAATTGCGGGTGGGTGTCTTCGATGGTGTCGGCGAAGGCGAACACCACGTCATGGACTTCGATCTTGGCCCGGGGGTGCTTGCCTCCGAGCATCACGACGAACAGCATCTTGGGTCCTGGCAGGTCGATCGGGCCCGGCATCCGGTGCCGGGTGGGGGCGCCATGGTAAGGCGCCGCTTCGTTGGGTGGTAGCGCCGTCCGGCGCCCGGACGAAGCGTCGTCCCTCAACCGCGCCTGGCGGCGAGCCCGGCGATGCCGTCCACCGCTTCGGCGAGCTGGCGCTGGGTGAAGGGCTTGGACAGGCGCGGCAGGTCCAGGCGCACCCCGGTGGGCAGCTCGGCGTAGCCGGACACCATCAGCACCGGCAGCCCGGGGTGGCGCGCGCGAACCTCCAGTGCCAGCTGCGCGCCGGTCATGTAGGGCATCGCATGGTCGGTCACCAGCAGGTCGTAGCGCTCGCGCTCGAGCAGGTCCAGGGCTTCCTTGGCGGAGTGGGCGACGGCCACGTGGTGGCCGAGGTCCCCCAGCATCTCGGCGGTGTTGGTCAGCACCAGGTCGTCATCGTCCACCGCGAGAATCGCCAGGCCCGGCGCTGTCGAGGCACCGGCCGGTGCCAGCACCGTGACCTGCCGCACCGGGGGCTCGCCGTGCAATGCCTCCTGCGCGGGCAGCCAGATCTCCGCCGTGGTGCCGCGCCGTGGCGTGCTGTGAAGGCGCAGCACGCCGTCGGACTGCTGGGCGAAACCGTGGACCATGGACAGCCCGAGCCCGGTGCCCTTGCCGATGCCCTTGGTGGTGAAGAAGGGCTCGGTGGCGCGCTTGAGCGTGGCTTCATCCATGCCTTCGCCCATGTCGGTGACGGCCAGGCACACGTAGCGCCCGGGCCGCAGCCCGCTGTCGCCCAGGGGCACCGCCTCCTCGCGGGCGGCGATGACGATGCGGCCTTCGCCGCCCATGGCGTCGCGGGCGTTGACGGCGAGGTTGAGCAGGGCGGATTCCAGCTGGTTGGGGTCGGTCTCCACCGCCGGCAGCTGCAGCGGGAAGAGGGTCTCGACGGCGATGGTGGAGCCCAGGGCGCTCTGCAGCAGCTCGGTCATGTCCTCCACCAGCTGGCGCAGGTCGATGAGTTCGCGGCGCAGGTCCTGGCGCCGGGCGAAGGCGAGCATGCGCGTGGTCAGCGAGGCACCGCGTTCGGCGGCGCTGCGGGCGTTGTCCACCAGGCGCAGCAGCGGCGCCTCCTGTGGCATGCGCCGGCGCAGCAGTTCGAGGCTACCGAGCACTGCCATCAGCAGGTTGTTGAAGTCGTGGGCGATGCCGCCGGTGAGGCTGCCGATGGCCTCCATCTTCTGCACCTGCTGCAGGGCCTGCTCGGCCTTGACCCGGGCGGTTTTCTCCACCGCTTCGGGCACCATGGCGACCACCTCGCCGGTTTCGTTGAGCACCGGCCGCAGGGAGAAGTCGAACAGCCGGGTGCCGCCGGGCAGGTCCAGGGCCATGCCGAGGTTCTCGGTGGCGCCGGCGGCGACCCGTTGCACCGCCGCGCGGATCACCTCGGGCATGCCGGGCGTGCGGGTGAACCAGGGGGTTTCCCAGAAGGGCTTGCCGGCCACCTGTTCCAGGCTGGCGTCGATACCCGCCAGGGCGGTGGCGTTGAAGTGCAGCACCTCGCCACTGGCGGCGATCAGCCCCTGGTAGAGGTGCGAGGTTTCGAAGATGGCGCGGATGTTGGCTTCGCTCTGGGCCAGGGCGGCGGTGCGTTCGGCCACCTTGGCTTCCAGCTCCTCGCGGAAGCGGCGCTCGCCCTCGCGGGCCTCGGCCTCCGAGCGCACCCGTTCGATGTGGGCCCAGGAGCGCTCGGTCACCTCGGTGAGCAAGGCCAGCTCCTTGTGCGTCCAGTTGCGTGGGCGGCTGTCGTGGATGGCCATCAGTGCGGTGAGCCGGCCGCCCTTGACCAGGGGCAGGCAGAGGGTCGCCGCCAGGCCGATGGCGAGGTAGGTGGCGGCCTCTGCGGGCGCCAGTTGGCCACGGTTGTCGTCCAGCACCAGGGGCAGCCCGGCGCCGAGGCGCTGCACCGCCAGCTGGCCGAAATCGGAAAGGTGATAGTGGCCGACGATGCTCTGGCTGCCCGGGGCGGCCCAGTCGCCGCGGATGGTGAAGCCGTCGCCGTCGGGGTCCATGTCGGCGTAAGCGCAGACGGCCACACCCAGGTGCTCGCCGAGCATGCGGGTGGTGATGGCGAGGATCTGGTCGGCATCGACGCTGCGGGAGGTTTCCTTGCCGAGGGCGTCGAGGAACAGCAGCCGCGCCTCATTCTCGCGCAGGGCGTCCTCGGCCAGGTGGCGCCCGGTCATGTCGCTGGCGGCACCGAACCATTCGCTGATCTCGCCGTCGGCATCCAGCAAGGGCACGGCACGGGAGAAGGTCCAGCCCAGGCTGCCATCGAGCAGGTACACGCGGTGCTCCAGCTGGAAGATGCCTTTGGTGCGTACGGCCTGGTCGATGGCCGCACGTACCCGGGGCTGGTCCTCGGCGGGGATGTAGTCCTGCAGCCAGTTGGCGGTGGGGCGGCGGAGGTCGGCGATCAGGCCCTTGCCGTCGAGGCGGCGCATTTCGGTCCAGTGCGGGTCCATGCGAAAGAGCATGTCGGAGGAGGCGTTGACCAGCGCGCGGAAGCGCTCCTCGCTCTCGCGCACGCGGGCCTCGGCGGCGGCGCGTTCGGTGATGTCCTGGCCCTCGACGAAGATGGCGGTGACCCGGCCCTGGCCATCCACCACCGGCTGGTAGACGAAGTCGAGCACGCGCTCTTCCTCGATGCCGCCGGGTTCGCGCTGCAGCATGACGTGCACGCCGGTGCCGACATAGGCCTTGCCGCTGGTGCGGACCTGGTCGAGTAGCTCGATGAAACCTTGTCGCTCCACCTCCGGCAGGGCCTCGCGCAGGGGGCGGCCGATCAGGTCGCGGTCGCCCACCAGGCGGCGGTAGACAGGGTTGGCCAGCTCGAACACGTAGTCCGGCCCGGCGAGCAGCGCCATCAGTCCCGGGGCCTGTTCGAACAGGCTCTGCAGGCGGCTGCGCTCGGCCTGCATGTGGCGCTCGGCGCGGACCCGCTCGGTGGTTTCGACGACGATGGCGATGACCCCGGCGGGGTGGCCGCTCTCGTCCAGCACGGGTGAGTAGTCGAGGTTCATCCACACCGATTCGGGGCGGCCGTTGCGGTGCAGGGTGAGTTCCTGGTCCTTGTAGGCGAGGGTGCCGCCGGCCAGGCCGACCTTCATCACGTTGTCGTTGAAGTCGGCGACCTCGGGCCAGCCCTGGCGCACCTCGGAGCCCAGCAACTGCGGGTGGCGCCCGCCGGCGAACACCGAATAGGCGTCGTTGTAGATCATGGTGCCGGCCTCGCCCCACAGCAGCACGATGGGCACCGGCGAGAGCAACAGCATGCCGGTGACGGTCTTCAGGCTTTGTGGCCAGGCCTCGATGGGCCCAAGGGGCGTCGCCGTCCAGTCATGGGCGTTGATCAGCCGGCCCAGCTCGCCACTGCTGGGCAGGAATTGCGGGCTCGGCGTGCCGGTTGGCGAGCGGGGCGCTTCATCGGTCATCGGGGTTGGATCCAGGGCGGCAAGGCTGTCGACGAGAGGGCATGGGCGGGCATGGCCCTGGCTTTCGGCAGCATAGCATCGGGAAAGTTGCGACCCTAAGGGGGCGCTCGACGCAGCGCTATGGCCGCGCGGCGATCATGAAGTCGATGGTCGAGGAGATCGTGGCGTTGCGGGGGGCGCACCGGGCCGGTTGAACCGACCCGGGCAGAGGGGGCTCAGTGCTTGCCGCTTTCGTCGGGCAGGGCGAGGAATTGCTTTTCCTGGTTCCAGTCGAAGGGCTCGTCGTTTTCTTCGGCTTCGAAGCGGCGCTCGTCGAGGCGCTGGAACAGGGCGATTTCTTCGTCGGGCATGAAGTGCAGGCAGTCGCCGCCGAAGAACCACAGCAGGTCGCGGGGGACCAGGTGGGCGATCTGCGGGTAGCGGTGGAACACCTGGCTGATCAGGTCCTGGCCCAGGTAGAGGCTGGCCTCGGGGTCGCGCGGCAGTTCGCTCATCAGCTCTTCGAAGCGTTCGACGAAGAGGGCGTGGTTCTCTTCGGGAACCTGCTCGGCTTCGCCCAGGGCGACCAGGATGCCGCGCAGGTGGGCGAGCAGGGCGAGGTGGTGGTCGAGGTAGGAGTTGGCCATGGCGTGGGTCCTGGAGCGGAATGAAAACGGGCGCGGAGTATAAGTCGCTCCGCGCCCGCTGTCCCGCCCGCCGGGCCGGGTGGTGGCTTTAGCGGACCTGGCCTTCGTTGAGCAGCAGCTCTTCCTTGGCGTAGTCGTCGACGTCGATCACCTTGCGCCGTGCCACTTCGGCGGCGCGCAGGCGCTGGGCTTCGCTGGCGTCGACCACGCCGGCGGCGAGGGCGGCGTCGATCAGGTTCTCGCCGGCGGCGGGTTTCACCTGGCCTTCCTTGACGGCCTTGTGCAGCTTCTTCTGCAGCGGCTGTACGGCGGCCAGGGCGTCGACGGCGTGTTGCAGCGCGCCGACCGGGTCGTTTTCGGCCTGCGGGCGGAAGCAGCCGGTGAGCAGGTTTTCCAGCGCCGGGTCGCCACGGTCGCGGCCGATGATGGCGGCGATCTCCGCGTCCAGTTCATCCGACGGCCCCTTGTGGCGGCGGCCGAAGGGGAACACCAGCACGCCGAGCAGGCAGCCGAAGAGGCGGTTGGGGAAGTTGGCCAGCAGGCCGGCGAGGGCGTCCTCGGCCTTGCCCAGGCTTTCCTCCAGGGCCCAGCGCAGCAGCGGGCGCAGGTGCTCGGGGCTGTCCAGGTCGTGGTAGCGCTTGAGCGCGGCGGAACCCAGGTAGAGGTGGCTGAGCACATCGCCCAGGCGTGCCGAGAGGCGTTCGCGGCGCTTCAGCTCGCCGCCCAGCAGCATCATGCTGAAGTCGGCGAGCAGGGCGAAGGCGGCGGCCAGGCGGTTGAGGCTGCGGAAGTAGCCCTGGGCCAGGCGGTCACCGGGGGCGCTGCCGAGCTGGCCGAAGGTCAGGCCCAGCAGCAGGGTGCTGGCGGCGTTGCTGACGGCGAAGCCGATGTGCTGCATCAGCAGGTCGTCGAATTCTTCCAGGGCGCGGTCGTGGTCCTCGCGGCCGGCGAGGGCCATTTCCTTGAGCACGAACGGATGGCAGCGGATGGCGCCCTGGCCGAAGATCATCAGGTTGCGCGAAAGGATGTTGGCGCCTTCCACGGTGATGAAGATCGGCGCGCCCTGCCAGGAGCGGCCCAGGTAGTTGTTCGGGCCCATGATGATGCCCTTGCCGCCGTGCACGTCCATGGCGTGGCCGATGCACTCGCGGCCGCGTTCGGTGAGGTGGTACTTGAGGATGGCCGAGAGCACCGAGGGCTTCTCGCCCAGATCCACCGCGTTGGCGGTGAGCATGCGCGCGGCGTCCATCATCCAGGCGTTGCCGCCGATGCGCGCCATGGCTTCCTGGATGCCTTCGAAGGCCGACAGCGGCACGTTGAACTGCTCGCGCACGCGGGTGTACTGGCCGGTGACCAGGCTGGTGTACTTGGCGGCGCCGGTGCCCACCGCCGGCAGGGAGATGGAGCGGCCGACGGAGAGGCAGTTCATCAGCATCATCCAGCCCTTGCCGAGCATGGGCTGGCCGCCGATCAGGTAGTCCAGCGGCACGAACACGTCCTTGCCGGAGTTGGGGCCGTTCATGAAGGCGGCGCCCAGGGGCAGGTGGCGGCGGCCGATTTCCACCCCGGGGGTGTCTGTGGGGACCAGCGCCAGGCTGATGCCGAGGTCTTCCTCGTCACCCAGCAGGTGCTCGGGGTCGTAGGCCTTGAAGGCCAGGCCGAGCAGGGTGGCCACCGGGCCCAGGGTGATGTAGCGCTTCTCCCAGGTCAGGCGCAGGCCGATGACTTCTTCACCCTCCCACTGGCCCTTGCAGATGATGCCGACGTCGGGCATGGCGCCGGCGTCGGAGCCGGCCAGCGGGCCGGTGAGGGCGAAGCAGGGGATGTCTTCGCCACGGGCCAGGCGCGGCAGGTAGTGCTGGCGCTGCTCGTCGGTGCCGTAGTGCAGCAGCAGTTCGGCCGGGCCGAGGGAGTTGGGCACCATCACGGTGGAGGCGAGGTCGCCGCTGCGGGTGGCCAGCTTCATGGCCACCTGGGAGTGGGCGTAGGCGGAGAAGCCCTTGCCGCCGTATTCCTTGGGAATGATCAGGGCGAAGAAGCCGTTGGCCTTGATGTGTTCCCAGGCTTCCTGGGGCAGGTCCATGCGCTGGCCGATGTCCCAGTCGCTGACCATGGCGCAGAGTTCTTCGGTGGGGCCGTCGATGAAGGCCTGCTCTTCGGCGGTGAGCGCCGGGCGCGGGTAGTCGAGCAGCTTGTTCCAGTCGGGGCGGCCGCTGAACAGTTCGCCGTCCCACCACACGGTGCCGGCCTCGATGGCGTCGCGCTCGGTCTCCGACATGGGCGGCAGCACGCGCTGGAACCAGGAGAACAGCGGGGCGGTGATCAGCTTGCGGCGCATCTCCGGCAGGGCCAGGGGCAGGGCGACCGCCAGCCACAGGACCCAGAGGATCGCCAGCAACCAGCCCGGCGAGTGGCTGAACACTCCCATGGTCAGGAGGTACAGGGCCACCGCGCCGAGGGCGGGCAGGGGGGCGGTACGGCGGTGCGCCAGCCAGGCGACCCCCAGGACCAGAACGAGCAACCAGACGAACACCATGTGTGATCCTCCTTGATGACGGTGCGGTAAGGGCGCGACCGTCACGAGCGTAGTCGTCGCCATGGAAGGTGGCGACATGGGCAGTGAGCTTGGCCGGATCGTCGTTAGGCGGGCGTCGGGGCCGCCCCTAGACTGGGAACGGTTCACCGAGGAGAGATGCCATGCAGCCTTACCTGCGATCCGGTCGCTTCGTTGATAGTGACCACCCCCTGGTGGTTGAGTTCGCCTCGCGAAACTGCGGCGCGAGCGCGCAACCGCGTGACCGGGCAGTCAGTCTGTACTACGCCGTGCGCGACTCCATCCGCTACAACCCCTATGCCTTCAGCCGCGACCCCGAGTCGCTCAGGGCCAGCACCGCCCTGGCGGTGGGCGAGTCGTACTGCGTGCCCAAGGCCATCCTCCTCGCGGCCTGTGCGCGGCACTGCGGCATCCCGGCGCGCATTGGCCTGGCGGATGTGCGCAACCACCTTGCCACCCCGCGCCTGCTGCAGCTGCTGAAGAGCGAGGTGTTCGCCATGCATGGCTACACCGAGTTGTACCTCGACGGGCGCTGGGTCAAGGCGACGCCGGCCTTCAACCTGGAGCTGTGCCGGTTGTTCGATGTCGCGCCGCTGGAGTTCGACGGAGCGACCGACAGCGTCTTCCACCCCTTCAACCGCCAGGGCGAGCGCTACATGGAATACCTCGCCGACCACGGCCAGTTCGACGACCTGCCGGAGGGGCTGTTCTTCGGTCACCTGGAAAAGGTTTACCCGCACCTGTTCGAGGCCGATGCGGCCTTCATGAGCGGTGACCTGCACAGCGAGGCGGCTGCCGTAAAGACACCGTAGGTTGGCGCCGAGCGCAGCGAGGCCCAACGCATCGTGGTCCGGTCCCGCCGCATCGGGCTTCACCCCAAGCACGCCTTCGCCCATTCGCCACCCCGCTCCGGTCGATATGCGTTATCAACACAAATCCTTGGCCAGGGTGGGGGGATTTGCCTCTAGAATCGACGCCTCAAGAAAAGTCAGGACAATCACAGATGCTGAAGATCTGGGGCCGCAAGAATTCGTCCAATGTGAGAAAGGCGCTCTGGGCCGCCGAAGAGGCTGGCATCGCCTTCGAGGCGATCGATGCCGGAGGCGCCTTCGGCCTGGTCAACGACCCCGAGTACCGGGCCAGGAACCCCAACGGCCTGGTGCCGCTGATCGAGGATGGCGAGCTGGTGCTCTGGGAGTCCAACGCCATCGTCCGCTACCTGGCCGCGCGTTATGCCGCGGGCCGTCTCTACCCTGAAGACCCGGTGCTGCGTGCCCGGGGCGACAAGTGGATGGACTGGACCACCTCGGCCTTCGCCCCGGTGTTTCGCGACCTGTTCTGGGGCACCCTGCGTACGCCGCCGGCGGAACGCGACCCGGCGAAGATCGCCGCCGCCCTGGCCCGTTGCAGCGAGCTGCTGGCGATGCCCGAGCGGGCCCTGGCCGAGCAGCCATTCCTCTCCGGCGACCATTTCGCCATGGGTGACATCCCCCTGGGCAGCTTCATCTATGCCTGGTTCGAGATGCCCATCCAGCGCCCCGAGCTGCCGGCCCTGGAGGCCTGGTACGGCCGCCTCAAGGAGCGCCCGGCCTACCGCAAGGCGGTGATGACCGCCCTGACCTGATGCTAGGCTCAACCCATCAAGCGGCTTGATGGTTGCGTTTGCAGCCATCAAGACGAATTTCCATCTATTTGCACAAAGGCACGTCATGACATCTGCTCTGTCCATCCGGCAGCTGACCAAGACCTACGGCAACGGCTTCCAGGCCCTCAAGGGCATCGACCTGGAAGTGGCCGAAGGCGATTTCTTCGCACTGTTGGGCCCCAACGGCGCCGGCAAGTCCACCACCATCGGCATCCTCTCCACCCTGGTGAACAAGACCAGCGGCACGGTCAATGTCTTCGGCAACGACCTCGACACCTCGCCCTACGCGCTCAAGCGCTGCCTCGGCGTGGTGCCCCAGGAGTTCAACTTCAACCAGTTCGAGAAGGTCTTCGACATAGTCGTGACCCAGGCCGGCTACTACGGCATCCCGGCGAAGATCGCCAAGGAGCGCGCCGAGCAGTACCTCACCCAGCTGGGCCTGTGGGAGAAGCGCGACTCCGCCTCCCGCGAGCTGTCCGGCGGCATGAAGCGGCGCCTGATGATCGCCCGCGCGCTGATCCACGAGCCGCGCCTGCTGATCCTCGACGAGCCCACCGCCGGCGTCGACATCGAGCTGCGCCGCTCGATGTGGAGCTTCCTCACCGGGCTCAATGCCCAGGGCATCACCATCATCCTCACCACCCACTACCTCGAGGAGGCCGAGCAGCTGTGCCGCAACATCGGCATCATCGACCACGGCACCATCGTCGAGAACACCAGCATGAAGTCGCTGCTGAAGAAGCTGCACGTGGAGACCTTCCTGCTCGACCTCAAGGATTCCCTGGCCAGCCTGCCGCAGCTCGCCGGCTACCCGGCGCGCCTGGTGGACCACCACACCCTGGAGGTGCAGGTGGACAAGAGCCAGGGCATCACCGAGCTGTTCCGCCAGCTCTCGGCGCTGAACATCGATGTGATCAGCCTGCGCAACAAGACCAACCGCCTGGAGGAGCTGTTCGTGTCCTTGGTCGAGAAGAACCTGTCGAAGGTGGCCGTATGAGTTCCGAACTGCGCGCCAACCTGGTCGCCCTCAACACCATCGTCTACCGCGAAGTCCGCCGCTTCACCCGCATCTGGCCGCAAACCCTGCTGCCCCCGGGCATCACCATGGCCCTGTACTTCGTGATCTTCGGCAACCTGATCGGCCGGCAGATCGGCGACATGGGCGGCTTCAGCTACATGGAGTACATCGTGCCGGGGCTGATCATGATGTCGGTGATCACCAACTCGTATAGCAACGTGGTCTCCAGCTTCTTCGGCAGCAAGTTCCAGCGTTCGGTGGAGGAGCTGCTGGTGTCGCCGGTCTCGCCGCACACCATCCTCCTCGGCTACACCATCGGCGGCGTGCTGCGCGGCCTGGCGGTGGGGGTGATCGTGACCCTGCTGTCGCTGTTCTTCACCAAGCTGCAGGTGCACCACCTGGGCGTGACCGTGCTGGTGGTGCTGCTGACCGCCACCACCTTCTCCCTGGGTGGCTTCATCAACGCGGTGTATGCGCGCAACTTCGACGACATCTCCATCGTCCCGACCTTCGTGCTGACGCCGCTGACCTACCTGGGCGGGGTGTTCTACTCCATCAGCCTGCTGCCGCCGTTCTGGCAGACGGTGTCCCTGGCCAACCCCATCCTGCACATGGTCAACGCCTTCCGTTACGGCATCCTCGGTGTCTCCGACATCAACATCGGCATCGCCATCGGCCTGATGACCCTGACCACGGTGATCCTCTACATCGCCTGCATCCGCCTGCTGGTGAGCGGCCGGGGCATGCGCCAGTGAGGCATCGCTGATGAGGGCAAGGGTGCTCCAGCCGTAGGAGCGAGCTCTGCTCGCGAACCTTGAATGGCGGGGGCTGGATGGCATTGCTCTGTCATGGGAGCGAATTCATTTGAACTTGGAAAACCACGTCCTTAGGGCGTGGTCATCGGTTCTGCCTGTGACGATTTGAATTGATAGCCCTGCAGGATGAACGCGTGTCGTAGGGTGTGCCGTGCGCACCTCCGCGCGGTGCTTCCGGCGAGTCCGAGGTGCGCGCAGCACACCCTACGTCCGAAGTGAGCGGCGGCTGCTTGCTCCAAGGTCTGATTGCGCCCCTTCTAGGGGGCCAAAAGCAAAGCACGTTCTAAGAACGTGGATTTTTACTCGCGAATAAAGGCCCGTACCGGGCATCGCGGTTGAAACCGCTGGCCCGCCTCCGAATTGCACCCACTCCGATACAAAGCGTCACAGACTGCATCTATCTTTACGTGCCCCTGACAAAACTCTGCCGATACTCTCGGTAGACTTTTTCATTTCCGACAAGAACGACTCGAAAAGAGGCTGTTGATGATCGCTCGTCGCCGCGCCTGGCCGTTGCTGCTGTGTGGATTGCTCGCCTGTCCGGCCTTCGCCGCCACTCCGCCGCTGGTGGAGGTGGCCGAGCCCCAGCGGGCGCTGGTGCGGGATGAGCTGGTGACCTTCGGCTCGTTGCGCTCCGACGAGTCGGTGACCATCCGCCCGGAGATCGAAGGGCGCCTGGCGCGCCTGCATTTCAAGGAAGGGCAGCAAGTGAAGGGCGGCGACCTGTTGGTCAGCCTCGACGACGCCATCGCCCGTGCCGAGCTGGACCAGGCCCGGGCCAACCTGGAGCTGGCGGAGAAGAGCTACCAGCGCGCACAGATGCTGTTCAAACGCGGCGCCAGCAATGCCCAGGCCCAGGACGAGGCGCAGTCCCAGCAACAAGCCGCCCGTGCCAGCCTGGCCCTGGCCCAGGCGCGCCTCGACAAGACCCAGATCCGCGCGCCCTACGACGGCTTCCTCGGCCTGCGCCAGGTGAGCACCGGCGACTACCTCAGCCCCGGCCAGGACATCGTCAACCTGGAGGTGCTCGACCCGCTCAAGGTGGACTTCCGCGTGCCGCAGAAGGCCGTGGCCCAGGTGCATGTCGGGCAAACCGTGGAGATCAGCGTCGATGCTTACCTGGGTGAGCGCTTCCGTGGCCGCATCATCGCCCTCAACCCGCGCCTGGACGAAGTCGGTCGCAGCCAGGCCATCCGCGCGCAGATCGGCAACGCCGACCACCGCCTCAAGCCTGGCCAGTTCGTCAAGGTTTCGGTCATCCTCGAAGAGCGCCCCGACGCGCTGCTGATCCCCGAGGAAGCGGTGATCCCCGTGGGCCAGCAGCTGTTCGTCGCTATAGTCGTGGACGGCAAGGTGGAGCGCCGGCAGATCCGCATCGGCCAGCGCCAGCGCGGCAAGGCCGAGGTGCGCGAAGGCCTGCAGGGCAACGAGCAGGTGATCACCGCGGGCTGGCAGAAGGCCGGGCCCGGGCAGGAGGTGCGCAGCGTGGCGCGGGGTGAGCTATGACCCTGTCCGACCTGTGCATCCGCCGCCCGGTATTCGCCACCGTCCTCTCCCTGGTGGTGGTGCTGCTGGGGCTGATGGCCTACCAGCGCCTGACGGTGCGCGAGTACCCGAACATCGACGTGCCCATCGTCACGGTCAACGTCATCTACCCCGGCGCCAGCCCGGAGATCATGGAATCCCAGGTGGCCCAGCCCATCGAGGATGTGCTCTCGGGCATCGAGGGGCTGGACTTCGTGTCCTCCATCAGCCGCTCCGAGAACACCCAGATCACCGCGCAGTTCCGCCTTGGCACCGACGCCGATGAAGCGGCCAATGACGTGCGCGACCGCCTCGGCCGGGTACGCGGCCTGCTGCCCACCGAGATCGACGAGCCGTTGGTGCAGAAGGTCGAGGCCGACGCCCAGCCGGTGGTGTGGATTGCCTTCTACAGCGAGCAGCACTCGGCGATGGAGATCACCGACGTGCTGGAGCGGGTGGTGCAGGACCGCCTGCAGACCATCCCCGGCGTCTCCGAGGTGCAGATCCGCGGCGCGCGCACCTACGCCATGCGCATCTGGCTCGACCCGGAGAAGCTCGCCGCCCACGACCTCACCGTGCAGGACGTGGAAGACGCCCTGCGCCGGCAGAACGTGGAGATTCCCGCCGGGCGCATCGAGTCTGTGCAGCGCGAGTTCAGCGTGCTCTCGGAAACCGACCTGAAGACCCCCGAGGAATTCAACGACCTGATCATCGACGACCGCCGTGGCTACCTGCTGCGTCTGTCCGACGTGGGCCATGCCGAGATCGGCGCCGCCGACGAGCGCTCGCTGGTGCGCTTCAACGGCCGCCCGGCGGTGTCCCTCGGCCTGGTGCGCCAGGCCACGGCCAACCCGCTGGAGATTTCCGACGGCCTCAACGCCGCGTTGCCGGATGTGCGCGAGCTGCTGCCCGAGGGCATGCAGATGGCCATCGCCAACGACAACTCGCTGTTCATCCGCGAATCCATCTCCAACGTCTACGCCACC
This sequence comes from Pseudomonas sp. zfem005, assembly GCF_032621735.1. Classification (NCBI taxonomy): domain Bacteria; kingdom Pseudomonadati; phylum Pseudomonadota; class Gammaproteobacteria; order Pseudomonadales; family Pseudomonadaceae; genus Pseudomonas; species Pseudomonas sp. zfem005. The sequence goes on along the minus strand of NZ_JAVYJE010000003.1, from coordinate 133,580 downwards.
ATCTGGGAGGCGGTGGTGCTGGTGGTGCTGATCATCTTCCTGTTCCTGCGCTCGCTGCGGGCGACGCTGATCCCGCTGGTGACCATCCCGGTGTCCCTGATCGGCGCCTGCGCGCTGATGGCGCTGATGGGCTTCACGGTCAACACCCTCACGCTGCTGGCGATGGTCCTGGCCATCGGCCTGGTGGTGGACGACGCCATCGTGGTGCTGGAGAACATCCACCGGCATATCGAGGCGGGCCTGTCGCCGGTGCAGGCGGCCTTCAAGGGCAGCCGCGAGATCGCCTTCGCGGTGATCGGCATGACCCTGACCCTGGCCGCCGTCTATGCGCCCATCGGCTTCATGCAGGGCACCTCGGGCAAGCTGTTCACCGAGTTCTCCTGGACCCTGGCCGGCGCCGTGCTGGTTTCCGGCTTCGTCGCCCTGACCCTGTCGCCGATGATGTGCGGCCAACTGCTCAAGCCGCACCGGCCCGACCATCGCCACGGCCGCGTCTACAACCTGATCGAAGGCTTCCTCAATGGCCTCACCTACAGCTACCGCCACCTGCTGGAGCGGGTGCTGCGGGCCTGGGTGCTGATCGCCATCTTCCTGGTCGGCGTGTTGCTGCTGTGCGCCTGGATGTTCACCGGCCTGCGCAGCGAGCTGGCGCCCACCGAAGACACCGGCACCATAGTCGGCACCCTCAATGGTCCGGACGGCGCCACCCTGCAGTACACCAGCCGCTACGCGAAGATGCTCGAGGACGCCTACAAATCCATCCCCGAGACCAACCGCTACATGGTGGTGGTGGGCTTCCCCACGGTGGCCCAGGGCCTGTCGTTCATGAAGCTGGAGGACTGGGACAAGCGCAGCCGCAGCCAGTTCGAGATCCGCGACGAGCTCCTGCCCAAGCTGCAGGACATCCCCGGCGTGCGCGCCTTCCCGGTCAACCGCCCGCCGCTGGGGCAGAGCGCGCGCAACCAGCCGGTGAACTTCGTCATCCGCTCGTCCCTGGAATACGCCGAGCTGCAGCAGTATGTGGACAGGCTGCTGGAGCGCATCCGCGACTACCCGGGGCTGGAGAGCATCGACACCGACCTCAAGCTCAACACCCCGCAGCTCAAGGTCACGGTCAACCGCGAGCAGGCCACGGCGGTGGGCACCGACGTCGCCACCATCGGCCGCAGCCTGGAGAGCCTGTTCGGCAGCCGCCAGGTGACCCGCTTCAAGCAGAACGGCGAGCAGTACGACGTGCTGGTGCAGCTGGCCAACGTCGACCGCAGCAACCCCGACGACCTCAACCGCGTGTACGTGCGCGGCCGCGACGACAGCATGGTGCAGCTCTCCAACCTGATCGAGGTGAAGGAGACGGTGGCGCCGCGCGAGCTCAACCACTTCAACCAGCTGCGCGCGGTGACCCTCAGCGCCAACGTCGGCAGCGGCTACACCCTGGGCGAGGCGCTGACCCACCTGGAGCGCGTGGCCCGCGAGGTGATGCCGCCGGAGACCCAGTTCGACTACACCGGCACTTCCCGCGACTTCAAGGAATCCAGCGCCGGGGTGGCGCTGACCTTCGCCCTGGCCCTGGTGTTCATTTACCTGGTGCTGGCGGCGCAGTTCGAAAGCTTCGTCGACCCGCTGATCATCCTTTTCAGCGTGCCGCTCTCCATCGCCGGCGCCTTGCTCGCCCTGGAGCTGTTCGGTGGCACCCTGAACATCTATTCCCAGGTGGGCATGGTCACGCTCATCGGCCTGATCACCAAGCACGGCATCCTTATCGTCGAATTCGCCAACCAGCTGCTGCGCGAGGGCCGCAGCCTGGACGAGGCGGTGATGGAAGCCTCGGTGCAACGCCTGCGGCCGATCCTCATGACCACCGGCGCCATGGTCCTCGGCTCGCTGCCCCTGGCCATTGCCACCGGTGCCGGCGCGGAAAGCCGCCAGCAGATCGGCATGGTGATCGCCGGCGGCCTGCTGGTGGGCACCTTCTTCACCCTGTTCGTGGTGCCGACCCTGTACCGCAAGCTGCGCCAATGGCGGCCGATGCGCCTGGAGGAGGCGGCGCTGGCGTGATGCCCCATGGGCTTGTAGGGGCGAATTCATTGGCTCTGTCTGCATTAAGTGTTGCTAGAGGATTTGAGTCCAGCTGATTGCCGAGCTCTGGTGATGTTTCTGGTTTCGCCCACCCGGGCGAGTCCCATTTTTCAGTCGCCAAAAAAGGAACCAAAAACGCAGCCCCATCATCCGGCCCCGGCTTCGCCGGGGTTCCCTCACTCCATCGTTGCTCTGGGGGCCGGCGCGATGGGCCATCCATGGCCTGGCGCGCCTCTCGCGGCATCCATGCCGCTCGTCCCCCGGCGCAACGACTGCGTTCGGAGCTTTCGTAGGATGGTGTAGAGCGAAGCGAAACCCATGCGGTGGAGGTGGCACGAACCCTTGGGCGCCCGGAAATGGCCGTGCTTGAGCGCTTGCATCAAAACCACAACAGCTAACGCAGACAGAGCCAATTCATTCGCGAAACGCTTCGCTGCCCCAGATCCGTCGAACCGAAAACCGAACCGAAGAAAAGCCACCTCGCCGAACCGTGCCGCACACCACGAATTCACCCTCCCCCACCTTGCCAGCCCACCGCCAGCGGCTATGTTCCAAGGAGAAGCGCCCAACCGCTCATTCCAAGGAGTACCACCATGAAGAAGCACTGGATTCTCATCGCCCTCTGCCTGGTCGGCCTGGCCGGCTGCTCCAGCGAGTATCTGATCAACACCACCGACGGCCAGATGCTCACCAGCGACGGCAAGCCGCAGCTGGATGAAGACACCGGCATGCTCGAGTTCGAAGACAGTGAAGGCCGCAAGCAGCAGATCCCGCAGACCCAGGTGAAGCAGATCATCGAACGCTGATCCGCCCCGCTCCACCCAGCCCCCGCTCCGGCGGGGGCTTTGCTTTCTGCCCCTGGCACATCGCTTGCTTTGCCCAAGGCATCAGGCCCGCTCCAACGGCGGAGCGGGCCACCGGACAATGGCGTCGTCATCGGCCATCGCACCCCGCGATCCGCCGTGGCGACGCCTTTTTGTTGATGGGAAGGCGACAGCATGAGCGACAACCGACTGCACACACGTACCGACAACCTGGCCTGGGTCGCCGGCAGCGACGCACCTGAAAAGAGCACGCTGGACCTCGGCTTCATGGCCCTCACCGACTCCGCCTCGCTGATCGTCGCCGCCACCCAGGGCTTCGCCCAGCCCTATGGGCTCACCCTCAACCTCAAGCGCCAGGCTTCCTGGGCCACCCTGCGCGACAAGCTGCTGTCCGGCGAGCTGGACGCCGCCCAGGCCCTCTACGGCCAGGTCTACGGCATCCACCTGGGCATCGGCGGCAGCGCCACCGACATGGCCATCCTCATGGGCCTGTGCCAGAACGGCCAGGCCATCAACCTCTCCGAACCGTTACGGCGCGCGGGCGTGACCACTGCCGAGGCACTGGCCGCCCATGTGCGCCAAGGCGGTGCACGGCTGACCTTCGCCCAGACCTTCCCCACCGGCACCCACGCCATGTGGCTGGCCTATTGGCTGGCCGCCCAGGGCATCCATCCGCTGCACGACGTCAGCAGCGTGGTGGTGCCGCCTTCGCAGATGGTCGCCCACCTTCAGGCCGCACGCATCGACGGCTTCTGCGCCGGCGGCCCCTGGGGCGCGCTCGCGGTGGAGCAGGGCCAGGGCTTCACCCTCGCCACCAGCCAGATGATCTGGCCCGACCACCCGGAGAAGGTCCTCGGCGTCACCGCCGCCTTCGCCGACGCCTACCCGAACACCGCCCGCGCGCTGACCATGGCGGTGCTCGAAGCCAGCCGCTTCATCGAGCAGAGCCTGGAAAACCGCCGCAGCACCGCCCAGTTGATCAGCGGCGCCGAGTACATCGACGCGCCCCTGAGTGCCATCGAGCCACGCTTTCTCGGCCACTACCGCGACGGCCTCGGCAACGCCTGGGAAGACGACCATCCGCTGCGCTTCTTCGACGGCGGCCGGGTCAACCTGCCCTACCTCTCCGACGGCATCTGGTTCATGACCCAGTTCCGCCGCTGGGGCCTGCTGCGTGATGACCCGGACTACCTCGGCGTCGCCCGCCAGGTGCAGCGCCTCGACCTCTACCGCCAGGCCGCCGCAGCCCTCGGCATCGAAGCGCCCGCCGAAATGCGCAGTGCCACGCTGATGGACGGCATCACCTGGGATGGCAGCGACCCGGCCGGCTACGCACGCGGCTTCCGCCTGCACGCCCTCGCCGGCACGTCTTCCGCCCTCGCCCTGTAACCGGACGGCCACCCTATGCTGCGCATCCTTCTGATCAACGACACCGCAAAGAAAGTCGGCCGCCTGCGCGCCGCCCTGGTCGAGGCCGGCTTCGAGGTCATCGACGAATCCGGGCTGACCATCGACCTGCCCGCACGGGTCGAGGCCGTGCGCCCCGATGTGGTCCTCATCGACACCGAATCCCCCGGCCGCGACGTCATGGAACAGGTGGTGCTGGTCAGCCGCGACCAGCCCCGCCCCATCGTCATGTTCACCGACGAGCACGACCCGGGCGTGATGCGCCAGGCCATCCAGGCCGGCGTCAGCGCCTACATAGTCGAGGGCATCCACGCCCAGCGCCTGCAACCCATCCTCGACGTCGCCATGGCCCGCTTCGAAAGCGACCAGGCCCTGCGCGCGCAGCTCAACGCCCGCGAGCAGCAACTGGCCGAGCGCAAGCGCGTGGAACTGGCCAAGGGGTTGCTGATGAAGATGAAGAACTGCAACGAGGAAGACGCCTATACGCTGATGCGCCGCCAGGCCATGAGCCGCCAGCAGAAGCTCATACAGGTGGCCGAGCAGATCATCGCGATGCACGACATGCTCGGGCACTGAGGGGCAACTGTACGGGTGGGAGTTGTAACTGTTCTGCTGTCCGGGGTCCGCCGACCGCGACTGTACGGCCATCGCCGGCGTGGCGTGTATCTGCTGGCCCGCCGTGGCAACGGCTAAGGTAAGCCCATCGCAGCCACCGCCCGGACACGCCCATGGACACCGAACGCCAGCTCCTCGAAGACGCCGACCGCCGCGCCCTCGCCTACTTCGACGGCATCCCCGGGCGCCGCGTATTTCCCGACGCCGAGGCCATCGCCGCCCTGGCCGGCTTCGACGGCCCCCTGCCCACCCAGGGCCTGCCCGCCCCGCAGGCGCTGCAGTTGCTGGACGAGCTGGGCTCCCCCGCCACCACCGCCTCCAACGGCGGGCGCTACTTCGGCTTCGTCATCGGCGCCACCCTGCCCGCCGCCGCCGCGGCCGAGCGCCTGGTGCTGGCCTGGGACCAGTGCGCCTCATCCTTCGACAACTCCCCCGCCGCCGACCGCATCGAGAAGGCCGCCGCGCGCTGGGTGCTGGAGAGCCTCCGCCTGCCTGCTGAAAGCGCCGTCGGCTTCGGCACCAGTGCCACCGCCTGCACCCTGGCCTGCCTCAGCGCCGCGCGCCGTGCCCTGCTCGCACGCAAGGGCTGGGACTTCGACGGCGACGGCCTGATGGGTGCGCCCGAGGTGCGCGTGGTGGTCTCCGCCAGCGTGCACATCACGGTGAAGAAGGCCCTGCGCATCCTCGGCTTCGGCATCAACCGCCTGCTGGTAGCGCCCGTCGACGAACTGGGCCGCATCGACCCGGCGCAGCTGCCGCCGCTGGACGACATGACGGTGCTCTGCCTGCAGGCCGGCGAGGTGAACGGTGGCGAGTTCGACCCCTTCGCCGAACTCATCCCCCGTGCCCACGCCGCCGGCGCCTGGGTGCATGTGGACGGCGCCTTCGGCCTCTGGGCCCGGGCCAGCTCCGCCGCCGCGCTCACCGAGGGGGTCGAGCGGGCCGACAGCTGGACCACCGATGGCCACAAGTGGCTGAACACCCCCTACGACGGCGCCATGGCCATCTGCCGCGACGCCGAGGCCCTGGCCACGGCGATGAACAGCGACGCCGCCTACGCCAGCGCCTCCCGCGATGCGCAGAAGAACCTCAACCTGGAGTTCTCCCGCCGCGCCCGGGGCGTGCCCATCTGGGCGGCCCTGGCCAGCCTCGGGCGCGACGGCCTGCGCGAGCTGATCGACCGCCACCTGCGCCAGGCCGGCCACCTTGCCGAACGCCTGCGCGGCGCCGGCTACCAGGTGCTCAACCGCGTGGTGCTCAACCAGGTGCTGGTGCGCGCCGACAACGACGAGCAGACCCTGGCCATCCGCCTCGCCGCCCAGGCCTCGGGCGACGTATGGTTCGGCCCCACCCTGTGGCAGGGGCGCCCGGCCTTCCGCCTAAGCGTTTCCTCGTGGCGCACCACGGACGCCGATATCGAACGCCTCGCCGAACTGCTGATCCGCCTCAAGGCCGAAACCCGCCCTTGAGCCCTGTGCAATGCCCCGGTGCCAGTACGCCACCGGTCGCCGCCGCAACGCAGCGGCAGAACCTTCCTTGAAGGCGACGAGTCTGTGAAAGGCCTGCCATGCGGCAGGCCCTATACAAGCGCAGGGAAGGCACGTACGCGTCGAAGGAGAGCGGTCTCGAGCGGAGTGCGGCCCGACAACGAGGATGCAAGGCATGCACAGGTTCCAATCGCTCCACTCTACGTCCCACCGCCATCGCGGTGCCTATTGGCTCGGCCTGTTCGGCTGCCTGCTGCTGGGCGAGGCCCAGGCCGAGCTCTACAAGGGCGTCGCCCCGGGCGGCAACTTCGCCCTGGAGAACTGGAACATCACCGTGCCCCAGGACGCCGAAGGCGGCACCGAGGGCAAGGCCGTCACCGTACGCCCCGACCAGCTCAGCGGGCCCGACGGCTACCAGTCGCGCTGGTTCCGCACCGACGCGGGCGACGGCTCCCTGAGCTTCTGGACGCCGGTCAACGGCGCCACCGCCGGGGGCTCCAGCAGCCCGCGCTCGGAACTGCGCGAGATGCTCGACCCGAGCAACCTCGGGCTGACCTGGAGCGGCGCCGGTGAATCGGTGCAGGACGCCCTGCTCAAGGTCATGCAGGTGCCCAGCGACGGCCTGGTCATCGTCGGCCAGGTGCACGGCTACGGCAGCGCGCCGCTGATCCTCCTCTACTACCGCTACGACTTCGCCAAGAAGACCGGCCGCGTCATCGCCAAGCTGCAGGGCCTGCCGGAGCAGGGCCTGCCCTACACCAACCACGTGCTGGCCACCGACATCGCCCTGGGCGAGACCTTCAGCTACCAGATGAAGGTCAGCAACAACGTCGCCATGGCCTCGGCCAACGGCGGGGCCGTGGCGACCATGGCGATGGACCCGGCGTGGAACAGCGAGACCTTCTACTTCAAGGCCGGTGCCTACCTGCACATGCACGGCGACAGCGCCACCGAAGGCGCGCGGGTTAAGTTCTACCGCCTGGCCGCCAGCCACCCCAACGACGGCCTCTTCGTCAACAGCCCCGCCGCCCTGCCCAACGCCCGTGTCGGCCAGGCCTACCAGACCCAGCTCTACAGCACCGGCGGCCTCGGCGGCGCCACCTGGAAGCTGGTCAGCGGCCACCCGCCGGCCGGCCTGACGCTGGCCGCCGACGGCCTGGTCAGCGGCACCCCGGAAGCCGGCACCGCCTCCGCCACCGCCCACTGGTTCGTGGCCCAGGTGCGTGACGTCAACGGCAGCACCCACCACAAGAAGTTCTCGATTCTCATCCCTCAGTAACGCCGCACGCCGGGCAATCGTAGGGTGGACCACGCTTCACCGGTCCACCGCACCGGCGCCCAGGTCGGCACTGCGGGTGGATGCAAAGAGCGGCATCCACCCTACCCACTGGAATTCGTTGCGGTGGAGCCTGTACCGGCCCACCGCAACAGCGCCCGGGTCGGCACCGCTGGTGGATGCAAAGAGCGGCATCCACCCTACGCCCCGGGGTATCCCGTGCAGGCTGAGGCTGATTGGCACACCCATTCGCCCTGAAAGAAAACGCCCCGCAACGCCTCGGATTTTTCTCGACAACGCCCCACCGCTGCGCTTATCTTCGCCGCCAGGCCACCCATGTGGCCAACGTCGCTCGGACGGTTCCGGGCGCTTACGTATCCGAGGAAAGCATGGCTGACACGCGTTCTCCGCGCCGTTTCGCGCGCATCGATCGTCTCCCCCCCTACGTCTTCAACATCACCGCCGAACTCAAGATGGCCGCGCGCCGTCGTGGCGAGGACATCATCGACCTGTCCATGGGCAACCCCGATGGGGCCACCCCGCCGCACATCGTCGAGAAGCTGGTGCAGGTCGCCCAGCGCGAAGACACCCACGGATACTCCACCTCCCGCGGTATTCCCCGCCTGCGCCGCGCCATCTCGCGCTGGTACAAGGACCGCTATGACGTGGAGATCGACCCGGAAAGCGAAGCCATCGTCACCATCGGCTCCAAGGAAGGCCTCGCGCACCTGATGCTGGCCACCCTGGACCACGGCGACACGGTGCTGGTGCCCAACCCCAGCTACCCGATCCACATCTACGGCGCGGTGATCGCCGGCGCCCAGGTGCGCTCGGTGCCGCTGGTGCCCGGCGTGGACTTCTTCGCCGAGATGGAGCGCGCCATCCGCGAGTCCATCCCCAAGCCGAAGATGATGATCATCGGCTTCCCCTCCAACCCCACCGCGCAGTGCGTGGAGCTGGACTTCTTCGAACGCGTGGTGGCCCTGGCCAAGCAGTACGACGTGCTGGTGATCCACGACCTGGCCTACGCCGACATCGTCTACGACGGCTGGAAGGCCCCCTCGATCATGCAGGTGCCCGGCGCCAAGGACATCGCGGTGGAGTTCTTCACCCTGTCCAAGAGCTACAACATGGCGGGCTGGCGCATCGGCTTCATGGTCGGCAACCCGGAGCTGGTCAGCGCCCTGGCGCGGATCAAGAGCTACCACGACTACGGCACCTTCACCCCGCTGCAGGTGGCCGCCATCGCCGCGCTGGAAGGCGACCAGCAGTGCGTGCGCGACATCGCCGAGCAGTACCGCCAGCGCCGCAACATGCTGGTCAAGGGCCTGCACGAGGCCGGCTGGATGGTCGAGAACCCCAAGGCCTCGATGTACATCTGGGCGAAGATCCCCGAGCCCTACGCCCACCTCGGCTCCCTGGAGTTCGCCAAGAAGCTGCTGGCCGAGGCCAAGGTCTGCGTCTCCCCCGGCATCGGCTTCGGCGAATACGGCGACGACCACGTGCGCTTCGCCCTGATCGAGAACCAGGACCGCATCCGCCAGGCCATCCGTGGCATCAAGGCGATGTTCAGGGCCGATGGGCTGATCCAGCCGGGCAAGCCTCGCAAGGCCGAGTGACAGGCAGCGGCGCCCCACGGGGCGCCGTTTTCATTCCCGCGCAGGGGTTCGTGCCCCAGCGGCGTATCAAGGCTGTACCGGGCGTCGTCCCGGCCCATCAGCGAAGGACCCAACGATGAAGCCCAGCCGCCTGCTGTTCCTCTGCGCCGCCCTGCTCGGCGCCCTCAGCCTGCAGACCGCCAGTGCCGGCCTGCTCCAGGAGCGCCGCGAAGCCCGCCAGCTCGACGGGGCCGGCATCCGCGTGCAGCGCGATGTCGCCTATGGCAACGACGAGCGCCAGCGCTTCGACGTCTACCTGCCCAAGGTGGCGCCGCGCGTGCCCGCTCCGGTGATCTTCATGGTTCACGGCGGTGGCTGGGCCAATGGCGACAAGGACAACGGCAGCGTCGCCCTGAACAAGGCCCTGCGCTGGGTGCCCCAGGGCGTGGTGCTGGTCTCCACCAACTACCGCATGCTCCCCGACACCCCGCCGCTGGCCCAGGCCGACGACGTGGCCCGCGCCCTGGCCCAGGCCCAGCAACTGGCCAGCGGCTGGCAGGCCGACCCGGCGCGCTTCGTGCTGATGGGCCACTCCGCCGGCGCACACCTGGTGGCGCTGATCGACGCCGCCCCGGAGATCGCCGCCCAGCAGGGCGCGCGCCCATGGATCGGCACCGTGGCGCTGGACAGCGCCGCCTTCAACGTCGAGACGGTGATGCGCGGCCCGCACCTGAAGCTCTATGACCGCGCCTTCGGCGACGATCCCGCCACCTGGCGCGCCGCCTCCCCCACCCTGCGCCTGGAGCAGGCCGGCGCACCGCTGCTGGCGGTGTGTTCCACCCGCCGCGACGATGCCTGCCCCCAGGCCCGTGGCTTCGCCGCCAAGGGGCGCGAGCTGGGCAAGCGCGTCGAGGTCATGGGCGTGGACATGTCGCACCGGCAGATCAACCACGAACTCGGCCAGGACAACGGCTACACCGCCGACGTCGAGCGCTTCCTGCGCAGCGTCGGGCTGCTGCGTCTCTGAACGGGCGACCGCCATGTCCCGAAGCCAGCGCCTGCTCGACCTGCTGCAGATCCTCCGCCGCCACCGCTACCCCGTCGCCGGGCATGCCCTGGCCTCCGAACTGGGCATCAGCCTGCGCACCCTCTACCGCGACATCGCCACCCTCCAGCAGCAGGGCGCCAATATCGAAGGGGGCGCCGGGCTCGGCTATGTGCTGCGGCCCGGCTTCGAGCTGCCGCCGCTGATGTTCTCCCTGGGCGAGATCGAGGCCCTGGTGCTCGGCATGCGCTGGGTCAGCCGCCGGGGCGACCGCCAGCTGATGGATGCAGCGCGTGATGTGCTGGCCAAGGTCGGCGCGGTACTGCCCCCGGCCCTGCGCGAGGAACTGGAGACCAGCACCCTGCTGATCGGCCCGGCACCGGCCAGCGATATCCCCGATGCGCTGCTGGAACAGGTACGCGAGGTCATCCGCCGGGAACACCGCGTGCAGCTCGATTACCGCGACGCCGAGGGCCAGGCGTCGCAGCGGGTGGTCTGGCCGTTCGCCCTGGGCTACTTCGAGCAGACCCGGGTGCTGGCCGCCTGGTGCGAGCTGCGCCAGGGCATGCGCCACTTCCGCCTGGACCGGGTGGACGACCTGCTCGACCTGGGCCAACGCTACCCACGGCGGCGCCAGGTGCTGCTGCGAGCGTGGCGCGAGCTGCACGGCATCGACGAGCAGTGAGGCTGCTGCCAGAAACTGACAGGGGGTGGGCCTAGCCTGCGCGCATCGAGTGACGACGCCCGTCGCTCCGCATCGGAGACCCATCCCATGATCGCCCCCAACCTGCTCAACCTGTACGTCGACGACCCCGTGCGCAGTGCCGCTTTCTATCGGCGCCTGCTGGCGCGCGAGACCGTCGAGCACAGCCCGGGCTTCGCCCTGTTCGTCTTCGACAACGGCTTCAAGCTCGGCCTCTGGGCCCGCGGCGGCGTGAAGCCGGCCACCACGGTGCCGGGTGGTGGCGGCGAGCTGTGCTTCCACGTCGACAGCGACGACGACGTGCATCGCCTGCATCGGCTCTGGCGGGAACAGGGCGTGGAGATCGTCCAGGCGCCGGAGGCCATGGACTTCGGCTACACCTTCAGCGGCATCGACCCCGACGGCCACCGCCTGCGGGTCTACCGCCTGACGCTGTAAGGGGTTGCCGGCCGCCTGCCCTTGGCCGGGCGGCCACGAGGCGGGCGGTCCGGCACCGCCCGGCGGGTGGCACCGTGCTTCTTTTCCCGCTGGCGAACATGCACTTCGTCGCCCAACGGGAACCTCGCTGAACTTCCAGGATCAGGCCGGTCCGAACAGGGGCTTATTCCACCCGGCACCAAGGACCGCCCGTGATAGATCTCAGCACCTGGAAACTCGACATCCCCACCCACGAATCCGCCACGCTCATCACCACGCAGCGGCTCAACAACGGTTACGAAAGCCAGTATTTCCGCCGCAACGACGACGGCTCGGTGACCTTCTGGGTCCCCGTCACCGGCAGCACCAGCGAGGACGCCCGCTACCCGCGCAGCGAACTGCGCGAAACCCAGGCCGACGGCACCCTGAGCTACTGGAACTACCAGAGCGCCGACAACTACCTGAGCGCCGTGCTCTCGGTGCAGCAGGTGCCGAGCAAGAACAAGATCATCATCGGGCAGATCCACAGCAAGGACGAAGCCGGCAGCGAGAACGACCCGCTGCTGAAGCTGCAGTACCACTACAAGGACGGCACCGGCCGCCTCGAGGCCCTGCTGCGCAAGCGCCCCGGCGACAAGGAGGTGGAGAACATCCTGCTGGCCGAGAACGTCGACCTGGGCGAGCGCTTCGGCTACGACCTGCGCCTCACCCCCAGCGGGCGCCTGGGCATTACCGTCACCAGCAAGGGCGATGACGGCGGCCTGTTCCGCCAGCTGAGCGGCTACTGGGGCAACCAGCAGCTCTATTTCAAGGCCGGCGCCTATATCCAGGACAACAGCGGCCCGAGCAACGAAGGCGGCCGGGTGACCTTCTACTGGCTCAACGGCCTGCACCGCTGAGCCTCATTCAGTCGGCGAATGGCCACATAGCGGCGGCGGCGCGGGTAGAATCCGCCCGCCGTTGCCACGGCCCCTTCCCTACCGACGTACGAGGTTTGCACCCCGATGGCCCGCCTGACCCTGAACTTCCCCGAAGACCAGTTCTGCTACTCCACCCACCTGACCGTGCGGGTCACCGACATCAATGGCGCCAACCACCTGGGCAACGACTCGATGATCTCGATGATCTCCGAGGCCCGCGCGCGCTTCCTCTTCGACTTCGGCATCACCGAGACCGAGGGCGACGGCACCGGCATCATCGTCACCGACCTGGCCACCACCTACCGCGCCGAGGCCCATGCCCGCGACCAGCTGCTGTTCGAGGTAGGCGTGATGGACTTCAACCGCTACGGCGGCGACATCACCTTCCGCATCACCCGCCCGGCCGACGGCAAGCTGGTGGCCATGGCCAAGTCCGGCTTCGTGTTCTTCGACTACCACGCGTCGAAGGTGGTGGAGATGCCGGAGAAGTTCCGCAGCACCTTCCCCAAGGTCAACTGGCTGGACTGAACCCGCCCCCGCAGCTCCGCCCCGGTGCACGGGCGCGACAGCGCGCCCCCTTTTGCACCGGCGCCAGCCCCAGGCCGTGCCGGCCGGCCCACTGCTCGGCGCCTCCCCCGCACCGACCGAGGCCAGGTAAATCAGGCACTTGCCCCGTCCGGCGGCATCGGTCTCGCTCCTTGGCCCGTCTCTTGCTCCACCCCCTCCACAGGTAGCCAACGGCGGTTGCCCGACTGAACGACAAAGGCGTCGCGTCACTGCGCAGAAATGCAGCCAGTGCGCGGCGCTTTTTTCGTTCCGGCCCCAGCGATGGGGCGGCTGGCGTGCCGTGATCCGGGCGCCCGCATGCGACCCACCCTACCCAGCCACGGCCAAGGCCGTGGCACGAAGCGCCACGAGCGCGACGTGTTCCGGGAGGGTGCGACCGCCGGGGCTGTCCCGCGGCGCGCCCTCCCGGCCCCCTGACGCAGATGAGGTGTTCGATGACTACGAGTTTCTGGAAGGCCGGCCACGCCCCCACCCTGTTCGCCGCATTTCTCTATTTCGACCTGAGCTTCATGGTCTGGTACGTGCTCGGCCCGCTGGGCGTGCAGATCGCCGCTGACCTGCAGCTGACCACCCAGCAGCGCGCCATGATGGTCGCCACGCCCATCCTCGCCGGGGCCGTGCTGCGCTTCCTGCTGGGCCTGCTGGCCGACCGTACCTCACCGAAATCCACCGGGCTGTTCGGCCAGGTGGTGGTGATCGCCGCGCTGTTCACCGCCTGGCAACTGGGCATCCACAGCTACGAGCAGGCGCTGCTGCTGGGCCTGTTCCTCGGCTTCGCCGGGGCCTCCTTCGCCGTGGCCCTGCCGCTGGCCTCGCAGTGGTACCCGCCGCAGCACCAGGGCAAGGCGCTGGGCATCGCCGGGGCCGGTAACTCCGGCACCGTGCTGGCGGCGCTGTTCGCTCCAGGGCTAGCCGCGCTGTTCGGCTGGAACAACGTGTTCGGCCTGGCGCTGATCCCGCTGGTGCTGACCCTGGCGATCTTCGCCCTGGCCGCGCGCAATGCCCCCAACCGCCCGGCGCCGAAATCCCTCGCCGACTACATGAAGGCTCTGGGCGACCGCGACAGCTGGTGGTTCATGTTCTTCTACAGCGTCACCTTCGGCGGCTTCCTCGGCCTGGCCAGCACCCTGCCCGGCTACTTCCACGACCAGTACGGCCTTGAGCCGGTGACCGCCGGCTACTACACCGCCGCCTGCGTCTTCGCCGGCAGCCTGATGCGCCCCCTGGGCGGCGCCTTCGCCGACCGCATCGGCGGCATCCGCACCCTGCTGGTGGTCTACACCCTGGCCGCCATCTGCATCGCCGCCGTGGGCTTCCACATCTCAAGCGCCACTGCTGCCCTGGCCCTGTTCGTGGTGGCCATGCTCAGCCTCGGCGCCGGCAACGGCGCGGTGTTCCAGCTGGTGCCGCAGCGCTTCCACAAGGAAATGGGCGTGATGACCGGGCTCATCGGCATGGCCGGCGGCATCGGCGGCTTCTGCCTCACCGCGGGCCTGGGCGCCATCAAGCAGCACACCGGCGACTACCAGCTGGGCCTGTGGCTGTTCGCCAGCCTCGGCGTGCTGGCCTGGTTCGGCCTCTACGGCGTGAAGCTGCGCTGGCGCACCACCTGGGGCTCGGCGGCCGTCACCGCGGCGCGCGTCTGAGCGCCATGGGGCTGCAACTGAGCTTCGGCGAGGCCAGCGCCATCGGCCCGCGCAGCGAGAACCAGGACGCCCTGCGGGTGGTGACGCCCGCACCGGCCCTGGCCGCCAGCAAGGGCTACCTGTTCGCCCTGGCCGATGGCGTCAGCCAGTGCGCCGACGGCGGCCTGGCCGCGCGCGCCACCCTGCAGGCGCTGGCGCTGGACTACTACGCCACGCCGGAAACCTGGGCGGTGGCGCAATCCCTCGACCGCCTGCTGCTGGCCCACAACCGCTGGCTGCAGGCCAACGGCGGCGGCCAGCCGCTGCTGACCACCCTCACCGCCCTGGTGCTGCGTGGCCGGCGCTTCACCCTCGCCCATGTCGGCGACTGCCGCGCCTACCGCTGGCGCGGCGAGCAGCTCGACCGCCTCAGCGAGGACCACGTCTGGGACCAGCCCGGCATGCAGCACGTGCTCAAGCGCGCGCTGGGGCTGGACCAGCACCTGGTGGTGGATTACCTGGACGGCGAGCTGCAGGAGGACGAGCACTTCCTCCTGGTCAGCGATGGCATCTGGGCGGTGCTGGGCGATGCCGGCATCCTGCGCATCCTCCAGGACGAACCCGAGCCCGAGGCGGCCAGCCGCGCCCTGGTCGCCGCCGCGCACCTGGCCGGCGGGCAGGACAACGCCAGCGCGCTGCTGGTGCGGGTCGACGGCCTGCCCCCCAGCGGCCTGGCCGATGCCCTGGCGCAACTGGATGATTGGCCGCTGCCACCGGAGCTGCGCCCGGGCCAGCTGTTCGAGGGCTGGTGGGTGCAGGGGCTGCTGGCCGAGTCGCGCCAGTCGCTGCTCTACCGCGTACTCGACGACGCCGGCCAACCCTGGCTGCTGAAGACCCTGCCGCCCGCGCGCCACGACGAGCCCACGGCCGGGCCGGCGCTGCTGCAGGAGGAATGGTTCCTGCGCCGCGTGGCCGGGCGCCACTTCGCCGAGGTGCACCCACTGCCACAGCGCCAGCACCTGTACTACCTGCAGCGCGAGTACCCGGGGCAGACCCTGGCCGAACGGCTGCGCCAGGCCGGGCCGCTGGCGCTGACCGAGTGGCTGGACCTCGCCCCGCGCCTGGTCAGGGCCCTGGGCATGCTGCACCGGCGCAACATCCTGCACCGCGACATCAAGCCGGAGAACCTGCTGCTCGGCGAGGACGGCGAGCTGCGCCTGCTGGACTTCGGCCTGGCCTATTGTCCGGGCCTGTCCCAGGACGAGGCCCACAGCCTGCCGGGCACGCCCAGCTACATCGCCCCCGAAGCCTTCGACGGGGCACAACCGTCCGCGCAGCAGGATATCTACGGGGCGGGCGTCACCCTCTATCAACTGCTCACCGGGCACTACCCCTTCGGCGAGATCGAGGCCTTCCAGCACCCGCGCTTCGGCACGCCGACGCCCGCCAGCCGCTACCGCCCGGACCTGCCCGCCTGGCTCGACGAATGCCTCGGCCGCGCCCTGGCCAGCGACCCCGGGCAACGCTTCGAGACGGCGGAGGAATGGCTGCTGGCCCTGGAACAGGGCGAGCGCAAGGCGCTGGCGAGCAAGCCGCGCCCACTGCTGGAGCGCGAGCCGCTGAAGGTCTGGCGCGGTATCGCCCTGCTGTCGTTGCTGGCCAACCTGGCGCTGCTGGTGCTCTGCCTGCACGGCTGACGCACCGATGCCGGGCAAGCCGCCCCGAAGCGGTGCAGCAGAGCCTCCGGCGTGCCTCGCAAAGGCCCGCCGGAGCCACGGAAAGCGGGGCCAGGCGGAGTTGGCACAAGCCCTGCAATGGCTCCATCACAATCTACAAAAAGCGCCCACCTCAACGTAGAGATGGCACTTTCCCGATAGAACGGGACTTGGACAAAGGCGTCCTGCTGGCAACAGCGGGACGCCTTTTTTGTTTGCCCGGAATTCATGCAGGAGCCTCGCCCATGAACAGACCCAGGCTGGTGATGATCGGCAACGGCATGGCCGGAGTGCGCACCCTGGAGGAGCTGCTCAAGCTCGCCCCGGATCTCTACGACATCACGGTGTTCGGCGCCGAGCCGCACCCCAACTACAACCGCATCATGCTGTCACCGGTGCTGGCGGGCGAGCAGGCCTTCGAGGACATCGTCCTCAACGACCTGGAGTGGTACGCCGGGCACGGCATCCGCCTGCTGCTCAACCGCAGCGTGGTGAAGATCGACCGGCGCCGCCGCCTGGTGATCGCCGACGACGGCACCGAGGCCGCCTACGATCGCCTGGTGATCGCCACAGGCTCCTCGCCCTTCATCCTGCCGGTGCCGGGCAACCGCCTGCAGGGCGTGATCGGCTACCGCGACATCGCCGATACCCGGCAGATGATCGACACCGCCCGCAGCCACAGCCACGCGGTGGTGATCGGCGGCGGCCTGCTCGGCCTGGAGGCGGCCAACGGCCTGCGCCAGCGCGGCATGCAGGTGACCGTGGTGCACCTCGCCGACTGGCTGCTGGACCGCCAGCTGGACCGCAGCGCCGGGCAGTTGCTGCAGGAAGCGCTGGAGGCTCGCGGCATCCGCTTCCGCCTGGGCACCCACACCGAGGAGTTGCTGGACAACGGCGAGGGCCGGGTCTGCGCGGTGCAGTTCCAGGGCGGCGAGGTGATCGCCGCCGACCTGGTGGTGATGGCCGCCGGCATCCGCCCCAACGTCGCCCTGGCCGAACGCGCCGGCCTGCCCTGCAACCGCGGCATCCTGGTCAGCGACACCCTGCAGACCAACGACCCGCGCATCTATGCCATCGGCGAATGCGCCAGCCACCGGGGCATCGCCTACGGCCTGGTGGCACCGCTGTTCGACCAGGCCGGCGTCTGCGCCAACCACCTGGCCCAGCTCGGCTTCGCCCGCTACCAGGGCTCGGTGGTCTCCACCAAGCTCAAGGTCACCGGCATCGACCTGTTCTCCGCCGGCGACTTCATGGGCGGCGAAGGCACCGAAAGCATCACCCTCTCCAACCCCCTCGACGGCATCTACAAGAAGCTGGTGATCAAGGACGGCGTGCTGGTGGGTGCCTGCCTGTTCGGCGACACCGCTGACGGCGGCTGGTACTTCCGCCAGGTGCAGGCACGCACCGACATCCGCCACCTGCGTGACCGCCTGATTTTCGGCGAGACCCTGGCAGCCGAGAGCACCGAGCCAGCGGCCGAACCCCGTTGCGCCGAGCCGGCGCGCATTCCCGTGCGCCTGCTGCAAAGCGCCTGACCCCCTTCACAGGAACCTTCGTCATGAATCGGACCACCGCCTCCACCTGCTGCTACTGCGGCGTCGGCTGCGGCGTGCTGATCGAGCACGACGACGCGCGCATCCTCGGTGTCGCCGGTGACCCGGCGCACCCGGCCAACTTCGGCCGCCTGTGCAGCAAGGGCTCCACCCTGCACCTGACCGGCGACCTCCAGGCCCGCGCGCTGTACCCGGAGCTGCGCCTGGGCAAGGGCCTGGCACGCAGCCGCACAGACTGGGACAGCGCCCTGGACCACGCCGCCGCGCGCTTCGCCGAAACCATCGCCGAGCACGGGCCGGACAGCGTCGCCTTCTATGTCTCGGGCCAGTTGCTGACCGAGGACTACTACGCCTTCAACAAGCTGGCCCGCGCCCTGGTGGGCACCCACAACATCGACAGCAATTCGCGGCTGTGCATGTCCTCCGCCGTGGTCGGCTACAAGCGCAGCCTGGGTGCCGACGCGCCGCCCTGCTCCTACGAGGATATCGAGCAGAGCGACTGCGTGCTGATCGCCGGCAGCAACATGGCCTTCGCCCACCCGGTGCTGTTCCGACGCCTGGAAGAGGCCAAGGCCAAGCGCCCGGACATGCGCCTGATCGTGGTCGACCCGCGCCGCACCGACACCTGCGAGCTGGCCGACCTGCACCTGGCGATCACCCCGGGCAGCGATGTGGCGCTGTTCCACGGCATCCTCCACATCCTGCTCTGGGAGGGCTGGGTGGACCGGCGCTTCATCGAGCGCCACACCGAAGGCTTCGATGCGCTCAAGGAGCGCGTGCGCGACTTCGGCCCGGCGCGGGTGGCCGAGCTGTGCGGCATCGACAGCGCCGACCTGCTGCGCTGCGCCGAGTGGATCGGCCGCACGCCGAGCTTCCTCTCGCTCTGGTGCATGGGCCTGAACCAGTCCAGCGCCGGCAGCGCCAAGAACAGCGCACTGATCAACCTGCACCTGGCCACCGGGCAGATCGGCCGCGTCGGCGCCGGGCCCTTCTCCCTCACCGGCCAGCCCAACGCCATGGGCGGCCGCGAAACCGGCAGCCTGTCGAACCTGCTGCCGGGCCACCGCGAGGCGGGCAATGCCGAGCACCGCGCCGAGGTGGCGGCCTACTGGGGCGTCGAGCGTCTGCCGGAAACACCGGGGCTGTCGGCCATCGACCTGTTCGATGCCGTGGGCGACGGGCGTATCAAGGCGCTGTGGATCGTCTGCACCAACCCGGCCCAGTCCCTCCCCGATCAGCAGCGGGTGCACGCGGCACTGGCTGCCTGCCCCTTCGTGGTCGTGCAGGAAGCCTTCTTCACCACCGAGACCTGCCGCCATGCCGACCTGCTGCTGCCCGCCGCCAGCTGGGGCGAGAAGGAAGGCACCGTGACCAACTCCGAGCGGCGCATCAGCCATGTGCGCCCGGCCGTGCCGGCACCGGGCGAGGCGCGCCCCGATTGGGCCATCGCCTGCGACTTCGCCCGGCGCCTGGAACACCACCTGCGCCCCGGCCAGCCCAGCCTATTCGATTTCGACGGCCCCGAAGCGCTGTTCGAGGAGTACAAGCCGCTCACCGCCGGCCGCGACCTGGACCTGACCGGCATCGGCTACGGCCTGATCGACACCCAGGGCCCGCAGCAGTGGCCCTACCCCGCTGGCGCCCAACAAGGCACCGCGCGCCTCTATGGCGACGGCCGCTTCCCCACGCCGAGTGGCCGGGCACAGTTCGTCGCCGCCCCTTACCTCGCCCCCCAGGAGCGTCGCGAACTGCGCTACCCATTGACCCTGAACACAGGACGCCTGCGCGACCAGTGGCATGGTATGAGCCGCACCGGCACCGCCGCCCAGCTGTTCGGCCACGTGGAGCAGGCGCAACTGGGGCTGCACCCGGCGGAGATGCGCCGCCGCCAGCTCAAGGACGACCAATTGGTGCGGGTGAAGAGCCGGCGCGGCGAGCTGGTGGTGCCGGTCAAGAGCGATGACTCGTTGCCACCCGGCCAGGCCTTCCTGCCGATGCATTGGGGCGATCGCTTCCTCAAGGGGCTGGGCGTCAACGTGCTGACCACCCCGGCCTACGATCCGCTCTCGAAGCAGCCGGAACTCAAGCATGCGGGCGTGGAGGTGGAGCGGGTGGAGCTGCCCTGGCAACTCTTCGTGCTGGTGGAGGGTGATGTGCAGGCGCGCTTCGAAGCCCTCCGACCGCTGTGCGAGGCCTTCACCTACGCCAACCTGGCCCTGGTCGGGCGTGAGCGCCCTGCCCTGGTGCTGCGCGCGGCCCACGGGCAGGCACCGGATGCAGCGCTGCTGCTGCGCATCGACCGCCTGCTGCAACTGGATCAGGGGACGGTGATGAGCTACGACGACCCGCAGCGCGCGGTGGGCAAGCGCGTGCGTATCGAGCAGGGGCGCATCACTGCGCTGCGCCTGGCGGGTGAAACCGCCGCATGGGGCTGGCTGAAGAGCCTGTGGCAGGAGGGCCGCGTGGACACGGAACTGCGGCGCTGGCTGCTGGCCCCCCTGAGCACACCACCGGGTGCCAGTGCGGCGGCCGGCGCCAATCGCACCCTGTGCAACTGCATGAACGTCAGCCTGCAGGCCGTGCAGGCGGGCATCGCCCAGGGGCTGGACCTGGCTGGGCTGAAAGAAGCATTGGGGTGCGGCACGCGTTGCGGCTCCTGCGTACCGGAAATCAAGAGAATGCTGGCGGCGCAACCGATGCCGACCGCAGTGAATGCCTGAGGAGAAGCCCATGAATGGCAAGGTCTGGCTGGTGGGTGCGGGGCCCGGTGACCCGGAGCTGCTGACGCTGAAAGCGGTGCGGGCGCTCAACGGCGCCGAGGTGGTGATGATCGACGACCTGGTCAACCCGGCGGTGCTGGAGCACTGCCCGGGCGCCCGGGTGATCCGAGTCGGCAAGCGCGGGGGCTGCCGCTCGACGCCCCAGGCCTTCATCCATCGCCTGATGCTGCGCTACGCACGCCAGGGCAAGCGCGTGGTGCGCCTCAAGGGCGGCGACCCGTGCATCTTCGGCCGGGGTGGCGAAGAGGCGCAGTGGCTGGCCGAGCGTGGGGTGGAGAGCGAGCTGGTCAACGGCATCACCGCCGGGCTGGCGGGCGCCACCCAGTGCGGCATTCCCCTGACCCTGCGCGGCATCAGCCGGGGCGTCACCCTGGTCACCGCCCACACCCAGGATGACAGCGAACCCGAGTGGCAGGCCCTGGCCCGCAGCGGCACCACGCTGGTGGTGTACATGGGCGTGGCGCGCCTGGCAGCGGTCCGTGAAGGCCTGCTGGCCGGCGGCATGGCGGCGGACATGCCGGTGGCGATGATCGAGAACGCCTCCCTGCCCTATCAACGCGAATGCCGCAGCACGCTGGCACAGATGCAGGACGACGCCGGCGACTTCCAGCTGAAGAGCCCGGCGATCCTGGTGATCGGTGAGGTAGCGGGCGAGGCGGTCGCGGTGGCCGTAGCGTTGAGCGCCTGATCGGGCGGCATTCCAGGGCTCGACATCGCAATGTTGGGTTTCGTACCTCTACCCAACCTACGCGCGCTGCCGACCCACGACGGGATTCATCTCCTGGCACTTTTCTCCAGGCAAAGAAAAACCCGGCCGAGGCCGGGTTTTTCAGCGCTCAGACCAATTACTTGGCTTGGGCTTCTACTTCAGCTTCTACGCGACGGTTAACAGCGCGGCCAGCGTCGGTAGCGTTGTCAGCAACCGGGCGGGACTCACCGTAACCAACCGAGTTGACGCGCTCGGAACCTACACCGTACTGGTTGACCAGGACTTCACGAACGGCGTTGGCACGACGCTCGGACAGTTTCTGGTTGTAGGCGTCGGTGCCGACGGAGTCGGTGTGGCCTTCAACGGTGGTGGTGGTCGACGGGTACTGGTTCATGAAGTCAGCCAGGTTCTTGATGTCGCCGTAGCTTTCTTCTTTGACCTTGGACTTGTCGAAGTCGAACTTCACGTCCAGCTCAACGCGTACGACTTCGGCAACGGCCGGGCAGCCATCGGCGTCAACGGTGACGTTGGCCGGGGTGTCCGGGCACTTGTCGACGTTGTCGCAGACGCCGTCGTTGTCGCTGTCGGAGCAGACTTCGGCAACCGGAGCCGGGGCCGGCTCGGCAGCGGGCTTGGAGCCACCACCGAAGTTCACGCCAACACCCACGCCAGCGGCCCACTCGGACTCACCCACATCGATGTTGTACATGCCGTCCAGGCCGGCTTTGGCGTAGAAGTTCTCGGTGAAGTAGTACTTCAGGCCGGTGCCGATGTTGGCGAAGGTGCTGTGGTCACGACCGGTACGCGCCGGAACGTTGCTGATGCTCTGGTGAGCGAAGCCAGCGGAGACGTACGGACGCAGGCCGACACCCGGGGTGCCGAAGTGGTAGATGGCATCGAGGCCAGTCTGGCTGCCCTTGATGTTCTTGTTACCGGTGTCGTTTTCGGAACGAATGTCGTGAAACTCGCCGTAGGACAGAGCCAGTTCGACGTCGTCGGTCAGGTAGTAACCAACCGAGCCACCGAACAGGTTGCCATTGGACAGATCACGCGAGCTGTCGGTGAAGTAGCGCTTGCCGAAAGCCTCCACCTCGACAGCGCCTTGGCCTTGCGCCAGCGCGTTCAGAGAAAGTGCGGCGACGATAGAGCCAACGGCTACGCCTAAGGTGTTTTTCAGTTTCATCCGTAAATCCCCATCTTGGTTGTCAGTAAGTTGTCGAACAATCTCGAGGACAACTTGGTGCGCAAGTTTACCAGAACTCGCTGATCTAAGAGATTAATTTTCCCCAACTAAGTTTCGGTCAATCCTGAAAATTTTTCTCTCAAACGGTCCAGCGCACGCTTGTATCGCATCTTCGTGGCGCTCAGACCCATATGCATAATGTCAGCAATTTCCTGAAATTCCAGTTCTGCGACAAAGCGCAGCACCAGGATTTCACGATCGATCGGGTTCACATGCACCAGCCATCGCTCAAGGCCTCCGCGCTCTTCGAGCTTGGGTGCCTTCTCCTCCGAGGCCTCCTCGAGAGGATCGAGACTCAGGGCATCAAGTAAACGACGTTTACGACGCTCTTTCCGATATTGGGTAATACATTCGTTATACGTGATGCTGTAGAGCCAGGTCTTGAACTTGGACTTTCCTTCGAAGTTCTTCAATCCATAGAGCACCTTCAGCATCACCTCCTGACAGACATCGTCAGCGTCTCGTTCGTTCCCCAAATATCGAGCACAAACGTTGAACAGGGTGCGCTGGTAGCGACGCATGAGCTCTTCATAGGCACGCGTGACGTGAAACAGCTCCACATGGGCGCGCTCCACCAGCTCTTCATCGGAGAGCTCGCGGGGGTCGTAGCGCAGGGACAGCGATTGGGGCTTGTTCAAAACAGGTCGGGCCGACAGTCAGGTCAGGAGCCGCTGGAGCGCGGGGACGCGCTCCGCTATGGCGGCATACATTAGCAGGGATGGCGCGCCGTGTTAGCGGCTCGTTACCCGCTGGTCGAGCAATGTCCGGTTGGACACGGAGACCAGTTCGCCTTCATCGGTGAGGAGGATGGTCTTCACCGTGCCTATTTCCTCGATCTGTCCTTCGACATCGCCCACCTTGACGTCCTGTCCTACCTGATAGAGCTCACGCACATAGATGCCGGCGATGATCTGCCCGGCGATGTCCCGGCTGCCCAGCCCCAGCGCCAGCGCCGCAGCGAGGCCGATGGAGATGAGCACGATGGCGATGACGTTGTTCAGCAGGTCGGTCTTGACCTCCAACTGCCCGATGGCCACCGAGATGCTGATGATGATCACCAGGCCCTGGGCGATGCGCCCCAGGCCGTGGGCGTAGTCCAGCCCGACACCTTCGGCGGCACCACGGACGATGCCGCTGACCAGTTGCGCCAAAAGCACGCCGGCCAGCAGCACCAGGGCAGCACCCAGCACCTTGGGCAGGTACAGGGCGAGCATGTCGAGGGTGGCGGAAACACGGTCGAGGCCCAGGGATTCGGCAGCGGAGACCAGGAAGATCAGCAGCACGAACCAGTAGACGATCTTGCCGATCAGCGTGGAGACCGGCACCTGGATGCCGACGCGGGCGAGGATCTTGGTCAGCCCGGTGCCACCCATCAGGCGGTCGAGGCCGAGCTTGGCCAGCAGTTTGGACAGCAGAGTGTCGAGCAGCTTGGCCACCACGAAGCCCAGCAGGACGACTACCAGGGCGCCGAACAGGCGCGGGATGAAGCCGGCCACCGGTGTCCACACCGTGGTCATGGCGTTAACGATACCTTGGGTCCAGGGGTCGAATTCCATGTTCAATCAGCCTTGTCAGCAGAGCGTTTCGATGAGGGGCGGCGAGAGACCGGCGCCACGTGGGCCGAGCCGTTGTTGAGGGCGATCATCATGGCTTCGGCCCAATGGCCGAGCAGGCTGAACAGATCGCCGACGCCAACCTGACGGTTGGCGGTCTTGAGCACGCGGCCCAGCGCAGCGTTGTCATCATGGTCGGATGACGAACGCTTGAGCAGGTCCCGCAGGGATTCTTCGAACGGATCGTGCATGCGCACCTCGCGTGGATATGTCGGCTAGACGAGGCCAGCGTTCAACAGGTCACATCAGAGCCAGCGCAGGCGACGGAAAAGCCACCACTGGAAGGTGGCCACCCCGAGGATCAGCAGGCAGGCGACGACGAAGCCATAGGGCGCATCGGCACCGGGGATACCCCCGACGTTGATGCCCAGCAGGCCGGTGATGAAGCTCATGGGCAGGAAGAAGCCGGTGATGATGCCGAGCAGGTACATGGTGCGGGTCATGCGCTCGCTCATGCGCCGGTTCTCCGACTCCAGCACCAGGCCGACGCGCTCGCGGATCAGCTCCAGCTCTTCCAGGTAGCGGGTGAGGCGGTTGTTCAACTCGCTCCAGTAATCGGTGTCGTCGGCGGCGAACCAGCTCATGCGGTTGCGCATCAGCTGGCCGTAGATGTCCCGCTGTGGCGCGAGGAAACGCTTGAGCCCGGCGGCGCGGCGGCGGATGTGCAGCATCAGGTCGTGATCGGGATTGAAGCGCTCGTTGGCATCCAGCAGCTCCTCCTGTTCATCGACCTCTTCGGAGAGCGTGGCGACCAGGGCATCGACCTTGTCGGTCAGGTGCTCGGCCAGGTACAGCAGCACCTCGGAAGCGGTCTTCGGCCCGGTACCGCTGCCCCACTGCTCGATCAATTCATCAGTGGCGTGCAAGGGGCGCAGGCGCAATGAGATGACGCGCTGCGCATCGGCGAAGATGCGCACCGCGACCATGTCCTCGGGTTGGGCGCCCGGATTGAGGTTCACACCCCGCAGGAACAGCAGCAGTTGGTGCTCCGGCAGGTTCACCAGGCGTGGCCGGGTGCTTTCCTCCAGCAGCAGGTCGCAGGCGAACTCGCTCAGCCCACTGACCTCGCGCAGCCACTGGCGCGCCATGGCATGGCCACGATCCCAGTGCAGCCACAGGCTTTCCCGCTCCTGCAGCTGGATGACGTCCAGCTCGTCCTTGGTGACGGAGCGTGCACCGCCCTCCCCATCCAGGACATAGGCATGCACCAGCCCCCAGCGTACGTTGCGTTCCTCGACCATCCTCAGCGAGCGCCCCGTCCGGTCATTCAGGCATTTTCAGGGCTTGCGGGGAGACGATGATGCCGTTGTTGTCGGCATAGACGAACTCGCCCGGGCGGAAGGTGATGCCGCCGAAGGTCACAGCCACGTTGAGGTCGCCGATGCCGCGCTTGTCGGTCTTCATCGGATGGCTGGCCAGGGCCTGGACGCCGAGATCGGTCTGGGCGATGACGTCCACGTCACGGATGCAGCCGTACACGACTATGCCTTCCCAGCCATTCTTCGCCGCCTTCTCGGCCAGCATGTCGCCCAGCAGGGCGCGACGCAGGGAGCCACCGCCGTCCACCACCAGCACCTTGCCCTGGCCGGGCAGGTCGACCTGCTCCTTGACCAGCGAGTTGTCTTCGAAGCACTTGATGGTGACGATTTCGCCACCGAAGGAATCGCGGCCGCCGAAATTGCTGAACATCGGCTCGACGACCTGCACCAGGTCCGGATAGGCATCGCACAGATCAGGGGTGACGTATTGCATGACAAGGCTCCTTGATGGATTTACAGGTCGAGGCCGACACGATCACCGTCATAAGCCAGCGTCAGCCGAAGCAGCGGCGAACAGGCCGCATCGAGGGCGCGACCACTGTCCAGATCGAAGGCGATCCCGTGGCGGGAACAGCGCAGCACCCTACCTTCGAGCGTACCGTTGTGCAAGGGCGCGCCACGGTGCGGGCAGCGGTTTTCCAGGAGGATCGCCTGCTGATCAACGACGATCAGCAGTAGTTGCCGTCCCTGCACCTGAAAGGTTCCGCGATAGCCATCCTGCAGATTGATCAGACGCTCCAGCGCAATGAACATGCGCCCTCCGGAATCGATGCGGCCCTGCATCTTTAGCACAGCACCGGAGCCCCTGGAATGGGGCTTCCGGCAAAAGGCGCGACAGTCAGGCGGCGGGAACCGCCTGGCCGAACGAGCCGGGAATCTCCAGGCGGTCGAGCCAATGCTCCACCAGCGGCCAGACTTCCTGCTGGGCGTGCTTGCTGACCAGCATCTCGATATGGCCGTAGTCATCGGCGAAGCCGTTCTCGCGGGACAGGCAGAGGAACTGCCGCGTCTCGCTGCCGAACTGTTCCAGCAGCTTGCGGCAGGCCCAGGCGGGGTCCTGCAGGTCACCGGCGGCACCCACCGCCAGCACCGGCACGCGCACTTCGGCAAGGCCTTTCCACCAGTCACGCTCGGCATCGCCGAAACGGCCGAACAGGCCGTGCCAGCGCAGGCTTTCCAGGCCGATGCCGATGGGTTCGTCTTCAGGCCCACGCTTGAGGCCGGGGCCGGACAGCACCGCCAGGCGCTTGAGCAGGAAGCGCCCGCCCCACTCCACCGGCGGCACTTTCAGCGGCCAGTAGACGCGGCTGATCTGGCTGCCGAACAGCGCCACGGAGGCGGCCTCTTCCTCGCCCAAGTAATGCCCGCCCAGGGCGGCCGCGAGGGTGATGCCACCGAGCGAATGACCGATCCAGTGGGGCACCTGGCCTGCCTGTTCGTGGACGAAGGCGGCGATGGCCGGCAGGTCGTAGCGGGCATAGTCGGCGACGCGGTTGCGCCGGTAATCCTGGTTGCGCGGCGACAGGCCGTGGCCACGCATCTCGGCGATCCACACATCGAAGCCGGCGCGAGCCAGGTGCGGGCCGAGCCCCAGGCACTTGGGCGAATACCAGAAGCGACGGTTGGAGAAGCTGCCGTGCAGGAGCACCACGGGTACGCCGCGCTGCTCCTCATGGCCGACCAGGCCCAGGCGGGTGAGGACCAGTTCGACGCTGGAGTCGGGGCTGTTGCCGGGCTTGAGGCGATAGACGTCCTCCGTGATGTCGCCACGGAGTTCCGCGCTGATCAGCGCGACGGGGAATAGATCACTGCTGCTTTGCATGAATGCTACTTGCATGAAAAAGGGCGGGTTTGCAGCCCGCCCTTCTTCTGGTTGCGGTTAGAGGATCACGCCTGGCCTTCGGCCAGGAAGAACCAGGTGTCGAGTACCGAGTCGGGGTTCAGCGACACGCTCTCGATGCCCTGCTCCATGAGCCACTTGGCCAGGTCCGGGTGGTCGGACGGGCCCTGGCCGCAGATGCCGATGTACTTGCCGGCCTTGTTGCACGCGGCAATGGCATTGGCCAGCAGCTTCTTGACCGCCGGATTACGCTCGTCGAACAGGTGGGCGACGATGCCGGAGTCACGGTCCAGGCCCAGGGTCAGCTGGGTCAGGTCGTTGGAGCCGATGGAGAAGCCGTCGAAGAATTCGAGGAACTCATCGGCCAGCAGGGCGTTGGACGGCAGCTCGCACATCATGATGACCTTGAGGCCGTTCTCGCCGCGCTTCAGGCCATTGCTGGCCAGCAGATCGACCACCTGGCTGGCTTCGCCCAGGGTACGGACGAAGGGCACCATGATCTCGACGTTGGTCAGGCCCATGTCGTTGCGCACTTTCTTCAGCGCACGGCATTCCAGCTCGAAGCAGTCACGGAAGGATTCGCTGATGTAGCGCGAGGCGCCACGGAAGCCGAGCATCGGGTTCTCTTCTTCCGGCTCGTAGAGCTTGCCGCCGATCAGGTTGGCGTACTCGTTGGACTTGAAGTCCGACAGGCGCACGATGACCTTTTTCGGCCAGAAGGCCGCGGCCAGGGTGCTGATGCCCTCCACCAGCTTCTCGACGTAGAAGCCGACCGGGTCGTCGTAGCCGGCGATGCGCTTCTCGACGCTGTCCTTGATCTCGGCGGGCAGGCCGGCGAAGTTCAGCAGCGCCTTGGGGTGCACGCCGATCATGCGGTTGATGATGAATTCCAGGCGCGCCAGGCCTACGCCTTCGTTGGGCAGCTGGGCGAAGTCGAAGGCGCGGTCCGGGTTGCCGACGTTCATCATGATCTTGAACGGCAGCTCGGGCATGGCGTCGACCGAGTTCTTGCGGATGTCGAAGCCCAGCTCGCCTTCGAAGATGAAGCCGGTATCGCCCTCGGCGCAGGAAACGGTCACGCCCATGCCGTCCTTCAGCACCTGGGTGGCGTTGCCGCAGCCGACTACAGCCGGGATGCCCAGCTCACGGGCGATGATCGCGGCGTGGCAGGTACGGCCGCCACGGTTGGTGACGATGGCGCTGGCGCGCTTCATCACCGGTTCCCAGTCCGGATCGGTCATGTCGGAGACCAGCACGTCGCCCGGCTGGACCTTGTCCATCTCGGAAACGTCGTGGATCACCTTCACCGGGCCGGCGCCGATGCGCTGGCCAATGGCACGGCCTTCTACCAGGACGGTGCCCTTTTCCTTCAGCAGGTAGCGCTCCATCACGGTAACGCTGGCACGGCTCTTCACGGTCTCGGGGCGGGCCTGCACGATGTACAGCTTGCCATCGTCGCCGTCCTTGGCCCACTCGATGTCCATCGGGCGGCCGTAGTGTTTTTCGATGATCAGGGCCTGCTTGGCCAGCTCGGTGACTTCGGCATCGGTGATGCAGAAGCGGGCGCGGTCAGCACGGTCGACATCGACGGTTTTCACCGACTTGCCGGCCTTGGCTTCGTCGCCGTAGATCATCTTGATCGCCTTGCTGCCCAGGTTGCGACGCAGGATCGCAGGGCGGCCGGCTTCCAGGGTGTGCTTGTGCACGTAGAACTCGTCGGGGTTCACCGCACCCTGCACCACGGTCTCGCCGAGGCCGTAGGCGCCGGTGATGAACACCACGTCACGGAAACCGGATTCGGTGTCCAGGGTGAACAGCACGCCGGCGGTGCCGGTTTCCGAACGCACCATGCGCTGCACGCCGGCGGACAGGGCGACCAGTTTGTGGTCGAAGCCCTGGTGCACGCGGTAGGCGATGGCACGGTCGTTGAAGAGAGAGGCGAAGACTTCCTTGGCCGCGCGGATCACGTTGTCCACGCCACGGATGTTGAGGAAGGTCTCTTGCTGGCCGGCGAAGGAGGCGTCCGGCAGGTCTTCGGCAGTGGCGGAGGAACGCACGGCCACGGCCATGTTGTCGTTGCCACCGGCCATGGCGGCGAAGGCGCTGCGGATCTCGGCATCGAGGCGCTGCGGGAATTCGGCGTCCATCACCCACTGGCGGATCTGCGCGCCGGTCTTGGCCAGGGCGGCGACGTCATCGACGTCAAGGGCGTCCAGCGCGGCGTGGATCTTGTCGTTGAGGCCACTCTGTTCGAGGAAGTCGCGATAGGCCTGCGCAGTAGTGGCGAAACCACCGGGAACGGATACCCCGGCGCCGGCCAGATTGCTGATCATCTCGCCGAGGGATGCGTTCTTGCCCCCCACATGCTCAACATCATGGACGCCGAGCTTATCGAGGGAAACTACGTACTCTACCAAGGGGAATCTCCACTATCTGTTGGATAAGCTCATGCGGAGTGGTCCGCAGCGTTCTGGCGCGAGGCCGGA
This sequence comes from Pseudomonas sp. zfem005, assembly GCF_032621735.1. Lineage (NCBI taxonomy): Bacteria > Pseudomonadati > Pseudomonadota > Gammaproteobacteria > Pseudomonadales > Pseudomonadaceae > Pseudomonas > Pseudomonas sp. zfem005. The sequence continues at coordinate 103,762 of NZ_JAVYJE010000003.1, read as the reverse complement.
AAAATAAGTCACAATGCAGGCCGGCGATGGGCCAGCAAAAACGGGCCTATGATAGCCAAGAATCGATCCCGACTTAAGGCCTTTGGCGCATGAAACGAACCGCTTTTTTCATCTCCGACGGTACCGGCATAACCGCTGAAACCCTCGGGCAGAGCCTGTTGGCGCAGTTCGAGACCATTACCTTCGCGAAGCTCACGCGGCCTTATATAGACAGCGTCGAAAAAGCGCGCGCCATGGTACAGCAAATCAATATAGCTGCCGAGGCAGACGGGGCCCGGCCCATCATCTTCGACACCATCGTCAACCAGGAAATCCGTGACATTCTCGCGACGTCCAACGGGTTCATGATCGACATCTTCTCGACCTTCCTTTCCCCGCTGGAACAGGAACTTACGTCGCATTCTTCCTACTCGGTGGGCAAGTCGCACTCCATCGCCCACAGCGCCAATTACATGGAGCGCATCGAGGCGGTGAACTTCGCCCTCGACAACGACGACGGCGCCCGCACCCACTACTACGACAAGGCCGATCTGATCCTCGTCGGCGTGTCCCGCTGCGGCAAAACGCCCACCTGCCTGTATATGGCAATGCAATACGGAATTCGTGCCGCAAACTATCCGCTGACCGAAGAAGACATGGAGCGCCTGCAACTGCCGGCCGCCCTGAAGAAGTACAAGGACAAACTGTTCGGCCTGACCATCGACCCGGACCGCCTCACCGCGATCCGCCACGAGCGCAAGCCCAACAGCCGCTACGCCAGCTTCGCCCAGTGCGAGTTCGAGGTCCGCGAAGTGGAAAACCTGTTCCGCCGGGAAAACATCGCCTACATCAACTCCACCCATTTCTCGGTGGAAGAGATCTCGGCGAAGATTCTCGTGGAGAAAGGCGTGGAGCGGAGGCTCAAGTAAGTCTTTTAGCTGGAAGCTGGAAAGCATTCGACTTCAAGCTTCAGGCTTCCAGCTTCAAGCTAATGCTCTAGAGCGCCTCCCCCGGAACTCTTACTACTCCCTCCATCAATATCCGCGCACTGCGGCTCATGATCGCCTTGGTCACCTGCCACTGGCCGTCCACCTGGCGGGCTTCGGCGCCCACGCGCAGGGTGCCGGAGGGGTGGCCGAAGCGCACGGCGCTGCGCTCACCGCCGCCGGCCGCGAGGTTGACCAGGGTGCCGGGAATGGCGACCGCCGTGCCGATGGCGACGGCGGCAGTGCCCATCATCGCGTGGTGCAGCTTGCCCATGGACAGCGCGCGCACCAGCAGGTCGATGTCGCCGGCCTGCACTTCCTTGCCACTGGAGGTGACGTAGTTCTTCGCCGGCGCGACGAAGGCGATCTTCGGCGTGTGCTGGCGGGTCGCGGCTTCCTCCGGCGTCTTGATCAGGCCCATGCGCAGAGCGCCGGCGATGCGCAGTTTCTCGAACCGCGCCAGCTGTTCGGGGTCGCCATTGATCGCTTCGCGCAGCTCGGCGCCGGTGTAGCCGATGTCCTGGGCGTTGACGAAGATGGTCGGGATGCCGGCAGTGATCATGGTCGCCTTGAAGGTGCCGACACCCGGCACTTCGAGGTCATCCACCAGGTTGCCGGTGGGGAACATCGAGCCGCCCTCCTCGCCGTCGTCCGACGGGTCGAGGAACTCCAGCACGATCTCAGCCGCAGGGAAGGTCACCCCGTCCAGCTCGAAGTCGCCGGTTTCCTGCACCTGGCCGTTGGTAATCGGTACGTGGGCGATGATGGTTTTCTGGATATTGGCCTGCCAGATGCGCACCACGCAGGTGCCGTTATCCGGAATGCGCGACGGGTCAACCAGCCCGGCGTGAATGGCGAAGGAGCCCGCCGCCGTGGACAGATTCCCGCAGTTGCCGCTCCAGTCGACGAAGGCCTTGTCGATGGAGACCTGGCCGTAGAGGTAGTCGACATCGTGGTCGGGCTGGCTGCTCTTCGACAGGATCACGCACTTGCTGGTGCTGGAGGTGGCGCCGCCCATGCCGTCGATATGCGCGGCGTAGGGATCGGGGCTGCCGATCACCCGCATGAACAGCCGATCACGGGCCGCACCCGGCACCTGGCAGGCCTCGGGCAGGTCCTGCAGGCGGAAGAACACGCCCTTGCTGGTGCCGCCACGGATATAGGTGGCAGGGACTTTCACTTGGGGTAGATGAGCCATGGCTTCGTCATCCTGGAATCTGTTGGGTATCGCCGCGCTCAGCGCAGCCCAAGGGCCGCACGCGCTGCGCAGGTTGGGTCGGGCGAAGCAATACCCAAAGGGCACCGCCTCGCCCACCCCGCGTTCCCGTCAGGCTGCGGTCGCCTTGAGGAAGTCCTTGGCGAAGCGCTGCAGCACGCCGCCAGCCTTGTACACACTGACATCGGCGGCAGTGTCCAGGCGGCAGGTGACCGGCACCCGCACCACCTCGCCGTTGCGGCGATTGACCACCAGGGTCAGGTCGCAGCGCGGCGAAATGTCGCCTTCGACGTCGTAGGTCTCGGTGCCGTCCAGGCCCAGGGTCAGGCGCGTGGTGCCCGCCTTGAACTCCACCGGCAGCACGCCCATGCCCACCAGGTTGGTGCGATGGATGCGCTCGAAACCCTCGGCGACTATCACCTCCACGCCCGCCAGGCGCACACCCTTGGCCGCCCAGTCGCGGGACGAGCCCTGCCCGTAGTCGGCACCGGCGACGATGATCAGGTTCTGCTTGCGGTTCATGTAGGTTTCGATGGCTTCCCACATGCGCATCACCTGGCCTTCCGGCTCCACGCGGGCCAGCGAACCCTTCTTCACCTGGCCATCGACCACGACCATCTCGTTCACCAGCTGCGGGTTGGCGAAGGTGGCGCGCTGGGCGGTGAGGTGGTCGCCACGGTGGGTGGCGTAGGAGTTGAAGTCCTCCTCTGGCAGGCCCATTTTCGCCAGGTACTCGCCAGCGGCGCTGTCCAGCAGGATGGCGTTGGACGGCGACAGGTGGTCAGTGGTGATGTTGTCCGGCAGGATCGCCAGCGGCAGCATGCCCTTGAGCGTGCGCTCGCCGGCCAGCGCGCCTTCCCAGTACGGGGGACGACGGATGTAGGTGGACATCGGGCGCCAGTCGTACAGCGGGCTTTCCGCCTCCTCCACACTGCCCAGGTCGAACATCGGGATGTAGACCTGCTTGAACTGCTCGGGCTTCACCGAGGCGGCGACTATGGCGTCGATTTCCTCGTCGCTCGGCCACAGGTCCTTCAGGGTGACCGGGTTGCCCTGGGCATCGGTGCCCAGCGGGTCCTGCTCGATATCGAAACGCACGGTGCCGGCGATGGCATAGGCGACCACCAGCGGCGGCGAGGCGAGGAAGGCCTGCTTGGCGTAGGGGTGGATGCGCCCGTCGAAGTTGCGGTTACCCGAGAGCACGGCGGTGGCGTAGAGGTCGCGGTCGATGATCTCTTTCTGGATCACCGGGTCCAGCGCGCCGGACATGCCGTTACAGGTGGTGCAGGCGTAGGCGACGATGCCGAAGCCCAGCTTCTCCAGCTCCGGCAGCAGCCCGGCTTCCTCCAGGTACAGCTTGGCGACCTTGGAGCCCGGCGCGAAGGAGGTCTTCACCCAAGGCTTGCGCAGCAGGCCGAGGGCATTGGCCTTCTTCGCCACCAGGCCGGCGGCGATGACGTTGCGCGGGTTGGACGTGTTGGTGCAGCTGGTGATGGCGGCGATGATCACCGCGCCATCGGGCATCAGGCCCTGGGCTTCCTCGCCACGGCCCGCTTCGAGCTTGGCTTCGTCGGCGATGCCACGCTCGGCCAGTGCCGAGGTCGGCAGGCGACGGTGCGGGTTGCTGGGGCCGGCCATGTTGCGCACCACACTGCCCAGGTCGAAGCTCAGCACCCGCTCGTACTCGGCGGTTTTCAGCGCGCTGCTCCACAGGCCCAGGGTCTTGGCGTAGTGCTCCACCAGCGCCACCTGCTCCGGCTCGCGGCCGGTGAGCTTGAGGTAGTCGATGGTCTGCTCGTCGATGTAGAACATCGAGGCCGTGGCGCCGTACTCGGGGCACATGTTGGAGATGGTCGCGCGGTCACCGATGGACAGGCTGTCCGCGCCCTCGCCGAAGAACTCGACGTAGGCCCCCACGACGCGCTCCTTGCGCAGGAACTCGGTGATCGCCAGAACGATGTCGGTGGCGGTGATGCCGGGCTTGCGCTGGCCGGTGAGCTCGACGCCGACGATGTCGGGCAGGCGCATCATCGAGGGGTGGCCAAGCATTACGGTCTCGGCTTCCAGGCCGCCGACGCCGATGGCGATCACGCCCAGGGCGTCCACGTGCGGGGTGTGCGAGTCGGTGCCGACGCAGGTGTCGGGGAACGCGATACCGCCACGCGCCTGGATCACCGGGCTCATCTTCTCCAGGTTGATCTGGTGCATGATCCCGTTGCCGGCGGGGATCACATCGACGTTCTTGAACGCGGTCTTGGTCCAGTCGATGAAGTGGAAGCGGTCCTCGTTGCGGCGGTCCTCGATGGCACGGTTCTTCTCGAAGGCGTCCGGGTCGAAGCCCGCCGCCTCAACAGCCAGGGAGTGGTCGACGATCAGCTGCGTCGGCACCACCGGGTTGACCTTGGACGGATCACCGCCCTGCTCGGCGATGGCGTCACGCAGGCCGGCGAGGTCCACCAGGGCGGTCTGCCCGAGGATGTCGTGGCAGACCACGCGAGCCGGGTACCAGGGGAAGTCCAGGTCGCGCTTGCGGTAGACCAGCTGCTCCAGGGCAGCGACCAGTTCCTCCGGCTCGCAGCGGCGCACCAGCTGCTCGGCCAGTACGCGCGAGGTGTAGGGGAGCTTGGCCCAGGCGCCGGCCTGGATCGCCTCGACCGCCTCGGGGGCATCGAAGTAATCCAGCGCAGTGCCGGGCAGGCGTTTGCGGTGTTGGCTATTCACGGTGTCGTTCATGGTGTTTTCCATGATTGGTTATGTGCGGTCTTTGAGCGGCACGAACTTCAGGTCTTCGGGGCCCGTGTAGTTGGCGCTCGGACGGATGATCTTGCCGTCGATGCGCTGCTCGATGACGTGGCTGGACCAGCCCGAGGTGCGGGCGATCACGAACAGCGGGGTGAACATCGCGGTGGGCACGCCCATCATGTGGTAGCTGACGGCGCTGAACCAATCGAGGTTGGGGAACATCTTCTTGATGTCCCACATCACGCTTTCCAGGCGCTCGGCGATGTCGAACATCTTGCTGTTGCCCTGCTCGGCGGACAGCTCGCGGGCCACTTCCTTGATCACCTTGTTGCGCGGGTCGGCCACGGTGTAGACCGGGTGGCCGAAGCCAATGACCACTTCCTTCTTCTCCACGCGGGCGCGGATATCGGCCTCGGCTTCGTCCGGGTTGTCGTAGCGCTTCTGGATCTCGAAGGCCACTTCGTTGGCGCCACCGTGTTTCGGGCCACGCAGCGCGCCGATGGCGCCGGCGATGCAGGAATGCATGTCGGAACCGGTACCGGCGATCACCCGCGAGGTGAAGGTGGAGGCATTGAATTCATGCTCGGCATACAGGTTCAGCGAGGTGTGCATGGCGCGTACCCAGGACTCGCGGGGCTTTTCGCCGTGCAGCAGGTGGAGGAAATGGCCGCCGATGGAGTCATCGTCGGTTTCCACCTCGATGCGCTTGCCGTTGTGGCTGAAGTGGTACCAGTACAGCAAGGCCGAGCCCAGGGACGCCATCAGCTTGTCGGCGATATCGCGGGCGCCGGGGTGGTTATGGTCGCCCTTCTCGGGCGACACACAGCCGAGCACCGACACGGCGGTGCGCATCACGTCCATCGGGTGAGCCGACGGCGGCAGTTGTTCTAGGGCGGTTTTCAGCGCCGCCGGCAGGCCGCGCAGGGACTTGAGCTTGGCCTTGTAGCCGGCCAGCTCAGCCACGTTGGGCAGCTTGCCGTGGACCAGCAGGTGGGCGATTTCTTCGAATTCGCAGCGGTTGGCGAAGTCCAGCACGTCATAGCCACGGTAGTGCAGGTCGTTGCCGGTGCGGCCGACGGTGCATAGGGCGGTGTTGCCGGCGGCGGTGCCGCTCAGGGCCACGGATTTCTTCGGCTTGAAGCCCGGAGTGGTGGTTTCGGTTGTGCTCATTGGTATCTCCTCGAGTCTTTTTGTTCTGATGCGCTGAGTAGGGTGGGCCGGGCGGCGATCCGCTTCAGCCCACCAACAGCGCTGACACGGTGGGCTGAAGCCCACCCTACGACCTGGTTCTACTTCTTGCCGGCGGCGAACAACGCGTCGAGCTTCTGCTCGAAGGCGTGGTAGCCGATGCGGTCGTAGAGCTCCGCGCGGGTCTGCATCAGCTCGATCACGTCCTTCTGGTGGCCGTTCTGGCGGATCGAGGTGTAGACGGCTTCGGCGGCCTTGTTGGCGGCACGGAAGGCCGACAGCGGGTAGAGCTGGATGGCCACGCCGACCGACGCCAGCTCGTCACGGGTGAACAGCGGGGTGGCGCCGAACTCGGTGATGTTGGCCAGCACCGGCACCTTCAGGGCGTCGACGAAGCGCTGGTAGGTCGGCAGGTCATAGGCAGCCTCGGCGAAGATGCCGTCGGCACCGGCTTCCACGTAGCGCAGGCAACGCTCGATGGCGGCGTCCACGCCTTCGGCCTGGATAGCGTCGGTGCGGGCGATGAGGAAGAAGTCCGGGTCGGTCTTGGCGTCGGCGGCGGCACACACGCGGTCGACCATTTCCTCGCAGGAGACGATCTCCTTGCCCGGGCGGTGGCCGCAGCGCTTGGCGCCGACCTGGTCTTCGATGTGGGCGGCGGCGGCGCCGGCCTTGATCAGGTTCTTGACGGTGCGCTCGATGTTGAAGGCGCTGGGGCCGAAGCCGGTGTCGATGTCCACCAGCAGCGGCAGGTCGCAGACGTCGGTGATGCGGCGCACGTCGGTGAGTACGTCATCCAGGGTGTTGATGCCCAGGTCCGGCAGGCCCAGGGAGCCCGCGGCCACGCCGCCACCGGAGAGGTAGATGGCCTTGTAGCCGGCGCGCTTGGCCAGCAGCGCATGGTTGGCGTTGATGGCGCCGATGACCTGCAGCGGGCTTTCCTCGGCAATGGCGTCGCGGAAGCGCAGGCCGGCGGATTTCTGACTCATGACTCACCTCGTTGTTCTTCTGGGAGTTTGGCGACGGCGCCCTGGTAGTGGCGCTCGATGTTGCGCTTGGAAGCACCGATGTGACGGCGCATCAGCAGCTCGGCCAGCTCGCCGTCACGGTCGGCGATGGCATCGAGAATTCGGTGGTGCTCGGCGAAGGCCTGGCGCGGCCGGTTGGGCACGCTGGAGAACTGCAGGCGGTACATGCGCACGAGCTGGTAGAGCTCGCCGCAGAGCATGCGGGTCAGGGTCTGGTTGCCGCTGCCCTGGATGATCCGGTAGTGGAAGTCGAAATCGCCTTCCTGCTGGTAGTAGCCGACACCGGCCTGGAACGCGGCGTCGCGCTCGTGGGTTTCCAGCACGGCGCGCAGATCGTCGATCTCCGCCTGGGTCATGCGCTCGGCGGCGAGGCGGCAGGCCATGCCCTCGAGGGATTCGCGGATTTCGTAGAGCTCGATCAGCTCGGCATGGCTGAGGGAGACCACCCGTGCACCGACGTGGGGCACGCGAACCAGCAGCTTCTGCCCTTCCAGGCGGTGGATCGCCTCGCGCAGCGGGCCCCGGCTGATGCCATAGGCCCGGGCCAGCTCCGGCTCGGAAATCTTGCTGCCGGGCGCGATCTCGCCCTTGACGATGGCCGCCTGGATGCGCCGGAAGACGTGCTCGGAGAGGGTTTCCGAGTCTTCGGCCTGGGTGACGGGTGCTTCTGCTGCATCAAGCATGATTGTCGACACATTTAAAAATCACCCCGCAAAATTAACGCTGCAGCGCCAACCAGTCAAACCAAAAAAACACCCATTGTCGACAATCGTCGTAGATAGCAAAAAATTCATTTGAACCCGTCACAGCCTTAACAAAGCGTCATAAGCGTCTGTCGCCCCGGAAAACCTGCGTGTTAGAATGCGCCGCTCATGCGCCTGGCGGGGCGCTGCTAGACTCGTACGCCAGGCGCCGAGGCCATCAGGCCAGGCATCGGGCATCAGGACCTCGAACACTCTCCAAGGACCCATGACTCTCAAGCCCTTCGCATTGCTCATATGCCTGCTAGCACTGCCAGGCCTCAGCCTCGCCGCCGACAAGACCATCTATGGTCTGAACGAATACGCCCGTCTCTCCGGCCTCGACCTGGTGGTCGCCGCCAAGCTCGACACCGGCGCCAAGACAGCCTCCCTCAGTGCCCGCGACATCAAGCGCTTCAAGCGTGATGGCGAGACCTGGGTGCGCTTCTACCTGGCCATCGACGACGCCCACGCGCACCCCATCGAGCGGCCGCTGGCGCGCATCAGCAAGATCAAGCGCCGTGCCGGCGACTACGATCCGGACGAAGACAAGACCTATACGGCGCGCCCGGTGATCGAGCTCGACATCTGCATGGGCAGCGCCCTGCGCACGATCGAAGTGAACCTCACCGACCGTAGTGCTTTCCAATACCCGCTTCTGATCGGTTCCGAGGCGCTCAAGCGCTTCGATGCACTGGTCGACCCGAGCCTTAAATACGCTGCCGGCCAACCCGGCTGTGCCACTGACGCAAACTCTGCCGAGTAACTCACATGCGCTCTCTTACCCTGCATCTGAAAGTCCTGATCACCCTGCTGGTGACCCTGGGCATTCTGATAACGGCCTACCAGATCTTCATTCAGGGCATCCCGATCACCGAGGATGAGACCGACGACCTCTGGAACATCGACGCCAAGGTCGAATTCCAGGCCAGCCCGCGCGACCCGATCAAGGTGCAGATGTTCGTGCCGCCGCTGAACCGGGATTACGTCAGCCTCAACGAGAGCTTCATCTCCAACAACTACGGCGTGAGCATCAATCGCGTGGACGGCAACCGCAAGGTGACCTGGTCCGCCCGCCGCGCCAGCGGCAACCAGACCCTCTACTACCGTCTGGTGCTGACCAAGCGCTACAGCGGCGAGAAGCCCAAGGACAAGGGGCCGATCTTCCGTGACAGCATCCCGGTCGAGGGTGCCGAGAAGATCGCCGCCGAAGCCCTGCTGGCCCCCATCCGCCAGCACTCGGCCGACGTCGAGACCTTCATCAGCGAGACCATCAAGCGCACCAACAACCTGAACGACGACAACGTCAAGTTGCTGCTCGCCGGCGACCAGAGCACCTCGAACAAGGCCAAGGCCATCGAGCTGCTGCTGTCCATCGCCCACGTCCCGATGGAACGCGTGCACACCATCCGCCTCGCCGCCGACCAGCCGCAGAGCCCCGAGCTCTGGCTGCGCAGCTTCAACGGCGAGAACTGGCTGTACTTCAACCCGGATACCGGCGAGCAGGGCCTGCCCGCCGACCGCCTGGTGTGGTGGACCGGTGACGACAACCTGATCACCGTCGACGGCGGCAAGAAGGCCCAGGTGACCTTCAGCCTGAACAACAGCGAGATGAACGCCATCCGCCTGGCCAAGCTGACCGACGAGAACACCGACGCCGACTTCCTCGAATACTCGCTCTACGGCCTGCCGCTGCAGACCCAGCAGACCTACCAGATCATGATCATGATCCCCATCGGTGTGCTGGTGATCCTGATCCTGCGCAACCTCGGTGGCCTGCAGACCCTGGGTACCTTCACCCCGGTGCTGATCGCCCTCGCCTTCCGCGAGACGCAGCTGGGCTTCGGCATCGCGCTGTTCACCATCATCACGGCGCTGGGCCTGTCACTGCGGTCCTACCTCGAACACCTGAAGCTACAGATGTTGCCCAGGCTATCGGTGGTGCTGACGTTTGTGGTGATCCTCATCGCGGTCATCAGCCTGCTCAGCCACAAGCTGGGCCTGGAGCGCGGCCTGTCCGTGGCGCTGTTCCCGATGGTGATCCTGACCATGACCATCGAACGCCTGTCCATCACCTGGGAAGAGCGCGGCGGTGGCCATGCCTTCAAGGTCGCCATCGGCACCCTGTTCGCCGCCACCCTGGCGCACCTGCTGATGACCGTACCGGAGCTGACCTACTTCATCTTCACCTTCCCGGCCGTGCTGCTGATCATGGTGGGCTTCATGCTGGCGATGGGTCGCTACCGCGGCTACCGCCTGACGGAGCTGTTCCGCTTCAAAGCCTTCCTGAAGGACTGAGCCATGTTCGGCCTGATCAAGACGTGGAAAGCCCTCGAAGCCAAAGGCATCATGGGCATCAACCGTCGCAACGCGGACTACGTGCTGAAGTACAACAAACGGCACCTGTACCCGATCGTCGACGACAAGATCATCACCAAGATGCGCGCCATCGAAGCGGGCATCCACGTGCCGGAAATGTACGGGATCATTTCCACCGAGAAGGAAATCGACAAGCTCGACGAGATCATCGGCGAGCGCAACGATTTCGTGATCAAGCCCGCCCAGGGTGCCGGCGGTGACGGCATCCTGGTGATCGCCGACCGCTTCGAAGGCCGTTACAAGACGGTCTCCGGGAAGATCATCAGCCACGAGGAGATCGAGCATCAGATCTCCTCGATCCTCACCGGCCTCTACTCCCTCGGCGGGCACCGTGACCGCGCGCTGATCGAGTACCGCGTGACGCCTGACCAGATCTTCAAGAGCATCAGCTACGAGGGCGTACCGGACATTCGCATCATCGTGCTCATGGGCTACCCCGTGATGGCGATGCTGCGCCTGCCCACGCGCCAGTCCAACGGCAAGGCCAACCTGCACCAGGGTGCCATCGGCGTGGGCGTCGATCTCGCCACCGGCGTCACCCTGCGCGGCACCTGGCTGAACAACAAGATCGCCAAGCACCCTGACACCACCAACGCGGTGGACGGCGTGCAACTGCCCAACTGGGACGGCTTCATGAAGCTGGCGGCCGGTTGCTACGAGCTGTGCGGCCTGGGCTACATCGGTGTCGACATGGTGCTGGACCAGGAGAAGGGTCCGCTGATCCTCGAGCTCAACGCCCGCCCTGGCCTGAACATCCAGATCGCCAACGACTGCGGCCTCACCCATCGCGCCCACGCGGTGGAAGCCCGCATCGCCGAGCTGCAGGAAAAGGGCATCGTGGAAACACCCGAGGAGCGCGTGCGCTTCTCCCAGGAACTGTTCGGCCACGTGCACCCCGCCGAACTCTGATCCGCCCTGCGGCAACAAAAAAGCCCGGCCATGTGCCGGGCTTTTTCATGCCAGGGATTCGGGGTGGAGGTGCGCCGAGATGTAGGGCGGGTGAAACCCGCGAAGGCTCGATGCACGGGATCGTCGGGTTGCACCGACCTACGCCATCCCCCTCAGCCCCCACTACCTGACGATCGCCAGCTCGAATGCGCCCTCGTCCACGTGCTCGTGCACCTGCATGCCGGCCTCACTGACGGCCAGGTCCTGCATCGGGCGCTTGAAGGGCTTGTTGTCGAGGGTGTTGAGGCTGCGGTCCTCGTCGGTGGTGAGCAGCAGCGCGTAGCGCTCGCCCTGGTTGGCGCGGACCTGGACGGTGCCTTCGATGTAGGCGTAGCGGTACCAGGTCTCGCCATGCAGCTGGTAGACGGCGTCGCTCACCAGGCGCGTCGGGCGCTTGGCCTCGTCGAGGAAGAGGATCGAAGGATAGACCACCTGACGATTGGCGAAGCTGCGGATGCGCAGGCCATAGGCGCGCCCGGAGCGCGGCAACTTGAGGGCCGCGTAGTAACTGCGGCCCATGGGGAAGGCGAAGCTGGGGGAGAAGCGGTTGAGTTCCTCGTAGCGCGGCTCCTCGGCGGAAAGCTCGGTGAAATCGCCCTCGGGCAACTGCCCGCAGCATTGGTCGACCAGCCCCTGGTAGAGCGACTTGTCCCGCTCCTCGCTGCCCTCCAGCAAGGCCTTCATCGCCTCGCTGGGCTGGCCGTCCAGCGACGGCAGGATGGCCGCCTTGCGCTCGAACTCCACCTGCCGGCTTTCGGTGTAGGCCACCGGTTGCCCGGCGCCCTCCTCCGCCTGGGGCTCGTCCCCCTTGGCCGGCACCCTGGAGTTGTGGGTACGGCCCTGCTCGTCCACCCAGGTGAAATAGCCCGCACCGTTCTCCGGTCGCGAATAACCGCGCCCTTCCAGCACATCGGCGTCGATGTATTCGGTGGAGCGGGCGCCGCTGGGCAGCAGGTAGTCGCGCTGCCCCGCCGGCACCTGGCCTGCCGCGTAGAAGCTGTTCTGCAGGTTGCCGCTGGCATCCACCCAGGTGAAATAACGGCGCTTCTGCTCGCCACCGCTGTTGCTGCCCGGCCAGCCCGTAGCGCCCTGCTCCTGCAGGCGCGCCAGGTCGCTGCGGCTGATGCGCTGGGCCGCCTGGCGCTGCTGCTCGCCGTAGCGCTCGCCGACGAAGCTGTTGTGCACCCGGCCGTTGTCGTCGATCCAGGTCAGGTAGCGCCCGCTGGCGGCCTGGACCTGGGGCTGGATCGCCAGGGCGGTGATGAGGAAAAGCGCGGCACGGGTCTTCATCAGAATGTCGTCGTGTAGGTCATGGCCACGATGTAGGCCTTCACCGAGGTCTTAACGTCCTGGCCGGCGTAGGGGTTGTAGACCAGGTTGTCGATGCCGGTGCAGTTGAGGTTGCAGCTGGTGTCCGCCTTGGTGCTCTGCGAGGTGACGAAGTAGTTGAAGCCCACATCGATGGTGGTGTCCTTGTCCCAGCGATAGCCCAGGCCCAGGCCGTAGAGCTGGGCATCGCCGATGGGCGCCAGCACGTCGGCCTTGTCGTCGGGAATGGCCGAGGGGCGCCACTCGTAGCCCGCGCGCAGGGCCAGGCGGTCGGTGACGTCGTACTGCGCGCCCACCGCCCAGCTCCAGGTCGCGCGGTAGCCGCGATCCAGGGTCAGGGTGGTGGCGGTGGCGTTGCCGCCGCCGAAGATCTTGGCGATGCGCAGCACGTCCAGCTCGCGGTCGAACTCGATCTCGAATTCGTTCCAGTCGCTGTAGTCGCTCCACTTCAGGTCGGCGTTGAACTGCCAGCGCTCGAAGGGCCGGATCTTGATCCCGGTGGAGAAGTTGTCGGGGTAGGTCATGGTCATGCTGGCATTGCCCACTTCCTCGTCGACATTGCCGTAGGGGAACAGCGGGCTGAGGATGGCGCCGAACACCGCCCCCTGGAAGCCGGTCCAGAAGCCCTGCCAGTCCTTGGAGTAATCCACCCGGTACTTGCCCTGGAGGTGCATGCGCGCCTCGCTCTGGTAGGTGGCGCCCCAGGCGAACCAGTCGGTGGGCTCCCAGAGCACGCCGATGTTCCAGGTGGGCGACAGCGACTGCTGCAGGTCCAGGTCGATATTGGCTAGGCTGTCGTAGGGGCCGATACGGCCGCCGCAGACGTTGAAGATCGGCCCGATCATTTCCTCCAGGCCAGGCTGGCAAAGCACCTCGTTGAGCATGCGGGCGAGGCCGGTGAGCATGCTCGGGTTACGGAAGTCCTCGTTCAGCGCGAGGGCCTGGTGGGAGAAACCCACCGACAGCCCCAGGGACAGTTCGTCATTGACCTGGTAGCCCACGGAGGGCGAGAAATAGGTGATGCGCTGGATCGCCACTTCACGCCCCTGGAAGCGCGCCGGGTCGCTGTCCGAGTCCCGCGAATAGCCCAGAGCCATGGGCGCATAGACGTTGGTGGCGAAGGTGAACTTGGAGCCCGGTGGGTTGATCGACAGGCCCGCCAGGGGTGCCACCAGCAGCGGCATGTCGGTCATGCCGCCCATGCCGGGCAGGTACATGGCCGGCGTCAGGGTGCGGCTGCTGGCGCCGGCCACCGGATCGTCGGTGAAGCCCATGACGTCATAGCCTTCCGGCGCGTCGAACTCAGCGCGGATATCCATCACCCCGGCGATCATCTTCACCGTGGTCTGGCGGCCCTTGAGCTTGGTCAGTGCCGCCGGGTTGTAGTGCACCGCGTCGATCCCGGTGGAGTCGGCGGTCACGGCGTTGGCCATGGCCATCGCCTTGGGGTTGCCAATGGTCAGGTCGTTGGCCAGCTGCGCCTGCACGCCACCCGCCCAACCGGCCCCCAACCCCGCCAGCGCCAAGGCCAGCGGCGAAATTCGCATCGTCATGTCGTCGCCTCGCCGGTTACTGGGCCTTCAGGCCTTTTATGTCCAGAGGAACGGAGAACCCCAGCATCACGTCCGGGGAGTCCTCGGTCATGCCGAAGCCGGCGTTGATGTTGACGATGTAGTCGGGAGAGGTCCGCAGGCCGAGCGAGAAGTTCATGATCGCGCTGGTCTGCTCGGTGCCTTCGACCTCGGTGTCGCCGAAGGTGTAGGTCGGCTTGGTGCTGTAGGCCATCTGGTAGGAGGTGGCCAGGGACACGTCGTAGGACAGCGCGTAGGCGAAGCCCATGCTCAGGGACAGGGTGTTGCCCGGGTCCACATCCTCCAGCAGGCGGCCGCCGCGGTTCTGGTGGATGTTGTGCACCGGCATGTTGTAGGTGTATCCGACCGAGCCGAACAGCACGACCGGGTCGATCACGTAGGAGGTGTTGGCCCCCACGCCCAGGCTGTAGTAGCCGTTGCCGGTGGACAGGTCCGTCTCGTTGTTGATGTCGAAGGGGCTCTCGCCGGTGGGCAGGCCGAGGGTGGCGAACAGGGTGGTGACCGGGCGCCCGCGGGTGGCGGACCAGGGTTGCCAGCGCAGGCTGCCGGAGACGTCGCCGAGGCTGTAGACGTTGACGTCGCGCTCGGTGTCGTACTTGGCCACGAAGGGCAGGCGCACGCTGAAGGTCAGGTTGTCCCAGATGCCGTAGTCGAAGGTGAAGGAGTTGGTGAAGGTGTGCTGGGCTTCGCTGCGGGGAATCACGCTGTAGACGTTGGTGCCGGTGCGGACCTGTTCGATCTGCACATCACGCACCAATGAATAATCGAAGCCGTAGGTGAGCGTGCGCTCGCCTTTCTTCAGCAGGGTGTAGCTCTTCTCCGAGGCCTGGAATACCTGCTCCAGCGCCTTGGCGCTGTCGGCATCCCCTTCTTTCTTGGTCAGCGCCTCACGCGCATCGTCCACCGAGCTCTCCTCGGCCCACAGCGACCCACAGGCGCCAAGCGCCAGCACGGCCAGCCATGCGTATCCCCTCACTCCCATGGCACCTTTACCCCTGGTTTTATTCTTACTTATGCGGGTTTTCTTATTTGCGTCTTATGTACTGGATGTCGCCTCCCGAGCCCAGCTGGTCGATCTGGTTCTCGGTGAATTTGGTGATCTGCGGGAACTGCTGGAATGCCAGCAGGCTGACGGTGCGATCGTCCACCAGGCGCAGGTCGCGCTCGGTCAAGGCCATGGCGTTTGGCGGTTCGTTGCCTGTCGGGTAGATCACGAACAGCACGTTCCCATCCCACACCTCCTCGAACCGGGTGCGGGTGAAGCTGATGTTTCCCAGGGCGGGATCAGCGATGAACACGTGATCGTTGTAGACGTCGCGCACCACTACGAAATGCTTGAAACCACCGTAGTGAATAGGCACCAGCGCGGGGTGTTCCAGTTGGTCGAGGTCCTCGAACTCGGCCCGGAATCCTCCGCTCTTGTAGCCCAGCGCCCCCACGAAGCGTTTCATGTCCAGCAGCGAGAAACCGCGTCGTTCGACGATCTTGTCGGCCTCGCCATAACGCAACAGCCCTTCCATCACCTGGCGCTCCTCGAGGTTGCGCCCGAGGTAGTAGTCCAGCAGCCCGGTCAGCGCGGCGGAACCGCAGCTGTAGTCATAGGCCTGGCGGATGACGTTGCGGAACTGCAGCTGGCTCATGGGCTCCGGATTGACGGTCTCCCGGTAGGGACCGTTGGGCACCATGGCCTGGGTGATGTTCACGGAGCCCTTGGGCTGTGGCTTGGTGTCCACGGCCTGGGTGAATCCGAACAACCCCAGCAGACTGCCGACCAGGATCTCGATCATTGCCGTTCCGAATACAGGGCTTACGAAAGAAAGGCCCGCCGGCCGGAGCCGGCGGGACCTTCCGCATCACAGGGTGGAGCGACCTATCAGTGGCCCCAGACCTTGATGGTGGTACCGGCCAGGTTCAGGTCGCTGACGGCCAGGGAACCGATGCTGGCGGCAGAGGCGTCGCCCATGCGGATGGCACCGACGCTCAGCTCGCCAGTGATGGTCGGCAGGGTGATCTGCAGTTTGTCGCTGGCACCGGCACCGCTGCCACCGTCGATCACGTCAACCAGGATCGGCGCGCTGTCGGAGATGTTGAAGCCGGAGAAGGCAATGGTTTCAAGGCGCAGGCTGCCGGTGGCGCTGCCTTCCTTGTCGTTGTAAACCACGCTGCCGATGGTGCCGTTGAAGTTACCGGAGATGCTGATGCCATCCTGACCGGTAACGCTGGAAAGAGCGGAGTCATCCATGGCTTTCAGATCGGCTTGGGCCATGAAGGGAGCAGCGAGCACAGCAGCGGCGAGAGCCAGTTGTTTGAAGCTTTTCATTGTTGTTATCTCCAAGGTTCACAGGTGGGTTGCCCCGGGGGCCTGCCGCCTACCTCCTGTCAGCGGCAGTCGGGTCGGTTTGCACCGACCTCCAGCACGAGCGCTGCTTCCCTATGCGCGCCGGTCTGGACTCGTGAAGCACTGGGCTTCTCGACCTGGTTCTCACGTTACTGAGCCCCCGCTCCGCTGCCAGCCCATCCAAGGGATGGAGGATGGCAACTTGCTGTTTTTTTAGTGGCATCAGGCCTCGCTGAGCAGGCCCAGGCTCTTGCCCTTGAGCACCGCCTGGGTACGGCTGCGCACGCCCAGCTTGGCGAACAGGTTGTGCAGGTGCCATTTGATGGTCGCTTCCGACAGGTGCACCGCCTGGGCGATGTCCCGATTGGACAGGCCGGCCGCGACGAAACGCAGGATTTCCCGCTCGCGGTGGCTCACATCCTGGTTCTCGTCGAAGGTCTCCGGGTCCACCGCCAGGCGCCGGCACTGCTCGCGCAGCGTCTCGGCGATACCCTGCCAGGCCCCGGCCTTCTTGGGCTCGGCGGCACGCCAGGCTTCCCACAGCGGCAGCAGCCACAGGGCGTCGTCCTGGAACAGGCGCCGGTAGCCGCGGTTCCAGGCCTCCTCGATGGTGGGCAGGAACAGGGCGAAGGCCTTGTCGCTGTTACCTTTGCGCCAGTAGGCCACGGAAAGTAACAGGGACAGGCGCAGGCGCCGGTCGCGCTGGTGCTCGGCGCCCTGGCGGGCGAGGCAGGTTTCCAGCGCGCTCTGCGCCTTCTCCGGGCGCCGCTCGGTCAGGGCCAGGCGAGCGACGGACAAGGCCAGCGCCGTATGGGCATCGGCATAGCGCGCCAGCGGCAAAGCCGCCAGGTGACGCTCCAACTGCAGGCACACGCGTTCGGCTTCATTGGGGCGACGCAGCCACAGCAGGAACTGCACCTTGCAACCCATGCCATGGGCGAATACCCGCTCGTAACCCGGCCCCTGGAGGCCGGCGAGCCAGTCATCCAATTGATTGAGCGCCTGCTCCGGCTCACCGGCGAAGAAGCGCGCCCGCGCCATCACCAGCTGCCCACGGCTGATCAGCTCCACCGGCGTCGCCACGTCGCGCCAGGTGGTGGCCAGGGGCAGTTCGGCGAGCACCGCCGCATGGCGATCCTGCTCGTAAAGCAAGTCGGCGTACGCCAGCACCAGTGGCCCACCCACGCGGCTGCGGCGACCGAAGACCCGCTCGACACGGCCACGGACAATCTCGGCGATGGAGCGGCCGCGTTCCAGCTCGCCGCTCTCCTTGCAGATCAGCGACTCGATCAGGCTGGTCATCACATGCAGGTATTCGCTGTCGACGATGCGCAGGCAATCCCGTGCGGTGGCGATGGATTTCGACGCGTCGCCGAACTCCCCCAGCAACGCATAGGCCGCCGCCTGCACGCAGGACAGGCTGGCGCGGAACACTGGCTGGTTGTCCGGGACCATGGCCAGCCACTGGCGGGCGACCTTGAGGCAGCTTTCCAGTTTGTCCTGGTACAGCAGCACCAGCGCCTTGAGCACCTGGGAGGCGGCCAGCAGCTCGCCGAGGCCGAAGTGAATGACCTTGCCGCGCCCCTGCAGCAGGCGGGTGCTGACCTCTTCGATCAGCGCCTCGGACTCGGCGAACTTCTGCTCGAAGGCCAGCTGCCAGGCGTAGAAGATCTGGAACACCGGGTGCTCGCGGATCACATCGGCGGGCACTTCCTTGAGCATCGAGAGGATGCCGTAGACGCGGTTGCCGGCGATCAGACGAGCGCCCTGGCGCTCCAGCAACTCGGCGGCGAAGCCGTAGTCACGACCGCGCAGGGCGTACTTGATGGCGCGGTCCGGCAGGTCGTGGCTCTCGCACCAGCGCGCGGCGGCATGCAGCAAGGTGGCGCTGTCGGTATGACGCTGCAGGCGGCCCTGGAGGAATTCGGCGAACAGGTGGTGGTAGCGGAACCACTCGCCCTGCTCGTCCAGGGCGATGACGAAGAGCTGCTCGCGCTGCAGGCGCATCAGCATGTCCAGGCCGTCGCGGCGGCCGGTCAACGCGTTGCACAGGTCGGCGCAGAACTCGTCGAGCACCGAGGTCTGGTCAAGGAACTGCTGCAGGGCCAGGGGCAGGCTGTTGACCACGTCCTCGGCCAGGTAGTCGGCGATATTGCGCTCGGTGCCGGTGAGGCTGGCGAGGAAGGCCTTGCGGTCCGGGTGCCGCGCCAGGGCCAGGCTGGCCAGGTGCAGCGCGGTGATCCAGCCCTCGGTACGGGCATGCAGCTGCTTCAGCTCGCTGCGGCTCAGCTCCAGTTCGCGGACCTCGCGGAAGTACGCCTCGGTTTCCTCAAGGGACAGGCGCAGGTCTTCGGCCTGCAGCGTGAAGGCCTCGCCCTCGATGAACAGGCTGCGCGGGGTGAAGCGGGTGGCGCTGACCAGGTGCACGTTGCGCGGCAGGCGCTCGACCAGGTGGCGGGCGCCCTGCTCCAGGCTGGCGTGACGGATGCGATGGAAGTCGTCGAGCATCACGTAGAGCTCGCCGTCGAGGCGCTGCAGGTCACTGACGAAGGCGTCGATGATCGCCTCCACCGGCCAGTTCACCTCACCCCGCAGCAGCCCGGCGGTGTTGCTGCCGAAGCCCGGCTTCACCGCCTCGACCGCAGCGACCAGGTATTGCAGCAGGCGCTGGGGCTCGCTGTCGGAATCATCGCAGGACAGCCAGGCGACCCGTGCACCGGCTTGCTGCAGCTTCTCGCGGAACAGGCTGAGCACGGTGCTCTTGCCGAACCCTGCGGGGGCGCTGAGCACCATCACGCGCTGGCTGCGGGCCTCGAACAGACGGTCGATCAGGGCCTTGCGCGCCAGGCGTGGACGGCCGCCGGAATCCGGCGGGAAGAGCTTGGTACGCAGCATCGGGAAGGGCAGCGCATCGTTGGACGGGGCGCTCATGCTTCCAGCAGCCCCAGTTCCCGCGCCCGACGTATCGCCTGGGTGCGATTGCGCACCTTGAGCTTCTCGTAGATGTTGTGCAGGTGCCATTTCACGGTCCCCAGGGCCAGCGAGAGCTGCTGGCCGATTTCCTCGTTGGAAAGTCCCTTGGCCGCCAGCAGGACCACCTCGCGTTCGCGGTCGGTGAGCCCTTCTTCCAGCACATCCTGTGACTTGCGTACGTCCTGTCCCGGCCAGATGGCCAGCAGGCTGCGAATGAACCCCTGCAGCGCTGGCTGGCGCTCGGCGGCTTCCAGTTGCTGCAGCAGCAGGCGGATGGCATCGCCCTCCTCCACGAAGAGGCTGCGCACATCCTCGCGCTCGGCACTGAGCAGGCACTGCACCAGCAGGCTCTGGGCCCGTTCCTGGTAGCCCAGGCGCTGGTAGCTGAGGGCGGCCAGCAGGTCGAGGCGCAGGCGTTGCAGGCCATGCCAGCCGGGTTGCAGCTGGGCACGCAACTGGTTGATCTCGTGCAGCGCCTCGCTGTAATGCCCACGCGCCTGCTGCAGGCGTACGCGGATCAGCCCCTGGGTCCAGAGCACCGGGTTGAAGCCGCGCTTGGCGTAGTCGGCGGCGAGCTTGGTCCAGTCCACCGCCTTCAGGCGCAGCTCGGCCCGCTTGATGCGGTCGGTCGCCGGCTCCTGGAGGATCAGGGTCACCTCGTCGGCCACCGCCTGCACGTAGAAGCGCCAGGAGTGGTTGCGCGCCGCCAGGTTCTGCATCAGCACCAGGCTGGCCAGGGCTTCCTTGGGCTTGTCCTGCATGCGCTGGATGCGCGCGAGGAAGAGCATGCCCTGGGCATAGATATCGATGGGCTTGATCACGTCGACATGGTTGAGCGCCCAGCGCAGGCGCTCCTCCAGGCCGTCCAGGCGCCCCTGCTGGTAGGCGATCAGCGATTCGATGATCACCGGCAGGGCCAGGGCCCGGGACTTCTCGCCGAACAGCGGCATCAGCTGGGCGCGCATCTGCTCGTGCAGCAACTGGGCCTGCTTGACCTGGCCCTGCTCCAGCGAGAGAAGCACCTCCACGTTACCCAGTTGCATGTCGAGGTAGCGACCCTCGAGGAAATGGTTGCGCTGCTGCGCCAGGGCCAGCAGGCGTCGCGCCTGTTCGGGCTGGGCGAGGATCACCAGGGCCAGGGCACCGATCACCAGCATGGCCACTTCGAGGAAGGCCTCGTGCTGGCCGAGCAGGCCCTCCACCTTGCGCGCCAGGCTCACGCAGAGGTCGAGGTCGTCCTTCTGCAGCGCGATGGCGGCCTTCACCGCCAGCGCGGCCAGGTACTTCTCGCTGAGCGGCGCCTGGGCGCCGGTACCACCCCAGCGCGCCAGCAACTCGTCGAGCATCTGGTTGGCTTCGGGCAGGGCCAGCTCGGTGGCGCGGTTCCACACATCGGCGAGGATCAGCGTCGGGTAGCGCTCGGCGATGTCGTCGGGCACGAACTGGCGCCAGCGGTAGATCTGGTTCAGCTGGCCACGGTTGATCAGCTCCAGGCCGCAACCGTCCACCAGCGCGGCGAGCATTTCCGGGTCTTCGGCCAGGCAGGCGTGCTCGATGGCGAGGTTCTGCATGTGGTGATTGGTGAACCACAGGCTGGCATTGAAGTGCAGCTGCTTGAAGCGTTCCGGCTCCTGGGCCACCAGGCGGGCCCGGAGGAAGTCGGCGAACAGGTGATGGAAGCGGTACCACTGGCGCTCGCGGTCCAGGGGCAGGAGGAACAGCTGCATGGTTTCCAGCTGCTCCAGCAGGGCCTGGCCGTCGTTGCGCCCGGTCAGGGCGTTGGCCAGGTCGCCGCTCAACTGGCTGGCGATGCCGAGGGCCAGCAGGGCGTCCTGCAGGTCCGCCGGCAACTGCTCGAAAACGGTGGTCAGCAGGTAGTCGCCCACGGCCGCCTGGTCGCCGCCCATGGCCAGCACCTGGTCGGAGGCCTGGGGCTGGTGGCGCAGCCAGAGGCTGGCGAGGTGCACGCCGATCAGCCAGCCTTCGGTCTGGCTGTGCAGCGCGGCGAGGGTCGCCTCGTCCAACTCCAGGCCGCTGCGGTCCAGGTAGTCGCGGGTCTCGTCCTCGGTCAGGCGCAGCTCGTCCAGGCCGATCTCCAGCAACCAGCCCTTGGCACGCAGGGTGGCGAGGTTCATCGGCGGCAGGGAGCGGCTGCCGATGGCGAGGGTGAAATTGGCAGGCGCCATCTTCACCAGGCGGCCGAGGGCGGTGAAGATCTCCGCGTCGCTGAGCAGGTGCAAGTCATCCAGCACCAGCAGCAGCGGCCCTTCCAGGGCGGTCAGTTCCACCAGCAGGCTTTCCAGCACGGCAGCGACCGGCACCTGCATGGTGTTCTGCAGGAAGCCGGCCGCATGGGCACCGATGCCGGGCACGGCGGCACCCAGGGTCTTGATCAGTTGCTGGAAGAAGCGCGAGGGGTTGTCGTCCTCGCTGCCGAGGGAGAACCAGGCGACAGCGGAACCGGCCTCACGCCGTTGTTCTGCGAGGGTCGCCAGGGCGGTGGTCTTGCCAAAGCCTGCGGGCGCCGAGAACAGCAAAAGGCGCGCGTGAGGGTGTGCAGCCAGGACCGCCTGCACCTGCGGTCGTGGCAAAGAGTCGGCAGACGCTTGGGGCGTCATCAGTTTTGAGCGCAGTAGGCTGCCGGCTGCGGGGTCGAGAACTGCATCCACGGCCTGTATCCCTGTATCTTTATCATTGTGGGACGGGGATATGACCCCGCGGGATTTATCCATAATTATCAGAATGCATTTCCTGCGTAAACTTAAGAAACGGCTCTAGGATCGACAATTTAGGCGGTCTAGAATCCTCACTCGCGCCCTCTTTGCGTCCATCATGCCCAACTGCCTCCTACACCCTCTGCCCTACCACAAACACCCGGGACAGCGTTTCGCCCTCGTCCGCCATGCACCCGGAGCGGTGCTGCTCGACGCCGGCCGGCCCATTGCCAGTCGTGGACGCTATGACCTATTCAGCGCCTGGCCATTGGCAGAACTGGCGCCGGGACCCGACGAATCGGCCAACGACTTTATTTGCCGCCTTCGCGGGACCTTGCAGCAGCTGGGCCCGGCGGATTCCCCCGATACCGTGGAACTGCCATTCACGGGCGGATTGATGGGATATTTTTCCTATGACTTCGGTCGCCGGCTGGAGCAACTGCCCGAGCAGGCCCTGGATGACCGCCACCTGCCGGACGCCCAACTCGGCCTCTATGCCTGGGCCCTGGTCAGCGACCACCAGTGCCGCACCAGCCAGCTGGTGTTCCACCCGAGCCTCGCCGAAAGCGAGCGACTGAGACTGATAGACCTGTTCGAGCACACGGAAAATCCCGACAACGTCGAGGAATTTCGTCTTACCCGCGCCTTTCAGGCCGATCTGTCGCAAACGGCTTACAGAACGGCCATCGAGCGCATCCAGTCGTACATCGCTGCCGGTGACTGCTACCAGGTGAATTTCGCCCAGCGCTTCCAGGCACCCTGCCAGGGCGATCCCTGGGCGGCCTACCTGGCGCTGCGCGAGGCCTGCTCCACGCCCTTCTCCGCCTACCAGGCCCTGGCCGGTGGCGGCGCCATCCTCAGCCTGTCGCCGGAGCGCTTCATCAAGCTGAGCCAGGGCCAGGTGGAAACCCGCCCGATCAAGGGCACCCGCCCACGGGGCCGCACGCCGGAAGAGGACGCCGAACAGGCCGCAGAGCTGCTGGCGAGCCCCAAGGACCGGGCGGAAAACCTGATGATCGTCGACCTGCTGCGCAACGACCTGGGGCGCAGCTGCGCCACCGGCAGCGTGAAGGTGCCCGAGCTGTTCGCCCTGGAGAGCTACCCCAACGTGCACCACCTGGTCAGCGCCGTGAGCGGCACCCTGGCTGCCGGCAAGGACGCGCTGGACCTGCTGCTCGGCAGCTTCCCCGGCGGCTCCATCACCGGTGCGCCGAAGATCCGCGCCATGCAGATCATCGACGAGCTGGAGCCCACCCGCCGCGCCATCTACTGCGGCTCGCTGGTCTACCTCGACGTGCGTGGGGAGATGGACAGCTCCATCGCCATCCGCACCCTGCTGGTGAAGGACGGCGTCGCCAGTTGCTGGGGCGGTGGGGGCATCGTCGCCGACTCCCAATGGGAAGAGGAGTACTGCGAATCCATCACCAAGGTGCAGGTGCTGTTGCGCACCCTGGAAGGCTTGTAGGGGCTCCATTCGCCCAGCGCCACGCAGACGCAGAAACGAAAAAGCCCGCTTTCGCGGGCTTTTTCATGGCTGGGCTCAGAGGCTCAGCTGGCGATCGGACGCCTTGAGGAACT
Organism: Pseudomonas sp. zfem005; assembly: GCF_032621735.1. NCBI lineage: Bacteria > Pseudomonadati > Pseudomonadota > Gammaproteobacteria > Pseudomonadales > Pseudomonadaceae > Pseudomonas > Pseudomonas sp. zfem005. Next base: position 80,032 of record NZ_JAVYJE010000003.1, on the reverse strand, counting down.
CACGCTTGAGGTCCTCGTAGGTGTGCACCGCCGGGAACTGCGGGAACTCGCGGATCACGTTTTCCGGCGCATGGAACAGGATGCCGGCGTGGGCCTCGGCGAGCATGGTGGTGTCGTTGTAGGAGTCGCCAGCAGCGATCACACGGTAGTAGAGGCTCTTGAAGGCGATCACCGATTGGCGCTTCGGGTCCTTCTGGCGCAGCTGGTAGCCCACGACGCGGTCGGTGTCGTCGGTGATCAGCTTGTGGCACAGCAGGGCCGGGAAGCCGAGCTGGCGCATCAGCGGCTGGGAGAACTCGTAGAAGGTGTCGGAGAGGATCACCACCTGGAAGCGCTCGCGCAGCCAGTCGACGAACTCCACCGCGCCTTCCAGCGGCTTGAGGGTGGCGATCACTTCCTGGATGTCGGACAGCTTGAGGCCGTGCTCATCGAGGATACGCAGGCGCTGCTTCATCAGCACGTCATAGTCGGGAATATCGCGGGTCGTGGCCTTGAGCGCGTCGATTCCAGTTTTTTCGGCGAAGGCGATCCAGATTTCCGGAACCAGCACACCTTCCAGGTCGAGACAGGCGATTTCCACGAGACATTCCTCGGTTATTGAATTGTTAGGGAGGCGGCACTCTAGCTTTTCACCCGCAGCCACGCAACGCGGCACTTATACCCAAACAGGGCAGTCCCCCTGCCTTATGGTTATTTAGGCGCATAAGTTGCTTTTGCTACCATCCGCGCCACAGAGCGCGTAGCGCCATTTCAACTAGGAAAACCGCCTGATGAGCCAACCCTTCGACGTCGCCGAGATCGCCGCGGCCTACGCCAGCAAATCCCCCCAGGACATCCTCAAGCTCGCCTTCGAACACTTCGGCGACGACCTGTGGCTGTCCTTCAGCGGTGCCGAGGACGTGGTGCTGGTGGACATGGCCTGGAAGCTCAACAAGAACGTCAAGGTGTTCAGCCTGGATACCGGTCGCCTGCACCCGGAAACCTATCGCTTCATCGAGAAGGTCCGCGAGCACTACGGCATCGCCATCGAACTGCTCTCCCCCGACGCCACCAAGCTGGAGCCCTTCGTTCGCGAGAAAGGCCTGTTCAGCTTCTACAAGGACGGCCACGAGGAGTGCTGCGGCATCCGCAAGATCGAGCCGCTGCGGCGCAAGCTGTCCACCGTGCGCGCATGGGCCACCGGCCAGCGCCGCGACCAGAGCCCCGGCACCCGCAGCAAGGTGGCGGCGGTAGAACTGGATGGCGCCTTCTCCACACCCGACAACCCGCTGTACAAGTTCAACCCCCTGGCGCAGATGCCCAGCGACGAAGTCTGGGCCTACATCCGCATGCTGGAGATTCCCTACAACCCGCTGCACGAGCGCGGTTTCATCAGCATCGGCTGCGAGCCCTGCACCCGCCCCGTGCTGCCCAACCAGCACGAACGCGAAGGCCGCTGGTGGTGGGAAGAAGCCACGCAGAAGGAGTGCGGGCTGCACGCCGGCAACCTGATCGCGAAGAACTGAACCGATGAAGATCACCCTGGTGAAGAAGGTCCTGGCCGATGGCGAGGACTGCGACAAGTGCAAGGATGTGCAGCGCCTGCTGGAACGTGGCGGCTACATGGGGCGCATCGACCGGGTGATGGTGGCGGACGAGCGCAACCCGGCCAGCAGCGGCTGGATGGTCGCCCAGCACTACGGCATCGACACCGCGCCCTTCTTCGTCGTGCGTCGCGACGACGGCAGCGAGCAGGTCTACACCGTGTTCCATGAGTTCCTGCACCAGGTGCTCGAAGCAGAATGAAAAAGCCCGGCAGATGCCGGGCTTTTCGTTTGCGGGCGTCGACTCAGTAGGTCGGCAGCTCGACGTCGTGGAACAGGTCATCCAGTTCGGCCTTGTTATGGCACTGCACCGCCTTGGCCAGCATGTCGCGAGTCAGGTGCGGGGCGAACTTCTCGATGAAGTCGCACATGAAGCCGCGCAGGAAGGTGCCACGACGGAAGCCGATCTTGGTCACGCTGGATTCGAACAGCTCGCCGGCGTCCAGCACCACGAGGTCGCTGTCGAGCTTGGGGTCCACCGCCATCTTGGCGACGATGCCCACGCCCAGGCCCAGGCGCACATAGGTCTTGATCACGTCGGCGTCGGCCGCGGTGAATACCACCTTCGGCGTCAGGCCGCGATGGCTGAAGGCTTCGTCCAGCTTCGAACGGCCGGTGAAACCGAACACGTAGGTGACGATGGGGTGCTCGGCGAGCGCTTCCAGGGTCAGCTTCGGCAGTTTGGTCAGCGGGTGGCCCTGGGGCACGATCACGCAGCGGTTCCAGCGGTAGCAGGGCATCATCACCAGGTCACCGAACAGCTCCAGGGCCTCGGTGGCGATGGCGAAGTCGACGGTGCCGTCGGCGGCCATCTCGGCGATCTGCATCGGCGTGCCCTGGTGCATGTGCAGGGCCACGTCCGGGTACTGGCGGATAAAGTTGCTGATCACCGGCGGCAACGCGTAGCGCGCCTGGGTGTGGGTGGTGGCGATGGACAGGGTGCCCTTCTTCTCGTTGGAGAATTCCTGGGCGATCTGCTTGATGCTTTCCACCTTGCGCAGGATTTCCCCGGCGGTGGTGATGATGCGCTCGCCCGCCGGAGTGACGCGGGTGAGGTGCTTGCCGCTGCGGGCGAATACTTCGACGCCCAGTTCATCCTCGAGCAGGCGGATTTGCTTGCTGATACCTGGTTGCGAGGTGTACAGGCTTTGCGCGGTGGCCGACACGTTGAGGTCGTGGTGCGCCACTTCCCAGATGTAGCGCAGTTGCTGAAGCTTCATAGATGTCCCTCAAAGCAAATGACGACGCAATGGATGGTCGGCGACGTTTATAACCATATTAATGGTTTGATGGATAAAACTAGACGTTTTTTTCAGTTTTGCACGTCATTCGTAATCGCCGTCACAGCTCTCCCCTGCCCCGGTGCTGCAGCATGGGCACCAGGTACACCGGCACATCGGATAACTGCACCAGCCGCGCCGACGTCCTCCCCAGGGGCGTATCGAGCGCAGCGCCATGGCTATGACTGCCTACGACCAGCAAATCCACCCCGAGTTTCTGCGCCTCTTCGAGAATCACCTGGGCCGGGTCGCCCTGCACCACGCGCACCGCGCGGATCATCCCCAGTTCGCTCTGGGCGTCACCCATCTCGTCGCGGAACCCTTCCAGCACACGCTGTTCGATGCTGGCCATGACGGTTCCCAGGCCCTTGCTGCGCAGGTCGGCAAGGCGCTCCTCATCCAGGTAGGTCTGCAGGACCGACTCGGCGAACAACCCGAGGGGCTCCACCGCGTGCACCACGTAGAGCTCGGCCTGGTAGACCCGGGCGAGCGAGAGGGCGTGCTGCAGCACGTAGGGGGCATAGAGGCCAAGGTCGGTGGCGTAAAGAATCGAACGGATCATGAGGCCTCCTACTGCCTGGGTGGCGGGCCTCGTCTCAGCTTAGTCAGATCTGCGGTTCGTTGCTTACACCGTGCGGCACATGGCCCGTAGCGACCACGTCACGGGCTTTTTCACAGTGCCCGGCCTGGTCGTCGAAGAACACGTCGGCGCCAAAGGCATCAAGGATCGAGGACTTTTCCAGCCCGCCGAGGAAGAAGGATTCATCGAGACGGATGTCCCACTCGCGCAGGGTACGGATGACCCGCTCATGGGCCGGCGCCGAGCGCGCGGTGACCAGGGCCGTGCGGATGGGACAGGCGTCGGCAGGGAACTCCTGCTGCAGGCGGTTGAGCGCCGAGAGGAAGGGCTTGAAGGGACCGCCGTCCAGCGGCGTCAAGGCAGCTTCGCGCTCGTAGGCCTGGAAGGCTTCGAGCCCGCCGCGCTGGTAGACGCGCTCGGAGTCGTCGGAAAACAGCACCGCGTCACCGTCGAAGGCGATGCGCAGTTCGTTGCTGGCGGCCCGGCGCGGCCCACCGGACAGGATGGTCGCCGCGGCGAAGCCGCTTTGCAGCGCAGCGCGCACGTCGTCCACATGGGTGGAGAGGAACAGGTGGCAACCGAACGCCTTGAGATAAGGCCCCGGGCTGCGGCCGCCGGAAAAGGCCGCGCGGGAGATGGCCAGGCCATGCTGCTGGATCGAGTTGAACGCGCGCAGCCCGGTATCGGCGCTGTTGCGCGACACCAGGATCACCTCGACCCGCGCCTGCCCGAGTGCGCTGTTGAGGCCGAGCAGCTTCTCCACCAGGGGGAAGGCATCGCCCGGCTCGAGCACTTCTTCCTCATGGTCGATCTGGTATTGGCGGTAGGCTTCGATGCCTTCGGATTCATAGACCCGGTGGCTTTCATTGAGGTCGAAGAGCGCCCGTGAGGAAATCGCCAGCACCAGTTTGTCCGCCAATCCTCCCGCCATGCCCCTCTCCTTATTGCTGGTTGCGCGCGTCGATGAAACGCAGGGCCTGGTAAAGCGCACGGATGCGCGGCAATTCCTTGCCGGCCGCAGCGGCCGCTGCCAGGGGTGCAGCATAGATGGCCTCCAGCTCCAGCGGCCGGCGCTGGGCGAAGTCGTGGTACATGCTGGGCAGGTAGTCGGGCATGCGGTCGGTGGAAGCCAGCAGCTTGCCGGCGAACCCTTCCGGCAGGCTGTGGCCACAGGCCAGTGCGCCCTCCACCACTTCCTGCATGATCGCCTGGATCAGCTCGCGGGCGTCGGCGTTGCGCATCAAGGCCGTGGTGCCGGCATCGAGCAGCACCGAAAGACCGTTGTAGGGCACGTTCCACACCAGCTTCTGCCAGCGCGCCTGGTCGAGGTTGGGCATGCCGGTGGAATCGAGCCCCGCCGCGCGGAACAGCCCGACGCCCTCCTCCAGCAGCGCCTGGCGCGCGCCATCATCGCTGGCCGGGCCGGAGTGGTAGCCGAGGTTCACCGCCCCCAGGGACTGGTGTTCGATGACGCCCGGCGCATCGCGGTGGACGCAGATGTAGCAGAGCCCGCCCAGCAGGTGCAGCGAATCCGGCAGCAGCGGGCGCAACGCGTCCTCGACAGCCAGGCCGTTCTGCAGCAGCACCACCTTGGCGCCCGGAGCTGCGGCACGGGCGATCAGCGGCGCCAGGTCGGCGTTGCTGGTGGTCTTGGCGCCCACCAGCAGCCAGTCGCAGGACGGCATCTCGGCCACGTCGCGGTAGGCCTGCACGGGGCTCAGGGTCAGGGCGCCGTGCACAGCGCTGTTGAGCTGCAAACCATTGGCACGCACGGCCTCGTATTCGCTGCGCAGCAGGAAGTGCACGTCGAAGCCCGCGCGGGCCAGCAGCAAGCCGTAGAAGCCGCCGATGGCACCGGTACCGATGATGCCGATGCGCGGTTGCTGGGTTTGGGTCATCAGGGAAGCTCCTCTGCCTGGCGGGCCAGGGCCTCGTCCAGGTTGCGGTTCAGGTCGTCGCCCTGCAGCGTGCTGCGCAGGGCGCCAAGAAATTGTCCATCCCGCACCACAAACAGTGCAGGCAGGTGGAATACCTCGTAGCGCTGCACCAGGCCACCATTATTGCCGGCGTCTATCCAGCACAATCTGTCGACGCCCAGGGGCATCTGCGACAGATGGCGCCGCGCCCAGCGGCAACTGGCACAACCTATGCTGGTGAATATCACCAGGGAGGTGCCCGGCAGCCCCAGCAGTTGCTGGTCCGCATCGAAATCAGTCAGTTCCAGTTCGCGCACTATACTGCCCCTAGGAGATGCCAGAATAATGGCATCCGGAGTTCACAAAAAATGCGTCGATTCCTGCGTCACCCCAGCGATCTGCCTGTAGAGCTGGTACTGCGCAAGCACAGCTTCCTGCCGCGACAGCGGCTGCACAATATCAGCCTCGGCGGCGTTGCCTGCAACTCGCTGCGGGGCTTTCGCAAGGGCACCGCGATCGAGCTGCGCATCCCCCTGCTGGGCGACGAGGCGCGCTATGCGGGCATCGTCGCCTGGTGCCGCAAGCAACCCGACGACTACCTGGTGGGCATCTGCTTCACCGACGAGGAAACCCTGTTCCGCGCCCGCATGGTCGAGCAGGTCTGCCAGATCGAGGTCTACCGCAAGCAGCGCGAACTGGAGGCCGGTGAGGAACTGCCGATCGAGCGCATCGCCCAGGAATGGATCGCCCGGCACGCCGCCGAGTTCTCCGCTGCCAGCCTGAACTGAGCATTTTCCGCCTATTTGCTCCCTTCGCGCCATTGTCGAGCCAGCGTGTAACGCGTTAAGGTTCCGCGTCCCCGACGCGCACTCAAATGCCGTGCCCCGCCGCTCCGGGATGGCTGGCGGCCCGCACCTGTGACCTGACGACTGACCTGATGACTAGCACGATGGCTGATTTACCGATCGACGACCTTAACGTTGCCTCCAACGAGACCCTGATCACGCCGGAGCAGCTGAAACGCGAGATTCCGCTCACCGACGCCGCATTGCACACCGTCGCCCATGGCCGCGAAGTGGTGCGCAACATCCTCGATGGCAAGGATCATCGCCTGTTCGTGGTGGTCGGCCCCTGCTCGATCCACGACATCAAGGCCGCACACGAATACGCCGATCGCCTCAAGGGCCTGGCAGCCGAGGTCTCCGACACGCTCTTCCTGGTCATGCGCGTGTACTTCGAGAAGCCGCGCACCACCGTCGGCTGGAAAGGCCTGATCAACGACCCCTACCTTGACGACTCCTTCAAGATCCAGGATGGCCTGCACATCGGTCGCCAACTGCTGCGCGACCTGGCCGAGAAAGGCCTGCCCACCGCCACCGAGGCGCTGGACCCGATCTCCCCGCAGTACCTGCAGGACCTGATCAGCTGGTCCGCCATCGGCGCCCGCACCACCGAATCCCAGACCCACCGCGAGATGGCCTCTGGCCTGTCCTCGGCGGTCGGCTTCAAGAACGGCACCGACGGCAGCCTGACCGTGGCGATCAACGCGCTGCAGTCGGTCTCCAGCCCGCACCGCTTCCTCGGCATCAACCAGGAAGGTGGCGTCTCCATCGTCACCACCAAGGGCAACGCCTATGGCCATGTCGTGCTGCGCGGCGGCAACGGCAAGCCCAACTACGACTCGGTGAGCGTTGCCATTTGTGAGCAGGAACTGACCAAAGCCGGCATCAAGCCGAACATCATGGTCGACTGCAGCCACGCCAACTCCAACAAGGACCCGGCCCTGCAGCCGCTGGTGATGGACAACGTCGCCAACCAGATCCTCGAAGGCAACGGCTCCATCGTCGGCCTGATGGTGGAAAGCCACCTCGGCTGGGGCAGCCAGTCCATTCCCAAGGACCTGAACCAGCTGAAGTACGGTGTATCGATCACCGATGCCTGCATCGACTGGGAAGCCACCGAGAAGACCCTGCGCAGCATGCACGCCAAACTCAAGGACGTGCTACCCAAGCGCCAGCGCGGCTGATCGACCGCGCAATGAAAAACGCCGGGCATCTGCCCGGCGTTTTCATTTCAGCCTTCAGCTCAGCCCTTGGGGGCGTGACGCTGGCGACGCTCGATGTAGCGCTCCACATAGGAGCAGGAGGGGATCACCGTATAGCCCTGGTCTTCAGCGAAGCCCAGCGCGCGCTCGGTGAGCGCTGCGGCGATGCCCCTGCCACGCAGCGCGTTCGGCACGAAGGTGCGATAGATGTCCAATGTCTGTTTGCCCAGGTCCATGTAGGCAAGGTAAGCACGATGACCGTCCACGGTGGTCTCGAACTGATGACCTGCCTGGTCATGGTGGATGGACAGCGCCTCGCTCATCGCAACTCCTCAGGGGGTTTTAGAACAACACCCGTACCTTATCTATCTTTTCCAGCCGAAGAAACATTTCGGCGGAGCCGGAGCCAAATTGGACACTCAGGAAAGCCTTACCGTTCTCCACCTTATGTAATACACCCTGGTAATAGGCGCCATCGAAGGTGATGAACTGCAGTCGCTTGCCTGCGTAGTCCTGCAGGCTGGATACCTTGACGAATTCGTACTTCGGCAAGGCACCTGGGGCGTCGGTATTTTCCGACGTTACCGAAACCATCTCGTTAACCCCCATCTCCGGACGCTTGCCCGGGTCGACCCAGGCGAAGGCAATCGGCTGCACCGCCTGCTGGTTGACCAGCAGCACCGGGCGCAGCATACCGACCACATCCTTCGGCTCGAAGAACTGCAGGCCGTCCCAGCTCATGCCCTCGGTCGGGGTCAGCTCGACGCGCAGCGATTGCGGGTCCTTCAGGTAGCGCCCGTAGGCATCCAGCAACGGCTGCTCGAGAGCGATCTTCTGCGCCCGCAGCACGCGATCGAGCTGCTCCACGGCGGTCTTCGGATAGACATCGGCGGGCTGGCCCAATTTACCGGCGCAGTATTCCTGCACCTTGCGCTGGTACTGGTTGTCGTTGAGTTCGAAGACGACGCTGGACAGACGCGGCGGGTTGACCCGCAGGTCGCCCGGCTTCTCGGACATGTTCGACAGCGCCATGCTGACGCGGGTCTCGCCCATGTCACGGGTATCGGACGTGAGATTGAAGGTCAGCTTCTGCGCGCCGGGCTCGAACAGGTAGGAGAACTCGGCGTCGGTCTCGAAGGTGCGGTAACCCATGTCGAGCAGCTCATTGGTGCCGATATGGTTGATCTTGCCGCACGCCACTTCGCTCATCGCGGTGAAGATGCTGCGTTCGGTCGGCGCATCGTAGAGCTGCTGCATGAAGGGACCGTGCACGTCCAGCATCAGGCCCTTCAGGCGCATGGCCATCTGCTTCGGAAACTTGCCCTCGTCCAGGCGCTCCTTGAAGCTGAGCAGCTCGCGCAGGCCATTGAACTTCAGCTCGGCATGGGTCACCTGCACGCTGTCGCCCAGGGCGGGGACACGAACCTTGAGGTTCTCCAGGCCGACGCGGCCGTCGAAGGACGAGGTGATGCCGCCGTAGCTGATGTCCATGATCGGCGAAAGCTGCTGGATCGCATCATTCATGATCGACCTGACCGAAAGGTACAGGGATAGTTTGATGATTAACGCCAGCGCGAGCGCCGCGAGCACCACCCACTTAAGTAGTCTTGCCATAACGCCGTCCTTGATGTCCTGGAATGCGGGATGAAAACCGGCGCAGCTTATCAGTGCGCCCATGGGCCATCCACGGCATTTCCCACAATATGAAGAACCAGTTCACTGTAACGAACGGGAAGTTGTGGTCTTTACATCCGCGCATAGCAGCAAACATGCAAAAGCGACCCACGCCTGTCATTTCTCGACAAACAGCCCCACCCAACCAGGCCGGGGCCGACAGGGTATCTCCGTCATCTTCGGCTAAACTTTGAACTTCACCTGCTCACGGACTATCCAACTGGATATTTTTTGAACAGGCACCGTCGGAAATGGCTGGGAAGGTGAAAAAAAACACCCCTCCTTGCACCTCGTCAGTTTACTTACTACAAGTTATGGGTAGTATGTACGCCGGCTAATTTCCCAAGCTCGGGGAATTGCTTTTATGGAAATGTCCACCTTAAGGGGAACACGATGAACAACGTTCTGAAATTCTCTGCTCTGGCTCTGGCAGCAGTTCTGGCCACCGGTTGCAGCAGCGTCTCCAAAGAAACCGAAGCCCGTCTGACTGCAACTGAAGATGCAGCCGCTCGCGCTCAAGCCCGTGCCGATGAAGCCTACCGCAAGGCTGACGAAGCTCTGGCCGCCGCTCAGAAAGCCCAGCAAACTGCTGACGAGGCTAACGAGCGCGCTCTGCGTATGCTGGAAAAAGCCAGCCGCAAGTAATAGCCCACAAGGCTTTTACTCGAACCGACCCAGTTCACTGGGTCGGTTTTTTTATGCCTGCGATTCCACCCCGGCACATTTCCACAGGCATGAAAAAGCCCGCCGCCCCATAAGGGCAGGCGGGCTCTGTTCAGTGCCGCTTAGAAGCTGGGGGCAGCGGGCTCGCTGTTGGCCACGGCAGCGGAAGGCTCGGCGATTTCCACCGGCAGGCCGTCTTCGGCCGCGACCACTTCACGCACCACTTCCCAATCCAGGCGGATGCTGTTGACCAGGTCTTCACGCTTGAGCAGCGCGTTGATAACGGCGGTGTGCTTGTCCACCACCGACGGGTCGCCATGGTCGTTCAGCGGGGTGTGAGCCTCGATGTAGACCTTGCCGCCGCTCACGCCGAACTTGTAGGGCTCGTTGATGATGCGTACGGGCGTGCCCACCGGCGCCATCTTGGCCAGCGCCAGCACGTTGTTGTTGAGCATGCGGAAGCAACCGTGGCTGACACGCATGCCGATACCGAACTTCTTGTTCGAACCGTGGATCAGGTAGCCAGGCAGGCCCAGGGTGAACTTGAACGGGCCCAGCGGGTTGTCCGGGCCCGCCGGCACCACGGTGGGCAGCGGGTCGCCATCGGCGGCGTGCTCTTCACGGATGGACTTGGGCGGATACCAGGCCGGGTTCGGCGTCTTGGCGGTGATCTTGGTGGTGTTGATCGGGGAACCCCAACCCTCGCGACCGATCCCCAGCGGGAAGGTGTGCACCACGTTCTGCCCTTTCGGGAAGTAATACATGCGGTACTCGGCCAGGTTGATCACGATGCCTTCGCGCGGGCCCGGCGGCAGGATGAAGCGGGTCGGCAGGAGGATCTCGGTGCCCGTGCCCGGCAGCCAGGGATCGACGCCCGGGTTGGCCGCGACCATCTCCAGGTAACCCAGGTCATTGGCGACGCCGATGTCGGCGAAGGTGTCTTCGTACTTGGCCTTGATCACCTGGACCTGGCCGACGATATCCTCGCCGGGGGGCGGCAGGGGCAGCTCCAGCGCTGCAGCGTGACCGGCCAGCGCGAGCGCGATCAGGGACAGGGAACGGGCGACGGCGGGAACGCGCGACAACATCCGGTAATCCTTGGCAAAAGTGGCTGATTAAAAGACTCGGGATTGTACACCGGCACGCAGCGCGCCGGGAGGGCTCAGCCGTCGGACCATTCGGGCCGGTGGCCGTCCCGCTGGGAGTCCAGTTCGGCGCGGCAGGCCGGGCACAGGCGGCGGTCCTGCAACTGCGGTTTTTCCAGCACGCACCAGCGCGGCTTCGCCGGCAGCAATCCCCCGCACAGGGTCCTGTCCGCATGGCCGCCGAGTTCAAGCTGGCGAGCAACCAGGTGCAGGCGCACCTCGCGGCAAGCGAACAGGTCGAGCTGCTCGTCGGGCTCGATCAGCTTATAGGCATGCAGGGACCAGGCGGGGCGCGGCATGAAGGACTCCAGGACGGGTGCGCAACCTTAGCCGAAAGGCGTGCCCCGGAAAAGCCTCCCGAAGCGCCTCAGAGCAACGGCTTCAGGGTTGGCCAGACGTTATCCAGCAACTTGCCCTGGGCACTCGCCGCCGGATGGATGCCATCGGCCTGCATCATCCCCTCGACACCGCCCACGCCCTCGAGAAAGAAAGGCACCAGCGGCACCTGCCGGGAACTCGCCAGATCCTGATAGACCTGGGCGAAGGCATCGGTGTAGCGCTTGCCGTAGTTGGGCGGCAGGCGCATGCCCAGCAGCAGCACCTTGGCCCCCGCTTTCTGCGACTGCTCCACCATGCCGGCAAGATTATGTTGCAATTGTGCAGGGGGCTGACCACGCAACCCATCGTTGCCACCGAGCTCGATAATCACCAGCTCCGGCTTGTGCTCGCCAAGTAGCGCGGGCAGCCGGGAAGCACCGCCGGCACTGGTGTCGCCACTGATGGAGGCGTTCACCACGCGGTGTTCGAAACCCTCGTCATCCAGGCGTTTCTGCAGCAGGGAGACCCAGCCCTGGCTGGTTTCCAGCCCCAAAGCGGCGCTGATACTATCCCCGACGACCAGCACGGTCCCCGCCGCAGCCTCCTGGGCCATCACCATCAACGCCAGGCAACTGCCCAACAACCAAGCACGCATCGGATTCTCCATGAGCGCAAGCATTCTCAATGCGCGGAACCTTAGCAAAGTGGTTCCCAGCGCGGAAGGCGAGTTGACCATCCTCCACGATCTGGACCTGGACCTGGCCCAGGGCGACAGCCTGGCCATCGTCGGCAGCTCCGGCTCCGGCAAATCCACCCTCCTCGGCCTGCTCGCCGGGCTCGACCTGCCCAGCTCCGGCGACATCAGCCTGGCCGGCCACGCCCTCGCCCGCCTCGACGAGGACCAGCGTGCCCGCGTACGTGCCGAGCATGTCGGCTTCGTCTTCCAGTCCTTCCAGTTGCTCGACAGCCTCAACGCCCTGGAAAACGTCATGCTGCCCCTGGAGCTCGAAGGCCGCACGGATGCCCGCGAACGCGCCCGCCACCTGCTCGACCGCGTCGGCCTGGGCCAGCGCCTCGGCCACTACCCGCGCCAGCTGTCCGGGGGCGAGCAGCAGCGCGTCGCCATCGCCCGCGCCTTCGCCGCCGAACCCGACGTGCTGTTCGCCGACGAGCCCACCGGCAACCTCGACAGCCACACCGGCGAGCGTATCAGCGACCTGCTGTTCCAGCTCAACCAGGAGCGCGGCACCACCCTGGTCCTGGTCACCCACGACGAGCGCCTGGCCCATCGCTGCCGCCGCCTGATCCGCCTGGAGTCCGGCCGCCTGGTCGACCGGGTGGAACCCTGATGGGGCGCCTGCCGTTCTCGCGCCTGCTAGGCATGGCCGCCAGGCAACTGCGCCGCGATGCCCGTGCCGGCGAGCTGCGCGTACTGTTCTTCGCCCTGGTGGTGGCCGTGGCCGCCAGCAGCGCCATCGGCTACTTCGGTGCCCGCCTGAACGGTGCCATGCTCCTGCGCGCCACCGAATTCCTTGGCGCCGACCTGCTGCTCAGCGGCTCCTCACCCGCCACCCCGGAGCAGATCGCAGCAGGCGAACAGCTCGGCCTGCGCCATGCCCGCGCCGTCGAATTCTCCAGCGTCATCGCCGGTGACGCCGGCATCCAGCTCGCCAGCGTCAAGGCGGTGGACGAACCCTACCCATTGCGCGGCGAGCTGAAGAGCGCACCGGCCCCCTACGCCCCGGAAGAACCCGGCAACGGCCCCGCCCCCGGCGAGGCCTGGGCCGAGGCCCGTCTGTTCACCGCGCTGAACCTCAAGCCCGGCGACACCGTGGACGTCGGCCAGCAGACCTTGCGCCTCACCCGCGTGCTCACCTACGAGCCTGATCGCGCCGGCGACTTCTACAGCCTCACCCCGCGCCTGTTGATGAACCATGCCGACCTCGACGCCACAGGCGTGGTACAGCCCGGCAGCCGGGTGCGCTACCGCGAACTCTGGAGCGGCCCGGAAGAGGCACTGAAAAGCTACCGCGACACCCTCAAGCCCACCCTGGCGGCCAACCAGCGCATCGAAGACGCCCGCGACGGCAACCGCCAGGTCGGCGGCGCCCTCAGCCGTGCCGAGCGCTACCTCAACCTTGCCAGCCTCGCCGCCGTACTCCTGGCCGGTGTCGCCGTGGCCCTGTCGGCGGCCCGCTTCGCCGCCCGTCGCTTCGACGCCAGCGCCCTGCTGCGCTGCCTGGGCTTGTCGCGCCGCGAAGCGCTCCTCCTCTATACCCTGCAACTGGGTCTGCTCGGCCTTGCCGCCGCCATTCTCGGCGCACTGATCGGCTGGCTCGCCCAGCTCGGCCTGTTCCACCTGCTGCGTGAATTGTTGCCGGCGGAAGTGCCCTCCGGCGGCGTGCTGCCCGCCTTCGCCGGCATCGCCACCGGCCTGGTGGCCCTGGCCGGTTTCGCCCTGCCGCCGCTGGCCGCCCTGGGCCGCGTCCCGCCCTTGCGCGTGCTGCGCCGCGACCTGCTGCCGGTGCCGCCCAGTTCCTGGCTGGTGTACGGCGCCGCCCTGCTCGCCCTCGGGCTGATCATGTGGCGCCTGAGCCTGGACCTGGCGCTCACCCTCGCCCTGCTCGGCGGCGGCCTGCTCGCCACCCTGATCCTCGGCGGCCTCATGCTCCTCGGCCTCAACGCCCTGCGCCGCCTGCTGGCCCGCGCCGCCCTGCCCTGGCGCCTCGGCCTCGGCCAGTTGCTGCGCCACCCGCTGGCCGCCGCCGGGCAATCCCTGGCTTTCGGCCTGATCCTCCTGGCGATGGCGCTGATCGCCCTGCTGCGCGGCGAACTGCTGGACACCTGGCAGGACCAGCTCCCCGCCGACGCACCGAACTACTTCGTGCTCAACGTGCTGCCCGGCGAGAAGGACGCCTTCGCCGAGCGCCTCGCCCAGCTTTCGCCCCACCCGGCGCCGCTGTTCCCCGTGGTGCCCGGCCGCCTCACCGCCATCAACGGCGAACCGGCGAAGGAGCACGCCAGCAAGGAATCCCAGGGCGAACGTGCCCTGCAGCGCGACCTCAGCCTCACCTGGGCGGCCGACCTGCCCAGCGGCAACCGCCTGGTGGCCGGGCAATGGTGGGACCAGGCGCCGGCCGGCGACCTGCCCGGCGTCTCTGTGGAAGCCAAGCTCGCTACCAACCTCGGCCTGCAACTGGGCGACCGCCTCAGCTTCAGCGTTGGTGGCATCAGCCGCGACGTGCGTGTCACCAGCCTGCGGGAAGTCGACTGGGACAACTTCCAGCCGAACTTCTTCATGATCTTCGCCCCCGGCTCCCTCGCCGACCTGCCGGCCACCTACCTCACCAGCTTCTACCTGCCACCACAGCACGACCGCGAGCTGGTGGAGCTGGCCCGCGCCTTCCCGGCGGTGACGCTGCTGGAGGTGGAAGCCATCCTCGCGCAGCTGCGCAGCATCCTCGCCCAGGTCACGGTAGCGGTGGAGTTCGTCCTGCTGTTCGTGCTCGCCGCCGGCCTCGCGGTGCTCTTCGCCGGCCTGCAGTCGACCCTCGATGAACGCATCCGCCAGGGTGCGTTGCTGCGGGCCCTGGGTGCCGAACGCAATCTGCTGCAGAAAGCCAGGCGCGCTGAATTCGCCCTGCTCGGTGCCACTGCCGGCCTGCTCGCCGCCCTGGGTTGCGAGCTGGTCAGCGCCCTGCTCTACACCCTGGCCTTCGACCTGCAATGGCACCCCCACCTCTGGCTGCTGCTGTTGCCGCCCCTGGGCGCGCTGCTGGTGGGTGGGGCCGGCGTGCTCGGCACCCGTCGTGCCCTCAACGCCAGCCCGCTGCAGGTGCTGCGCGAAGCCTGATCGCCCGGCCCGCCTGTACAAGGCGGGCCGACCTCTTGCTAGACTCCGCCCCTCTTCGCCCGCCTAGAGCCTGTCGCATCACGCCATGAGTCGCTATCGCCCCCCACGTTCTGCCGGCACCCCGCTGATCACCCCCGAAGGCGAAGCCCGCCTGCGCGCCGAACTGCACGAGCTCTGGCACGTGAAGCGCCCCAAGGTCACCCAATCGGTGAGCGAGGCCGCCGCCCAGGGCGACCGTTCGGAAAACGCCGAGTACACCTACGGCAAGAAGATGCTGCGGGAGATCGACAGCCGCGTGCGCTTCCTCACCAAGCGCCTGGAAAGCCTCAAGGTGGTCAGCGAACGCCCGTCCGACCCGAACAAGGTCTACTTCGGCGCCTGGGTGACCCTGGAAGATGATGAGGGCGAACAGTCGCGCTACCGCATCGTCGGCCCCGACGAACTCGACCTGAAGCAGCACCACATCAGCATCGACTCGCCCCTGGCCCGCGCCCTGGTGGGCAAGGCGCTGGATGCCGAGGTGCTGGTGCACACCCCGACGGGCGAGAAGAGCTGGTACGTGGTGGAGATCGAATACCCCTGAAGCCCCGCGCCTCAGCGCAGGGTGATCAGCCCCTGGCGCGAAACGCGCACCAGCTCGCGGACCATCAGCGCCACCTCGTTACGGGGGGGCGCCTGCACCACGGCCATATCGAAGCTGTCAGCGGCATAGCGCTGCAACGACGCGGCATCGAGGGCGAACTGGATAAGCAGGTTGCGTGGCCCGGCCCAACGCTTCGGCCAGCCGTCGAGATAACGCAGCATGGTCGGCTGGTGGGGGCCGCTGAGAAGAACCCTGGGGTTGCGCAAAACCAGGCCCGTGGTGATGGGGGCCAGGCGAATGAGCGGTTGGGGACAGGTCATGGTGTCATGTCTCCGCCTCGTTGATCCCGCTGGGCAGCGGTGAGAGGCGACACCGAACCAGCGCTTTAGCGGTATTTCGAGATGGATTCCATCTCCGCGCCCCGCAAGTAGCTGTCTTAAATCGGCGCATGGGTCGGCATCCTAGAGAAGCCTCCGCAATACTGTCAATACGACCAAGACGTCGTCCTGGAGCCTTCGCGACCATGTCCACACCTCCCTTGCGCCTGTTCTTCGCCCTGCCCTGTCCCGAGCCGTTGGCAACGAGCATAGCCCTGTGGCGAGAAGCCGCTCGCTGCGAAGGCAAAGCCGTGGCCACCCGCAACCTGCACCTGACCCTCGCCTTCCTCGGCCAGCAGCCACGCGGCTGCGTCGCCGAACTGAAGGCCATCGCCGAAAACCTGGCGGGCGAGCCCTTCACCCTGCGCCTCGACCAGTTGCGCTGCTGGCACAACGGCCTGCTGCACCTGGCACCCGACCACCCGCCGCCGGCGCTCCTGGCCCTGGCCGCCAACCTGCAGGATGGGCTGCGCGCAGCGGGCTTCGCCATCGAACGGCGGCCCTTCCACCCGCACCTGACCCTGGCTCGACACTGCCCACACCTGCCCGGCGCAGCGGCCCCAACCTTCGATTGGCCTGTGAACCAGTTCGCTCTCTTCGCCTCGGAAAATACGGCCTCGGGCGCCCATTACCGCGCCCTCGGGAACTGGCCGCTGCTGCCCCAGGACTCAAACGAGCGTTTCACTCAGTAACAGGGAAACGCCCGCCAACTTTCGGTGAACGGCTGTAAACAACGGTGAAACACCCAGCCCAGACAGGGCGCCGCGCGAACGGCGCCCCTGGCATGGTTCCTGCCCCGTGCTCGTCAGCTGTTGTACGCGTCCGGGATGGGCGCGGCGGCTTTGCAGGGAGGCACCCACTGCCTGTTCCACCATCACCGAGAGCAACCAATGAACAACAACAAGATCCTGCTCGCCCTCGCCCTGGGAGTCGGCCTCGCCGCCTCCGGCGAAGCCCTTGCCGCCACCGGCTACACCCAGACCAAGTACCCCGTGGTCCTCGCCCACGGCATGCTTGGCTTCGATAGCATCCTCGGCATCGACTACTGGTATGGAATCCCCTCGGCATTGCGTCGTGATGGCGCCTCGGTCTACGTCACAGAAGTCAGCCAGCTGAACACCTCGGAAGCCCGCGGCGAAGAGTTGCTGGAACAGGTCGAGGAAATCGTCGCCATCAGCGGCAAACGCAAGGTGAACCTGATCGGCCACAGCCACGGCGGCCCGACCATCCGCTACGTGGCCGGCGTGCGCCCGGACCTGGTCGCCTCCGCCACCAGCGTCGGCGGCCCGCACAAGGGCTCGGCCACCGCCGACTTCCTGCGCCAGATCCCGCCCGGCTCCGCTAGCGAAGCGATCGTCGCCGGCATCGTCAACGGCCTCGGTTCGCTGATCAACTTCCTCTCCGGCAGCAAGAGCACCCTGCCGCAGAACGGCCTTGGCTCGCTGGAATCGCTCAACAGCCAGGGCGCCGCCCGGTTCAACGCCAAGTTCCCCCAGGGCATTCCCACCAGCGCCTGTGGCGAGGGCGCCTACCAGGTCAATGGCGTGCGCTACTACTCCTGGAGCGGCACCAGCCCGCTGACCAACGTGCTCGACATCAGCGACGTGCTGCTCGGCGCCACCGCCCTCACCTTCAAGGGCGAAGCCACCGACGGCCTGGTCGGCCGCTGCAGCTCCCACCTGGGCAAGGTGGTGCGTGACAACTACCGGATGAACCACCTCGACGAGGTCAACCAGACCTTCGGCCTCACCAGCCTGTTCGAGACCGACCCGGTGACCGTCTACCGCCAGCACGCCAACCGCCTGAAGAACGACGGCCTCTAAGCCGCCCCGGCGGGGCCTGCGGGCCCCGCCTCCTGCCGACCTGCGAGCGACCACCGTGAAAAGAGTCCTGCTGTCCCTGCCCCTGGTCTTCGCCGGCTGCCTGGCCGCGATCCTCTACCTGCAATCCGCCTCCGATGGCAACGCCCACCGTGCACCGGGCGGTGCCGAGCAGCTCGCCCGTGATGAGCCCATCGTCATCGCCGATGCCCCAACGTCCGCCGACAACCTGCCGCCTGCCCTGCCGGCGCAAGTACCCGCCCTGCCCGCCTCCTTCGCCGGTACCCAGGTCGATGGGCGCTTCCAGCTGGATGCGAGCGGCAACCTGCTGATCACCGAAGACATCCGCCGCATCTTCGACTACTTCCTCAGCGCCATAGGCGAAGAGCCCATCGGCATCTCCATCCAGCGTCTGCGCGGCTACATCACCGCCCAGTTGCAGGAGCCGGCCGAAGGCCAGGCCCTGGCGCTGCTGGAGCAATACCTGGACTACAAGCGGCAACTGGTGCAACTGGAGAAGGACCTGCCGCAACTGGCGGACCTCGACGCCATGCGCCAGCGCGAAGCCGCGGTGAACGCCCTGCGTGCCCGCCTGTTCAGCGCCGAGGTGCACCAGGTGTTCTTCGCCAGCGAGGAAACCTACAACCGCTTCACCCTCGAACGCCTGGCCATCGTCCATGACGCGGCCCTCGACGACGCCGCCAAGGCCGCCGCCGTCGACCGCCTGCGCCAGGGCCTGCCCGAAGAACTGCAGGACAGCGTGCTGCCGCAGCTGCAGGCCGAGCTGCATGTCCAGACCGAGCAATTGCAGGCCAAGGGCGCCACCCCCGCCGAGATCCGTCGCCTGCGCCAACAACTGGTCGGCGGCGAAGCCACCCAGCGCCTGGAAGCACTGGACCAGCAGCGCCAGGCTTGGAAGCAGCGGATCGGCGCCTTCCAGGCGGAGAAGGCACGCATCGAAGCCAACCAGGGGCTCAGCGACGGCGACCGCCGCGCCGCCATCCAGCGTCTGGCCGAGGAGAAGTTCGACGAACGCGAGCGCCAGCGCCTGGATGCCGCCCTGGAACTGGCCGCCGCCCGCGCGCAGCAGCCCTGAAATGCAGAAGGCCCGCACAGGGCGGGCCTTCTTCGAGTTCGCAGCGGGTTACTGGCTGAACGTGCGGTCCAGGGAGAAGCGGCCGGCGCCTTCGATCAGCAGGGTGCCGGAGATCAGGGCGAGGATCAGCGCGTACTCATAACCACCGTTGGTGATGAAGAAGCCGCTGGCCCAGTGCACGCTGAAGATGGCGACCACCATGGCGACGATCAGCGACGCGGCGGCAGGGCGAACCAGCAGGCCGATCACCAGGGCCAGGCCGCCGAAGAACTCGGCGCTGCCTGCCATCAGGGCCAGCAGGTAGCCAGGAGCCAGACCGATGCTTTCCATCCACTGGCCGGTGCCTTCCAGGCCATAGCCGCCGAAGAGGCCGAAGAGCTTCTGCGAACCGTGGGCGGCGAAGGTCAGGCCGGTCACCACGCGCAGCAGGGTGATGCCGATGCCGGCGTTGGTGGAGAGAAGGCGTTTGATCGGGTTGCTCATGTCGCGTTTCCTTTCGTGTGAGGAGTGTGTGGGTTCAGACGGAAGCCATCTTAGTTGATTTTTTCGATATTAAAACCGCAAAAAACGCAGCATTGAAATCGATAAAATCGATTATTTCCCTCTGCTCGCCACTTTCTTCTGCGGCTCCAGCAGATAGCGCTCGCGGTCATAGGCCAGGTAGTACTTGTTCACCGCGCTGACGTAGCTGACCACCCCCATGCCCAGTTGCTCAGCGGCGATGCGCTCCACCTGGAAGAACCACTGGTTGGGGTTCAGCCCCCGGCGCCGGGCCTCCGCGCGCAGGCTTTGCACCCGCTGCGGGCCGACGTTGTAGGCCGCCAGGGTGAAGGCCATGCGCTCGCGCTCATTGAGCTGGGCGCTGTTGAAGAAGCCCTTGCGCAGCATCGCCAGGTACTTGGCCGAAGCCTGCACGTTGTTCTCCAGCGCATGGATATTGCCCACGCCCACGGTGCGCGCCGCGCCGGGGGTGATCTGCATCAGCCCGGTGGCACCGCTGGCGCCGCGGGCGGCCGGGTTGAGGCTGGACTCCTTGAAGGCCACGGCGGCCAGGTTCAGCCAATCGAAGGCATGCTGGTCGGCGAAGCGCTGCAGCACCGGGCGCACCTTCTCCAGGCGCTGCCGGTCGGCGCGGGCCAGGGGGCTGTGCACCTTGTACAGGCGGCGGTAGACGCGCTGGAAGGTGGCGTCCTGGTCGGAAGGCGCGTTGTAGCCGGCGAGGAAGCGGTCGATGCTGGCCCGCAGCATCGGCGCGTCGCGGCGCACGAACCAGGTCATGTCGCGCTGGTTGTCCAGCACCAGGTGCTTCTCTATACGCAGCTTGGGCATCACCTTGGCCCAGCGCTCGGCAATGGGTTGCTCGACGGCAGTGAGCGGGAAGATGCCGGCCTGGACCATCTCCAGCACATCCTCCACCGCCAGACTCGAATCGACCCACTCGATGACGATGGGCGCCAGTTTGCGTTGTGCCAGTTGCTGGTTGACCCGGCGCAGGGCCTCGGCCGCCGCGCTGCCGGCGGGCAACGCGATGCTGCGCCCGGCGAGCTGCTCCAGGCGCTGGTAGCGACGGTCGCCACTGCGGCTCACCAGCAGCAGTGGCACATGACGGCGGATCGGGGCGCTGGCGCTGACCTCGCCGCCGCTGCGTGGGTCCACCAGCTCGCCGGGGGCGACCAGGTCGCCCTCGCCGCGCAGCAAGGCGGCCAGCAACTGGTCCTTGGCCCTGGGGATGATCTTCACCTCCAGCTCACGGCCGTCGCGGGCATTGCGGTTGAGGTACTGCTCGAAGGCGCGGATGCGGTGGTATTCGATGCCGATGGCTTCGCCCTTGATCTCGCCGGAGCTGTTGCGGCTCTGGTTCACCAGCACGCGCAGCACGCCGCTGCGGCGGATCTGCGCCAGGTCACGGGCCTCGCTCGGCTGCTGCCAGGCTTCCGGCGGGCCAGCCAGGCGCGCTGCAGCCGGGAACGGCAGCAGGGCGAGCAGGCACAACAGAAGCAGCAGCGGTCGGGTCATCGAATCTCCCGGTCAAGGCTGCAGGGTGCGAACCGACCGTCTGAGAGCGCAACGCCCGGACGGAATTCCGGGCGTGCGAGGGGCGCGGAGAGTGTCACAGCTCGGCCGTCGACGCCAGCCACAACGCTGTAACAACTTCAACAAACACCCCTAAGCAATTGTAAATATTGGCTTTTCTTCTATTCGACAAGCTTTGCTATTCTGCTCCGCTCGCGTCCGAGGTAGCACCATGCAACTCATCGACATTGGCGTCAATCTGACCCACTCAAGCTTTGCCGCAGCGCGTGAAGCACTGCTCGAACGCGCCTTCGCCGCCGGCGTGGCGCAACTGGTCCTCACCGGCACCAGCGTGGCCGATGCCGAAGCAGCCCTGGCCCTGGTGCGTCAGCTCGACCCCGAAGGCGGCCGCCTGTTCAGCACCGCCGGCCTGCACCCCCACGAAGCCAGCCAGTGGAACGCCGACAGCGCCCGCCACCTGCGCGCCCTGCTGGCCGAGCCGGAAGTACGCGCCGTGGGTGAATGCGGCCTGGACTTCAACCGCGACTTCTCCCCGCGTCCGCAGCAGGAAAAGGCCCTGGAAGAGCAACTGGCCCTGGCCGTCGAAATGGGCCTGCCGGTGTTCCTCCACGAGCGCGACGCCAATGAGCGCCTGCTGGCCATCCTCAAGCAGTTCCGCGACCGTCTGCCGGCGGCCGTGGTGCACTGCTTCACCGGCGAGCAGCGCGCCCTCTTCTCCTACCTCGACCTGGACCTGCACATCGGCATCACCGGCTGGATCTGCGACGAGCGCCGGGGCACCCACCTGCACCCGCTGGTGCGCGAGATTCCCCAGGGCCGGCTGATGCTGGAGAGCGACGCGCCCTACCTGCTGCCACGCAGCCTGCGACCGAAACCCAAGAGCGGGCGCAACGAGCCGGCCTTCCTGCCCGAAGTGCTGATGGAAGTGGCCCGTCACCGCGGTGAAACACCCGAACAACTGGCCGCACACACCACCGCGTGTGCACGCGCATTTTTCGGGCTACCGAACATCGCCTAACCTGTTCCTGTAAAGAGGCGGATTGATACGGATCAACGATCAGGTCACAGTGCTGCGAAACAATGCTGGCACCTTGCCTAGCCTCCGAGAAAAAAGAACAGAACATGGGTAACTGGATGCGCGATCTCTCCCTGAAGTACAAGTTCTGGGCGGTCAACGCCGTCGCCTTCATCACCACACTGCTACTGGTGCTGCACGCCATCAGCCTCGAGCGTGACGCCCGCGTGGAAAGCGCCCGCGAGTCGGCCCAGGCCCAGGCAGCCCTGCTGCGCGCCTGGCCCGCCGGGCAGGCCCTGCCCAGCGGCAACGGCGTGGTCCGCTTCACCGCCGGCAGCGCGCCGCAGGTGCAGGGTGTCGACAGCGCCGCACTGACCCGTGCCAACGGCTGGGTCGAACTGGATCACGACGCCCTGTTCGGCAGTGACCCGGTGATCGGCGCCCAGGTGCAGGATGCCGCCGACGGCCAGCGCATCGCCGTATTGGCCCACGCCCCGAGCCTCGCCGAAGTCTTCGCCTCGCGCATGTTCAACTACGCGGTCACCGTGTTCCTGCTGATGATGGCGCTGCTGGCCTCCTCGCAACTGCTGATCCGCTTCCTCCTCAGCCACCTCAACACCCTCAAGGACGTGATGCTGCACGTGGAGAAGAGCGGCGACCTGTCCGCCCGCGTACCGCTGGACAGCCGCGACGAGGTGGGCCAGATGGCCAGCGCCTTCAATGCCATGCAGGCAGGCTTCCAGCGCGTGGTCGGCACCGTCGCCCAGGTCACCGAACGCCTCGACGAAGGGGCCGCGCGCCTGGCCTCGAGCATGGGCGAAGTGCGCCAGGGCATGCTCGGCCAGCAGAGCGAGACCGACCAGGCCGCCACCGCCATCAACGAGATGTCCGCCACCGTCCACCACATCGCCCAGCACGCCGCCGACACCCGCGACCAGTCGCAGACCGCCGACCAGCTCGCCGGCGCCGGCCAGAGCGTGGTCAGCCGCGTCGGTGAGTCCATCGCCGGGCTTTCCAGCGGCGTGCAGCAGACCGCCGAGATGATCGAGAAGCTGGCCGAAGACAGCCAGAAGATCAGCAGCGTGGTCAGCGTCATCCACGGCATCGCCGAGCAGACCAACCTCCTCGCCCTCAACGCCGCCATCGAGGCCGCCCGCGCCGGTGAAATGGGCCGTGGCTTCGCCGTGGTGGCCGACGAGGTGCGCAACCTCGCCAAGCGCGTCCAGGACAGCACCGACGAAATCACCAGCATGATCCTCGCCCTGCAATCCGGCACTCGCGACGCCGTGGAATTCATGCAGGAAAGCTCGTTCAAGGCCGACAGCTGCGTGCAGCAGGCCCATGAAGCCGGCGAAGCCCTGGCCGCCATCACCGGCGCCGTGGCGCAGATGCGCCAGAGCAACACGCAGATCGCCGTGGCGGCGGAGCAGCAAAGCCATGTGGCCGAGGAAATGACCCGTGCCGTGGTCGGCATCCGCGACGTCACCGAACTCACCGTCAGCCAGACCGTTGGCTCAGCCTCCACCAGCGCCGAGCTGGCCAACCTCGCCAGCGAACTGTCTCGCGCCATCCGCCAGCTCAAGCTCTGAGCGGACTATCCCGCCCATAGTCAGAACCCATTCGCCGGCCCTCCCGGGGCCGGCCTAGACTTGCCCGCAATCCTTCAAGGAATCCGCACCATGGGCAAACGTCACCCCAACCTCCGCACCTGGCAGTGGAAGACCTACGCCAGGAACCACCGCAACCCCACCAACCTGGTGCTGCACCTGCTGGCCGTGCCGCTGTTCATCGTCGCCACCCTGGTGCTGCTCAACGGCCTGTTCACCTGGCGCTTCCTGCCTGTCGTCCTCGGGGTGATCGGCCTGGCTGCCTCCCTGGGCCTGCAATCCCACGGGCACCGGCTGGAAGCGGAAGCCCCCGAGCCCTTCCAGGACCGCAAGGACGCCGTGGGCCGCCTGCTGACCGAACAGTTCGTCACCTTCCCGCGTTTCCTGTTCAGCGGCGCCTGGTGGCGCAACTGGCGCAACCGCCCCTGACACCACGCCATTGCCAGCAAAGCGCCATTACTTTCGTCGGAAAGGCTCAAGCTGGCCGCAAAAATGACGATATGCTGACACCACGCTGTATGAGGGACGTCGCATGCCGTCAAAGCGACAGATACTTGTCACCATTTTTCTGACTTTCGTCCTCTACTCCCTCGCTCAGGGCGAGCAGTCCAGCTATCCCCTGGATATCCCCGCCCTGCGCCTGCACCTGCCCGGTGCCAGCCCCCTGGTGTTCACCCTGCGCGACCTCCAGGCGATGCCCGGCGTCAACCTGCGCGCACGCGGCCCCAGCGACGACAAGGTCTCCGACTGGTACGGCGTGCCCCTGAGCCAGTTCCTCCAGCAGCTTCCGGCCAACCTGCAGCACCCCGCCGAACTGCACCTGCGCGCCCTCAACGACTACTCGGTGGTGATCCCCGCCAGCGACATCGAGCGCTACCAGCCGGTGATCGCCTATTCCCGCGACGGCCAGCCCATGGCGGTGGAAGCCTACGGCCCGCTCTTCCTCATGTACCCCTTCAACGCCCACGCCGAGTTGCGCGTGCAGAAGTACTACAACCGTGCCATCTGGCAACTGAGTGATATCTACATCGAGTAGCGACCATGCCCGACAGTTTTGCCGACAGTATTTCCCTGCCGCGCAAGCGGCTGGTGATGGCGGTCCTCCTGGTCATCATGCTGGTCATGGCGATCACCGCCGGTGGCTCGCTATGGCTGGTGGTCAACGAAGCACGGCAGCTCGGCCGCCCCGGCTCCCACGGCGAGCTGTGGCAGGTCTACCAGATCCGCAACGGCATGGACCGCCTGGTCGAGGAAGCGCAACGCATCGAGCAAGGGCACAGCAGCGCCACCCAGCTGGTGGTGCGCCTCGGCGTGCTGCGCAGCCTGTCCCGGCCCATCGAAGGCCATCATCTGTTCGACTTCCTGCCTAGCGCGCGCCCGGAGAACACCCGCACCCTGCAGCGCGTGGCCGAACTCAGCCAGCGCTGGCTGAGCCGCGTCGACTGGAACGACCAGGCCTCTGCACGCGCCACCAGCGCCGAGATCCTCCAGGAACTGCCGCCGCTGCAACACGCCATGCACGAGGTGATGGTGGCGGCCAACATCTCCCTCACCAATGAGCTGGACGAAGAGCGCCAGCGCCTCTACGGCTACTTCAGCAAGCTCGCCTGGGCCCTGTTCGGGCTGCTGCTGGGCGGGGCCCTGCTGGTCACCCATCTGATCTACAGCTTCCGCGAGGCCCGCCGGCTGAGCGAAAGCCTGGGCGAGCTCGCCCACACCCTGGAAAGCCGTGTCGAGGCCCGCACGCTCGCCCTCAGCGAAGGCCGCGAACTGCTCAAGCACATCCTCGAAGCCAGCCCCAGCGACGTCGCCCTGATCGGCGCCGAGTCCGGCAAGGTGCACTTCGTCAACCAGCGCCTGATCGTCCGCCAGGGGCTGCAGCGGGGCTCGCTGTTCTCCCTGGATCGGCTGTTCGCCGCCGAGTCCGAGGCCCATCGCTTCCGCGCCGCCCTCGAAGAGCGCCGCCAGATCGACGACTGGGAAGCCCTGCTGGGCAAGGCGGCGCCCTACTGGGGCGTGGTCTTCGGCCGTATCGTCGAGCTCGAGGGCGAGCCTGCGCACCTGGTCTGGAGCTACGACATCAGCCTGCGCAAGCGCATGGAACACGAACTGCTGACCCTGGCCACCACCGACGGCCTTACCGGCCTCGACAACCGCCGCGCCTTCATGCAGCGCGCCGAAGACATGCTGCGCCAGGCCGAACGCTTCGGGCACCCGTGCTCGGTGCTGATGATGGACATCGACCACTTCAAGGCGGTCAACGACGGCCACGGCCACGCCATCGGCGACGACGCGCTGCGCGCCACCGCACGGGTGATGCGCGACTGCCTGCGTGGCGTGGACGTACTCGGGCGCCTGGGGGGCGAAGAGTTCGCGGCGATCCTGCCGGAAACGGGAGACGGCAAGGCCGCGCTGGTGGCCGAGCGCCTGCGCGCCGGCATCGAAGCCCTGCGCGTGGACTTGCCCAGCGGTGATGTACTGCGGATCACCCTGAGCCTGGGCATCGCCGAGAAACGCCCCGGCGAAAGCCTCGAATCGCTGCTCGGCCGCGCCGATGCGGCGCTCTATGGGGCCAAGCAGGCCGGGCGCAACCGCGTGGAAGTCGCGCCCGTCTGAAGGCTCAACCGAAGACGGTGACCGTCTGCCGGCTCAGCGCCACCAGCTCGCCGGAGGGTGTCCACAGGCGGGCCGAGACATGGCCGTAGCCATCACGGGCGTGTTCGATCTCGGCGCGGTACAGGCACCACTCCAGGGTGCCCACGGCCGGCAATGGCTGCACGAACTCGATGGTCCAGGTCAGCGAGCTGCCCGGCACCGGGCTGCGCAGGTGCGGCAGCACCGCCGGCGGCCAGGCATCCACCAGTGCCAGCAGGTGCGCCACCTCGACGGGCTCGTCTTCCACATCACCACGGAAACGCACCCAGCCGCCCATTTCACGGGCCGGGTTGTTGGTGAACGGCATGCTGCCGATGCCCCAGCGCATGGCCAGGAAGCGTGTGAACTCCGGCGTCACGCCGCGCAGGAAGGGCAACTCCTGGCATTCCTCCGCCGGCTTGATCACCGGCGCCGGCTCGGCCGCCACATCGATCGCCGACTCCCGCGAGGCGCCGAAGCTGCCCTGCACCACAGCCACGGTCTGGCCGTTCTGCACCGCGCGGCAGAACATCTGGCTCACCGCCTTGCCCTCGCGCAGCACCTCGGCCTCGAAGCTGGCCGGCACCTCGGCTTCCATCGGTCCGACGAAGGTGATCGCCAGCGAGCGCACCGGGCGCCCGTCGCTCACCTTGGCGCTCATCGCCTCATAGGCCAGCGCGGCCACCAGGCCACCGAAGCTGGCTCGCCCCTGAGCCCAGGCGCTGGGCACCACCACCGCTGCGGGGTTGCTGCGCACCGCCTGGATCAACTGGGAAAACTTCATGCTCAACTCACCCGCTGAAATCGAAAGTGGGGGGATGTTAGGGGATTGCCCCGGCGCTAGAAAGCCAACCTTCAAGCGGGTAGCGACAACGGGGAGGGGAAAAATGCCAGGCCATCAGGCGCGCTGATGGCCCCTTCGGGATCGCACGCCCACCGTAGGATGGGAAGAGCGAAGCGAATCCCATCAATGGGAGCCTCGCGGAACACCCACCGCCGGGCGGGTGAACCCACGAAACAACCCTGCACGGCATCGTCGGGTTGCACCCGACCTACATCGGAATCGACGGCGAGGCAGGATCAGCCCAGGCTCGCCTGCAACTTCTCCAGCACCCGGTCCGAACGCACTTCGGCACCGTGCATGGCCACGCTCCAGGCCTTCACCCGGGGCGCGAGGTCGGGCTCACGCTCGGCGATCAGCAGCCACTGCAGGCGATCGTGCCATTTGCCCAGGGCGGTCTGTGCCCCCTTGAGCAGGCGCCGGGCCTTGGTGGAGGCCTGCACCTGCCCAGGGAAGGCATCGCCGCCGTAGCGCACGCGCTTGATCAGCAGGCGCACGCGATGACGGTCATGGGCCGGATCGGCCAGGGCCTGCTCCAGGCGCTTCCAATCCTTGGCCAGGCGCTTGCGCACGGCCTTGCGCGGCTTCACCAGCAGCCCTTCGCGATGGGAAATGCGCAGCAACTGCGGCCAGGCATCCAGCACCCGGAACAGTTGCGCCAGGGCCGGCGCTGCCAGCAACGCGGTGTAGCCCGCGCGCACCCGCTGGCGGCGCAACTCGGCCAGTTGCACCAGGCCGTGGCTTTCCAGCTCGACGACCAGCACCTCCAGGTCACGCAGCGGCGTACTCAGCGCCCCCACCTCGTGGGCGGCGGCATCGAGCACGTCGGCAGCGGGCAGGTCGCGCAGGGGCCGCAGCAGGCTGCGCAGGCGACGGATGTTGATGCGCAGGTCGTGCAGCGCCTCGCCATCGGTGTCGGCCTCAAGGCGTGCGCGGCAGGACAGCAGCTTGATTTCGAGGGTCAGGACCTGGGCGATCAGGTCGTCGAGCATGGCGGGCATGGAACGATCATCCGAGAGAGCGGGCGCGCTCCGATCAGCGCTCCACGCGGGTAAGACGCCAGGGCAGGGCCCTGCGCAAGGCCTTCAATGCCTGCGCGAGCTCTGCCGGTGGCAAAGGCTCGCCAGCATACCGCAGCGCCTCGTAGCGGCGGGCGAATTCCTCGATCAGTGGCGCCTGCGCCGGCAACGCGAGGGCCGCCCTGGCCGCATAGTCGCGCGGGCCTTCGCCCTTGCCACGACGCACGCCCTGGCGACCCAGGGCCCGCTCGAAGCCCTGGAACAGGCGCAGCTGCGGGTCACGCTCGCGGCGCCAGGGCTTGAACATGAACAACGCCACCAGGCCCACCAGGATGCCGCCACCGCCCACCAGCAACAGGGCGAAGGTGCGGGCGTCGAGTGAACCGAACCAGCGTTGCAGCACCTGCATCTGCAACTCGCCCTGGTAGCCCAAGACCCAGCGCTGCCAGCCGTAGTTGAGCTGGTCCCAGGCCAGGCGCAGCTGGTTCACCCAGCCCACCTGGCGGTAGCGCAGCGGCGAGAAGGGCGAGTTCTCGAGGAAGCTCTGCTCCTGGGCCACCGCTTCCTCCAGCCCCTGCTCGATGCGGTTGGGCGCCACCTGGAAGGTCGGGTCGACGCTGGTCCAGCCCTTCTCCGGCGTCCAGTACTCGACCCAGGCGTGGGCGTCGAACTGGCGCACCGCCACGTAGTTGCCCGCCGGGTTGATCTCACCGCCCTGGTAGCCGGCCACCACCCGCGCCGGCACCCCGGCCGAACGCAGAACGAAGGTCATGGCCCCGGCGTAGTGGGCGCAGAAGCCCCGGCGGCTGTCGAAGAGGAACTCGTCCACGCTGTTCGCCCCGTCCGGCGGCGGCTTCAGCGTGTAGACGTAGGGCTCGCGGTTGAAATGCTGCAGCAGCGCCTGCACCAGGTCCTCCGTCACCGGGTGCCGGGCCTTGAGCTCGGCGGCCCAGGCGCGGCTGCGCGGGTCGCCCTGCTCGGGCAACTGCAGGGTGCGCCGGCGTACGCGGTCGTCGAGCGCCGGGTCACGCAGCGCGTCCGGCCAGGAGGTCACCCGGTACAGCAACGAGCGGTCCACGGGGCGCCGCCGCTGCAGGTGGAAGTCGATCATCTGCCGGGTGTCTTCGAGGCTGGTCTCGCCCACGTCCAGGGCGAACAGCCAGGGCCGCGCGCTGGGCTGCATCACCACGCTGTAGTCCAGCGGCTCGCCGCGCTTCTCCCACTGTGCCGGGGTGTTGAACTGGCTGGCTTCGGACTGCGACCAGCGGCGGCCATCGAAACGCTCCAGGGTCAGCGCACGCCAGTACAGCTCACGACGCGGCGGCGGTGGCCCGTCGAAGGAGGCGCGGAAGGCCAGCTCGGCGGACTGGCTGAGCTCGGCGATATCGGCCGGCGCCATGCTGTCGGAAAGCCCGGTCACACCCTTGTCGCTGGGCAGTGGCAGCGACCACAGCGGCCCCATGCGCGGGAAGAACAGGAACAAGAGCAGCATCAGCGGCAGTGCCTGGGCCAGCAGGGTCGCCGCCAGGCGCAGGGTGGCCAGCGGGCGCGCGGCGAAGGCGCTCTGCTGCAGGCCGATCAACGAGGCCAGCAAGGCGGTCACCGGCAACAGGCTGTAGACGGCGGCGAGCATGCCATCGTCGAACAGGTAGGCGGTCACCACGGTGAAGAAGCCGAGGAAGATCAGCACCAGCGCATCGCGCCGGGTGCGCATCTCCACCAGTTTGAGAATGAAGGCCGCCACCAGCAGCACCACGCCGGCGTCCAGGCCGATCAGGCTGCCCCGGGACAGCAGCACCCCCGCACCAGCGCCGGCCATCATCAGCACCTTGGCCAGGCCGCTGGGGTAGCGCGCGCGCATGCGGAACACCTGCACCCGCCAGCCGGCGCACACCAGCCACAGGCCGATGATCCACAGCGGCAGGTGGAACAGGTGCGGCAGGATCACCAATACCTGGGCCACCAGCAGCCAGGTCAGGGCGATGCGCGGGATCGGCTGCACCGTACTCATCGCGCCACCCCATAGAGGGCCAGCGCGCGCAGGCAGGCATCGCGGTGCGGCTCACCGACGTCCGGGCGCAGCTCCTGGCCGCCCAGGCGCAGGCCGAAGGGCTGGCCGCGCTCGGTGAAGGTCAGCACCCAGTGGCAGAGCAACGACAGCCGGCTTTCCAGCTCGCCTTCCAGGCCCTCCAGGTCGAGCCACAGGTCGGCACCGGCGAGGGCGGCGAAATCCTTGATGAACAGGCCCTGGCCCCGGGAATAGGCCTTCCAGTGCAGGCGCCGCCGCGAGTCGCCGGGCTGGTAGGGCTTGAGCCCCTGGTAGTCGTCTGCACCACGGCCGAGCACGCGTACGCCCTCCTCCTCGTCGTCCCGGCGGCCACCGGTGCCCATGGGCAGGTCGCCGGGCAGCGGGCGCGGGTAGACCAGTGCCGCCTGGTCCAGGTCCACCCAGCTCCAGGCCACCAGCAAGCCGAGGGGGAAGCGGCTCTCCACCCGCAGGCGCCCCGGGCGTAACCAGCCACGGCGCTCGGCCGGCAGGTCCACCTCGCAATCGCAGGAACCGGCGGCGGGCACGTCCTGGGCCTGCAACTCGGCCGGCGGCCAGCCGAGGGCAATGGCCTGGTGGGGCTGGCGCTCGCTCTCCAGGCGCACCCGGAAGCGCGCCCGCTCGCCGACGAACACCGCCGGGGCGCCGGCGGCGCGCAAGGTCATGCCGGCGAGGTTCCGGAAGGTGTGGAGGATGGTCAGGATGAACATCGACAGCAGCAGGAAGGTCAGGCCATAGGCCAGGCTGTTCTGGTAGTTGATCGCCACCAGCAGCATCAGCACCAGGGCGATGCCGAAGGCCAGGCCGGTGCGCGTGGGGATGATGAAGATGCGCCGCTGGTTGAGGCGCACCTCGGCGGCGGGCGGAATCCGTTTCGCCAGCCAGCGGTTCCAGCGCGGCCGCACGCGCTGCCTGAGCATCAGAGCGCCGGGACTTCGCGCAGCAGCCACTGCACCAGGGCGCCGCCGCCGTGGCCGGCCGGGTCGGCCTGCTCCCGCAGGCGGTGGCCGACCACCGAAGGCAGCACGGCTTGTACGTCCTCGGGGATCACATAATCACGCCCGGCCAGCAGCGCCCAGGCACGGGCAGCAGCGAGCAGTGCCAGGCTGGCACGCGGCGACAGGCCCCAGGCGAACTGGGCGTGGGAGCGGGTCGCCTCCACCAGGCGCAGCACATAGTCCACCAGTGCATCGCTGACACGGATCTTCGGCACCTCGGCCTGGATCAGCGCCAGCTCGGCATTGTCCAGCACCGGCTCCAGGCGCGGCAGGATCTCCCGGCGCGCTTCGCCCAGCAGCAGGGCCTTCTCCGCCACACGGGCCGGGTAGCCCAGGGACAGGCGCATGAGGAAGCGGTCCAGCTGCGATTCCGGCAGGGCGAAGGTGCCGCCCTGGCTCACCGGGTTCTGCGTGGCGATGACGAAGAAGGGTTCGGGCAGCGGCCGGGTCGCGCCCTCGATGGTCACCTGGCCCTCCTCCATGGCTTCGAGCAGCGCGCTCTGGCTCTTGGGTGTGGCGCGGTTGATCTCGTCGGCCAGCACCAGCTCGGCGAACACCGGGCCGGGGTGGAAGACGAACTGGCCGGTATCCTTGTCGAACACCGAGGTACCGAGGATGTCGCCGGGCAACAGGTCGGAGGTGAACTGGATGCGCTGGAAGCTCAGCCCCAGCACCCGCGCCAGGGCATGGCTGAGAGTGGTCTTGCCCATGCCGGGCAGGTCTTCGATCAGCAGGTGACCCCGAGCCAGCAGGCAGGCCAGCGCCAGGCGCACCTGGGGCTCCTTGCCCAGCACAACCTGGTTAACGGCGTTGAGGCAGGCATCCAGTCTGGTTCGCATCGCAAGCTCCCGAAACAATGGGCCGATGCTACCGGTGGGCACGGAGATGGCAAAGCGCCCTGCAATTTTTGCTGACGAAACCGTGCGCCAGGTCCGCCCCAGCACAACGGCACGCCAGAGCGCCTGAACACCTCAAAGCCAACCGCCTGGGGACTACAAGCGGAAATGCCCCGCCATCGCCTGCAGGTCGCGGCCCAAGGAGGCCAGCTGGGTGCTGGAGCTGGCGGTTTCCTCCATGGCCATGGCGGACTGGTCGGCGATGTCGCGGATGCTGGTGACGCTGCGGTTGATCTCTTCGGCCACGGCGCTCTGCTGCTCGGCGGCGGCGGCAATCTGCTGGTTCATCTGATGGATCACCGCCACCGCCTCGGCGATGCCGCTCAAGGCCTGCTCGGTGTGATTGGCGTCCTGCACCGTCATATCCACCAGCGCCCCGCTCTCCTGCATGCGCTCCACGGATTGGCGCACGCCGTCGCGCAAGGTGGCGATCAGCCGCTCGATCTCGGCGGTGGACTGCTGGGTGCGCTTGGCCAGCGCGCGCACCTCGTCGGCCACCACGGCGAAACCACGGCCCTGGTCGCCGGCGCGCGCCGCCTCGATGGCGGCGTTCAGCGCCAGCAGGTTGGTCTGCTCGGCCACGCTCTTGATCACGTCCAGCACCGAACCGATGCTCTGGGTCTCGTGGCTCAGGTGCTCGATGCTCCGGGTCGCCGCCTCCATGGCTGCGGCCAGCTGGTTGATGCGCCCCAGGGTCTGGCGCACCACTTCGCTGCCATTGCTGACCTTGCTGTCCGCGCTCTGGGTGGAGGCCGCGGCCGCCTCGGCGTTGCGCGCGACTTCGTGGACGGTGGCGGTCATCTCGCTCATGGCGGTGGCCACCTGGTCGGTCTCCAGCTTCTGACCGTTGACGCCGACCCGGGTCTGCTCGGTGACCGAGGACAGCGCCTGGGCCGAGGAAGAAATCTGCATCACCCCGCCCTGCAGCCGGCCGACCATGTCACGCAGGTTGGCCGACATGCCGCGCATGGCCTCCAGCAGCTGGCCCACTTCGTCGCTGCGGTCCACCTCGATCTCGACGCTGAGATCGCCGGCGGAAATCTGCCGCGCCACCGCGATCACCCGTTGCAGCGGGCGCACGATCAGCAGGGCGATCAGCACCGTGGCCGCCAGGCCGATGACCAGGGCCAGGGCGCTGGCCATGAGGATCAGCAGCGAGCTGGCCTTCTGCTGGGCGAGCATCGCCTCCTTCTGCAGCGCGGAAGCCTGATCGACGGCCTGGACGATCACCTCGGCGGCGCCGACCAGCGCCTGGTACTCCACCTTCTGCTGGCGCAGGTGGCCGGTGTATTCCTTGAGGCGCTCGTTGAACGAATCGATATTGCCGATCACCTCGGTGAGCACTGCGGCGTAGCCCGGGTCCTTCATGCTCTCGCGCAGCTCGCCGGCGAGCTTCTGCGCATCCAGCGCCTCCTGGATGGCGCTCTCGTCGATCTCGCCGCTGCTGCGGCTCT
This sequence comes from Pseudomonas sp. zfem005, assembly GCF_032621735.1. Classification (NCBI taxonomy): domain Bacteria; kingdom Pseudomonadati; phylum Pseudomonadota; class Gammaproteobacteria; order Pseudomonadales; family Pseudomonadaceae; genus Pseudomonas; species Pseudomonas sp. zfem005. The sequence continues at coordinate 46,555 of NZ_JAVYJE010000003.1, read as the reverse complement.
GCTCCAGGCGCACCCGGGCCTGGTTCAGGGCCAGCAGCAGGGATTGGTAGACGCGGCTGATCTCGCCGCCCTGGGCGACCATCTCGGCACCTTCCGCGCCCTGGGAACTCTTCAGCAGGTCGACGCCGTCCTCGTTGAGGCCCGACTGCAGCACGTCGAGGCTGTTGGAGGCACTGACCACCAGCCAGTTGGCCGCCTCCAGGGACAGGCGCATGTTGTCGGTCAGTTCCACGTAGCGGTCGAAGGCCGCGCGGTAGGTGGTTACCGCCTGGTCCACCTGGCCCAGGGCCTTCCGGCTGGCATCGCCGAGGTCCGCCGCCAGCGCCTGGCCGTGCTCCTGCAGGGCCTGGGTCGCCTGGTGCAACGCCTCGGCCTGCTTGGCGTCGCCGGTCAGGGCGTAATCCTTCTCGATCAGGCGGATGCGCAGCACCTCGCCTTCCAGCGCATCGGTACGCTCCAGCAGGCTGGCGCCGGCGGCCACACCGCGCAGCGCGGAGAAGCCGGTGGCGGCCACCACGGCGGTGAGCGCCAGCACCACGCCGAAGCCCAAGGTCAGCTTCTTCGCCGTGCCGAGGCTGGCGATACCACGTTGCAGAACCGATGCCATGGGGACTCCTCCTCACCGGGTGACCAGCGGCGCGCCACGCGTCGCCGGAACAACAGCGCGAACTTAGGAGTGAGACGGTACTGGCGACAAGCCATAACCCTGCCAGGGGTCGGCCGAATGGAGGTTTTAGCTATGCGGAGGTCGCTTTCAGAGCAGGCGCCGGGGAGCCGGCGCCAGAATCCCCCCTGGGTCAGGTCGGGCGCACCAGGTTGAAGGTGTCCTGGGTGCGCACGTAGGCGCTGCCGCCCAGGCGCCCCACCAGGTCGAGCTTGTGCGGGTCGGCCCGGCCCTGCTCGTTGAGCACCGCCTCGTCGATATGGGCCAGCAGCACGCGGGCGAAGATCAGGTGGCAGTTGGGGTTCTCCCGCGGGTAGGGCTGTACCTCCACCAGCTCGCACTCGAAGGCCACCGGCACGCCCTTGACCCGGGGCGGCGCCACCCGCAGCGACGGCTCGGTGGCGATGCCGCAGGCCTCGAACTCGCTGACCTCGCTCGGCAGCTGTGCGGAGCTGGCGTTCATCGCTTCGGCGAAGGCCTGGGACACCAGCTGGATCACCAGTTGCCCGGTTTCCTGGACGTTGCGCAGGGTGTCCTTGAGGCTGCCATCGGCACGGTTGTTGACGTTCACCATAAGCGTTGGCGGCGCATCGCTGATCACCTGGAAGAAGCTGAACGGCGCCAGATTCTGGGTGCCGTCCGCCGCCTGGCTGGACACCCAGGCGATGGGGCGCGGCGTCACGGTGGAGGCCAGCCAGCGGTAGGCGTCGAGGGGGCTGAGGGTGGTGAAGTCGAGCTGCATCGGTGGCTCCGGGAAGCGGGAGGGGGATGGGCGGATTATGCCCCGTGCCCTCCCCCGCGTGGAAAGTCGGCGATCGTCTAATGGGCGCCCCCGATCACGCGACGCGCCAACAGGGCGGCCAGCAGCGGTGCCAGGGCGAACCCGGCGAACAGCCAGATCGCCGCCGACTGTGCACCGGCCACGCCACCCGGCACGCTGAGCCCGGCGGCGTTGGCCACCAGGCCGGCAAGGGCCGCACCGACGGCCATGCCATACAGCTGCACGGTGGTGATGGCGGTTGAGGCGGCGTTCTCCTCGCCGCGCGGGGCCAGTTCCAGCACCCGGGTCAGCAGGTGCGGCCAGCCGATGCCCACACCCGCGCCCACCGCCGCCAGCGCCAGGCCCACCAGCAGGGTGCGCAGCCCATAGTCCAGCTCACCGGCCAGCGGGATCAGCCCCGCCAGGGCCAGCAGGCCGACCACGCAAAGCACCGGCCCACCGCGCAACAGGCGCGCCGCATCGCCACCGCTGCGCCCTGAGGACAGCAGCGACCCCAGGCTCCAGCCGCCGGCCATGGCCGCCGTCAGGTAACCCGCCACCAGCGGTGACTGGCCATGCAGCACCTGGAGAAAATAGGGCACGAAGATTTCAGTGGTGGTACCCGCCAGCAGCAATGCCACGCAGGCGTACACGGCGCCCAGCGCGGTGGCCAGGGAAGCGCCGCCGGACGGCAGCAGGCGAACGCTGGCGCGGCGATCCCAGACCAGGGCCGCCGCGCCGAGCGCCAGCCCCAGGGCCACGCCCAGCGCCTGCAACGGCAGCAGCGGCGACAGGCTGCCCGCCGCCACCGCCAGCACCGAGGCGGCCAACAGGCCGATCTGCACGAAGGGAATTCCCGGCACCGCACCGGCCTCGGCGGCATCGGCACGCGGGCGCAGCTGCACCAGCACCAACAGCGCCTGGGCCAGCGCCACCGGCAGCAACGACCAGAAGGCCCAGCGCCAGTGCCCGGCTTCGGCGAACAGGCCACCCACGGCCGGGCCGCACAGCGTCGCCACGCCCCACATGCCGGATACCAGCGCCACGGCGCGGGGCCACAGCGGGGGCGCGAACACCACGCGGATCAAGGCATAGCTCAGGGCCGCCAGCAGGCCGCCGCCCAGCCCCTGCACCGCCCGGGCGCCGAGCATCCAGGGCATCGATTGCGCCGCCGCGCAGCCCACCGAACCCAGGGCGAACAACGCCAGCGCCGCCAGGCAGGCACCGCGCGGGCCGCCACCGGCGAGCAGGCGCGAGGCCAGTGCCGCGCCGACGATGGAGGCCACCACGAACAACGTGGTGTTCCAGGCGTACCAGTCGAGCCCGCCGATTTCGCGCACCACCGACGGCAGCACCGTGGTGACGATGTGCACGTTGATGGCGTGCAAGGCGACGCCGCCGGTGAGCGCCACCGCCATCAGGCCGTTGCGCCCGCTGAACAGTTCGCCCCAGCTGGCAGTGGGCAGGGAATCGAGGGAGGCAGTGGTGTCCATCAGGCATCTCTCCGGATTTATTTATGCAAGAAACAGCTTGGATATTAGGAGCGCAACGGCCAATTAAACAAGAAATTTCTTTGATAAAGGGGATAAGGATTGGCTATCCAGGTGTCGCTCTCAGGGCGAGCACACCGGGGTTCCCGGGCTGAAGCCCGGGCTACGGGGGGCGGAATGACCCAGGCTAGTGGGCATGACGATTCATGAACGGCCCCTGTGACAGACCCGCCCTGCGAGCGCCCACAAAAAAGCCGGGGCATGCCCCGGCTTCTGCACGGCCTGGCGAATCAGCGCCCGGCGCGGGACTCACGGATGTAGAAGCGCGCCTTGTCGGCTTTCTCGGTGCAGCCCTGGAAACCCTCGAACTGCTGCTGGGTCTTGGCGGCGGTCAGCAGGCTCAGCGCCTTGGAGTAGCTGACGGTGCCGGAGAAGCCCTCGGCCTTGGCCAGGTCGAGTTCCTTCCAGGCCGCGTCCAGCTGGTTGGCGCAGCTGTCGCGGTAAGCCGTCTTGGCGGCGCAACCTGCAAGCATGAGGACGATCAGGGGCAGGCTGATCCAGGCTTTCATGGGGGTTCTCCTCGGGATGTGAAATGGCCATGAGTCTAATGCTGGTTAAGACGGTACGGAACCGGAAAAATTCCGCGCCGTGCCCTGCTCAGCAGCTTTGCAGCCCGCCGTTGCATTACGGCTACAGCGGCGCCCGCACTCACTTGGCCTCGCCCTTTCCCACAGGTATCGTCTGCGCCTTATGTAGGAAAAGGTGAAGCCATGAGTAAGCGTGTCGCACTGGTCCTCGGCTCCGGGGGAGCCCGGGGCTACGCCCATATCGGCGTGATCGAGGAGATCGAAGCGCGGGGCTACGAGATCGCCTGCATCGCCGGCTGCTCCATGGGCGCGGTGGTCGGTGGCATCTACGCCGCCGGTAAGCTGCGCGAGTACCGCGAGTGGACCGAAAGCCTGGACTACCTCGACGTGCTGCGCCTGCTCGACGTCAGCTTCCGCCTCGGCGCCATCCGGGGCGAGAAGGTATTCGGGCGCATCCGCGAAATCGTCGGCGACATCGACATCGAAGACCTGTCGATCCCCTACACCGCGGTCGCCACCGACCTCACCAACCAGCAGGAGATCTGGTTCCAGGAAGGCTGCCTGCACCAGGCCATGCGCGCCTCGGCGGCCATCCCCAGCCTGTTCACCCCGGTGATGCAGGGCTCGCGCATGCTGGTGGACGGCGGCCTGCTCAACCCGCTGCCGATCGTGCCGGTGGTCTCCAGCCACTGCGACCTGATCATCGCCGTCAACCTCAACTCCACCAACCAGAAGCAGTACCAGCTGCCGGTGATCGAGCGCCCGCCGGCCTTCAAGGGGCGCATCGACCAGATGATGAGCTCCCTCGGCGAGCGCCTGCCCTTCCGCAAGCGCGGCATCGACGAGGAACTGCTGCTCGAAGGCGCTACCGCGCCCATCGCCAATCCCTGGGTGGAGGACTCGGCGGAGCCCGGCGCCCAGCAGCCCGCAGCGGCACCGCAGAAGGAAGGCGCGCCGAGCTCGGCCAGCGGCTCGCAGGTGGTCGCCAGCGTCGGCCCGGCCTCGCTGCTGGACCTGGTCAACCAGAGCTTCGAGGTGATGCAGACGTCCCTGGCGCAGTACAAGATCGCCGGCTACCCGCCGGACGTCCTGATCAACGTGCCCAAGCGCGTGTGCCGCTTCTTCGAGTTCTACAAGGCGCCGGAGCTGATCCAGCTGGGCCGCCAGATCGCCCGCGACACCCTGGAGAAGTACGAGCAGGACTGAGTCAGAAGATCGACCAGTCAATGCGCTCGGAGAGTTTCTCCAGCGCCGCCATCCCCGCCACCGAGTTGCCGGACTCATTGAGCTCCGGCGACCACACGCAAACGGTGAAGCGCCCCGGCACCACCGCGACTATGCCGCCCCCTACCCCACTCTTGCCCGGCAGGCCGACGCGGTAGGCGAAGTTGCCCGCCTCGTCGTACAGCCCGCTGGTGGCCATCAGCGCGTTGACCTGCTTGGTCTGCCGCGCGCTGAGCACCGTTTCGCCGCTGTGGGGGCTGACGCCGTCGTTGGCCAGGAAGCTGAAGGCCAGGGCCAGGTCCACGCAGTTCATGCGCAACGCGCAGTGGTGGAAGTAGCTGCGCAGCACCGCCTCCACATCGTTGTGGAAGTTGCCGAAGGACTGCATCAGGTAGGCCGCTGCGGCGTTGCGCGCGCGGTGCTGGTACTCCGAGCGCGCCACCACCTCGTCGGCCACCAGGTAGTGGTTGCCGCTCAGGCGCCGGGCGAAGTCCCGCATGGACAACGCCGGTGCGGCGAAGCGCGATTGGTTGATGTCGCAGATCACCAGCGCCCCGGCGTTGATGAAGGGGTTGCGCGGCACGCCCCGCTCGAACTCCAGCTGCACCAGGGAGTTGAACGGCTGGCCGGAGGGCTCGTGGCCCAGGCGCTGCCAGATGTCCTCGCCGGAATGCTGGATCGCCTGCACCAGGCTGAACACCTTGGAAATACTCTGGATTGAGAACGGCGTGTGCCCGTCACCGGCGCAATAGAGCTGGCCCTCATTGCTGTACACCGCAATGCCCAGCTGGTTCGCCGGCACGCCGGCCAGCGCCGGGATATAGCTGGCGACCTTGCCCTGCCCGATCAGCGGGCGGACCTCATCGAGGATTTCGTCGAGCAGTTGTTGCATGTCTTCCTTCCGGCAACGAATGGCGCCAGGCGCCTGGATTAAGCGCTAGACGACGGATTCGCGTTGCGCAACACAGGCAGATGAGGTGCAGCTCGCAATGGGGGGTGAAGGTGGGCCAGGCGGCAAAGGCACCGTCGAAGCAGAGCAGTGGGCTGAAGCACGCTCGACAAGGCGTTCGCCCTCAGGGAATGCGTGAGGTGAGGCACCGATTGGTGGATGCAGGAAGCGCCATCCACCCTACGCAGCGTCCGCCATCACGCCCGTCGTGAAGCTTCGCGAGCAGAGCTCGCTCCTACGAAAGTGGGGCCTCATTGGTGAGGGCACCGCCTGGCGGCGTTGGGCCTTGCAGGCTCGGCGCCAACCCATGAAGTGAATCCTGCTAGCCCTCGCGCAGGCGATAGCCGACCCCGGCCTCGGTGACGATGAAGCGCGGCTCGGTCGGGTCGTCGCCGAGCTTCTGCCGCAGGTGGCCGACCACCACCCGCAGGTAGTGGGTGTCCTCGACATGGGTCGGGCCCCAGATGTCCTTGAGCAGTTGCTGCTGGGTCACCACCCGCCCCAGGTGCCGCGCCAGTTGGGCGAGCACCGCGTACTCCTTGCGGGTCAGCGCCACCTCGGCGCCGTCCAGGGTCACCCGGCGGTAGGCGAAGTCGACGCTCAGCGGGCCGCTCTCGACCACCGCTTCCTGCTGCTCGCCGCCACCGGCCTGGCGCAGCAGCACGCGCACCCGGGCGAGGAACTCCTGCACGCTGAAGGGCTTGGTCACGTAGTCGTTGGCGCCACCGTCCAGGGCCAGCACCTTCTCGCCTTCGCTGGCGCGCACCGAGAGCACCAGCACCGGAACCGTCGACCACTCGCGCAGTTCGGCCAGCACCGTCTTGCCGTCCATGTCCGGCAGGCCCAGGTCGAGCACCACCAGGTCCGGCCGCGCCAGCGCCGCCTGGGCCAGGCCCTCGGCGCCGTTGGCCGCTTCCAGCACCTTGTAGCCCTGGGCCGCGAGGCTGATGCGCAGGAACTTGCGGATCTGCGCCTCGTCGTCGATGACCAGGAGGGTTGGTTGGTTGGTCGTCATCTTGTCCTTCGAAATCCGTTGGCTACCGCATCGTGTTGGGGCGAACTCATTCGCCCAGGGCGGCAACGCCGCACCGGGTCGCACGCGGCGGTCCTGCGGTCCGCATGGCGAATGAATTCGCCCCTACAGCGGGCCATCACCCGCCTCCTCCTCCAGCACCGGCTGCGGGTGCAGCGGCAGGTGCAGGGTGAGCGTGGTGCCCTTGCCGTCCAGCCCCTCGCCCACCGTCACCCGGCCACCGTGGGCGCCGACCATCCCCTGGCAGATGGCCAGGCCCAGGCCGGTGCCCTGCCCGCCCCGATCGCCACGGGCGGCGGTGTAGAACATGTCGAAGATCTTCTCCCGCTCCGCGGCCGGGATGCCGGGCCCCTGGTCGCTGACGGCGAAGCGCAGCTCCTCGGTGTCGGCCGTCACCGCCACGCGCAGGCGGCCCTGGGTCGGCGAGAAGCGCGCGGCGTTCTCCAGCACATTGACCAGCGCCTGCTCGATCAGTGCGGCGTGGACGTAGAGCAGGGGCAACTCGGTGGGTAGTTCGGTCTCCACCTTCAGCGGCGCCAGCACCGGACGCAGGCGCTGCAGCGCGCTGGCGACGATGTCCACCGGGGCGACCCAGTCGCGGGCCAGCTTCAGGCCGCCGTGGCCGAGCCGGGTCATGTCCAGCAGGTTCTGGATGTAGCGGTCGAGGCGCTCGGCCTCATCCCGTGTGCCTTCCAGCAGCTCGCGGCGGTCCTCCAGGGGGATCGCCTCGCCCAGGGCCAACAGGCTGTCGATGGAGCCGCGCATGGCGGTCAGCGGCGTGCGCAGGTCGTGGGACACGGAGGCCAGCAGCGCGCTGCGCAGCTGTTCGGTCTCGCCATGCAGGCGCGCAGCCTCCAGGTCCTCGGCGAGCTGTGCGCGTGCCAGCGCCTGGGCCAGGGGCTGGCCAAGGGCGGACAGCAATCGGCGGCGTTCGGCGGGCAACGGTGCACCGTCGCGCGGGCTGACCCCGAGCAACGCCAGCGGGCCCTCCTCGCCGGACAACGGCAGCCACCACCAGCGCCCGCTGGGCAGGGTGCCGGTGCCGAGCCCGGCCACCTGATCGTGCTGCCAGGACCACTCCGCTGCCGCACGCTCCTGGTCGGCCAGCAGGCGCTGCACGCCGGCCTCGACCTTCCACACGCCGTCACGGCTGCGCGCCAGCAGGCACACCTCGACGTCGGTCCAGGGGATGAACTGCTGTGCCGCGACGCTGAGCACGGCCTGGCGGTCGGTGGCGGCGGTGAGCTTGCGCGAGAGGTCGAGCAGCGCGGTGGTTTCCGTCTGGGTGGCACGCAGGGCCTGCAACTGGCGGCGCTGGCGCGAGGCCAGGTTGCCGGTGAGCCCGGCCATCAGCAGGAAGAACAGCAGGGTCAGCACGTCTTCCTGGCGGGCGATGGTCAGGGAGAAGGTCGGTGGGATGAACAGGAAGTCGTAGGCCAGGAACGATACACCGGCACAGAGCAGTGCCGGGCCCAGGCTGCTGCGCACCGCCACCAGCAATACGGCGGCGAGGAACACCAGGGAGATGTTCGGCAGCGCCAGCACCTGGTAGGCGCCCCAGGCCAGGGCAGTGGCCGCCAGCGCGGCGCCCAGGGCCATGCCGTAGTCGGCCAGTGGCACCGGGTGACGCGACCGGGCGCTGGGGGCGCTCGCGTCGGCGTCCGTGTCCAGCACGCTGATCTCCAGCCCCTCGGCCTGGCGCAGCAGGCGCTCCGCCACGCCACGCCCGAGCCAGCGACGGCGCAGGCGCTGGCGGCTGCGGCCCACCAGCAGCAAGCTGGCGCGGCGCTCGTTGGCGTGTTCGATCAGGGTACTGGCCACGCCCTCGGCGCGCAGGGTCACCACTTCGCCGCCCAGGCGCTCGGCCAGTTGCTGGGCCGCCTGCAGGCGCGTACGGGCCTCCTCGCTCTGGGTGCCGCCGGTGTCCACGTGCACCAGGCTCCAGGGCAGGTGGCGGCGCTCGGCCACGCGGCAGGCGTGGCGCACCAGGCGCTCGGCCTGCTCGCTGCCGTCCACGCCCACCAGCAGGCGGCCACGCACCGTCGGCGCCTCCTGGCCCTGCTGGCGGTAACGGCGGTTGAGATCGGCATCGACCCGCGCGGCAGCGGTCTGCATGGCCAGCTCGCGCAAGGCGGTTAGGTTGGTCTGGGAGAAGAAGGCGTCGATGGCCGCGCGGGCCTGCTCGGGCACGTAGACCTTGCCCTCGCGCAGGCGCTCCAGCAGCTCGCGGGGCGGCAGGTCGACGAGGAGGATCTCGTCGGACTCCTGCAGCACCCAGTCCGGCAGGGTCTCGCGCACCTGCACGCCGGTGATGTCGAACACCTGGTCGTTGAGCGCTTCCAGGTGCTGGACGTTGACGGTGGTGTAGACGTCGATGCCGGCCGCGAGCAGCTCCTGCACGTCCTGCCAGCGCTTGGCGTGGCGGCTGCCGGGGGCGTTGCTGTGGGCCAGCTCGTCCACCAGCACCAGCTTCGGCGGCGCGGCGAGGATGCCGTCCAGGTCCATCTCGGTTAGCGGCACGCCCCGATATTCCAGGCGCCGCAGCGGCTGCTGGGGCAGCCCGGTGAGCATCGCCTCGGTCTCGGCGCGGCCGTGTGTCTCGACCACGCCGACACGCAGGTCGACGCCCTGGCGCAACTGCGCCTGGGCGGCTTGCAACATGGCGAAGGTCTTGCCCACGCCCGGTGCGGCGCCGAGGAAGACCTTCAGCCGGCCGCGCCCCTCGCGCGGCAGTTCGGCCAACAACGCATCGGCACGGCCGGCATCACTCATTCAGGCATCTCGTTCAGTCGCAGGTTGAGGGCGAACACGTTGACCACCGCTGGCCCGATCAGCGGGCGCTCGGCCTGCTGTTCCACCAGGCGCTCCAGGGTCGCGGCGGGAATGCCCCGCGCCTCGGCGATGCGCGGGATCTGGTAGCGCGCAGCGGCCAGCGGCAGGTGCGGATCGAGGCCGCTGCCGGAAGTGGTGACCAGGGCCACGGGCACCGGGCCCTGCCCCAGCGCGCCCAGCTCGGCGGCGTCCTTGGCAATGCGCTCGGCCAGCGCCGGGTTGCTCGGCGCCAGGTTGCTGGCACCGCTGGCGACCGTGGCATAGCCACCGGCCGAGGGGCGTGGCTGGAACCACTGGGCCCCCTCCACCTGCTGCGCCAGCAGCAGGCTGCCGCGTGCATCGCCCTTGGCGTCGCGCACCAGGCTGCCGTTGGCCTGCGCCGGGAAGGCCAGTTGCGCGACAGCGGTGACGGACAGCGGGTAGGCAACGCCGGTTATCAGGGTCATCAGGGCCAGCAGGCTCAGGGCGGGACGGAGTTGCGTAAGCATATTCAGTTCCTCGGATTAAGTCCCCTCTCCGTGGAGAGGGGAAAGGCGTCAGACCAGGTGCAGGGCGGTGAGCAGGATGTCGATCAGCTTGATGCCGATGAAGGGCGCCACCAGCCCGCCCAGGCCGTAGATCAGCAGGTTGCGGCGCAGCAGGCTGGCGGCGTCGGCGGCTTGCACGCGCACCCCGCGCAGGGCCAGGGGGATCAGCGCGATGATGATCAGCGCGTTGAACACAATGGCCGAGAGGATGGCGCTCTGCGGGCTGTGCAGCTGCATCAGGTTGAGCACGCCCAGTTGCGGGTAGATGCCGGCGAACAGCGCCGGGAGGATGGCGAAGTACTTGGCCACGTCGTTGGCCACCGAGAAGGTCGTCAGTGCCCCACGGGTCACCAGCAGCTCCTTGCCCACCTGCACCACGTCCAGCAGCTTGGTCGGGTCGGAATCCAGGTCCACCAGGTTGGCGGCCTCGCGGGCGGCCTGGGTGCCGTCGTTCATCGCCAGGCCGACGTCGGCCTGGGCCAGCGCCGGGGCGTCGTTGGCGCCGTCACCGCACATGGCGACCATCTTGCCCTCGCCCTGCTCCTGGCGGATGCGCGCCAGCTTCTTCTCCGGCGTGGCTTCGGCGATCACGTCGTCCACCCCGGCCTCGGCGGCGATGGCGGCGGCGGTCAGCGGGTTGTCGCCGGTGACCATCACGGTGCGGATGCCCATCTGCCGCAGCTCGGCGAAGCGCTCGCGGATGCCGGGCTTGACCACGTCCTTGAGGTGGATGCCGCCCAGCAACTTGCCGTCGGCCGCCACCAGCAGCGGGGTGCCGCCGCTCTGGGCGATCCGGTCGATCTCGCGGGACAGCTGCTCGGGCATCTCGGCACGGCTCATGCCGACCCAGGCCAGCACCGCGTCCACCGCACCCTTGCGGTAGCTGCGGCCGTTCCAGTCCACCCCGGAGAGGCGGGTCTCGGCACTGAAGGCGATGGCGGTGACCTCATCGCGAGCCGGCTCGACCATGGCACTGAGGGCGCGCAGGTACTCGACGATGGATTTGCCTTCCGGCGTGTCGTCGGCCAGCGATGCCAGCAGTGCGGCGTCGGACAGTTCCTTGCCGCTCACGCCCGGTGCCTTGACCAGCGCACTGCAACGGCGGTTGCCGAAGGTGATGGTGCCGGTCTTGTCCAGCAGCAGCACGTGCACGTCGCCCGCCGCCTCCACGGCACGGCCGGACTTGGCGATGACGTTGAGGCGCACCAGGCGGTCCATGCCGGCGATGCCGATGGCCGAAAGCAGGCCGCCGATGGTGGTGGGGATCAGGGTCACCAGCAGCGCCACCAGGTACACCAGCGGCAGGTCACCACCGGCGAAGCGGGCGAAGGGCTGCAGGGTGGCGACCACCAGCAGGAAGATCAGCGTCAGGCCGATCAGCAGGATGTCCAGCGCCACCTCATTGGGGGTCTTCTGGCGCTTGGCGCCCTCCACCAGGGCGATCATCCGGTCCAGGGTCGACTCGCCCGGGTTGGCGGTGATCTTCACCAGCAGCCAGTCGGAGACCACGCGGGTGTTGCCGGTGACCGCCGAGCGGTCACCGCCGGACTCGCGGATCACCGGCGCGGATTCGCCGGTGATGGCGGCCTCGTTGACCGCGGCGATGCCTTCGACCACCTCGCCGTCGCCGGGGATCAGCTCACCGGCCTCGACGCGCACCACGTCACCACGACGCAGGCTGCTGGCGGCCACCGTCTCGAACTGCCCGGAGGCAGCACGACGGCGGGCGCTGAGGCCCTGACTACCGGCCTTGAGGCTGTCGGCGCGGGCCTTGCCACGGCCTTCGGCGAGGGCCTCGGCGAAGTTGGCGAAGAGCACGGTGAACCACAGCCACAGGGCGATCTGCACCGCCAGGCCGGTGGACACCGCCGGGTTGGGGATGAAGCACAGCACCGTGGTGACCACGGCGGTCAGTTCCACCACCAGCATCACCGGCGAGCGCTTGAGCTGGCGCGGGTCGAGCTTGGCGAAGGCCTGCACCAGCGCCGGCTTCCACAGCGCGGCAATGGCTGTACGGGGTTGTTGCTGCTTGGCGCCATTCTTCGGCGCCTGGATAGGGGCGTTCATGCGGGTCTCCCTTAAAGGCCGATCAGCGCGAGGTGTTCGGCAATCGGCCCCAGGGCCAATGCCGGGAGGAAGGTCAGGCCACCGACCAGGAGGATGGTCAGGGTCAGCAGGGTGACGAACAGCGGGCCGTGGGTGGGGAAGCTGTTGCCACCCACCGGCGCGCGCTGCTTGGCCGCCAGGCTGCCGGCGATGGCCAGTACCGGGAGGATGTAGCCGAAGCGGCCGAGCAGCATCGCCAGGCCGATCATGACGTTATGGAACGGCGTGTTGGCGCCGAAGCCGGCGAAGGCCGAGCCGTTGTTGGCAGAGCCCGAGGTGTAGGCGTACAGCGCCTGGCTGAAACCGTGCGCGCCGGGGTTGGTGATGGAGGCTGCCGGGCCTGGCAGGCTCACCGCCAGGGAGCAGAACACCAGCACGCCGATCGGCATCACCAGCAGGGTCGCCACCAGCAGGCGCACCTCGCGGGCCTCCAGCTTCTTGCCGAGGTATTCAGGGGTGCGACCGATCATCAGGCCGGCGAGGAACACGGCGATCAGCACGAACAGCAGCATGCCGTAGAGGCCCGCGCCGACGCCGCCGAAGATCACCTCGCCGAGCATCATGTTGAACATCGGGATCATCCCGCCGATGGCGCTGAAGCTGTCGTGCATCGAGTTCACCGAGCCGTTGGACGCAGCCGTGGTGGTCACCGCCCAGAGTGCCGAGGCGGTGATGCCGAGGCGGCTCTCCTTGCCCTCCAAGGAACCGGACTGCTCGATGGGCAGCGCGGCCAGGGCCGGGTTGGGCTGGAACTCGCTGTACAGGGTCACGCCCAGGCCGATGACGAACAGGATCAGCATGGTCGCCAGCAGCGCGCGGCTCTGGCGCAGATCCTTGACGTAGTGGCCGAAGGTGAACACCAGGGCGGCGGGGATCAGGATGATCGACGCCATTTCCAGCAGGTTGCTCCAGGCGCTGGGGTTCTCGAACGGGTGCGCGGAGTTGACGCCGAAGAAACCACCACCGTTCGTGCCCAGTTGCTTGATGGCGATCTGGCTGGCCGCCGGGCCGAGCGGGACCACCTGGTCGGTGCCGGCCAGGGTGTGGACGCTGACGTAGTCGAGGAAGGTCTGCGGCACGCCCTGCCAGACCAGGAACAGCGCCAGCAACAGGCACAGCGGCAGCAGCGCGTAGAGGGTGCCGCGGGTCAGGTCGACCCAGAAGTTGCCGAGCTTGTCGGTGCTGCGACGGCTGATGCCACGGGCCAGGGCCACCAGCACGCAGAGGCCGACGGCGGCGCTGACGAAGTTCTGCACACCCAGGCCGACCATCTGGCTGAAATAGCTCAGGCTCGCCTCGCCGCTGTAGGCCTGCCAGTTGGTGTTGGTGACGAAGCTGACGGCAGTGTTGAACGCCAGGGTCCATTCCAGGCCCGGCAGCTTCTGCGGATTGAGCGGCAGCATGCCCTGCAGCATGAGGATGGAGAACAGCAGCGCCAGGCCGGCTGCGTTGAACAGCAGCAGCGCGACGGTGTAGGTCTTCCAGTCCTGCTCGCTATGGGGATCGACCCCGGCGATGCGGTAGCAGAAACGCTCGACGGGAGCGAAGAGCGGCGTGAGGAAGGTGCGCTGCCCCTCCATCGCGCGATGGATGAAGCGGCCGATGAAAGGCGCTGGCACCAGCACCAGCACGAAGAAGGCCAGAATCAGCCCGTAGTCCTGTACTTGCATGACGCCCCCTAGCTGCGTTCGGCGCGCAGCAGCGCGACCAGCAAGTAGATGAAAAGCCCCGTGGCCATTGCCAGGGACAACCCGTCGAGAATGCTCATGACTGTTGCTCCGGTATGCGGACTGCGCCGCTTTGGAGGAATTCTCGGCAGGAGGGGCGTAAAGGGACGAGACGGGGACCGGGGGCGGGGCATAAAGAAAGCGTAAAGAACGCGATTTTCCTGGTCTCCCGGGGACCTGGCATGCCTGCATCGATGGGTTTCGCGGAGCTCTACCCATCCTACGAATGATGGCGAGTCCGTAGGATGGGTAGAGTGAAACGAAACCCATGCGGCCCCTGCAAACACCTCCCAGCCAAAGGATCGCTCCGTACCCCTCGGGCGAATGAATTCATCCCTACAGGGTTACCGGATAGCGGCCATATAGCGGTCACACAACCGTCACACTGGCCTAGACCAGTGCACCGAAACGATTGGTTACAACCCTTGCGCGCACCATTGCGAGTCACGAACGGCGGCGATCAGGTGCCGAAGCATCCCGCAAACGACGTGTCGCGGGCCTTTGCGACCTGATGGGGCGAACTGGCATGGCCACTGCAAATACAGCCCCGTCTGCGTTCATTCCATTCTCGGAGGCTTTATGACCCTGCAACTCAAGCCGACCCTCGGCACCCTGCACCTGTGGGGCATCGCGGTGGGCCTGGTGATTTCCGGCGAATATTTCGGCTGGAGCTACGGCTGGGGCGTGGCGGGGACCCTCGGGTTCCTGGTGACCGCGCTAATCGTCGCGGCCATGTACACCTGCTTCATCTTCAGCTTCACCGAGCTGACCACCGCCATCCCCCACGCCGGCGGCCCCTTCGCCTACAGCCGTCGCGCCTTCGGCGAGAAAGGCGGGCTGGTGGCCGGCCTCGCCACCCTGATCGAATTCGTCTTCGCCCCGCCGGCCATCGCCATGGCCATCGGCGCCTACCTCAACGTGCAGTTCCCCGGGCTCGATCCCAAGCACGCGGCGGTCGGTGCCTACTTCGTGTTCATGACCCTGAACATCCTCGGCGTCAGCATCGCCGCCACCTTCGAACTGGTCGTCACCGTGCTCGCCGTGGCGGAGCTGCTGGTGTTCATGGGCGTGGTGGCGCCGGGCTTCAGCTTCAGCAACTTCGTGCTCAATGGCTGGGCCGGCAGCAACGAGTTCGGCGGCGCGGCCATCTCCGGCATCTTCGCCGCCATCCCCTTCGCCATCTGGTTCTTCCTCGCCATCGAGGGCGCGGCCATGGCCGCCGAGGAAGCCAAGGACCCGAAACGCACGATTCCCAAGGCCTATATCGCCGGCATCCTCACCCTGGTGACCCTGGCCCTCGGGGTGATGGTCTTCGCCGGTGGCGTGGGCGACTGGACCCAACTGTCGAACATCAACGATCCGCTGCCCCAGGCCATGAAGGCCGTGGTCGGCGAGAACTCCGGCTGGCTGCACATGCTGGTGTGGATCGGCCTGTTCGGCCTGGTGGCGAGCTTCCACGGCATCATCCTCGGCTACTCGCGGCAGTTCTTCGCCCTGGCCCGCGCCGGCTACCTGCCCCGCGGCCTGGCCAAGCTGTCGCGCTTCCAAACCCCGCACCGCGCCATCATCGCCGGTGGCCTGGTGGGCATCGCCGCGATCTACAGCGACGGCCTGATCAACCTGCAGGGCATGAGCCTGACCGCCGCGATGATCACCATGAGCGTGTTCGGTGCCATCGTCATGTACATCATGAGCATGCTCAGCCTGTTCAAGCTGCGTAAGAGCGAGCCGAACCTGGAGCGCAGCTTCCGCGCGCCGGGCTATCCCATAGTCCCGGGCATCGCCCTGGTGCTGGCGGTGGTCTGCCTGATCGCCATGGCCTGGTTCAACACCACCATCGGCCTGATCTTCCTCGGCTTCATGGCGGTGGGCTTCGTCTGGTTCCAGTTCACCGCCCACCATCGCGCCAGCGCCCCGGCCGATGCGCTGCTGACAGGTGATGCCGCCTGACAAAGGCTCTATGCTCAAGCCACGAGGCCCGGTCCGCCGGGCCTCGTCTTTTCTGCCGCCTGTTCCCTGCCGGAGGCCGTGATGCCTTACCAGACCACCGTTGGCGCCCAGGTCTACCGCTTCGCCGACCTCAAGACCCTGCTGGCCAAGGCCAGCCCCGCCCGCTCGGGCGACTACCTGGCCGGGGTCGCCGCTGCCACCTATGAAGAGCGCATGGCCGCCAAGCTGGCCCTGGCCGAGGTGCCGCTCAAGCGCTTCCTCGACGAGGCGCTGATCCCCTACGAGGAAGACGAGGTCACCCGGCTGATCATCGATCGCCACGACGCCCTCGCCTTCGCCCCCATCAGCCACCTGACCGTGGGCGACCTGCGCGACTGGCTGCTGCTGGACAGCACCGATTCCGCCACCCTGGAGGCCGTACGCTGGGGCCTGACCCCGGAGATGGTCGCCGCGGTGAGCAAGCTGATGCGCAACCAGGACCTGATCCTGGTGGCGAAGAAATGCCGTGTGATCACCCGCTTCCGCAACACCATCGGCCTGCCGGGCCATCTCTCGGTGCGCCTGCAGCCCAACCACCCCACGGACGACGTGCGCGGCATCGCCGCCAGCATGCTCGACGGCCTGCTCTACGGCTCGGGCGATGCGGTGGTGGGCATCAACCCGGCCAGTGACTCGCTGCCGACCCTGATGCGCCTGTGGCAGATGATGGACGAGGTGCGCGAGCACTTCGCCATTCCCATGCAGAGCTGCGTGCTCACCCACGTCACCACGCAGATCCAGGCCATCGAGGCCGGCGCGCCCATCGACCTGGTGTTCCAGTCCATCGCCGGCACCGAGAAGACCAACGCCAGCTTCGGCGTCTCCCTGGCCATCCTCAAGGAAGCCCACGAAGCGGCTCTTTCGCTGGGGCGCGGCAGCCTCGGCGACAACGTCATGTACTTCGAGACCGGCCAGGGCAGCGCCCTCTCCGCCGGTGGCCACCACGGCGTCGACCAGCAGACCTGCGAAGTGCGCGCCTATGCCGTGGCCCGTGAGTTCCGCCCGCTGCTGACCAACACCGTGGTCGGTTTCATCGGCCCGGAATACCTCTACGACGGCAAGCAGATCATCCGCGCCGGGCTGGAGGACCATTTCTGCGCCAAGCTCCTCGGCGTGCCCATGGGCTGCGACGTCTGCTACACCAACCACGCCGAAGCCGACCAGGACGACATGGACACCCTGCTCACCCTGCTGGGCGCGGCGGGCATCACCTTCATCATGGGCATCCCCGGTGCCGACGACATCATGCTCAACTACCAGAGCACCTCCTTCCACGACGCCCTCTACCTGCGCTCCGTGCTGGGCCTGAAGCGCGCGCCGGAGTACGAGGACTGGCTGCTGCGCATGGCCATCACCGAGCCCTCCGGGCGCCTGCGCGAGATCGGCAAGGGCCACGCTCTGCTCAAGGACCTGCCACGACTGGGAGCCGCCTGATGAAACTGGTGCAGCACAACCCCTGGGACGAACTCCGCGCCCACACCTCCGCCCGCATCGCCCTCGGCCGGGTCGGCTCCAGCCTGCCCACCGCCGAGGTGCTGCGCTTCGGCCTGGCCCACGCCCAGGCCCGCGACGCGGTGCACCACCCGCTGGACTTCGCCGCCCTGGACGAACAGCTCAAGGCCGCCGGCTTCCGCACCCTGCAGGTGCGCAGCGACGCCGAGGACCGTCAGGCCTACCTGCTGCGCCCGGACCGCGGCCGCCGCCTGCACGACGATTGCCAGGCCCGCCTGCAGGCCGAGGCCCCGGCACCGGAGCTGGCGGTGGTGATCGCCGACGGGCTCTCCTCCATCGCCGTGCAACGCCACGCCCTGCCGCTGCTGGAGCTGTTCCGCGAACGCTTCGCCACCGACTGGGCGAACACCCCGGTGGTGCTCGCCGAACAGGGCCGGGTGGCCATCGGCGACGGCATCGGCGAAGCCCTGCGAGCACAACTGGTGGTGATGCTGATCGGCGAACGCCCGGGCCTCACCTCCCCCGACAGCCTGGGCCTGTACCTCACCTACCAGCCCCGCGTCGGGCGCATGGACAGCGAACGCAACTGCATCTCCAACGTACGCCCCGAGGGGCTGCCCTATGCCCTGGCGGCCATCAAGCTCGACTACCTGGCCCGCGAGGCGCTGCGCCTGCAGCTCTCCGGAGTGAGCCTGAAGGACGACAGCAACCTGCAGCCGGTGGCGCAGCTGGATTGAGGCAGCCGGCAGGCTCTAACGCTTCGTAGCATGGGTAGCCCGCGCTTCACCCCGGGGAACCGCGTGGTCGACGGCCCCGGACTGAAGTCCGGGCTACGGAACCTTGTAGGGGCGAATTCATTCGCCCGCTCTTCGTGGGAATTCATTCGCGATCGGTCGTGCAAGCAATCATCGGTCGCCAAGGGAACGCGGCAAGCGCGGCGCGTTCGAATTACAGTAGCGGCCCACCTCGAAAGGAGATTCCCATGCCCTGGTACGCCTGGCTGATCCTGATCCTCGCCCTCGGCTCCATAGTCGGCGGCCTGATGATGCTGCGCGATACGGCGAAGAAACTGCCCCTGACCGAGGAGCAGCTCAAGCGCATCCATGAACGCAACGCCGAGATGGACGCCAAGGAAGCCAGGGAGCGCTGACACCCGCCCGCACACGCGGGTAAAGTGCGGCACCGATACAAGGAGGTGCCATGCCGCTCCATCTGCAGATCCTGCTGCCCCTGTTCACCCTCGCTCTGGGCCACGGCTTCGGGCAGGTGTCCTATACCGGCCTGGCCTTCGGGCTGGTGTATGCCTTCTGGGTCCTCGCCGCGCCGAAACTCCCCGCGCGCCTGTGGTTCCCCGTCACCCTGCTGGCCAGCATCGCCTTCGCCGCGCACCTGGTGCCCGGCTTTTCGCCCCTGCCCCTGGCAGAACCGCTGCGCCTGAGCCCCGACGCGCCGCCCTATGCCCTGCGCCTGTCCTGGGACAAGACGCTGGTGGGCATGGCGCTGCTGGCCTGGTGGCTGGGGCGCACGGCACCCACCATCGCCCCGCGCTGGCGGGCCACCGCCGTGACGACCGCCGCCACCCTGCTGGCGGTGCCGGCGCTGGCCCTGGGGCTGGACCTCGTGGACTGGATGCCGAAATGGCCGGAGCTGGTGTGGCGCTGGCTGCCGGTGAACCTGCTGGCGGTGGTGCTGGCGGAGGAGCTGGTGTTCCGCGGCCTGTTGCAGGGCGCGCTGGTTTCACGCCTGGGTGCCTGGGCCGGAGTCGGGCTCACCGCGCTGCTGTTCGGCGCGGTGCACCTGCCGTTCAGCCCGCTGTTCGCGGCGGTGGCGACGGTGGCCGGCCTCGGCTACGGGCTGGCCTTCCATTTCAGCGGGCGGCTAGGGGTGGCGATGGCGCTGCACCTGGCGGTCAATCTCTGCCATCTGGCATTACTGAGCTATCCAGTGAAGCTGGGGTGACCTGGATCTGGTAGCGCCCGAAGATGCGCTGCAGCTCGCCGCTGGCCCGCAGCAGGTCCAGCAGCACAGTGAAGCGCTCGGGGGTGATGGCCGCGCCGGGCCGCAACAAGGCGTAGTGGCGGTAGTTCTGGTCGACCCGGGTGGAAACGAGGAACTGAGCCTTCTGCTCGGGGTTCCGCTCCAGGTACATGCCCAGGTAGGAACGGGTCACCAGCGCGATATCCGCCCGCCCGCGCAGCACCATCAGCAGGTTGCTGTCGTGGGAATAGGTCATCAGCGCATTGAATTCGCGCACCAGGTATTCCGGGTCGGCATCGAAGCCGGCGAAACCGTAGTGATAGCCGCTGTAGAGCGCCAGGCGCTTGCCGGCCAGGGTGCGGAAGTAGTCCTGGCTGCGGGTCGGCTGGGACTGGGCGACGAACACCTCGGCATCCTCCAGGCCCATGTCGATGCGCGCGCCGGGGATGTCCTGCCAGCCCCAGTCAGGGTTCTCGAACACCGCCATGTCGATGCGGCCGGTTTGGAAGTCGCGGAAGCGCCGGGGGATCGCCGTCGGCAGCATGACGAACTCGTACTCGCCCTGGGCGCGGTTCAACGCGGCCAGCAGCTCTGGCAGCAGGCCGGTGGCGGCCTCCGACTCGGGCTTGATCACGTAAGGGGGAAAGTGCGCGCCGCCGACCCGCACCAGCTCAGTGGCCTGGGCGCTGCCACAAGCGGCCAGAAACAGCACGGCCAACAGTGCATGGCAGAGAGAATCCATAAATCCCCATCTCGCCGATCCGTAGCGAAGGCCTGCCGGGCAGGCTGATGCAAAAACCATGGTGTCCCCGATATCGCGCCGCTCGTTCATCGTCGGTCGTTTTTCTTGAACGTCAGCCGGTACTTGGCCAGCAGCCGTTGGAATGCCTCGTCGTCCTGCAAGTTCTGGAGCAAACCGGCCATCTCATCGCGGGTGATCGGCGCATCCGGACGCAGCATTGCGTACAGATGGTATTCCTGATCGATCCGTCGGGAAACCAGCAGGTTGTCGCGCAGCGCCGGCTCCCTGGTGAACAACAGATCCAGGTAGGAGCGCGTGACCACGGCTATATCGGCACGACCGTGCAAAACCATTAGCAGATTGCTGTCGTGGGAGTAGGTCAGCGTGGCGGAGAAGCGCTTGAAGAGGTACTCGGGGTCGGCATTGAAGCCGGCGAAACCGTAGTGATAGCCGTTGTAGAGCGCCAGGCGCTTGCCGGCCAGGTCATCGAAAAAAGCCTGCCCGCGCCCCGGCTGTGTGCGTGCGATGTAGACCTCGGCGTCGGAGGTGCGCATGTCGATGCCCTGGTAGCGCACGCCGTTCCAGCCCCAGTCCGGGTCCTCGAACAGCATCAGGTCATAGCGGCCCTGTTCCAGGTCGCGGTAACGGCGCGCGGCCGAAGTCGGCACGATGCTGAAATGGAAACGCGCCTGGAGCCGGTTGAGCTGCGCCACCAGGTCGGGGGTCAGGCCCTGTTCCTGCTCTTCGGGCTTTATCAGGTAGGGCGGGAAGTGATAGCCGCCAACGAGGATTTCTCGGGGTCGCGCCGCGGACGCGCTGCTGCATGACAGGCACAGCGCGAGCAGCAGAACACCCGAGAAAACAAGCCGAACGGCAGACATCGACGCCCCGTACAAGAGGAAACCGGCACGAGGGCAAGACTAGCTCAAGGGCCCTCAGACTTCCTTGATCACCAGTGACAGGGCTTCCTCGCAGAGCTGGTCGAGGGTCATCGGCCCTTCGGGACGGAACCAGGTGGTGGTCCAGGACAGCGCACCGGTGAGGAAGCGCCGCAGGATGAAGGGGTCGGCATTGAAGTAACCCTGGACCTTGGCCTCGCCGAGCACCTCCAGCCAGAGCAGCTCGTAGGTGTCGCGCAGTTCGAGGATGTAGCGCTGGCCCTCCTCCGACAACGAACGCCATTCGTAGACCAGCACCGCCATGGCCTCGCCGGTGCCGCCCATGATCGACTGCAGCTCGCAGCGGATCAGCGCCAGCACCCGCTCGCGCAGGGTCGTCGCCTCCGCCAGCGAGGCATGCATGAGCGCGGTGTTATAGAGAATGGTCTCCTCCATCACCGAACGCAGTATCTCGTCCTTGCTCTTGAAGTGATGAAAGATGCTGCCGGACTGGATGCCCACGGCGCTGGCCAGGTCGCGTACCGTGGTGCGCTCGTAGCCCTTGCTGCGGAACAGGTGCGCGGCGGTCTGCAGCAGCTTGCCACGGGCGCTTTCCGGGTCGGTGATCTGGCCGCTGGCCACCAGTTCGCGCATCACCTCTTGGGCTTTTTGATCGTCCAGGCTCATCTGTTCCCACTACCTCGGCTGCACTGCGCCTGCCCATCCAACTTAAGAATGGGCCGCAAGTATTTGTCTTGATTCGTGAAATCTATGCTGCACCAGACGCCCAAGCAAGCGCTTGGGTAAAAATCGTCGACACGGCACTTTTCAACCAAGCGCTTGCTTGGTAATGTCCGCAACACATTCCTCGTGTGTTGCGGACAAGACAATGACTAAAACCGTACGCATCGGCTGCGCCTCCGCTTTCTGGGGCGACACCTCCACCGCCGCCGCCCAGCTGGTGCATGGCGCACCGCTCGATTACCTGGTGTTCGATTACCTGGCCGAGATCACCATGTCGATCCTCGCCGGGGCGCGCATGAAGAAGCCCGACGAGGGCTACGCCACCGACTTCGTCGAGGTGCTGGCGCCCCTGCTGCCGACCCTGGCGGAGAAGAAGATCCGCGTCATCAGCAACGCCGGCGGGGTCAACCCCCAGGCCTGCGCGGCGGCCCTGGCGGCGGCCTGCGAAAAGGCCGGCGTGCAGCTGAAGATCGCCGTGCTCCACGGCGACAACCTGCAACCCCAGCTCTCCGCCCTGGGCAAGGCCGGCGTCAGCGAGATGTTCAGCGGCGCGCCGCTGCCGCCCATGTGCGTCTCGGTCAACGCCTACCTGGGGGCGCCAGGCATAGTCGCCGCCCTGGAGCAGGACGCCGACATCGTCATCACCGGTCGCGTGGTGGACAGCGCCGTGGTCAGCGCCGCCCTGGTGCATGAGTTCAAGTGGGCCTGGAACGACTACGACAAGCTCGCCCAGGCCGCCCTCGCCGGCCACATCATCGAGTGCGGCGCCCAATGCACCGGCGGCAACTTCACCGATTGGGAACAGGTGCCCGACTACGAGCACATCGGCTTCCCCATCGTCGAAGTCGAGGCCGATGGCCGCTTCATCGTCACCAAGGCCCCCGGTACCGGCGGCCTGGTCAGCCCCTTCACCGTCGGCGAGCAGATGCTCTACGAGATCGGCGACCCGCGCGCCTACCTGTTGCCCGATGTGATCTGCGACTTCACCGGCGTCGAACTGGCCCAGGCCGGCGAGCACCGCGTCAGCGTCGCCGGTGCCCGGGGCCTGGCGCCCACCGACCAGTACAAGGTCAGCGCCACCTACCCGGACGGCTTCCGCTGCACCGCCAGCTGCCTGATCGCCGGCATCGATGCGGTGAAGAAGGCCGAGCGCGTGAGCCGCGCGATCATCGCCAAGACCGAGGAAATCTTCGCCGCCCGCGGCTGGGGCCCCTACCGCGAGGTGAACATCGAACTGCTGGGCAGCGAGGCCACCTACGGGCCCCACGGCCAGCGCAAGGACAACCGCGAAGTCGTGGTCAAGCTGGGCGTGCGCCATGCCAAGAAGGAAGCGCTGATCCTGTTCTCCCGCGAGATCGCCCAGGCCGCCACCGGCATGGCCCCGGGCCTGACCGGCATCGTCGGCGGCCGGCCCACGGTGTACCCGGTGATCCGCCTGTTTTCCTTCCTGGTGGATAAATCGGCCTGCGCCCTGGAAGTCACCCTCGGCGAGGCACGCCAGAGTGTCGAGCTGCCGTCGCTGCAGGCCTTCGACGCCGCCGCGCTGGCCGAGGCCGCCACCCCGCCCGCGCCCCAGGGCCAGGCGGATGTCAGCGTGCCGCTGGTGAAACTGGCGGTGGCCCGCTCCGGCGACAAGGGCAACCACAGCAACATCGGCGTCATGGCGCGCCACCCCGACTACCTGCCCTGGATCGCCGAGGCGCTGACCCGCGAAGCGGTGGTGGACTGGATGAGCCATGTGCTCGACCCGCAGACCGGGCAAGTGCAGCGCTGGTACCTGCCCGGCACCCACAGCCTCAACTTCCTCCTGGAGAACGCCCTGGGCGGCGGCGGCGTCGCCAGCCTGCGCATCGACCCGCAAGGCAAGGCCTTCGCCCAGCAACTCCTCGAATTCCCCGTGCCGGTGCCCCGCGCCCTGGTCGACAGCCTGAAAGGATAAGCACGCGATGGCCTACGATTCCGTGTTCAAACCCGGCCTGTTCAGCGGCCAGACCATCCTCGTCACCGGCGGCGGCAGCGGCATCGGCCGCTGCGTGGCCCACGAGCTCGCCCACCTCGGCGCCCACGTGGTGCTGGTGGGGCGCAAGGCGGAAAAGCTCGAAGCCACTGCCGGCGAAATCATCGAAGACGGCGGCAGCGCCAGCTGGCAGGCCTGCGACATCCGCGACGAAGAAGCGGTCAAGGCCATGGTCAAGGCCGTGGTGGCCGAGCGCGGCCCCATCCACCACCTGGTCAACAACGCCGGCGGCCAGTTCCCCGCGCCGCTCATCGGCATCAACCAGAAGGGCTTCGAGACCGTGGTGCGCACCAACCTGGTGGGCGGCTTCCTGGTGGCCAAGGAGGTCTTCCTGCAGAGCATGAGCAAGACCGGCGGCAGCATCGTCAACATGCTCGCCGACATGTGGGGCGGCATGCCCGGCATGGGCCACTCCGGCGCCGCCCGCGCCGGCATGGAGAACTTCACCAAGACCGCCGCCTATGAATGGGGCCACGCCGGGGTGCGGGTCAACGCGGTGGCGCCGGGCTGGATCGCCTCCAGCGGCATGGACACCTACCCCGAATCCATGAAATCGATGATCCGTTCCCTCAAGGACCACGTCCCGCTGCAGCGCATCGGCACCGAGTCCGAGGTGGCGGCCGCCATCGTCTTCCTGCTCTCCCCCGGCGCCAACTTCATCAGCGGCAACACCATCCGCATCGATGGCGCCGCCAGCCAGGGCACCCGCGCCTGGACCCTGGGCAAGGCCCGCGCCAGCGAGTCCTACGACGGTTTCCACCGGGCCTATATGCCCGCCGTGTTCAAGGACGAGGAGTAAGCCATGGCCGTCATCCACTCCGAACTCGACGTGCACGGCGAAGATTTCGCCCGCAACCGCGACGCCATGCTCGCTGCCGTCGCCAGCTTCCGCGAGATCGAGCAGAAGGTGCTCGACAAGGCGGCCGAAGCCAAACCCAAGTTCGACAAGCGCGGCCAGTTGCTGCCCCGTGAACGCCTCAACCTGCTGCTCGACGCCGGCGCGCCCTTCCTCGAGCTGTCGTCCCTGGCCGGCTACAAGCTGCACGACGACAAGGACGGCACCCAGGCCGGCGGCGGCATCATCTCCGGCATCGGCTACATCGCCGGCGTGCGCTGCCTGGTCACCGCCAGCAACAGCGCGATCAAGGGCGGCACCATCTCCCCCACCGGCCTGAAGAAGACCCTGCGCCTGCAGCAGGTGGCCTTCGAGAACAAGCTGCCGGTGGTGGCGCTGACCGAAAGCGGCGGTGCCAACCTCAACTACGCCGCCGACATCTTCGTCGAAGGCGCGCGCGGCTTCGCCAACCAGGCGCGCATGTCGGCCATGGGCCTGCCGCAGATCACCGTGGTGCACGGCTCCAGCACTGCCGGCGGGGCCTACCAGCCCGGGCTGTCGGACTATGTGGTGGTGGTGCGCGGCAAGGCCAAGATGTTCCTCGCCGGCCCGCCGCTGCTCAAGGCCGCCACCGGCGAGGTGGCGACGGACGAGGAACTGGGCGGCGCCGAAATGCACGCCCAGGTCGCCGGCACCGCCGAATACCTGGCCGAGAACGACGCCGACGGCGTGCGCATCGCTCGCGAGATCCTCGCCATGCTGCCGTGGAACGCCCAGTTGCCGGCACGCCCGGCCAAGACCTGGCGCGAACCGCTGTACCCGGCCCACGAGCTGCTGGGCATCGTCCCGGCGGACGCCAAGAAGCCCTACGACGTGCGCGAGATCATCGCCCGCCTGGCCGATGGCTCGGAGTTCCTCGACTTCAAGAACGAGTTCGACAGCCAGACCGTTTGCGGCCACCTGCAGATCGAGGGCCAGCGCTGCGGCCTGATCGGCAACAACGGCCCGATCACCCCGCGCGGCGCGGCCAAGGCGGCGCAGTTCATCCAGCTGTGCGACCAGAGCAACACGCCGATCCTGTTCTTCCACAACACCACCGGCTTCATGGTCGGCACCGAGTCGGAACAGCTCGGCGTGATCAAGCACGGCTCGAAGATGATCCAGGCGGTGGCCAACGCCCGCGTGCCCAAGCTCACCATCGTCGTCGGCGGCTCCTATGGCGCCGGCAACTACGCCATGTGCGGCCGCGGCCTGGACCCGCGCTTCATCTTCGCCTGGCCCAACAGCCGCACCGCCGTGATGGGCGGCGCCCAGGCCGGCAAGGTGCTGCGCATCGTCACCGAGGAAAAACACGCCAAGGAGGGCAAGGAAGCCGACCCGAAGATGCTCGACATGCTCGAACAGGTCACCGCGCAGAAGCTCGACAGCCAGTCCACCGCGCTGTACGGCACCGCCAGCCTGTGGGATGACGGCCTCATCGACCCGCGCGACACCCGCAAGCTGCTCGGCTACCTGCTGGACATCTGCGCCGAAGCCGAGGGGCGCCCCCTGAAATCCACCACCTTTGGCGTGGCCCGCTTCTAAGCGCCGCACCCGAACCCGATCGACGGTGCGCCGGGCGCACCCCACCAGGAGAACAACAACAATGATCTTCACCCAGGAACACGAAGAACTCCGCCGCACCGTACGCAATTTCGTCGACAGGGAGATCAACCCCCATGTCGAGCAGTGGGAGCGTGAAGGCCGCTTCCCCATCCATGACATCTTCAAGAAGGCCGGCGACCTGGGCCTGCTGGGCATCTCCAAGCCGGAGAAATTCGGCGGCATGGGCCTGGACTACAGCTACTCCGTGGTCGCCGCCGAAGAGTTCGGCACCATCATCTGCGGTGGCATCCCCATGTCCATCGGCGTGCAGACCGACATGTGCACCCCGGCCCTGGCCCGCTTCGGCTCCGACGACCTGCGCAACGAATTCCTCCGCCCCGCCATCAGCGGCGACATGGTCGGCTGCATCGGCGTTTCCGAGGTCGGCGCCGGCTCCGACGTCGCCGGGCTCAAGACCACCGCCCGCAAGGACGGCGACGACTACGTGATCAACGGCAGCAAGATGTGGATCACCAACTCGCCCTCGGCCGACTTCATCTGCCTACTGGCCAACACCTCGGACGACAAGCCCCACGTCAACAAATCGCTGATCGTGGTGCCGATGAAGACCCCGGGCATCAGCGTCAGCCCGCACCTGGACAAGCTCGGCATGCGCAGCTCGGAGACCGCCCAGGTGTTCTTCGACAACGTGCGCGTGCCCCAGCGCTACCGCATCGGCCACGAAGGCGCCGGCTTCATGATGCAGATGCTGCAGTTCCAGGAGGAACGCCTGTTCGGCGCGGCCAACATGATCAAGGGCCTGGAGCACTGCGTCGACGCCACGATCGAGTACTGCAAGGAGCGCAAGACCTTCGGTACCCCGCTGATCGACAACCAGGTCATTCACTTCCGCATGGCCGAGCTGAGCACCGAGATCGAAGCCCTGCGCGCCCTGGTCTACCAGGCCACCGAGCTCTACGTCAGCGGCAAGGACGTGACCAAGCTGGCCTCCATGGCCAAGCTCAAGGCCGGCCGCCTGGGCCGCGAAGTCAGCGACGCCTGCCTGCAGTACTGGGGCGGCATGGGCTTCATGTGGGACAACCCGGTCTCCCGCGCCTATCGCGACGTGCGCCTGGTGAGCATCGGCGGCGGCGCCGACGAGATCATGCTCGGCATCATCTGCAAGCTGATGGGCATCCTGCCCGGCAAAAAGAAAGGCTGATAGCGGACCGTCCGCTGGGCGCACCCGCGCCCAGCGCCCTGACCCAAGCATGATGAGGAAGCCGGCATGAGCGACCTGCCGAACTGCGAAACCCTGCTGCTGGAGCCCGCCGCCGGCGTGCTGCACATCACCCTCAACCGCCCGGACAGCCGCAACGCCATGAGCCTGGCCATGGTCGGCGAACTGCGCGCGGTGCTGGCCGCGGTGCGCGATGACCGCAGCGTGCGCGCCCTGGTGCTGCGCGGTGCCGACGGGCACTTCTGCGCCGGCGGCGACATCAAGGACATGGCCTCGGCGCGCGCCGCCGGGGCCGATGCCTACCGCGAACTGAACCGCGCCTTCGGCAGCCTGCTGGAAGAGGCCCAGGCCACGCCCCAGGTGATGGTCGCGGTGCTGGAAGGCGCAGTGCTGGGCGGCGGCTTCGGCCTGGCGTGCATCTCCGATATCGCCATCGCCCACCAGGGCGCGCAGTTCGGCCTGCCGGAAACCGGCCTGGGCATCCTGCCGGCGCAGATCGCCCCCTTCGTGGTGAAACGCATCGGCCTGACCCAGGCCCGCCGCCTGGCTCTCACCGCCGCCCGCTTCGACGGTGCCGAGGCCCTGCGCCTGGGCCTGGTGCACTTCGCCGAGGCCGATGACGCGGCGGTGAACGCGCGCCTGGCCGCCACCCTGGAACAGGTTCGTCGCTGCGCCCCCGGCGCCAACGCCCGCACCAAGGCCTTGCTGCTGGCCACCGGCGAGCGCGAGCTGGGTGCCCTGCTGGACGATGCCGCCGGCTGGTTCGCCGAGGCGGTAACCGGCGCGGAAGGCGCCGAGGGCACCATGGCCTTCGTGCAGAAACGCAAACCCAACTGGGCGCAATGAGCGCACATCCCGAGTACGGCAGGAGCAGCCAACGATGCCCAGCTTCAACAAGATCCTGATCGCCAACCGCGGTGAAATCGCCTGCCGGGTGATGCGCACCGCGCAGCAGCTCGGCTACCGCACCGTTGCGGTCTACAGCGAGGCCGACAGCGAGGCGCGCCACGTGCAACTGGCCGACGAGGCCGTGTGCATCGGCCCGGCCCAGGTCGCCCAGTCCTACCTCAGCATTGAGGCGATCATCGCCGCGGCACGGCGCACCGGTGCCGACGCGGTGCACCCCGGCTACGGCTTCCTTTCCGAGAACGCCGAGTTCGCCCGGGCCTGCGAGGCCGCCGGCATCGTCTTCATCGGCCCCACGGTGGAGGCCATCCACCTGATGGGCAGCAAGCGCCTGTCGAAGATCGCCATGCTCGACGCCCAGGTGCCCTGCATCCCCGGCTACGAAGGCGCCGAGCAGGACGACGCGACCCTGGCCCGGGAAGCCGAGCGCATCGGCTACCCGCTGATGATCAAGGCCAGCGCCGGTGGTGGCGGCCGTGGCATGCGCCTGGTGCACGAAGCCGCCGAGCTGGCCGCGCAGATCCGCACCGCGCGCTCCGAAGCGCAGAACGCCTTCGGCTCCGGCGAGCTGATTATCGAACGCGCGGTGATCCGCCCGCGCCATGTGGAGATCCAGGTCTTCGGCGACCAGCACGGCAACATCGTCTACCTCGGCGAGCGCGACTGCTCGGTGCAGCGCCGCCACCAAAAGGTGGTGGAGGAAGCGCCCTGCCCGGTGATGACCCCGGAGCTGCGCCGCGCCATGGGCGAGGCGGCAGTGAAGGCCGCGCGCACGGTGAACTACGTCGGTGCCGGCACCGTGGAATTCCTCCTCGATGCCAGCGGCGACTTCTACTTCCTGGAGATGAACACCCGCCTGCAGGTGGAACACCCGGTGACCGAGCTGATCACCGGGCAGGACCTGGTGGCCTGGCAGATCCGCGTGGCCGGGGGGCAGCCGCTGCCGCTGGCGCAGGACGAGATCCGCCTCGACGGCCACGCCATGGAAGTGCGCCTGTACGCCGAGGACCCGGCCAGCAACTTCCTTCCGCAAACCGGCGAGGTGCTGCGCTGGGAGCCGTCCGAGCCGCCCGGCATCCGCATCGACCACGGCCTGGTGGAAGGCCAGCCGGTAACGCCCTTCTACGACCCGATGCTGGCCAAGGTGATCGCCTGGGGCGCCACCCGCGACGAGGCCCGGCGCAAGCTGGTGCGCGCCGTGGAGGATTGCGTGCTGCTGGGCGTCAACGGCAACCAGCGTTTTCTCGCCAACCTGCTGGCGCACCCCGAGTTCGCCGCCGGCCATGCCACCACCGCCTTCATCGGCGAACACTTCAGCGACGACCCGAGCCTGCGCGCCCATGCGCCCAGCGCCACGGAGCTGGCCACCGCCGCCGCCCTGCTCTACCAGGCCTCGGCCGAATCCCGTGCCCACCAGGCTGGCCTCGCCGGCTGGCGCAGCGCCGGTAGCGCGCCGTGGCGCTTCGTGCTGCGCCACGGCGAGCAGAAGCTGGCGGTGGAGCTGAGCGTGCTGGAAGCCGGTGTGCGCCCGCGCCTGCTGGCACGCGTCGGTGACAGCGAGGTGGCCATCGCCCTGCTGCGCGCCGATGGCCGCTGGGCCACCCTGGAGCTGGACGGCGTGCGCCGCCGCGTGGCCTACCATCATTCCGCCGGGCGTCTGTGGCTCTATGGCCAGCACGGCAACCTGGAACTGCTCGACGTCACCCACGAACCCGCCGGCGGCCTGAACGCCGCCAGCTCGGGCACGGTAAAGGCCCCCATGGACGGCGCCATCGTCGACGTGCTGGTGGGCGAAGGCGAACGCGTCGCCAAGGGCCAACTGCTGGTGGTGCTGGAGGCGATGAAGATGGAACACCCGCTCAAGGCCGGCATCGACGGCGTCATCCGTCGGGTGCAGGTCACCGCTGGCGACCAGGTGAAGAACCGCCAGGTGTTGGTGGAAGTGGAAGAGCAGTTGGAAGCTTGAAAAGCAGCTGGAAGCTGGAAGCTTGAAGCCTGAAGCTGGAAGACAAGAGCAGGCGGGTGCGGGCTTCTAGCTTCTAGCTTCTAGCTTCTAGCTTCTAGCTTCTAGCTTCTAGCTTCTAGCTTCAGGCTTTCAGCTGGGACCGATAACAACAATCAGGAGCACTGCAATGAGCCTATCTGCCAAAACCCTGTTCATCACCGGCGCGAGCCGGGGCATCGGCCGTGAGATCGCACTGCGCGCGGCGGCCGATGGCGCCAATATCGTCATCGCGGCGAAGAGCGCCGAGCCCCATGCCAAGCTGCCGGGCACCATTTTCAGCGTTGCCGAGGAAGTGGAGGCCGCCGGTGGCAAGGCCCTGGCCCTGCAGCTGGACGTGCGCAACGAGGCCGCCGTGCGGGACGCCATGGCCCAGGCCGCCGAGCACTTCGGCGGTATCGATGCGCTGGTGAACAACGCCGGGGCCATCAAACTGGTGGGGGTCGAGCACCTGGAGCCCAAGCGCTTCGACCTGCTGTACCAGATCAATACCCGCGCGGTGATGGTTTGCAGCCAGGCCGCCCTGCCCTTCCTGAAGAAGAGCGCGGCGGGGCACATCCTCAACCTGTCGCCGCCCCTCAACCTGGCGCCCAAGTGGTTCGCCCAGCACGGCCCCTACACCGTCACCAAATACGGCATGAGCATGCTCACCCTGGGCATGAGCGAGGAGTTCAAGAAGTACGGCATCAGCGTCAACTCGCTGTGGCCGCAAACCATGATCGCCACCGCCGCCATCGAGTTCGAGCTGGGCAGCCGCGACGCCTTCAAGCGCTCGCGCACCCCGGCGATCATGGCCGACGCCGCCTACGCCATCCTCTCCAGCACCGGCCGCAGCATCACCGGGCGCCTGCTGATCGACGAGGAAATCCTCCGCGAGCAGGGCCAGACCGAGTTCGAGCACTACCGCTTCGATCCCGAAGGCGGCAGCCTGGTGCCGGACCTGTTCCTCGACTGATCGCCCCTCCCGGGCTGAAGCCCGGGCTACGCCCGTACCCTCGCAGTGTTTCCGCGCCGGTACGGGCGCCCTCTATTTGCCCATCTGCCCGCCCTTCCCCGCGCCACGGTCATACCGTTTTGCCCGAACGGCTTCTACAGTCGTGAAAGCGCCATTGCCTGCCCACAACAACGACAAAGTGCGAGAGCCATGACCCAGGCCGATCTGATTTCCCCGTTCCGCTTTCTCGCCCGCCTGCCGGGCAACCTGCCACGTGTACCGCGCATGCTGCTGGGCCTGTACTACACCGGCATCCGCAACCGCGAGAAAACGCTGTCGCTGGGCTGGGCGCTGGAACGCGCCGCGCAGAAATTCCCCCAGCGCCCGGCGGTGATCGACGAGACCCGCCGCCTGACCTACACCGAGTTCAACGCCTGGGCCAACCGCCTGGCCCACGCGCTCAAGTCCGAGGGCGTGGCCCACGGCAAGGTGGTGGCGGTGATGCTGGAGAACCGTATCGAGGTGCTGGCGGTGCTGGCGGCCCTGGCCAAGCTCGGCGCCATCGCCGCACTGGTCAACACCACCCAGCGCGGCAAGGTGCTGGCCCACAGCCTGACCCTGGTCAAGGCCAGCCATTACGTGGTGGGCGAGGAGCTGCGGGATACCTTCGAGGAAGTCGAGGAGGAGCTGGGCAACAGCGCCGGGCACCGCTACTGGATAGCCGACGCCGACACCCGCCGCGACCCGGGCCAGGCCCCACGGGGCTGGGCCAACCTGATGCGCCTGGCCGGCGAGCACAGCGCCGACAACCCGGTGGAAACCGCCAAGGTGCGCCTCAAGGACCCGTGCTTCTACATCTACACCTCGGGCACCACGGGGCTGCCCAAGGCGTCGATCCTCAGCCACGGCAAGTGGATCAAGGCCTATGGCGGCTTCGGCCACTCCGGCCTGGGGCTGAAGGACACCGACGTCTTCTACCTGACCCTGCCCTGCTACCACAACAACGCGGTCACCGTGAGCTGGGCCTCGGTGCTGGCCGGCGGCGCCGCCATCGCCCTGCGCCGCAAGTTCTCCGCCAGCAGCTTCTGGAAGGACGTGGCCCAGTACCAGGCCACCTGCTTCGGCTACATCGGCGAGCTGTGCCGTTACCTGCTGAACCAGGCGCCGAGCGAGGAAGAACGCAACAACAGCCTCACCTGCATGATCGGCAACGGCCTGCGTCCGGCCATCTGGGCCGAGTTCAAGGAGCGCTTCGGCATCGAGCGCATCACCGAGTTCTATGCCTCCAGCGAAGGCAACATCGGCTTCACCAACGTGTTCAACTTCGACAACACCGTGGGCTTCTCCCCGGCCACCTACGCCATCGTGCGCTACGACCTGGAAAGCGATCGCCCGGTGCGTGACCACAAGGGCTACCTGGAGAAGGTCGCCACCGGCGAGCCGGGCCTGCTGATCAGCGAGATCAGCCCCAAATGGCCGTTCGACGGCTACACCGACCCGGCCAAGAGCGAGTCGGTGATCCTGCGGGACGTGTTCAAGAAGGGCGATGCCTGGTTCAACACCGGCGACCTGATGCGCGACATCGGCTGCAAGCACGCGCAGTTCGTCGACCGCCTCGGCGACACCTTCCGCTGGAAGGGCGAGAACGTCTCCACCACCGAGGTGGAAAGCGTGCTGGGCGCCTTCGGCGGCGTGGAGGATGCGGTGGTCTATGGGGTGGAGATTCCCGGCACCAACGGCCGCTGCGGCATGGCTGCGCTGCGCCTGGGCACCGGGGCTGAGCTGGACGCCCAGGCGGTGGCCGAGCACCTGGACCGCGAGCTGCCGCCTTATGCGGCCCCGCTGTTCATCCGCCTGCTGGCGGAGATCGAGACCACCGGCACCTTCAAATACAAGAAGACCGATCTGAAGAAGAGCGGCTTCGACCCGGGCCAGATCAGCGAGCCGCTGTTCGTGCGCCTGCCCGGCGAAACCGCCTTCCGCCCGCTGGACAACGTGCTGCACCAGGCGATCCAGAGCGGGGAATACCGCTTCTGAGCGGCCCTTGCGCGGGGGTCCGGTTGCCAGGCCCGAGTCGTGGGAGCGAATTCATTGGCTCTGTCTGCGTTAAGTTTTGCTAGAGGATTTGAGTCCAGCTGATTGCCGAGCTCTGGTGATGTTTCTGGTTTCGCCCCCCGGGCGAGTCCCTTTTTTCAATCGCCAAAAAAGGAACCAAAAACGCTTGCCCCATCATCCGGCCCGACTGCGTCGGGTTCCCTCACTCCATCGCCGCTCTGGGGGCCGGCGCGATGGGCCATCCATGGCCTGGCGCGCCTCTCGCGGCATCCATGCCGCTCGTCCCCCGGCGCAACGACTGCGTTCGGCCTCCTGGAGGGGCGTTGGCGGCTGCTCCAACTTTCTTCGTCCAGCGCATCACCAAGTGGTGCGCACGGGCTTTCGTAGGATGGTGTAGAGCGAAGCGAAACCTATGCGGTGGAGGTGGCACAAACCTTCGGGCGCCCGGAAAGGGCCGTGCTTGAGCGCCTGCATTAAAACCACAACAGCTAACGCAGACAGAGCCAATGAATTCGCCCCTACAAAAAGCGCATCTCTGTCTTGAAGCGGCCGCCACGCCCGCTATCCGCAACACCCCGTAACCCCTCTGCACAAAACGGATAGCGATCTGCACAAAGCGGATATTGCCGTCGCCCGCGCCTCCCTAACCTGAGCCTGCCTGAACAATAACAATGGAGGCCCTGGCCATGTCCCTGGGATTCGAGTTCCTGCATTCGCTGCTAGAGGAAGACAAGGAGAAGGGCGTCTACCGCTGCAAGCGGGAGATGTTCACCGATCCGCGTCTGTTCGAACTGGAGATGAAGCACATCTTCGAAGGCAACTGGCTGTACCTCGCCCACGAGAGCCAGATTCCCGAGAAGAACGACTACCTCACCCTGACCATGGGGCGGCAGCCGGTCTTCATCGCGCGCAACAAGGACGGGGAGCTCAACGCCTTCCTCAATGCCTGCAGCCATCGCGGTGCGCAGCTGTGCCGGCACAAGAGCGGCAACCGCGCGTCCTACACCTGTCCCTTCCACGGCTGGACCTTCAACAACAGCGGCAAGCTGCTCAAGGTCAAGGACCCGGCCGAGGCGGGCTACCCGACGAGCTTCAACTGCGAAGGCTCCCACGACCTGACCCGCGTCGCCCGCTTCGAGTCCTACCGCGGCTTCCTTTTCGGCAGCCTCAACCCGGACGTGGTGCCGCTGGCCGAGCACCTGGGCGAGTCGGCGAAGATCATCGACATGATCGTCGACCAGTCCCCCGAGGGCCTGGAAGTGCTGCGCGGCTCCAGCAGCTACATCTACGAAGGCAACTGGAAGCTGACCGCCGAGAACGGCGCCGATGGCTACCACGTCAGCTCCGTGCACTGGAACTACGCCGCCACCCAGAACCAGCGCAAGCAGCGCGAAGCGGGGGAGGAGATCAGGACCATGAGCGCCGGCAGCTGGGCCAAGAACGGCGGCGGCTTCTACTCCTTCGACAAGGGCCACCTGCTGCTCTGGACGCGCTGGGCCAACCCCGAGGACCGCCCCCTCTACGAGCGCCGCGACGAGCTGGCCCGGGACTTCGGCCGTGCCCGTGCCGACTGGATGATCGAGAACTCGCGCAACCTCTGCCTGTACCCCAACGTCTACCTGATGGACCAGTTCAGCTCGCAGATCCGCATCGCCCGACCTCTCTCCGTCAACCAGACGGAAATCACCATCTACTGCATCGCGCCACGGGGTGAGAGCGCCGAAGCGCGCGCCAGGCGCATCCGCCAGTACGAGGACTTCTTCAACGTCAGCGGCATGGCTACCCCGGACGACCTGGAGGAGTTCCGCTCCTGCCAGCTCGGCTACCAGGGCAACCGTGGCTGGAACGACATGTCCCGCGGCGCCGCGCACTGGGTGGAAGGCGCCGACGAGGCCGCCCGCGAGATCGCCCTGCACCCGCTGCTGTCCGGCGTGCGCACCGAGGATGAGGGCCTGTTCGTGCTGCAGCACAAGTACTGGCAGGCAACCCTGCTCGAGGCCGCCGCGGCCGAGCAGCGACTGATCCCCGTGGAGGCCGTGCAATGAGCATCTCCCATGACGCCGTGCGCGACTTCCTCTACCGCGAGGCGCGCTACCTGGACGACAAGGATTGGGACAGCTGGCTGGAGCTCTATGCCGCCGATGCCAGCTTCTGGATGCCGGCCTGGGACGACCGCGACGAATTGACCGAGAACCCGCAGACCGAGATCTCGCTGATCTGGTACGGCAACCGGGGCGGCCTGGAGGACCGCGTGTTCCGCATCAAGACCGACCGCTCCAGCGCGACCATGCCGGACACCCGCACCTCCCACAACATCAGCAACATCGAGCTCCTCGACCAGGCCGCCGGCGAGTGCCGGGTGCGCTTCAACTGGCACACCCTGAGCTACCGCTACAAGACCGTGGACAGCTACTTCGGTACCAGTTTCTACAGCCTCGACGTGCGCGGCGAGCAGCCGCTGATCAAGGCCAAGAAGGTGGTCCTGAAGAACGACTACGTGCGCCAGGTCATCGACATCTACCACATCTGAACACCCGGCCCGGCCACCCCGAGGCCGCGCTCCGTGGAGCCCGACATGACTCATCACATCGCATTGACCTTCGAAGACGGCGTCACCCGTTTCATCGACGCCAGCCCCGACGAGACCGTGGCCGACGCGGCCTATCGCCAGGGCATCAACATCCCGCTGGATTGCCGTGACGGCGCCTGCGGCACCTGCAAGTGCTTCGCCGAGGCGGGCCGCTACGACCTGGGCCAGGACTACATCGACGACGCCCTGAGCGCGGAGGAGGCCGAGCAGGGCTATGTGCTCACCTGCCAGATGCGCGCAGCCAGCGATTGCGTGGTGCGGGTGCCGGCCTCGTCCGCGCTGTGCAAGACCCAGCAGGCCAGCTTCGACGCGGCCATCAGCGCCGTGCGCCAGCTGTCCGACAGCACCATCTCGCTGTCGATCAAGGGCGAGTCCCTGAGCCGCCTGGCCTTCCTGCCGGGGCAGTACGTCAACCTCAGGGTGCCGGGCAGCGAACAGTCCCGCGCCTACTCCTTCAGCTCGCTGCAGAAGGACGGCGAGGTCAGCTTCCTGATCCGCAACGTGCCCGGCGGCCTGATGAGCAGCTTCCTCACCGGGCTGGCCAAGGCCGGCGACAGCATGAGCCTGGTGGGGCCGCTGGGCAGCTTCTACCTGCGCGACATCCGCCGGCCGCTGCTGTTGCTGGCCGGTGGCACCGGCCTGGCGCCCTTCACCGCGATGCTGGAGAAGGTCGCCGAGCAGGGCAGCGAGCACCCCCTGCACCTGATCTACGGCGTGACCAACGATTTCGACCTGGTGGAGCTGGATCGCCTGGAGGCCTTCGCCGCGCGCATCCCCACCTTCAGCTTCAGCGCCTGTGTGGCCAATCCCGAGAGCGGCTACCCGCACAAGGGCTACGTCACCCAGCACATCGAACCGCGCCACCTCAACGACGGCGACGTCGACATCTACCTCTGCGGCCCGCCGCCGATGGTGGAGGCGGTGAGCCGGTTCATCCGCGAGCAGGGCGTGCAGCCGGCGAATTTCT
This sequence comes from Pseudomonas sp. zfem005, assembly GCF_032621735.1. Classification (NCBI taxonomy): domain Bacteria; kingdom Pseudomonadati; phylum Pseudomonadota; class Gammaproteobacteria; order Pseudomonadales; family Pseudomonadaceae; genus Pseudomonas; species Pseudomonas sp. zfem005. The sequence continues at coordinate 9,744 of NZ_JAVYJE010000003.1, read as the reverse complement.
ACTACGAGAAGTTCGCCGCCAGCGCCGCCTGAGTACCACTCCAACCCGTGAACCTCCTGGTGGCCGGCAACGGCAGAGGGCAGTCATGAGCAACAGATTCAACGACAAGGTCGCGCTGGTCACCGGCGCGGCGCAGGGCATCGGCCGCCGTGTGGCCGAGCGCCTGGTGGAAGAGGGCGCCCGCCTGGTGGCGGTGGACCGCTCCGAGCTGGTCTTCGAGCTGCGCGAGCAGCTGGGGGAAGGCCGTGTGCTGGCGCTGACCGCCGACCTCGAGCAATACGCCGAATGCAGCCGGGTGATGGAGGCGGCGGTGGCACGCTTCGGGCGCCTCGATGTACTGGTTAACAACGTCGGCGGCACCATTTGGGCCAAGCCGTTCGAGCACTACCAGGCGCACGAGATCGAGGCCGAGGTGCGGCGCTCGCTGTTCCCCACGCTCTGGTGCTGCCATGCGGCGCTGCGCTACATGCTGGAGCGGGGCGCGGGGGCCATCGTCAACGTTTCCTCCATCGCCACCCGCAGCCTCAACCGCGTGCCCTACGGCGCGGCCAAGGGCGGCGTCAACGCGCTCACCGCCTGCCTGGCCTTCGAGAACGCCGGGCGCGGCATCCGCGTCAACGCCACCGCGCCCGGTGGCACCGAGGCGCCGCCCCGGCGCATCCCGCGCAACACGGCGGAGCAGAGCGCACAGGAGAAGATCTGGTACCAGCAGATCGTCGACCAGACCCTCGACAGCAGCCTGATGAAACGCTACGGCAGCATCGACGAACAGGCCGGCGCGATCCTCTTCCTGGCTTCCGACGAAGCCTCCTACATCACCGGCGTGACCCTGCCGGTAGGCGGTGGCGACCTGGGCTGAAACCCGAGCCGCGGTTCCACCCGCAACGCTTTCTCGACAACAAGAACAAGAGACGAATGCCATGCGAAAACTCGACGTACACGCGATCATCGACGACGCGCGCTTCACGCCCTTCCACTGGATGGTGATGGGCTGGTGCGCCCTGCTGCTGATCTTCGACGGCTATGACCTGTTCATCTACGGCGTGGTCTTGCCGGTACTGATGAAGGAGTGGGGGCTGACGCCCCTGGAAGCGGGCGCCCTGGGCAGCTACGCGCTGTTCGGCATGATGTTCGGGGCGCTGTTCTTCGGCCCCCTGGCCGACCGCATTGGGCGCAAGCGCGGCATCGCCATCTGCTTCGTGCTGTTCTCCGGCTTCACCGTGCTCAACGGCCTGGCGCGCAACCCCACCGAATTCGGCATCTGCCGCTTCATGGCCGGGCTGGGCATCGGCGGGCTGATGCCCAACGTGGTGGCGCTGATGAACGAGTACGCGCCGAAACGGCTGCGCAGCACCCTGGTCGCCATCATGTTCAGCGGCTATTCCCTGGGCGGCATGCTCTCCGCCGGCGTCGGCATCTACATGCTGCCGCGTTTCGGCTGGGAGGCGATGTTCTTCGCCGCTGCGGTACCGCTGCTGTTGCTGCCGCTGATCCTCTGGTACCTGCCCGAGTCCGTCGGCTTCCTGCTGCGCCAGGGTCGCACCGAACAGGCGCGGGCCATCCTGCGCAAGGTCGACCCGCAGCGGGAGCTGCGCGATGACGACCTGCTCGAGCTGGTGGAGGTGAAGGCCCAGGGCGCACCGGTGCTGGAGCTGTTCCGCGAAGGCCGCGCCCTGCGCACGCTGATGCTGTGGATCGCCTTCTTCTGCTGCCTACTGATGGTCTACGCGCTCAGCTCCTGGCTGCCGAAACTGATGGCCAACGCCGGCTACAGCCTGGGTTCGAGCCTGTCCTTCCTGCTGGCGCTGAACCTGGGCGGCATGTTCGGCGCCATCGCCGGCGGCTTCCTCGGTGATCGCTTCAACCTGCCTCGGGTGGTAGCGGCCTTCTTCATCGTCGCAGCGCTGTCCATCAGCCTGCTCGGCTTCAAGAGCCCGACACCGCTGCTCTACCTGCTGATCGGCATCGCCGGTGCCACCACCATCGGCACGCAGATTCTCCTCTACGCCACGGCGGCGCAGTTCTACGGTTTGGCCATCCGCTCCACCGGCCTTGGCTGGGCCTCCGGCATCGGCCGCAACGGTGCCATCGTCGGGCCGTTGCTGGGCGGTGCGCTGCTGGGCATCAACCTGCCGCTGCAGCTGAACTTCATGGCCTTCGCCATCCCCGGCGCCATCGCCGCACTGGCCATGTGCTTCGTCTCGCTGCGAGCGCCCCAGGCTGCCCCGTTGGCGGGCGCCAGGCTCTGAAGCGCGCGGGGCGTCGGCGACGCCCCGCCTGACCCGGAAAGACAAACAGGAGAGCTGGCCATGGCCACGCGACAGGCAACCTTCCTGCGCACCCTGATCCGTGATTTCTCGCTGTCGGCGGCCGTGGCAGGCTTCATCGCCACGGTCATTTCCTATGCCGGGCCGCTGGTGATCATCTTCCAGGCGGCCAAGGCCGCGAACCTGCCCGACGCGGTGCTGTCGTCCTGGGTCTGGGCTATCTCCATCGGCAGTGGCGTGCTGGGCATCGTCCTCAGCCTGCGCTTCAAGGTGCCGCTGGTGATCGCCTGGTCCGCGCCCGGCTCGGCGCTGCTGGTGGCCTCGCTGCCGGGCGTCAGCCTCAACCAGGCAGTGGGCGCGTACCTGCTCTCCAGCCTGCTCATCCTGCTGGTGGGGCTGTCCGGCGCCTTCGATCGCATCATCGGCCGGCTGCCCGCGGCCATCTCTGCGGCGATGCTGGCCGGCATCCTGTTCAGCTTCGGCACCCAGCTGTTCGTCTCGGTGAAGGAAAAACCGCTGCTGGTGCTGGCGATGTTCGCCGCCTACCTACTGGGCAAGCGGCTGCTGCCGCGCTATGCGGTGATGGCGGTGCTGGTGACCGGCTGCAGCATCGCCCTGGCGACCGGGGAGATGAACGCCTCGGCCCTGGTGATCGGCTTCGCCACCCCGGTGTGGATCACCCCGGAATTCAGCTGGCACGCCACGCTGAACATCGCCCTGCCGCTGGTGATGGTGGCGCTGACCGGGCAATTCGTGCCGGGCATCGCCGTGTTGCGCAACGACGGCTACGGCACGCCCGCCAGCCCGATCATCGCCAGCAGTGCACTGGGCACCGTGCTGCTGGCCCCCTTCGGTTGCCACGGCCTCAACCTGGCGGCCATCACCGCCGCCATCTGCAGCGGCCGCGAATCCCACGAGGACCCGGGCCGGCGCTACGTGGCCGGCGTGGTCGGCGGCCTGTTCTACCTGCTGCTGGGCATCTTCGGCGCCACCCTGGTGTCGTTGTTCAGCGCCTTCCCCCGGGAGCTGGTCGCGGCCTTGGCCGGGTTGGCGTTGTTCGCCGCCATCGCCGGTGCGCTGGCCGGGTCCATGGTGGTGCCGGAGGACCGCGAAGCGGCGCTGATCACCTTCCTGGTCACGGCGTCCGGCATGTCCCTGCTCGGGCTGTCGGCGGCCTTCTGGGGGCTGATCTTCGGCCTGGCCGCGCACCTGCTGCTGGGCGTGCATCGACCGCGGGCCCAAGCCCGGCCTGGGCTTCTGGCCCTGGACGAGGAGGCCGCGCCTACGCGCCCGGGGGAAATCCGTCGGCAGGCTCCCGGTGCCGAGAGAAATGCTTAGCAAGGTATAGAGTTGTTCGATTATCGAACGGATAGTCGATTATCGGATTGTTCCTCGGCTGGGCCGGGGGTAGCTTTCCATCACCCGGCGAACCTTCCGCCCTGGATAACAAAACGAGATCGACATGGCTGAAATCATCTCCCTGCGCGAAGCGGTCGAGCGCTTCGTCAACGACGGCGACACCGTCGCCCTCGAAGGCTTCACCCACTTGATTCCCACGGCCGCTTCCCACGAGCTGATCCGCCAGAACAAGCGCGACCTGACCCTGGTGCGCATGACGCCCGACCTGGTCTACGACCTGCTGATCGGTGCCGGCTGCGCGAAGAAACTGGTGTTCTCCTGGGGCGGCAACCCGGGCGTGGGCTCGCTGCACCGCCTGCGTGACGCGGTGGAGAAGGGCTGGCCCCGCGAGCTGGAGATCGAAGAACACAGCCACGCCGACCTGGCCAACGCCTATGTGGCCGGCGCTTCCGGGCTGCCGTTCGCGGTGCTGCGCGCCTATGCCGGCTCCGACCTGCCCAAGGTCAACCCGCTGATCAAGAGCGTGACCTGCCCCTTCACCGGCGAAGTGCTGGCCGCCGTGCCCTCGGTGCGCCCGGACGTGACCGTGATCCACGCACAGAAGGCCGACCGCAAGGGCAACGTGCTGCTCTGGGGCATCCTCGGCGTGCAGAAGGAAGCGGCCCTGGCGGCCAAGCGCTGCATCGTCACGGTGGAAGAGATCGTCGACGACCTCAACGCCCCGATGAACGCCTGCGTGCTGCCCACCTGGGCCCTGACCGCCGTCTGCCACGTGCCCGGCGGCGCGCACCCGTCCTACGCCCACGGCTACTACGAGCGCGACAACCGCTTCTACCAGGCCTGGGACCCCATCGCCCGCGACCGCGAGACCTTCAGCGCCTGGATCGACGACTACATCCGTGGCACCGAGGACTTCGCCCAGTTCCAGCAGAAAATTGCGGAGGCCAAGCAATGAGCGCCCAATCCACCGGCTACAGCACCAATGAAATGATGACCGTCGCCGCCGCCCGCCGCCTGAAGAACGGCGCGGTCTGCTTCGTCGGCATCGGCCTGCCGTCCAAGGCCGCCAACCTGGCGCGCCTGACCTCGTCCCCGGACGTGGTGCTGATCTACGAATCCGGCCCCATCGGTGCCAAGCCCACGGTGCTGCCGCTGTCCATCGGTGACGGCGAGCTGGCCGAGACCGCCGACACCGTGGTGCCCACTGGCGAAATCTTCCGCTACTGGCTGCAGGGCGGGCGCATCGACGTCGGCTTCCTCGGCGCCGCCCAGGTCGACCGCTTCGGCAACATCAACACCACCGTGATCGGCGACTACCACAAGCCCAAGGTGCGCCTGCCCGGTGCCGGTGGCGCGCCGGAGATCGCCGGCTCCGCCAAGGAAGTGCTGATCATCCTCAAGCAGTCCCACCGCACCTTCGTCGACAAGCTGGCCTTCGTCACTTCGGTCGGCCATGGCGAAGGCGGCGACTCGCGTCAGCGCCTGGGCCTGCCCGGCAAGGGCCCGGTGGGCATCATCACCGACCTGTGCATCATGGAGCCGGAAGCCGGCACCCACGAATTCATCGTCAACTCGCTGCACCCGGGGGTGACCCGCGAGCAGGTGGTCGAGGCCACCGGCTGGGCGATCCGCTTCGCCGACAGCGTCAGCGAAACCCTCGCCCCCAATGCCGAGGAACTGGCCGCGCTGCGTGCCCTGGAGGCCCGCACCGCCGCCGCCCACGGCCAGCAGGGAGGTGAGGAATGAGCCGCGACGTATTCATCTGCGATGCCGTGCGCACGCCCATCGGCCGCTTCGGCGGTGGCCTGGCGCCGGTGCGTGCCGACGACCTGGCGGCCATCCCGCTCAAGGCACTGATCGAGCGCAACCCGCAGGTGCGCTGGGACGAAGTCGACGAGGTGTTCCTCGGCTGCGCCAACCAGGCCGGCGAGGACAACCGCAACGTCGCGCGCATGGCGCTGCTGCTGGCGGGCCTGCCGGAAAGCGTTCCCGGCGTCACCCTCAACCGCCTCTGCGCCTCGGGCATGGACGCGGTGGGCACCGCCTTCCGCGCCATCGCTGCCGGGGAAATGGAGCTGGCCCTGGCCGGCGGCGTCGAGTCCATGTCCCGCGCGCCCTATGTGATGGGCAAGGCCGACAGCGCCTTCGGCCGCAGCCAGAAGATCGAAGACACCACCATCGGCTGGCGCTTCATCAACCCGCTGATGAAGGCGCAATACGGCGTCGATGCCATGCCACAGACCGCCGACAACGTCGCCGACGACCATCAGGTCAGCCGCGAGGACCAGGACGCCTTCGCCCTGCGCAGCCAGCAGCGCGCCGGTGCCGCCCAGGCCGCGGGTTTCTTCGCCGAGGAGATCGTCCCGGTGGTGATCAAGGGCAAGAAGGGCGACACGGTGATCGACCAGGACGAGCACCTGCGCCCGGACACCACCCTAGAGGCCCTGGCCAAGCTGAAGCCGGTCAACGGGGAAGGCAAGACCGTCACCGCTGGCAACGCCTCGGGCGTCAACGACGGTGCCGTGGCGCTGATCCTCGCCAGCGCCGAGGCGGTGAAGAAACACGGCCTGACCCCGCGCGCCAGGGTGCTGGGCATGGCCAGTGCCGGCGTGGCACCCCGTGTCATGGGCATTGGCCCGGTGCCGGCGGTGCGCAAGCTGCTGGAGCGCCTCAACCTGGGCATCGACCAGTTCGACGTCATTGAGCTCAACGAAGCCTTCGCCGCCCAAGGGCTGGCAGTCACCCGTGACCTCGGCCTCGCTGACGACGACGCCCGGGTCAATCCCAACGGCGGCGCCATCGCCCTCGGCCACCCCCTGGGCGCCAGCGGCGCGCGCCTGGTGCAGACCGCGTTGCACCAGTTGGAAAAGTCCGGCGGCAAGCTGGGTTTGGCCACGATGTGTGTGGGGGTAGGGCAAGGGCTCGCCCTCGTCATAGAACGGGTGTGACAGGCTACTGCGCTCGCTACGTCTGCTGTGCGCGGCGCAGCTGTAGGGACGTTCCGTGGAGCTGCGAGGCACATGATGGGTTTCGCTCCGCTCTACCCATCCTACGGCTGGTCGGTGTGATGCAGTCGTAGGGTGGGCTTCAGCCCACCATGACCCATCCTGCGAAGCGGTTTGTGCTCACTATGCCTGTTGAGTGCGTAAAGGCTGGTCGTGACGGGCCGGCTGCTATAAAACGATTCACCTTCCTGATTTCCGGAGCACTGGCTTGAACAGCCCGAGCAACCAACTCTTCGATGCCTATTTCACCGCGCCGGCCATGCGCGCGATCTTCTGCGATCACGGCCGGGTGCAGGGCATGCTGGATTTCGAGGCCGCACTGGCCCGCGCCGAGGCCCGTGTCGGGGTGATCCCTGCCGAGGCGGTGGCTGCCATCGAGGCGGCCTGCAAGGCCGAGCTCTATGACTTCTCCGCCCTGGCCGTGGCCATCGGCAGCGCCGGCAATTCGGCGATTCCGCTGGTCAAGGCGCTGGGCAAGCGCATCGCCGCCAGCGACGCCGAGGCCGAGCGCCATGTGCACCTGGGCGCCACCAGCCAGGACGCCATGGACAGCGGCCTGGTATTGCAGCTGCGCGCCGCCGTCACCCTGCTGGAAAACGACCTTGCCACCCTGGCTGATGCACTCGCTAGCCAGGCCCGCCTGCATGCCGATACACCGTTGGCCGGGCGCACCTGGCTGCAGCACGCCACGCCCGTGACCCTGGGCATGAAGATCGCCGGCTGTCTGGGCGCGGTGACCCGTCACCGCCAGCGCCTGGCCGAGCTGAAACCGCGCCTGCTGTGCCTGCAGTTCGGTGGCGCCTCCGGCAGCCTCGCGGCACTGGGCGACAAGGCCTTCGCCGTGGCCGGCGCCCTGGCGGAGGAACTGGACCTGACCCTGCCCGAGCAGCCCTGGCACACCCAGCGTGACCGCCTGGTGGAGTTCGCCAGCCTGCTGGGGCTGGTCGCCGGCAGCCTGGGCAAGCTGGGGCGCGACCTCAGCCTGCTGATGCAGACCGAGGCGGGCGAAGTCTTCGAGCCCGCCGCGCCGGGCAAGGGCGGCTCGTCCACCATGCCGCACAAGCGCAACCCGGTGAGCGCCGCCGTGCTTATCGGCGCCGCCACCCGCGCACCGGGCCTGGTGGCGACCCTGCTGGCCGCCATGCCCCAGGAACACGAGCGCAGCCTGGGCCTGTGGCACGCCGAATGGGAAACCCTGCCGGAGCTCTGCTGCCTGGTGTCCGGCGCCCTGCAGCAAGCGCTGCTGGTGGTGCCGGGCCTGGAGGTGGACGCTGCGCGCATGCGCCACAACCTGGACCTGACCCAGGGGCTGGTGCTGGCCGAGGCGGTGAGCATCGCCCTGGCCCAACGCATCGGCCGCGACGCCGCCCACCACCTGGTTGAGCAATGCTGCCGTCAGGCGGTGAAGGAGGGCGCGCACCTGCGTGCCGTGCTCGGCGCCAACCCCGAGGTCACCGCGCAACTCTCCGCCGACGAGCTGGACCGCCTGCTCGACCCGGCTCATTACCTCGGACAGGCGCGTCGCTGGGTCGACCGCGCCGTGGCCGAGCATCAGAATTTCTCGCGTTAGGAGCCTTTGCATGCCTGCCGTACGACTCGCCGATGGCGACCTGAATTACCTGCTCGAAGGCCCGGCCGGTGCGCCGGTGCTGGTACTCAGCAACTCCCTGGGCACCGACCTGCACATGTGGGACGCGCAGATCCCGGCCTTCACCGAACACGTCTGCGTGCTGCGCTACGACACCCGTGGCCATGGCGCGTCCCTGGTCACCGAAGGCCCCTACAGCATCGAGCAGAACGGCCGCGACGTGCTGGCCTTGCTGGATGCGCTGGATATCGCCCAGGCTTCGTTCTGCGGCCTGTCCATGGGCGGGCTGATCGGCCAGTGGCTGGCGATCGAGGCGCCGCAGCGCATCCAGCGCCTGGTGCTGTGCAACACCGCCGCCAAGATCGGCACCCCGGATGTATGGAACCCGCGTATCGAGACGGTGCTGCGCGACGGCCCGGCGGCGATGGCGGCCCTGCGTGACGCTTCCATCGCCCGCTGGTTCACCGCGGACTTCGCCGAGGCGCAACCGGGCAAGGTCGAGCCCATCATCGCCATGCTGGCGCAGACCTCGCCCCAGGGTTACGCCGCCAACTGCGCGGCGGTGCGCGACGCCGACTTCCGCGAGCGACTGGGCGCCATCCGCGCGCCGACCCTGATCGTCTGCGGCAGCGGCGATGCGGTGACCACGCCCGAGCATGGCCGTTTCCTGCAGGCGCACATCGCTGGCGCGGAGCTTGTGGAGTTCCATGTCGCGCACCTGTCCAACGTCCAGGCCGGCGAGGCCTTCACCCGCCGGGTGCTGGACTTCCTGATCGCCTGAAGACCCAGGGTTAGCGAGGAACCACCGATGGACGAAAAAGAACGCTACGAGGCCGGCATGCAGGTGCGCCGCGCGGTGCTGGGCGATGCCCATGTCGACCGCAGCCTGCAGAGCCTCACGCCCTTCAACGAAGAGTTTCAGGAGATGATCACCCGCCACGCCTGGGGGGATATCTGGACGCGCCCGGGCCTGCCGCGCCACACCCGCAGCCTGGTGACCATCGCCATGCTCATCGGCATGAACCGCGAGGGCGAGCTGCGCCTGCACCTGCGCGCGGCGAAGAACAACGGCGTGACCCGCGACGAGATCAAGGAAGTGATCATGCAGAGCGCCATCTACTGCGGCATTCCAGCCGCCAATGCCACCTTCCACCTAGCCGAATCGGTGTGGGACGAGCTGGGCGTGGAATCGCTGCAGGACTGACTCGCGCGCCATACAAACGCCGCCCGGGCCCCGCGTCCGGGCGGCGTTTTTGTGTGTGCGGCGTATCCCGTTCATGCACCAAGGCCACCGTCGCTGGTTGCACCTGTAGGGGCGAATTCATTCGCTCTGTCTGCGTTAAGTGTTGCTAGAGGATTTGAGTCCAGCTGATTGCCGAGTTCTGGTGATGCTTCTGGTTTCGCCCACCCGGGCGAGTCCCTTTTCCAATCGTTGAAAAGGAACCAAAAAACTTGCCCCATCATCCGGCCCGACTGCGTCGGGTTCCCTCACTCCATCGTTGCTCTGGGGGCCGGCGCGATGGGC
>NZ_JAVYJE010000027.1:0-1422 GCF_032621735.1 Pseudomonas sp. zfem005 | reverse complement strand
GACAGCGGCCTGAAGGACACCGCCACCGGCAGCGACATCAAGCTGTACCTCGAAGGCGGTGAAGTGGTGGGCCGTGTCGGCAGCGACACCGGTGCCGTCGCCTTCAAGGTCACGGTGGATGCCAGCGGCAAGGTCACCCTCGATCAGGTGCGCGCCATCGTSCACTCGCCGAACACCGGCCCYGAYCAGGAAAGCAGCCTCTCCGCCGCCGACCTGGTGAARCTGGTGGCGACCATCACCGACAAGGACGGTGATGCCAACAGCGCCACCCTCAACCTCGGCAACGCCATCAGCTTCAAGGACGATGCCCCGACCATCAAYGCCGGCCAGGCCCAGCTGGGCAGCCTGCAGGTGGACGAGACCAACCTGGCACTCAACGCCACCACCAACTTCAGYRGCGCCTTCACCAGCAACTACGGCGCCGACGGTGCCGGCAGCATCGGCTACGCGCTGGAGGTAAAAGCCCAGGGCGCTGACAGCGGCCTGAAAGACACCGCCACCGGCAGTGACATCAAGCTGTACCTGGAGGGCGGCGAAGTGGTGGGCCGTGTCGGCAGCGACACCGGCGCCGTCGCCTTCAAGGTCACGGTGGATGCTTCCGGTAACGTCACCCTCGACCAGGTGCGTGCCATCGTCCACTCGCCCAATACCGGGCCGGACCAGGCCACCGGCCTCTCTGCGGCCGACCTGGTAAAACTGGTGGCCACCATCAACGACAAGGACGGTGACGCCAACAGCGCCAGCCTCAACCTCGGCAATGCCATCAGCTTCAAGGACGACGCCCCGACCATCAACGCCGGCCAGGCCCAGGCTGCCAGCCTGCAGGTGGACGAAACTAACCTGGCGCTCAACGCCACCACCAACTTCAGTGGCGCCTTCACCAGCAGCTACGGTGCCGACGGTGCCGGCAGCATCGGCTACACGCTGGAGGTGAAAGCCCAGGGAGCTGACAGCGGCTTGAAAGACACCGCCACCGGCAGCGATATCAAGCTGTACCTGGAGGGCGGCGAAGTGGTGGGCCGTGTCGGCAGCGACACCGGCGCCGTCGCCTTCAAGGTCACGGTGGATGCTTCGGGCAATGTCACCCTCGACCAGGTGCGTGCCATCGTCCATTCGCCCAACACCGGGCCGGACCAGGCCACCGGCCTGTCTGCGGCCGACCTGGTGAAACTGGTGGCGACCATCACCGACAAGGACGGTGACGCCAGCAGCGCCAGCCTCAACCTGGGCAACGCCATCAGCTTCAAGGATGACGCGCCCAGCATCCGTGCGGCCGAGATTCCGGCTGACAGCCTGCAGGTGGATGAAACCTTCCTCGGCAGCAACAGCACCACGGACTTCAGCTCCGCCTTCATCAAGAGCTACGGCGCCGATGGCGCCGGCACCACCACCTATGCCCTGGATGTGAAATCCCARGGYGTC
>NZ_JAVYJE010000026.1:0-3174 GCF_032621735.1 Pseudomonas sp. zfem005 | reverse complement strand
ACCGGCACCCAGCTGGTGGGCTACGTGTTGCCGATGGACCTCGTGAACGATGCCGCAGCACTGCGTGACGCCCTGAAAACCGAGCTGAAGGCCGAGCTGCCGGACTACATGGTGCCGACGCACCTGCTGTTTGTGGAGCACTGGCCGTTGACCGCCAACGGCAAGCTGGACCGCAAGGCGCTGCCGCAGCCGGACGCGAGCCAGGCGCAGCAGCACTACGTGGCGCCGCAAAGCGAGCTGGAGCAGCGCCTGGCGGTGATCTGGCAGGACGTGCTCAAGCTGGAGCGGGTAGGGCTCAACGACAACTTCTTCGAGCTGGGCGGGCACTCGTTGCTGGCCACCCAGATGGTGTCGCGGATTCGCCAGGAGCTGGGGCTCGACCTGCAGCTTCGCCAACTGTTCGAGAATGCCGACTTCAAGGCCTGCGTGAAGGTGCTGGAACAATCCGCAGGTGTGCAGACCCTCTCCATTCCACGGGTGGATCGCGGGCAGAGCCTGCCGCTGTCCTATGCCCAGCAGCGCCAGTGGTTCCTCTGGCAGATGGAGCCGGGCAGCGCCGCCTATCACATTCCTGCAGCGCTGCGGATCGAGGGCGAGCTCGACATCGAGGCATTGCAACGGGCCTTCGCGGACCTGGTGCAGCGTCACGAAAGCCTGCGCACCACCTTCGTCCAGAGCGATGGGCAGGCCCGTCAACTGATCCACCCCGACCTGCCGTTGGTGCTGTCGCCCGAGGTGGAAGAGGGCGCAGACGAGGCATACATCCGCGCCTTCGTGCAGAAGCAGGTCAGCGAACCCTTCGACCTCGAAAAGGGCCCGCTGCTGCGGGTCGGCCTGCTGCGCATCGCGCCGCAGGCGTATGTGATGGTGCTGACCCAGCACCACATCGTCTCCGATGGCTGGTCGATGCAACTGCTGGTGCAGGAGCTGATGGAGGGCTATGGGGCCCATGGCCAGGGCCTGGCAGTGCGTCAGGATGCCTTGCCCATCCAGTACGCGGACTATGCCGCCTGGCAACGCCAGTGGATGGAGGCGGGCGAGCGCGAACGCCAGCTGGCCTACTGGACCGCCGCCCTGGGCGACGAGCACCCGTTGCTGGAGCTGCCCACCGACCGCCCACGCCCGGCCCAGCAGAGTTTCGCCGGTGCCCGCCTGGCCATCGAGCTGCCGCCGGCATTGGCCGGGCAACTCGCCCAGCTGGCGCAGCGCGAGGGCGTGACCCTGTTCATGGTGCTGCTGGCCTCGTTCCAGGCGCTGTTGCATCGCTACAGCGGGCAGGCGGATATCCGCGTCGGCGTGCCGATCGCCAACCGCAACCGCGTGGAGACCGAGCGTCTGATCGGCTTCTTCGTCAACACCCAGGTGCTCAGGGCCCAGGTCGATGGGCAGGTGCGCTTCGTCGATCTGCTCGGGCAGGCCCGGGATGCGGCGCTGGGCGCGGAAGCGCACCAGGACCTGCCCTTCGAACAGTTGGTGGATGCCCTGCGCCCGGAGCGCAGCCTGAGCCACAGCCCACTGTTCCAGGTGCTCTACAACCACCAGAGCGCCGGTCGTGAGGCGCTGCCGTCCCTTCCCGGGCTGACGCTGAAAGCGCAGGACTGGGACAGCCACACCGCCCAGTTCGACCTGACCCTGGACACCCTGGAAGCAGCCGGTGAACTCACCGCCTCGTTGACCTACGCCACCGACCTGTTCGATGCGGGCACCGTCTCGCGCCTGGCCGACCATTGGCTCAACCTGCTGCGCGGCATCGTTGCCGACCCGCAGTGCCGTGTTGGCGAACTGCCGCTGCTCGATGCCGAGGAGCGCCAGGCGAACCTGCAGCAGTGGAACCCGGCGGCCCGTRATTTCGACGTCACCCARTGCGCCCACCAGCGCATCGCCGAGCAGGCGCGCCTGCGCCCGGAGGCCATTGCCCTGCGCTTCGAGGCGCAGACCCTGAGCTATGGCGARCTCGATRCCTGGGCCAACCGCCTGGCTCACCAACTGATCGAGCGYGGCGTKGGCCCRGATGTGCGRGTGGGCYTSGCYRYCGAGCGYRGCCTGGAGATGGTGGTRGGCCTGTTGGCGATCCTCAARGCCGGWGGYGCCTATGTGCCCCTGGACCCGAGCTACCCCGAGGACCGCCTGGCCTACATGATCGAGGACAGCGGCATCCGCCTGCTGCTGACCCARCCMGMSYTRYTGCARMGCCTGCCGATMCCGGCGGCGGTGGATGCRYTGMTGCTGGAKGGCGCGGCGGGYTATCCCGAGCASGAGCCGCAGGTGGCGATGTCGCCGGYCAACCTGGCCTAYGTGATCTACACCTCCGGCTCCACWGGCAAGCCGAAAGGCACGTTGCTGCCCCACAGCAACATCATGCGGCTGTTCCAGGCCACYGAAGGCTGGTTCGACTTCGGCGCACAGGACGTCTGGTCGCTGTTCCATTCCTATGCCTTCGAYTTYTCGGTSTGGGARATCTTYGGCGCGCTGCTSTACGGCGGCGAGCTGGTGATCGTGCCCCACGAYGTGAGCCGYTCGCCGCAGGACTTCCATGCCCTGCTGGTGAACACCGGTGTCACCGTGCTSAACCAGACGCCYTCRGCCTTCAAGCCGCTGATGCAGGTGGCSTGYGCCGMYYMGSRYSMSYTGGCRCTGCGYTAYGTGGTGTTCGGTGGCGAGGCCCTGGACGTGCACAGCCTGCGCCCCTGGTTCGAACGCTTCGGCGATACCGCGCCGCAGCTGATCAACATGTACGGCATCACYGAGACCACGGTGCACGTCACCTACCGRCCGYTGTCCCTGGCKGAYCTKGARCATGACGCCAGCAGCCCGATYGGYGAGCCGATTCCGGACCTGTCCTGGTACCTGCTCGACGGYGARCTCAACCCSGTGCCCCGTGGCTGCATCGGTGAGCTCTAYGTRGGYCGYGCCGGYCTGGCGCGGGGCTACCTGAACCGTGGCGACCTGACCGCACAGCGYTTCATCCCCGAYCCCTTCGGCGAGCCCGGTGCACGCCTGTACCGCACCGGCGACCTGGCGCAGTACCGCAGCGACGGCGTCATCCAATACGTGGGGCGCATCGACCACCAGGTGAAGATCCGTGGTTTCCGTATCGAGCTGGGCGAGATCGAGGCGCGCCTGGCCGCACTGGATGCCGTGCGCGAGGCCGTGGTGCTGGCCCATGAAGGGCCG
>NZ_JAVYJE010000025.1:0-15799 GCF_032621735.1 Pseudomonas sp. zfem005 | reverse complement strand
AGCAGCACCGGTGATCATGTTCTTCACATAGTCAGCGTGACCAGGGCAGTCAACGTGAGCGTAGTGACGGATCGCCGAGTCGTACTCAACGTGGGAGGTGTTGATGGTGATACCGCGAGCTTTCTCTTCCGGCGCGTTGTCGATCTGGTCGAACGCACGAGCAGAACCACCCCAGGTCTCGGAGCAGACTTTGGTCAGAGCAGCGGTCAGAGTGGTTTTGCCATGGTCAACGTGACCAATGGTGCCAACGTTGACGTGCGGTTTGTTACGTTCAAATTTTTCTTTAGCCACGACAGTAAACCTCTTACTTAAAGGGCTGAATCAACCTTGTTTTTTAACCAGGGCTTCGACGACATTCGACGGAGCTTCGGCGTATTTGGAGAATTCCATGGAGTAGCTCGCGCGACCCTGGGACATGGAACGTACGTCGGTCGCATAACCGAACATCTCGCCCAGCGGAACCTCGGCACGAATTACCTTACCGGAAACGCTGTCTTCCATCCCCTGAATCAGACCACGACGACGGTTCAGGTCACCCATCACGTCACCCATGTAGTCTTCAGGAGTTACCACCTCTACCCGCATGATCGGCTCAAGCACTTTACCGCCGCCCTTCTGGGCCAGCTGCTTGGTCGCCATGGAGGCAGCGATCTTGAACGCCATCTCGTTGGAGTCGACGTCGTGGTACGAACCATCGAACACGGAGGCCTTCAGGCCGATGAGCGGATAGCCGGCAACAACGCCGTTCTTCATCTGCTCTTCGATGCCCTTCTGGATCGCCGGGATGTATTCCTTCGGAACCACACCGCCAACGACTTCGTTGGTGAACACCAGACCTTCGGTGATGTTGCCTTTCTCGTCCACATCGGCAGCCGAGAAACGGATCCAGCAATGACCGAACTGACCGCGACCACCGGACTGACGAACGAACTTGCCTTCGATCTCGACGTTGTCCTTGGTGATGGTTTCACGGTAGGAAACCTGCGGCTTGCCGATGTTGGCCTCGACGCCGAACTCGCGCTTCATGCGATCGACGAGGATGTCCAGGTGCAGCTCACCCATACCGGAGATGATGGTCTGGCCGGTTTCTTCGTCGGTCTTGACGCGGAACGACGGGTCTTCCTGGGCCAGCTTGCCGAGGGCGATACCCATCTTCTCCTGGTCAGCCTTGGTCTTCGGCTCAACAGCTACCGAAATAACAGGCTCCGGGAAGTCCATACGCTCGAGGATGATCGGCTTCTCGATGTCGCACAGGGTGTCACCGGTGGTGACGTCCTTCATGCCGATCAGAGCGGCGATGTCGCCAGCGCGCACTTCTTTGATCTCGTCACGCTGGTTGGCGTGCATCTGCACCATACGACCAACGCGTTCTTTCTTGCCTTTCACGGAGTTGACGACCGACTGGCCGGACTCCAGAACGCCCGAATAAACACGAACGAAGGTCAGGGTACCAACGAACGGGTCGGTAGCGATCTTGAACGCCAGCGCCGAGAACGGAGCAGCGTCATCAGCATGACGCTCGTCGTACTGCTCTGCGGTGACATCTTCCTTCGGAGTGTCGGCCAGATCAGGATGGATACCCTTGATCGCCGGAATCTCGGTCGGAGCAGGCAGGAAGTCGATGACGGCATCGAGAACCAGGGGCACGCCCTTGTTCTTGAAGGAGGAGCCGCAGACAGCAGGAACGATTTCGCAGGCGATAGTACGCTGACGCAGGCCGGCCTTGATCTCTTCGATCGACAGCTCACCCTCTTCCAGGTACTTGTTCATCAGCTCTTCGTTGGCCTCGGCAGCAGCCTCGACCATGTTGTTGCGCCACTCGTTGGCCAGCTCAACCAGATCCGCAGGAATCTCTTCCTCGCGGTAGGAGGTGCCCTTGTCGTCTTCGTTCCAGTAGATGGCCTTCATCTTCAGCAGGTCGACCTGCCCTTGGAAGTCATCTTCTGCACCGATGGCCAGCTGAACCGGAACCGGGGTGTGACCCAGACGGTTCTTGATCTGACCGACGACGCGCAGGAAGTTGGCGCCGGCGCGGTCCATCTTGTTCACGTAGACGATACGCGGAACACCGTACTTGTTGGCCTGACGCCATACGGTTTCGGACTGAGGTTCAACACCGGAAGTGCCGCAGAACACCACGACGGCACCGTCCAGTACGCGCAGGGAGCGCTCAACTTCAATGGTGAAGTCTACGTGGCCGGGGGTGTCGATGACGTTTACGCGGTACTTGTCGTACTGACCGCGCGAACCTTCCCAGAAGGTAGTAATCGCAGCGGAAGTGATGGTGATACCACGCTCCTGCTCCTGCACCATCCAGTCGGTGGTAGCAGCGCCGTCGTGTACTTCACCCATCTTGTGGCTGAGACCGGTGTAGAACAGGATCCGCTCGGTCGTGGTGGTCTTGCCCGCGTCAACGTGGGCACAGATACCAATGTTCCGGTAGCGGTTGATTGCTGTATTACGAGCCATAAAGCCCTCGCAGAAGAATAGATGCCGTTATTAGAAGCGGTAGTGCGAGAACGCTTTGTTGGCCTCAGCCATACGGTGTACGTCTTCACGCTTCTTGACAGCAGCGCCTTTGCCTTCAAAGGCATCCAGCAGCTCGCCAGCGAGACGCAGGGCCATGGACTTCTCGCCACGCTTGCGGGCGGAGTCAACGAGCCAGCGCATGGCCAGTGCATTGCGACGGGACGGGCGAACTTCGACCGGAACCTGGTAAGTAGCACCGCCTACACGGCGGGACTTCACTTCGACCAGCGGAGCGATGGCGTCGAGAGCTTTCTCGAAGATCTCCAGGGGATCGGTGTTCTTGCGGGTTTTGACGGTATCCAGAGCACCGTAAACGATGCGCTCGGCTACGGCCTTCTTGCCGCTTTCCATCACGTGGTTCATGAACTTGGCGAGGATCTGGCTTCCGTATTTCGGATCGTCCAGGATCTCACGCTTGGCTGCTACACGACGTCTTGGCATTGATAAGCCCTCAAACGGTCTTCAGGTTAGCCCGGAACCATAACCATTCGGTTACGTCCGACCTTACTCTTATCGACTCAATAAAATTGAAAATCAGTGAGCGAACCGAATTACTTCGGACGCTTGGTACCGTACTTCGAACGGCCCTGCTTACGGTCTTTGACACCGGTGGTGTCCAGAGAACCGCGAACGGTGTGGTAGCGAACACCGGGAAGGTCTTTTACACGACCGCCACGGATCAGCACTACGCTGTGCTCTTGCAGGTTGTGACCTTCACCACCGATGTAGGAGGTGACTTCAAAACCGTTGGTCAGACGAACACGGCAAACCTTACGGAGTGCGGAGTTCGGTTTTTTCGGCGTAGTGGTGTACACGCGGGTGCACACGCCACGACGTTGCGGGCAGTTCTGCAGCGCAGGAACGTCGGATTTTTCGACGATACGCTTGCGCGGCTGACGTACCAGCTGGTTGATAGTTGCCATCTATAAGCTCCACTGTTGTCTTTCGACGCTATTGCCCTAAAGCAAAATGGCAGGGCGCTTGCCCTGCCAAATTTAGGGGTGCATGAGTCTAAAGAGACTAATTCCCCCAGTCAAGACAAAGCCCCGGGCGACACGGGTCGCCCGGGGCTTTGCACTCAATTGCCGCTGGAGTTCAGCGCTTCGGTCAGCGCCGCTTCCACTTCGCTCGCGCTGACACGGACCGGCTTGCCGGCTTCGCGTTGACGCTTGCGCTCGCTGTGGTAGGCCAGGCCGGTACCGGCCGGGATCAGACGACCCACTACAACGTTCTCCTTCAGGCCACGCAGGTAGTCGCGCTTGCCAGTAACCGCCGCCTCGGTGAGGACGCGGGTGGTTTCCTGGAAGGACGCTGCGGAGATGAACGACTCGGTCGACAGCGATGCCTTGGTGATACCCAGCAGGACGCGCTCGAACTTGGCGATGAAGCGATCTTCGGTCGCCAGACGTTCGTTCTCTTCCAGTACCTGGGTCAGTTCCATCTGGTCGCCCTTGATGAAGCTGGAGTCACCCGACTCGGCGATCTCGACCTTACGCAGCATCTGACGCAGGATGGTCTCGATGTGCTTGTCGTTGATCTTCACGCCCTGCAGGCGATACACGTCCTGGATCTCGTTGACGATGTACTTGGCCAGAGCGCTGACACCCAGCAGACGCAGGATGTCGTGCGGGTTGCTCGGGCCGTCCGAGATTACTTCGCCGCGGTTTACCTGTTCGCCTTCGAACACGTTCAGGTGGCGCCACTTCGGAATCAGCTCTTCGTACGGATCGGAACCGTCGGTCGGAGTGATGACCAGGCGACGCTTGCCCTTGGTCTCTTTACCGAAGGAGATCGTGCCGCTGATTTCCGCCAGGATCGACGGCTCTTTCGGACGACGCGCTTCGAACAGGTCGGCAACACGCGGCAGACCACCGGTGATGTCACGGGTCTTCGAAGTCTCTTGCGGGATACGGGCGATAACGTCACCCACGCCCACTTGAGCACCGTCAGCAACGCCTACCAGGGCGTTCGCCGGCAGGAAGTACTGGGCAGGTACGTCGGTACCCGGCAGCAGCAGCTCCTTGCCATTGGCGTCGACCAGCTTCACGGCTGGACGGATGTCCTTGCCAGCCGCCGGACGATCTTTCGGATCCAGGACTTCGATGTTGGTCAGACCGGTCAGTTCGTCGGTCTGACGCTTGATGGTGATGCCCTCCTCCATGCCGACGAAGGTAACGGTACCCTTCATTTCGGTCACGATGGGGTGGGTGTGCGGGTCCCACTTGGCGACGATGGCGCCCGGATCGACCTTGTCACCTTCCTTGACGCTGATGACAGCACCATAGGGCAGCTTATAGCGCTCACGCTCGCGACCGAAATCATCGGCAATGGCCAGCTCGCCGGAACGGGAAACGGCAACCAGGTGACCGTTGAGGTTCTCGACGTGCTTCAGGTTGTGCAGGCGGATGGTACCGCCGTTCTTGACCTGGACGTTGTCGGCTGCGGAAGTACGGCTGGCCGCACCACCGATGTGGAAGGTACGCATGGTCAGCTGGGTACCCGGCTCACCGATGGACTGGGCGGCAATTACGCCGACCGCTTCACCGATGTTCACCTGGTGACCACGAGCCAGGTCGCGACCGTAGCACTTGGCGCAGATGCCGTAGCGGGTTTCGCAGCTGATCGGCGAACGCACGATCACTTCGTCGATGCTGGCACGCTCGATGAACTCGACCCACTGTTCGTCGACCAGGGTACCGGCCGGGACGATGACTTCGTCCGAGCCCGGCTTGAACACGTCACGGGCGATCACTCGACCCAGTACGCGCTCACCCAGAGGCTCGACCACGTCGCCGCCTTCGATGTGCGGAGTCATCAGCAGGCCCTGTTCGGTGCCGCAGTCGATCTCGGTC
The DNA here is from genome assembly GCF_032621735.1 of Pseudomonas sp. zfem005. NCBI lineage: Bacteria > Pseudomonadati > Pseudomonadota > Gammaproteobacteria > Pseudomonadales > Pseudomonadaceae > Pseudomonas > Pseudomonas sp. zfem005. Next base: position 10,418 of record NZ_JAVYJE010000025.1, on the reverse strand, counting down.
ACTACCAGGTCCTGGGCCACGTCGACGAGACGACGGGTCAGGTAACCGGAGTTCGCGGTCTTCAGTGCGGTATCCGCCAGACCTTTACGAGCACCGTGAGTGGAGATGAAGTACTGGAGTACGTTCAGGCCTTCACGGAAGTTCGCGGTGATGGGGGTTTCGATGATGGAGCCGTCCGGCTTGGCCATCAGGCCACGCATACCGGCAAGCTGACGGATCTGGGCCGCGGAGCCCCGCGCACCGGAGTCAGCCATCATGTACATGGAGTTGAAGGACTCCTGATCGACTTCCTTGCCCTCGCGATCGACCACTTTCTCTTTCGAGAGGTTGGCCATCATCGCCTTGGACACTTCGTCGTTCGCCTTGGACCAGAGGTCGATCACCTTGTTGTACTTCTCGCCCTGGGTAACCAGGCCGGAGGCGTACTGGGATTCGATCTCTTTCACTTCCTCGGTGGCCGCGTCGATGATGCGAGCCTTCTCATCCGGGATGACGAAGTCGTTCACACCGATCGAGACGCCGGAAATGGTGGAGTAGGCAAAGCCGGTGTACATCAGCTGGTCGGCGAAGATGACGGTGTCCTTCAGGCCAACCACGCGATAGCACTGGTTGATCAGCTTGGAGATCGCCTTCTTCTTCATCGGCTGGTTGACCACGTCGAACGACAGGCCGGCCGGAACCACCTGGAACAGCAGCGCGCGGCCGACAGTGGTGTCGACAATGCGGGTGTTCTTGGTGACGGAGCCGTCGCGGTCATTAACGGTCTCGTTGATACGGACCTTCACGCGGGCGTGCAGGGACGCTTCGCCAGCGCGGAATACGCGGTCGACTTCCTGCAGGTCAGCGAATACGCGACCTTCACCCTTGGCGTTCACCGCTTCACGGGTCATGTAGTACAGACCCAGTACCACGTCCTGCGACGGCACGATGATCGGCTCGCCGTTGGCGGGGGACAGGATGTTGTTGGTGGACATCATCAGCGCGCGCGCTTCCAGCTGGGCCTCGAGGGTCAGCGGGACGTGAACGGCCATCTGGTCACCGTCGAAGTCGGCGTTGTACGCCGCGCAGACCAGCGGGTGCAGCTGGATCGCCTTGCCTTCGATGAGCACCGGCTCGAACGCCTGGATACCCAGACGGTGGAGGGTCGGTGCGCGGTTGAGCAGCACGGGGTGTTCGCGGATGACTTCGGCGAGAACGTCCCAGACCTCGGGCAGCTCGCGCTCGACCATCTTCTTGGCCGCCTTGATGGTGGTGGCCATGCCACGGGCTTCGAGCTTGCCGAAAATGAACGGCTTGAACAGCTCGAGGGCCATCTTCTTCGGCAGGCCGCACTGGTGCAGGCGCAGGGTCGGGCCCACGGTGATCACGGAACGACCGGAGTAGTCCACGCGCTTACCGAGCAGGTTCTGACGGAAGCGACCTTGCTTACCCTTGATCATGTCGGCCAGGGATTTCAGCGGGCGCTTGTTCGAGCCGGTGATGGCACGGCCACGACGGCCGTTGTCCAGCAGGGCGTCGACAGCTTCCTGCAGCATGCGCTTTTCGTTGCGCACGATGATGTCCGGAGCAGCCAGGTCGAGCAGGCGCTTCAGACGGTTGTTACGGTTGATGACGCGACGGTACAGATCGTTCAGGTCCGAAGTCGCGAAACGACCGCCATCCAGCGGAACCAGCGGACGCAGGTCCGGCGGCAGCACCGGCAGGACGGTCAGCACCATCCACTCGGGATGGTTGCCGGAGCCCTGGAAGGCTTCCATCAGCTTCAGGCGCTTGGACAGCTTCTTGATCTTGGTTTCCGAGTTGGTCTGCGGAATCTCTTCGCGCAGGCGACCGATCTCGTGCTCCAGGTCGATGGCGTTCAGCAGCTCGCGAACAGCCTCGGCCCCCATGCGGGCGTCGAAGTCGTCACCGAACTCTTCGAGGGATTCGAAGTACTGCTCGTCGTTCAGCAGCTGGCCCTTCTCGAGGGTGGTCATGCCCGGATCGATCACCACGTAGCTCTCGAAATAGAGCACGCGTTCGATGTCACGCAGGGTCATGTCCAGCAGCAGGCCGATACGGGACGGCAGGGACTTCAGGAACCAGATGTGGGCGACCGGCGAAGCCAGCTCGATGTGGCCCATGCGCTCGCGGCGCACCTTGGCCAGTGCGACTTCGACGCCGCACTTCTCGCAGATCACACCGCGGTGCTTCAGGCGCTTGTACTTACCGCACAGGCACTCGTAGTCCTTCACCGGGCCGAAGATCTTGGCGCAGAACAGGCCATCGCGCTCCGGCTTGAAGGTACGGTAGTTGATGGTCTCCGGCTTCTTCACTTCACCGAAGGACCAGGAGCGGATCATCTCGGGCGAGGCCAGGCCAATACGGATGGCATCGAACTCTTCGATTTGACCCTGGTTTTTCAACAGATTCAGCAAGTCTTTCAAGGCCTTTCCTCCTCACGGACCCGCTGCGACCGGCCTTGACCAGCCGCAGCGTGTGGGCGTCTCGTGTTATTCGGTTTCCAGTTCGATGTCGATGCCGAGCGAGCGGATCTCTTTGATCAACACGTTGAAGGACTCGGGCATGCCAGCCTCCATGCGGTGATCCCCGTCCACGATGTTTTTGTACATCTTGGTACGGCCGTTCACGTCGTCCGACTTCACGGTCAGCATTTCCTGCAGGGTGTAGGCGGCGCCATAGGCTTCCAGCGCCCAGACCTCCATCTCCCCGAAACGCTGGCCACCGAACTGCGCCTTACCACCCAGCGGCTGCTGGGTAACCAGGCTGTAGGAGCCGGTGGAACGTGCGTGCATCTTGTCGTCGACCAGGTGGTTCAGTTTGAGCATGTACATGTAGCCGACGGTGGTCGGGCGCTCGAACATGTTACCGGTACGACCGTCGAACAGGCGCATCTGGCCGCTTTCCGGCAGATCGGCCAGCTTCAGCATGGCCTTGATCTCGCGTTCCTTGGCACCGTCGAACACCGGGGTCGCCATGGGCACGCCGGCACGCAGGTTCTTCGCCAGGTCGAGGATTTCCTGGTCGCCCAGTTCGTCCAGATTTTCCTGACGGCCACCGATCTCGTTGTAGATCTCGTGGAGGAACTTGCGCAGTTCAGCGACCTTGCGCTGCTCTTCGAGCATGCGGTTGATCTTCTCGCCCAGGCCCTTGGCCGCGAGGCCGAGGTGGGTTTCGAGGATCTGGCCCACGTTCATACGCGACGGTACGCCCAGCGGGTTGAGGACGATGTCCACCGGCGTGCCATTGGCATCGTGCGGCATGTCTTCGACCGGCATGATCACAGAGACCACACCCTTGTTACCGTGGCGGCCCGCCATCTTGTCGCCCGGCTGGATGCGACGCTTGATGGCCAGGTAGACCTTGACGATCTTCAGTACGCCCGGAGCCAGGTCATCGCCCTGCTGCAGCTTGCGCTTCTTGTCTTCGAACTTGTCGTCGAGCAGCTGACGGCGGTCGGAGAGGTAGGCCTGAGCCTTCTCCAGCTGCTCGTTCAGCGCGTCATCGGACATGCGCAGCTTGAACCACTGGCCGTGCTCGAGGCCGTCGAGGAAGCCGTGATCGATCTCGGCGCCTTTCTTCAGGCCAGCACCACCTTCTGCCTTGGCACCAACCAGGGCGGAACGCAGGCGCTCGAAGGTTGCACCTTCGACGATACGGAACTCTTCGTTGAGGTCCTTGCGGATCTCGTCGAGCTGCATCTTTTCGATGGCCAGTGCGCGGCTGTCACGCTCGACGCCGTCACGGGTGAAGACCTGAACGTCGATGACAGTACCCTTGGTGCCGGTCGGCACGCGCAGGGAGGTGTCCTTAACGTCGGAAGCCTTCTCACCGAAGATCGCACGCAGCAGCTTCTCTTCCGGAGTCAGTTGGGTCTCGCCTTTCGGAGTGACTTTGCCGACCAGAATGTCGCCAGCGCCAACTTCGGCACCTACGTACACGATGCCCGCTTCGTCCAGCTTGTTCAGTGCCGCTTCACCCACGTTCGGGATGTCGGCAGTGATTTCTTCTGGGCCGAGCTTCGTGTCACGCGCCACACAGGTCAGTTCCTGGATGTGGATGGTGGTGAAGCGATCTTCCTGGACCACACGCTCGGAGAGGCAGATGGAGTCTTCGAAGTTGAAACCGTTCCAGGGCATGAACGCGACGCGCATGTTCTGACCAAGAGCCAGCTCACCCATGTCGGTGGACGGGCCGTCGGCGAGGATGTCGCTGCGCGAAACCTGATCACCTTTCTGCACCAGCGGACGCTGGTTGATGCAGGTGTTCTGGTTGGAACGGGTGTATTTGGTCAGGTTGTAGATGTCGACGCCGGCTTCACCGGTTTCGACTTCGTCATCATTGACGCGAACAACGATACGGCTGGCATCGACGGAGTCGATCACGCCACCGCGACGCGCCACGACGCAGACGCCGGAGTCACGGGCGACGTTGCGCTCCATGCCGGTACCGACCAGGGGCTTGTCGGCACGCAGGGTCGGCACGGCCTGACGCTGCATGTTCGAGCCCATGAGTGCACGGTTGGCGTCGTCGTGCTCGAGGAACGGAATCAGCGAGGCAGCGACGGATACGACCTGCTTCGGCGATACGTCCATCAGGGTGACGTCTTCCGGCGCCTTGACGGTGAATTCGTTCAGGTGACGTACGGCAACCAGCTCGTCGACCAGCTGACCTTTCTCGTTCATCGTTGCCGATGCCTGGGCAATGACGTGGTCGGCCTCTTCGATAGCGGAGAGGAAGACGATCTCGTCGGTTACCTGAGTGCCGTTGACCACACGGTACGGGCTTTCCAGGAAGCCGTACTGGTTGGTGCGGGCATAGGTTGCCAGGGAGTTGATCAGACCGATGTTCGGACCTTCAGGGGTCTCGATCGGGCACACGCGACCGTAGTGAGTCGGGTGTACGTCGCGGACTTCGAAGCCAGCGCGCTCACGGGTCAGACCACCTGGGCCGAGTGCGGAAACGCGGCGCTTGTGGGTGATCTCGGAGAGCGGGTTGTTCTGGTCCATGAACTGGGAAAGCTGGCTGGAACCGAAGAACTCCTTGATCGCGGCAGCCACTGGCTTGGCGTTGATCAGGTCCTGCGGCATCAGGCCTTCGCTTTCGGCCATCGACAGACGCTCTTTGACCGCACGCTCTACGCGCACCAGGCCAACGCGGAACTGGTTTTCGGCCATTTCGCCAACGCAACGCACACGACGGTTACCCAGGTGGTCGATGTCGTCGACGATGCCTTTGCCGTTACGGATATCGACCAGAGTCTTGAGGACTTCGACGATATCTTCCTTGCTCAACACGCCCGAACCTTCGATCTCGGTGCGACCGATACGACGGTTGAACTTCATGCGACCAACGGCGGACAGGTCGTAACGCTCGGCGCTGAAGAACAGGTTGTTGAACAGGGTCTCGGCAGCTTCCTTGGTCGGCGGCTCACCGGGACGCATCATGCGATAGATTTCTACCAGGGCTTCCAGTTGGTTGCCGGTGGAGTCGATCTTCAGCGTATCGGAGATGAACGGACCGCAGTCGATGTCGTTGGTGTACAGGGTCTCGATGCGAACGACCTGAGCCTTGGCGACCTTCGCCAGGATGTCGGTGGTCAGCTCGGTGTTGCACTCGGCGATGATTTCGCCGGTAGCCGGATGCACGATCACCTTGGCGGTAGTGCGGCCCAGGAGGTAGTCCAGGGGGACTTCCAGCTCCTTGATACCGGCCTTTTCCAGCTGATTGATATGGCGCGCAGTGATACGGCGGCCTTGCTCGACGATGACCTTGCCGCTTTCGTCCTTGATGTCGAACACGGCGATCTCGCCACGCAGACGCTGAGGAACGAGCTCCAGGCTCAGGTTCTCACCTCTGACGTGGAAGACGTTGGTCGCATAGAAGGCGTCGAGCACTTCTTCGGTGCTGTAACCGAGCGCGCGCAGCAGTACCGATGCCGGCAGCTTGCGACGACGGTCGATCCGCACGAACACGCAGTCCTTCGGGTCGAACTCGAAATCCAGCCAGGAGCCGCGGTAAGGGATGATACGAGCGGAGTACAGCAGCTTGCCCGAGCTGTGGGTCTTGCCGCGGTCGTGATCGAAGAACACGCCCGGCGAACGGTGCAGCTGGGAGACGATGACGCGTTCGGTACCGTTGATGATGAAGGTACCGTTCTCGGTCATCAGGGGGATTTCCCCCATGTAGACTTCCTGCTCCTTGATGTCCTTGATCGCTTTGTTCGACGACTCTTTGTCGAAGATGATCAGACGGACTTTCACTCGCAGCGGCACGGCGAAAGTTACGCCGCGCAGCACGCATTCCTTGACATCGAAAGCCGGCTCGCCCAGGCGATAGCCGACGTATTCCAGAGCGGCGTTACCGGAATAGCTGATAATCGGGAATACAGACTTGAAGGCCGCGTGCAGGCCGATATCACGAAACTGGTCCTTGCTCGCGCCTGCCTGCAGGAATTCGCGGTACGAATCCAGCTGGATGGCCAGGAGGTAGGGTACATCCATGACGTCCGGCAACTTGCTAAAGTCTTTGCGGATACGTTTTTTCTCAGTGTATGAGTAAGCCATCAGCGTTCCCCAGCTTGGTCACCTGCTTGTTTGGCTCCCCCGACGGGAGTAGCCAGAAAATCGTGCAAACCCCTTGGTTTGCGCCACCTCTCGGGTGGTTTTTCACGTCCTGGAGGGGGCATGCGCCAACCATCTAGAACGGAAAAAGGCCGGTGGCATAAGCCACCAGCCATCAGCCTCGCGCGAGTCGCTCGGGCTGTAGACGCAAAGTCGTCGCTTACTTGAGCTCGACTTTGGCGCCAGCTTCTTCCAGAGCCTTTTTGGCAGCTTCGGCTTCTTCTTTCGAAGCGCCTTCTTTGACCACGCCCGGGGCGCCGTCAACAACTGCTTTGGCTTCTTTCAGACCCAGACCGGTCAGTTCGCGAACGACTTTGATGACGTTCACTTTCTTCTCGCCGGCTTCGGTCAGAACGATGTTGAACTCGGTTTGCTCTTCAGCAGCAGCAGCAGCAACAGCCGGGCCAGCAGCAACGGCGGCAGCAGCGCTCACACCGAACTTCTCTTCCATCGCCTTGATCAGTTCAACAACTTGCATCACGGACATTTCGGATACGGCGTTGATGATGTCTTCGTTGGTCAGAGCCATGACTCTAATTCCTGTATTGATGGACGGCCTTTGGTGGCCATCGAATTAAACGAGTTTACGTAGAAGAAGCAGTGCGCCTGGATCAGGCAGCAGCGCTTTCCTTCTGGTCGCGAATTGCCGCCAGAGTACGAGCCAGCTTGCTGGTAGCGCCTTGAATCACGCTCATCAGCTGCGATACGGCCTCGTCGTAGGTCGGCAGAGTTGCCAGTACGTCGATCTGGTTAGCTGCAATCAGCTTGCCTTCGAACGCGGCAGCCTTGATCTCGAACTTGTCCTGACCCTTCGAGAATTCCTTGAAGATACGAGCGGCAGCGCCCGGATGTTCATTGGAAAACGCGATCAGGGTCGGGCCTTTGAACACGTCGCCGAGGACTTCGAAAGAAGTACCTTCAACGGCGCGACGAGCCAGGGTGTTACGCACGACTTTCACGTACACACCAGCCTCGCGGGCCTCTTTACGGAGTCCGGTCATGGCTCCCACAGTCACGCCACGGGCATCAGCCACGACAGCGGAGAGGGCAGCTTTGGCAGCCTCGTTGACTTCAGCGACGATGGCCTTCTTGTCTTCGAGTTTAATTGCCACGGGTTCACTCCTGGATGTTACCGGTTCGTCCAGCCGAGGCCGGACGGCGTTTTGGTGTCTGATTCGGTAAACGAATCGGGAGCACCATCTGCGTAGGCTCGGGAATCGCTTCCCGGTTTGAGGCTTTCACCGCCTACGGTCTTGGATAGCCCCCGCCAGGCAGGGACCCCAATACCTGCGCAGCGGGCAGGCCCGCTGCGACTTCATTCTTTAGGCTTCCAGGGAAGCCTGATCGATCTGCAGACCCGGGCCCATGGTGGTGCTCAGGGTCACGCGCTGAACGTAAACACCCTTGGAGGTGGACGGCTTCAGACGCTTCAGGTCAACCAGCAGGGCTTCGACGTTCTGCTTCAGCTTGACCGGTTCGAAATCGATCTTGCCAACAGAAGCGTGGATGATGCCGTTCTTGTCAGTACGGAAGCGCACTTGACCAGCCTTGGCATTCTTGACGGCAGTGGCCACGTCCGGGGTCACGGTACCGACCTTCGGGTTCGGCATCAGACCGCGCGGACCGAGGATCTGGCCCAGTTGACCGACGACACGCATCGCATCCGGGGAGGCGATAACAACGTCGTAGCTCAGGTCGCCGCCCTTCATCTCGGCAGCCAGTTCGTCCATGCCAACGCGATCAGCGCCGGCAGCCAGGGCAGCTTCAGCGCCCGGACCCTGGGTGAACACGGCAACGCGAACGCTTCTGCCGGTGCCGTTCGGCAGCACGGTAGCGCCACGCACGACCTGGTCGGATTTACGCGGGTCAACGCCCAGGTTGATAGAGATATCAACGGACTCTTTGAACTTGATGGTCGACAGCTCAGCCAGCAGTTTGGCAGCGTCTTCGAAACCGTATTGCTTGCCGGCTTCGATTTTCTCAGCGATAGCCTTCTGGCGCTTGGTCAGCTTAGCCATTTACACACCCTCCACGTTCAGGCCCATGCTACGAGCGGAGCCGGCGATGGTACGCACGGCCGCATCCAGGTCAGCTGCAGTCAGATCAGCCTGTTTAGCCTTGGCGATATCTTCCAGCTGGGCACGGGTAACAGTGCCGACCTTCTGGCTGTTCGGGCGAGGCGAGCCGCTGGTGATGCCAGCCGCTTTCTTCAGCAGCACGGAAGCCGGGGTGCTTTTGGTTTCAAAAGTGAAGCTGCGGTCGCTGTACACAGTGATGATCACGGGAGTCGGCAGACCGGGCTCCATGCCCTGAGTCTTGGCGTTGAACGCCTTGCAGAATTCCATGATGTTCACGCCGTGCTGACCCAGAGCCGGGCCGACGGGCGGGGACGGGTTGGCTTGAGCAGCCTTCACTTGCAGCTTGATATAAGCCTGAATCTTCTTAGCCATCTATAACTCCAATATCGGGTTCAAACGCCTTAAGGCTCCCCGTTTGCTTTCGCGTTTATCCCAGTGACGACAAAACCCCGCAACCGATGGCTGCGGGGGTATGGGATGCCTATTTCAGCTATGCCTTTTCGACCTGGCTGAACTCCAACTCCACCGGCGTGGAGCGGCCGAAGATGAGCACGGCAACATGAATCCGGCTCTTCTCGTAGTTAACCTCTTCAACGACACCATTGAAGTCCGCAAACGGACCATCAATGACACGAACCGTTTCGCCCGGCTCGAACAACGTCTTGGGCTTGGGCTTGTCACCACTGTCCGCAACGCGACGCAGGATAGCCTCGGCCTCTTTATCAGTAATCGGAGCAGGCTTGTCGGCAGTACCACCAATGAAGCCCATGACGCGAGGAGTATCCTTGACCAAGTGCCAAGTACCCTCGTTCATCTCCATCTGAACCAGCACATAACCAGGGAAGAATTTGCGCTCACTTTTACGCTTCTGGCCGTTCCGCATCTCAACCACCTCTTCAGTGGGGACGAGAATCTCACCAAAACCATCTTCCATGCCGGCAAGCTTCACGCGCTCGACCAGCGACCGCATTACGTGCTTCTCATAACCGGAGTAGGCATGCACAACGTACCAACGCTTAGCCACGGCGCACCCTTAACCTACAATCATCGAAACGAGCCAACCGAGCAGGGAATCAAGACCCCACAGCAGCAGCGCCATTACCAGAACAACAGCCACGACAATCAACGTGGTCTGCGTGGTTTCCTGACGAGTCGGCCAGACGACCTTGCGAATCTCCGCACGGGCCTCTTTAGCCAAAACAAAGAATGCTTGCCCCTTGGCAGTCTGCAGCGCTACAAATGCAGCACCCGCACCAAGAACCAGCAAAACGAGAACGCGATAGATGATCGGCTCAGCAGAGAAATACTGATTACCGACCACACCCACCGCAACAATTGCAGCCACAACGATCCACTTCAGAACGTCGAAGCGTGTTTCTTTGGCTTCAGCCTTGGCATTCATCAGCTAGGACCTTGTGAATATTTGCCAAACTTCCTTTCTGGAAATTTGGCAGGCCAGGAGGGAATCGAACCCCCAACCTGCGGTTTTGGAGACCGCCGCTCTGCCAATTGAGCTACTGGCCTGTAACGAAGTCAGGCCGACCATTATGCCGGCCTGACGGAGTTAGATCAATCGATTACTCGAAGATCTTGGCAACCACGCCGGCACCAACGGTACGGCCGCCTTCGCGAATCGCGAAACGCAGACCGTCTTCCATGGCGATCGGAGCGATCAGGGTGACAACCATCTTGATGTTGTCGCCCGGCATTACCATTT
>NZ_JAVYJE010000024.1:0-22801 GCF_032621735.1 Pseudomonas sp. zfem005 | reverse complement strand
TTCCGCCACCAAGCGCTGCCTGGAGAAGGCCGGCTGGAACCTCGGCGAGCTGGACCTGATCGAAGCCAACGAAGCCTTCGCCGCCCAGGCCCTGTCGGTGGGCAAGGAGCTGGGCTGGGACGCCGAGAAGGTCAACGTCAACGGCGGTGCTGGACCTGATCGAAGCCAACGAAGCCTTCGCCGCCCAGGCCCTGTCGGTGGGCAAGGAGCTGGGCTGGGACGCCGAGAAGGTCAACGTCAACGGCGGTGCCATCGCCATTGGCCACCCCATTGGCGCCTCCGGTTGCCGCGTGCTGGTGACCCTGCTGCACGAAATGATCAAGCGCGATGCGAAGAAGGGCCTGGCGACCCTGTGCATCGGCGGCGGGCAGGGCGTGGCCCTGGCCATCGAGCGTTAAGCCTCCAGTCGGGCCGAGGAACCCGGCCCGACGCATCACCCGGCCCAGCCTCCCGTGCTGGGCTCCGCTGCGCCCGGTGACGACCTCCGGATAGAGGCCGCGCCGGGAATTGCATCACGCACCGCACCGCTCACCGAGCGGGGCAAGACGCATTCCACGCCCTGGGCGTGGCGTCGTCGTTTCAGGCAAACAGGGGGCAAAGACCTCCGTGCTGGTTCCAACCCTTATCCGGTGCCCGGCCCCGGCCGTGCCATGCCGACAAGAATAAAAGTGAGGTAGACCGATGGTCACGCAACTCGAAGAAAGCCGTTCCGCCCGTTTCGCCATGCGCTGCTCAGCCTGGGCCGAGCGCTGGTTCCCCGACTCCTGGGTGTTCGCCGCACTCGCGGTATTGATCGTCACCGTCGCCGTGCTGGCCATGGGCGCGCCCGTCAGCTCCACGGCCAAGGCCTTCGGCGATGGGTTCTGGAGCCTGATCCCCTTCACCATGCAAATGGCCTTCGTGGTCATCGGCGGCTATGTGGTCGCCAGCTCCGGCCCGGCATCGCGGCTCATCGACCTGCTGGCGCGGGTGCCGAAGAACGGCCGCACCGCGGTGGCCTGGGTGGCGTTGATCTCCATGGTCGCCTCGCTGCTCAACTGGGGCCTGTCCCTGGTGTTCGGCGGCCTGCTGGTGCGCGCCCTGGCCCGTCGTGAAGACATCAAGATGGACTACCGCGCCGCCGGTGCCGCCGCCTACCTGGGCCTGGGCGCCGTCTGGGCCCTGGGGCTGTCGTCGTCGGCCGCGCAGCTGCAGGCCAACCCGGCCAGCCTGCCGCCGTCCATCCTCGCCATCACCGGCGTCATCCCCTTCACCGAGACCATCTTCCTCTGGCAGTCGGGCGTGTTGCTGCTGGCGCTGGTGCTGGTGTCCCTGGCCATCGCCTACATGACTGCGCCCAGCGCCGCCAGTGCCCGTGATGCCAAGGCCTGTGGCGTGGACCCGAGCTTCACCGCGCCGCCCCAGCCGAAGCCGACCCGCCCGGGCGAGTGGCTGGAGCACAGCCCGCTGCTGATCATCATGCTGGTGGTGCTGGCCGGCGGCTGGCTGGCCCAGGAGTTCGCCAGCAAGCCGGCGATCACTGCCATCTCCGGGCTCAATACCTACAACCTGTTGTTCATCATGGCCGGCGCGCTGCTGCACTGGCGCCCGCGCAGCTTCCTCGACGCCGTGGCCCGCGCCGTGCCCACCACCACCGGGGTGCTGATCCAGTTCCCGCTTTACGGCTCCATCGCCGCGATCATGACCACGGTGAACGGCGGCGACGGCCAGACCCTGGCGCACCACATCTCCACCTTCTTCGTGCAGATCGCTTCCCACGACACCTACGCGCTGCTGATGGGCGTGTACTCCGCCGTGCTGGGCTTCTTCATCCCCTCCGGTGGCGGCAAGTGGATCATCGAGGCGCCCTACGTGATGCAAGTGGCCAACGAGCTGCGCTACCACCTGGGCTGGTCGGTGCAGATCTACAACGCCGCCGAGGCGCTGCCGAACCTGATCAACCCCTTCTACATGCTGCCCCTGCTGGGCGTGCTGGGCCTGAAGGCGCGCGACCTGATCGGCTTCTCCTTCGTCCAGTTGCTGGTGCACATCCCGCTGGTGCTGGTGCTGCTGTGGGCGCTGGGCAGCACCCTGGAATACGTGCCGCCGGTCATGCCCTGACAGGGGAGAGGCGTAGAAGCGGTTTCAACCGCGAGGCTTTTGGGGAGCCCCCATCGCGAATGAATTCGCTCCTACGAGGAGAGAGCCGGTAGCCCGGGCTTCAGCCCGGGAGCGATGTTGGACAAGCCCCCGGACTGAAGTCCGGGCTACGACGGGTTGTGGTCGTGGGAGAGAGGATCAGCTGCGCTTCGCCAGGAGCGCGCGGGCGACGCGGGAGCCGTTTTCCTTGCCGAGCACGGCGCAGATGCGTTGGCCGGTGTCCACCAGGCGGTCCATGTCGATGCCGGTTTCGATGCCCATGCCGTTGAGCAGGTAGAGCAGGTCTTCGGTGGCGACGTTGCCGGTGGCACCCTTGGCATAGGGGCAGCCGCCGAGGCCGGCGACGGAGCTGTCGAACACCGCGATGCCTTCCAGCAGGCCGGCATGGACGTTGGCCACGGCCTGGCCGTAGGTGTCGTGGAAGTGCCCGGCGAGGCGTTCGCGCGGCACCTTGGCGCCCACCACTTCGAACAGGTGGCGGGTGGCGCCGGCGGTGCCGGTGCCGATGGTGTCGCCGAGGGAGACTTCGTAGCAGCCCATGGCGTCCAGCTGGGCGGCGATGGCGGCGACCTGCTCGGCCGGCACCTCGCCCTCGTAGGGGCAGCCCAGCACGCAGGAAATGTAGCCGCGCACGCGGATGCCGTTGGCCCGTGCCGCGTCCATCAGCGGCACGAAGCGTTCCAGGCTCTCGGCGATGGAGCAGTTGATGTTCTTCTGTGAGAAGGCCTCGGAGGCGGCGGCGAACACCGCCACTTCCTTCACCCCGGCCTCCAGGGCGGCCTCGAAGCCGCGCATGTTCGGCGCCAGGGCGGCGTAGGTGACGCCCGGGCGGTAGCTGATGCCGGCGAACACCTCGGCGCTGCCGGCCATCTGCGGCACCCACTTGGGCGAGACGAAGCTGCCCACCTCGATGTAGTCGAGGCCGGCGGCGGAGAGGTCGTCCACCAGGCGCACCTTGTCGGCCACGCTGATGGGTTGCTTCTCGTTCTGCAGGCCATCGCGGGGGCCGACTTCGACCAGGCGGACCTTCTTGGGAATCGTCATCGCGTCTTCTCTCTCATTCATCGGCGGTGCCGAGCCGGGTTCATCGCAATTCTTCCGTAGGATGGGTAGAGCCCCGCGAAACCCATCGCGGAGTTGATGAGTTTCGCTTCGCTCTACCCATCCTACGGACCTACGGAGGTGGGCTCACGCCTCTTCCAACTCCACCAGCGCGGTGCCTTCGGCGACCAGTTCGCCTTCGCTGCAGTACAGCGCCTTGACCGTACCGGCGTGGGGCGCGCGGATGCTGTGCTCCATCTTCATCGCCTCCAGCACCACCAGGGCGGTGCCGGCTTCCACGGCTTGGCCGGCTTCCACCAGGATGCGCACGATACTGCCGTTCATGGGCGCCGTCAGCCCTCCGTGGTGGGCGTGGGCGGCCTGGGCCTCGGCCACCGGGTCGACCTGCTCGACGCGTTGCAGCTCGCCGTCCCATTCCAGGTAGAGGACGTTGCCACGGCGGATCGCCAGGCGCTGGCAGGTGATGCCGTCCTGTTCCTGCCACAGGCGTTCGCCGTCCAGGCGCAGGGTGCTCGGCGCGGTGCCGCGCAGGCGCACCAGATGGCGTTCGTCGCCGCAGGCCAGGTGCAGGTCGGTTTCGCTGGGCAGGCCGGGACGCCAGCCGTCGTTGCGGCTCCAGGGCGAGTGCGGGTCGTCCTCGCGCAGGCGTGCGGCGCTGCCCTGGCGGAAGGCTTCGGCGGCGGCCTGCCAGAACAGCTCCGGGCGCGCGGCGGGGGCGGGCAGCAGCTGCTCCTGGTGGCGGGCGATGAAACCGGTGTCCAGCTCGGCGGCGGCGAAGGCGGGGTGGGCCAGCACGCGGCGGAGGAAGGCCAGGTTGGTGGCGAAGCCGCCCACGGCGGTTTCATCGAGCATGGCCAGCAGGCGCTGGCGGGCTTCCTCGCGGGTTTCACCCCAGGCGATCAGCTTGGCCAGCATCGGGTCGTAGAAGGGCGAGACCTCATCGCCCTCGGCGACGCCGCTGTCCACCCGGCGGCCGGGGCCGGCGGCGGGTTCGCGGTACAGGGCGAGGCGGCCGCTGGCGGGGAGGAAGTCCTGCTGCGGGTCTTCGGCGTAGAGGCGCACCTCGATGGCGTGGCCGTTCAGCGGCACCTGCTCCTGGGTGATGGGCAGCGCCTCGCCACGGGCGACGCGGATCTGCCAGGCCACCAGGTCCAGGCCGGTGATGGCCTCGGTGACCGGGTGCTCCACCTGCAGGCGGGTGTTCATCTCCATGAAGAAGAAGTCGCCGCGCTCGTCGAGGAGGAATTCCACGGTGCCGGCACCGACATAGCCGATGGCCTGGGCGGCGCGCACGGCGGCTTCGCCCATGGCGCGGCGCAGCTCCGGCGACAGGCCGGGAGCGGGGGCTTCCTCGACCACCTTCTGGTGGCGGCGCTGGATCGAGCAATCGCGCTCGTTGAGGTACAGGCAGTGGCCGTGGCGGTCGGCGAACACCTGGATTTCCACGTGGCGCGGCTTGAGCACGTACTTCTCTACCAGCATGCGCGCGTCGCCAAAGGCCGACTTGGCTTCACGCTGGGCGGAGGCCAGGGCTTCGCCCAGCTCGGCCTCGCGCTCCACCACCTTCATGCCCTTGCCGCCACCGCCGGCGGCGGCCTTGAGCAGAACCGGGTAGCCGATGCGCTCGGCGGCGGTGCGGAAGGTCTCCAGGTTCTGGGCCTCGCCGTGGTAGCCGGGCACCAGGGGCACGCCGGCTTCCTCCATCAGCGCCTTGGCGGCGGACTTGCTGCCCATGGCGTCGATGGCGCTGGCCGGCGGGCCGAGGAACACCAGGCCGGCGGCCTCGATGGCACGGGCGAAGGCGGCGTTCTCGGAGAGGAAGCCGTAGCCCGGGTGGATGGCCTGGGCACCGCTGGCCTGGGCGGCGGCGATGATGCGCTCGGCCAGCAGGTAGCTTTCCGAGGGCTTGGCGCCCCCCAGGTTCACCGCCATGTCCGCCTCGCGCACGTGGCGGGCGTGGCGATCGATTTCACTGTGCACGGCCACGGTGGTCAGGCCCAGGGCCTTGGCGGTGCGCATCACCCGGCAGGCGATTTCGCCACGGTTGGCGATCAGCAAGGTTGTAATCATTGTTCTGCTCCTTTGGCGAGCTGGGGCTAGTGCTGGCTGCGACTGCTTCCAGCTTCGGGCTTCCAGCTTCTAGCTGTTCGTCTGCCAACTCGGCTTGCGCTTCTCCAGGAAGGCCGTGAGCCCTTCCTGCCCCTCGGTGCTGACGCGGATGCGGGCGATGGCGTTCTCGGTGTAGCGGCGCAGGTTGGGGCTGAGGGCACCGCTGCCGACTTCGCGCATCAGCTCCTTGCTCACGCGCATGGCCTGGGGGCTGTTCAGCAGCAGGTTGGCGGTCCAGTCCTGCACCGCCTGTTCCAGTTCCTCCACCGGGTAGCACTCGGCGAGCAGGCCCAGTTCGCGGGCGCGCTCGCCGCTGAAGCGTTCGGCGGTGAGGGCGTAGCGGCGCGCTGCACGCTCGCCGATGGCCTGGACCACGAAGGGGCTGATCACCGCCGGGGCCAGGCCGATGCGCACCTCGGACAGGGAGAACTGCGCGTCGCTGGCACCGATGGCCATGTCGCAGCAGCTGATCAGGCCCAGGGCGCCGCCGAAGGCCGCGCCCTGCACCACGGCGAGGGTCGGCACCTTGAGCTGGTAGAGGTTGTACATCAGCTCGGCCAGCTCGCGGGAGTCGTCCAGGTTGGCGTTGTAATCGAGGCGCGCGGACTCCTGCATCCAGGCGAGATCCGCGCCGGCGGAGAAGTGCCGGCCCCGGCCGCGCAGCATCAGGAAGCGCACGTTGGCGGCGCTCTTGACGGTTTCGATGGCAAGGATCAGCTCGCGGATCATGCCGGCGTTGAAGGCGTTGTTCTTCTCCGGGCGGTTGAGCCAGAGGGTGGCGACGCCGTTGTCGGCGAACTCCAGTTGCAGGGTGTCGAAGTCGGTCATGGGGTTCCCCAGCTGCACGTTTCAAGCGGCAAGCTGCAAGTGCGAGCCGCGCCCCTTGGGGCTTGCGGCTTGCAGCTTGCGGCTGGTTTTTTCACATCCGGAACACGCCGAAGGTGGTCGGCTCGATCGGCGCGTTGAGCGCGCTGGAGATCGCCATGGCGAGCACCTCGCGGGTCTGCGCCGGGTCGATCACGCCGTCGTCCCAGAGCCGCGCGCTGGAGTAGTAGGGGTGCCCCTGGCGCTCGTACTGGTCGAGGATCGGCTGCTTGAGGCGGGCCTCCTCCTCGGCGCTGAACACCTGCCCGGCGCGTTCGCTCTGCTCGCGCTTGACCTGGGCCAGCACCCCGGCGGCCTGCTCGGCGCCCATCACGCCGATGCGCGCGTTGGGCCACATCCACAGGAAGCGCGGGTCGTAGGCGCGGCCGCACATGCCGTAGTTACCGGCGCCGAAGCTGCCGCCGATGATCACGGTGAACTTGGGCACCCTGGCGCAGGCCACGGCGGTGACCAGCTTGGCGCCGTGCTTGGCGATGCCGCCGGCCTCGTACTTCTGGCCGACCATGAAGCCGGTGATGTTCTGCAAGAACAGCAGCGGGATGCCGCGCTGGCAGGCCAGTTCGATGAAGTGCGCGCCTTTTTGCGCGGCCTCGGCGAAGAGGATGCCGTTGTTGGCGAGGATGGCGATCGGGTAGCCGTTGAGATGGGCGAAGCCGCACACCAGGGTGGTGCCGAACAGGGCCTTGAATTCATCGAACTCGGAGCCGTCCACCAGGCGCGCGATCACTTCGCGCACGTCGAAGGGTTGCTTGGCGTCCGCCGGGATCACCCCGTACAGCTCTTCCGCCGCATAGCGTGGCAGCAGCGGCTGGCGGTGGTTGAGCTGGCCGAGCTTGCGCCAGTTGAGGTTGGCGATGCTGCGCCGGGCCAGGGCCAGGGCGTGGGCGTCGTCCTCGGCGTAGTGGTCGGCGACGCCGGAGGTCTTGCAGTGCACGTCGGCACCGCCCAGGTCCTCGGCGCTCACCACCTCGCCGGTGGCGGCCTTCACCAGCGGCGGGCCGGCGAGGAAGATGGTGGCCTGGTTGCGCACCATGATGGTTTCGTCGCTCATCGCCGGCACGTAGGCGCCGCCGGCGGTGCACGAGCCCATGACCACGGCTATCTGCGGGATGCCGAGGGCGCTCATGTTGGCCTGGTTGAAGAAGATGCGGCCGAAGTGCTCGCGGTCGGGGAAGACCTCGTCCTGGCGCGGCAGGTTGGCGCCGCCGGAGTCCACCAGGTAGATGCAGGGCAGGCGGTTCTCGCGGGCGATGGCCTGGGCGCGCAGGTGCTTCTTCACCGTCAGCGGGTAGTAGGAGCCGCCTTTCACCGTGGCGTCGTTGGCCACGATCATGCATTCGACGCCTTCCACGCGGCCGATGCCGGCCACCACGCCGGCGGCGGGTACGTCCTCGCCATACACCTCGTGGGCGGCCAGCTGGCCGATCTCGAGGAAGGGCGAGCCGGGGTCGAGCAGGCGGTTGATGCGCTCGCGCGGCAGCAGCTTGCCGCGCGAGGTGTGGCGTTCCTGGGCCTTGGCACCGCCGCCTTCATGGACGCGCGCCAGCAGCTCGCGCAGCGCGTCGACCTGCTCGCCCATGGCCGCGGCGTTGGCGGCGAATTCGGGGGAGCGCGGATTCAGCTGTGTAGTGAGAATGGTCATTCGGGGCTCCGCGGGCTTGAAGCCGGAAGCTGGAGGCTGGAAGAGGGCAGTGCATGCGTCCGGCTTCCAGCTTCTGGCTTCCAGCTAGTTCGTTTACTTGGTTTCGTTGAACAGCTCGCGCCCGATCAGCATGCGGCGGATTTCGCTGGTGCCGGCGCCGATCTCGTAGAGCTTGGCGTCGCGCAGCATGCGGCCGGCGGGGAATTCGTTGATGTAGCCGTTGCCGCCGAGGATCTGGATCGCGTCCAGGGCCATCTGGGTGGCGCGCTCGGCGGTGTAGAGGATCACCCCCGCGGCGTCCTTGCGGGTGGTCTCGCCACGGTCGCAGGCTTGGGCCACGGCGTAGAGGTAGGCACGGCTGGCGTTGAGCTGGGTGTACATGTCGGCGACCTTGCCCTGGATCAGCTGGAACTCGCCGATGCTCTGGCCGAACTGCTTGCGGTCGTGGATGTAGGGCACCACCACGTCCATGCACGCTTGCATGATCCCGGTGGGGCCGCCGGAGAGCACCACGCGCTCGTAGTCGAGGCCGCTCATCAGCACCCGGACGCCGCCGTTGAGCACGCCGAGGATGTTCTCCTCCGGCACTTCCACGTCATCGAAGAACAGCTCGCAGGTGTTGGAGCCGCGCATGCCGAGCTTGTCGAACTTGTTGCTGCGGGAGAACCCCTTCCAGTCGCGCTCGACGATGAAGGCGGTGATGCCGTGTGGGCCCTTCTCCAGGTCGGTCTTGGCGTAGATCACGTAGGTGTTGGCGTCGGGGCCGTTGGTGATCCAGGTCTTGCTGCCGTTGAGCACGAAGCGGTCGCCCTTGCGGTCGGCGCGCAGCTTCATGGAGACCACGTCGGAGCCGGCGTTGGGCTCGCTCATGGCCAGGGCGCCGACGTGCTCGCCGCTGATCAGCTTGGGCAGGTACTTGTGCTTCTGCTCGGCGTTGCCGTTGCGGTTGATCTGGTTGACGCAGAGGTTGGAGTGGGCGCCGTAGGAGAGGGCGACCGAAGCGGAGCCGCGGCTGATCTCCTCCATGGCCACCACGTGGGCCAGGTAGCCCAGGCCCGCGCCGCCGAATTCCTCGGGCACGGTGACGCCGAGCAGGCCCATCTCGCCGAACTTCTTCCACATGTCCATGGGGAAGGCGTTTTCGCTGTCCACCTGGGCCGCGCGGGGCGCCAGTTCGGCGGCGACGAAGGCTTGCACCTGCTCGCGCAGCATGTCGATGGTGTCGCCGAGGGCGAAGTTCAGGCTCGGGTAAGTCATGGTTCCACCTGTGCTTGTGATTGTCGGGAAACGGGTTGTCGGGTCAGGCGCTGGCGCCCTGTTTCTTGGTTTCG
This sequence comes from Pseudomonas sp. zfem005, assembly GCF_032621735.1. Lineage (NCBI taxonomy): Bacteria > Pseudomonadati > Pseudomonadota > Gammaproteobacteria > Pseudomonadales > Pseudomonadaceae > Pseudomonas > Pseudomonas sp. zfem005. Next base: position 13,633 of record NZ_JAVYJE010000024.1, on the reverse strand, counting down.
GCGAGGGCGGCCAGGCAGCGTTCCTCGGCGGTGTCCAGCTCCAGTTGCATCTGCTGGATGTCGAGCAGTTGCTGTTCCAGCTGCGCGCGGCGGGCGGCGATCTTCTCCATGAAGGTCTCCAGCTGCTTGCGGTTGCCGCTGCTCGGGTCGTAGAGGTCGATCAGCTCCTTGCACTCGGCGAGGGAGAAGCCGATGCGCTTGCCGCGCAGGATCAGCTTCAGCGCCACCAGGTCCTTGGGGCTGTAGATGCGTTCCTGGCCCCGGCGTTCGGGGAAGAGCATCTCCTGCTCCTCGTAGAAGCGGATGGCGCGGGTGGTCACATCCAGTTCGCGGGCGAGGTCGGAAATGCTGTAGGTCTTGGACATGGAAACGGGCTCGGCTGTGTTTACCTTTACGTTAACGTAAACCTGTGCGAACCTGCCTGTCAACGCTCGCCACGGTCGTTCCGCTGGCCTCTTCTGGCGCGAAGATTGCTCGCCATGCCAACGGACGACACGACTCTTTACTGCGCCGAAAGGCGGGTGTAGACATTCTGGGCGACCCTGCCGCCAACCCCCTCCACAGGGGCCAGGCGAGGAGGGCGCTGGAGTACGAATGACATGCGAATAACAAGAAATGACGATGTCCTGCGGCAATCCCGCCTCGCCCGCCTGCGTTTGCAGAACGAAGGCGACCTCCCTGATGGCGTGCTGCGCGAGGAGATCGACGCCTCCTGGCGGCGCAGCCTCGGTCACGGGCTCGACTGCCTGGAAGGCGACGGCGCGGGCATCGAGCAGCTGCGCGACCTCGACCTGCTGCTGGCGGGCAACCGCCTGCTGATCGACGCCGCCACCCCCGAACTCGAATACCTGGTGCGCCAGCAGGGGCAGGGCGGCCTGGTGATACTCGGCGACGCCCAGGCCAACGTCCTGGCCATCGAAGGGCAGACCGACGCCCTGCAGCTCGCCGGCCTGCGCGACCTGCGCCCGGGCAGTTGCTGGAGCGAATCCCTGCGCGGCACCAACGCCCTGGGCACCGCCGTGGTCGAGGGCCGGCCGACCCTGATCAACAGCGGCGAGCATTACCTGGACCGCCTCAGCCGCTTCGCCTGCACCTCGGTGCCGCTCAAGGACCCCCACGGCCGCGTGGTCGGCGTCATCGACCTGACCCGCGAAGGCCACCTCGCCGAGCCCCGCGACAGCTTCGCCACGCTGCTGCTGGCGGCCGGCAATATCGAGAGCCGCCTGTTCGGCCTCAGCTACCCCCAGCACCTGGTGCTGGCCTTCCATTCACGCCCGCAATACCTCGGCTCCGCCTGGCACGGCCTGCTGGCCCTGAGCCTGGACGGCGAGTTGCTGGCCGCCAACGACCAGGCCTGCAACCTGCTGCGGGTGGAGCGCCAGGCGCTGCTGGGGCACCGCTGCGAGGAGCTGCTCGGCGCCCGCGCCTCGGGCTTCCTCGCGCGCCTGCTGCAAGGCGGCGTGGGCAGCGTGCAGACCCCGCGCGGCGAGTTCTTCTTCCGTGCCCTGCACCTGCCCCGGCACATCGGTGTTGCCCCGGTGGCACCGGCCAGGCCGACCGCCACGCCCGCGCCGGAGCTGGAAGCCCTGGCCGGCGGCAATGCGCGCCTGGCTCGGGCCTTGCGCATGGCTCGCCAGGGGCTGGCCGGCGAGCTGCCGGTGCTGCTGCTGGGCGAAACCGGCACCGGCAAGGAGGTGGTCGCCCGTGCCTTGCACCAGGCCAGTGCACGGGCGGGCAAGCCTTTCGTCGCGGTGAACTGCGCGGCGATCCCCGAAGGGCTGATCGAATCCGAACTCTTCGGCTACCGCGAGGGCGCCTTCACCGGCTCGCGCAAGGGCGGCATGGTCGGCCGGGTGATGCAGGCCCAGGGCGGCACGCTGTTCCTCGACGAGATCGGCGACATGCCCCTGGCCCTGCAGGCGCGCCTGCTGCGCGTGCTGCAGGAGCGCCGCGTCGCACCGCTGGGCGCGGGCGAGGAGCAGGAGCTGGATATCGCCGTGATCTGCGCCACCCACCGCGACCTGCCGCGCCTGGTGCAGGGCGGGCAGTTCCGCGAAGACCTCTACTACCGCGTCAATGGCGTGAGCCTGCGCCTGCCGTCGCTGCGTGAGCGCGATGACCTGGCCACCCTCATCGCCGAGGTGCTGGCGCGCCTCGGCGAACCCGGCATGAGCCTGGACAAGGACCTGGCCGAACTGCTCACCGGCTACGACTGGCCGGGCAATATCCGCCAACTGGAAATGGTGCTGCGCTCGGCCCTGGCCATGCGCGAGCCCGGCGAACGGACGCTGGGCCTGGACCACCTCACCGACAGCCTGCTGGACGAGCTGACCAGCAGCCGTCGCCAGCCCGGAAGCATCCGCGAGAACGAGCTGGAGTTGATCCGCAGCGCCCTGGAGCGCCACCAGGGCAATGTCTCCGCTGCCGCCGACGCCCTGGGCATCAGCCGCGCGACGCTGTATCGCAAGCTGAAGCAGCTCAGGGGATGAGTTCCATGCAGGAGCATATTGTTCTTGTAGGGGCGAATTCATTCGCCAAGGGCAACGTAGTTGCCCCGTTGGCAGCCCTCCGGCCTGCTGGGCGAATGAATTCGCCCCTACAGTGTTTCTGTGCCTCATGACCCGCCTCCTGCTCAAACTCGTCGACGCCAGCGACCCCGACCTGCTGCGCCGTGCCCTGGCCTGGCTCTACGGCTTCGTCCGCCCCCACGGGCGGGCCATCGCCGCGCTGCTGGGGCTGTCCCTCTGCGCCAGCCTCCTGGTGCTGGCGCAGCCCTGGCTGACCAAGACGCTGATCGACGACGGCCTGCTGGCCCGGGACTTCGGCACCCTGGTGCAGGTGGCCCTGGCGATGATCCTGGTCGGCCTGCTCGGCACGGCACTGTCGGGCATCAACCGCTACCTGCACACGCGGCTCTCGGGGCGCATCCTCTTCGCCCTGCGTGACGACCTCTACCGCCACCTGCAGCGCCTGTCGCCGGCCTTCTTCGGGCGCAAGCGCCTGGGCGACATCCTTTCCCGGCTCGATGGCGACGTGGCGGAGATCCAGCGCTTCGCCGTGGACTCGCTGTTCTCCGCCGTCTCCAGCGTCATCGGCCTGGTCGGCGCGGTGGCGCTGATGCTCATGCTGTCCTGGCAGCTGTCGCTGCTGCTGGCGCTGCTGATCCCCATCGAGGTGCTCTGGCTGCGCTGGATGCGACGCAAGGTGGAGCGCGAGGTGCGCAGCCTGCGCGAGCGTTCGGCGGATGTGTCGTCCTTCCTGGTGGAAACCCTGCCGGCGATGAAATTCATCCAGGCCGCCGGTGCCCAGCAGCGCGAAGCGCGGCGCCTGGAAGGCTTGGGGCAGGGCTACATGCGCCAACTGCTGCGGGTGCAGGTCACCGAGTTCTTCACCCATGCGGTGCCCGGCACGCTCACCTCGCTGTCCCGCGCCTGCGCCTTTCTCATCGGCGGCTACTGGGTGATCCAGGGCACCTGGCAACTGGGCGCGCTGATCGCCTTCTCCACCTACCTGGGCATGGCCGTGGGGCCGGTGCAGAGCCTGCTGGGCTTGTACGTCGCGTTGCAGCGGATGACCGTCAGCCTCGGCCGGGTGATGGAGCTGCAGCAGGAACCGGTCACGGTGCGCCAGAGCGACGCGCCGCAGCCGATGCCGGAAGGCTATGGCGCGCTGCGCCTGGAGGGCGTGCACTTCGCCCACGAACAGCGTGCCGGCGCGCTACTCGATGGCGTGGACGCGAGCATTCCCGCCGGCCTCAAGGTCGCCATCAGCGGGGCGTCGGGCGTCGGCAAGTCCACCCTGATCGACCTGCTGCAACGCTTCTACGACCCGGACCGGGGCCGCATCCTGCTGGACGGCGCCGACCTGCGCGAACTGGACCTGCTCGAGCTGCGCCGGCGCATCGCCGTGGTCAGCCAGGACATCGTGCTGTTCCGCGGCACCCTGGCGGAGAACCTCGCCTACGCCGCCCCCGATGCCAGCCGCGAGGCCATCGAACAGGTGGCGCGGCTGGCCCGCCTCGATGGCCTGATCGCGTCCCTGCCCCTGGGGCTGGAGAACCCCCTGGGCGAGCGTGGCCAGCAGCTTTCCGGTGGGCAGAAGCAGCGCATCGCCATCGCCCGCGCGCTGTTGCAGGACCCGCTGATCCTGGTGCTGGACGAGGCCACCTCGGCGGTGGACGAAGCCACCGAGCGCGACGTGATCGCCGCCATCGACCAGCTCTTCGCCGGGCGCACGCGCATCCTCATCAGCCACCGTGCCTCCACCCTGGCCGAAGCCGATCTCGCCTTCCGCATGGAGCAGGGCCGCCTGCAGCACCTGGAGCCGGTGAGCCATGGGCACTGAGCTGGCCATCGGCATCATCGACAGCGGCTTCGCTCCCGAGCAGGTCGCGCGGGTGACGCTGGCCCGACGCTTCTGGCTGGAGGGCGGCGAGCTGCAGGAAGGCGAGGCGCAGCCCGATGCCCTCGGCCACGGTCCCCTGGTGCTGGATGCCATCGGCCCGCCCAGCGCGCCGGCGCGCATCTGCATGGCGCAGGTCTTCGGCGAGCGTTGGCAGACCAGCCCGTTGCAGGTCGCCGCCGCCCTGTATTGGCTGGCGGAACAGGGCGTGGCGTTGATCAACATGAGCCTCGGCCTGCGCAATGACCGCCCCGTGCTGCGCGAAGCCTGCGCGCTGGTGCAGAGCGCCGGTGTGCTGCTCTGCGCCTCCAGCCCCGCCCAGGGCGCGGCGGTGTATCCGGCCGGCTACCCGGGGGTGATCCGCATCACCGGTGATGCCCGTTGCGCGCCCGGGCAGTGGTCCTGGCTGAACAGCCCCCAGGCCGATTTCGGTGCCCATGTCCGCGCCGCCAATGGCGCGGCCGGCGCCAGCATGGCCTGCGCTGCGCTGAGCGGAACCATTGCGGCCTACCTGCGCGAGCACCCTGGCGCCGGCCGCGAGGCGGTGTTGCGCTGGCTGCACGACGGTGCCGCCTTCACCGGGCCGGAGCGTCGCCATGGCTGAGGTCGTCGTGCTCGGCGCCGGCCCGGCGGGCGCTGCGGTCGCCCTGGGGCTGAAACGGCTGGGCTACCCGGTGCGGGTGGTCAGCGAGTGGCGGCGTTTCGCGGCGCTGGAGGGCGTGTCGCAACGGGTGCTCGAAGGCCTGCGTCACGCCGGGCTCACCCGTGCACGGGCCTGTGCCGATGCGCCGTCCGCTCGGCGGGTTGCCTGGGGCGCCGGCAGCCAATCGATCAACCGCGAATGCCTGCTGGATCGCCCGCGCTTCGATGCGGCGCTGCGCGAGGACCTGGCCGCTGCCGGCATCGCGGTGCAGGAAGCGCGGGTGCTGCGGGTCGAGGCGCTGGAGCGGGGGCACCTCGTGCATCTCGACGGCGGCGAGCCGCTGCGTGCGGATTTCCTGGTGGAAGCCCGAGGTCGCCAGGCACCGCTGGCGGGGGGGCGCCTGCGTGGGCCGGAAACCCTCAGCCTGCTCAATACCTGGCGCGAAGCACCGGGCCAGCCGGGCTCGGCGCTGGAAAGCCTGGCCGACGGCTGGGCCTGGATGGCACGGCGGGAGGACGGGCGCTGCTACTGGCAGATCACCCTGGACGCCCGCGACCTGCCGCCCAAGGAGCAACTGCCGGCCTGGTGCGCACAGCGCCGCAGTGAGTCTGCCCTGGCGCGCGAACTGTTCGGCGAGGTTGCGTTGCAGCCGGCCGACCTGCATGCCCGCAGCAGCACCGCGATTCTCTTCAACGAGGCCAGCGGCGTGGACTGGCTGCGCGTGGGCGATGCCGCCATGGCGGTGGACCCGCTTTCGGGCAATGGCATCTTCCAGTCCCTGTCCTCCGCGCTGCAGGCGCCGGCGGTGATCAACACCCTGCTGCAACGGCCCGAGCGCGCCGGCTTGGCGCAGCGCTTCCACCAGCGGCGGGTGGAGCAATCGTTCCTGCGCTTCGCCCGCACCGGTCGTGATTTCTACGCCCTGGAGCGGCGCTGGGCGGAGCAGCCGTTCTGGCGCGAACGCAGTGCCTGGCCGGATGCCGAGCCGCTGCACGTGCCAGCCGATGTGGGCCAGCTGCGGGTCGAGCGTGGGCCCGTCATCCAGGGCGATTTGATCGAGGAGCGCGAAGTGGTCGTCACCGCCGACCAGCCCCTGGGCATCTGGCACCTGGACGGCATCGCACTCGCGCCCATCGTCCGGGCGCTGCATGGCGGCCGGCTCTCCGAGGCCCTGGCGGAGCAGGCGCCCGAGGCGCGGCGCAAGCTCCAGGGCTGGCTCCTGGCCCAGGGGTATCGGCCCTGATTCGTCCGTTTCCTGCCCTGTTCGGAATGACCGAAGGCTAGAATGCGACGCTGATTCAGCCTGGCCATTGAAGGGACCTCCATGCATTTCGACCTGATCCAGACCCTCAGCCTCGCGGGCAAGAACTCGGTTCCGAACGACGACCGCATCGGCAGCGCCGAGCAGCATGCCTGGGTCATCGACGGCGCCACCGACCTCGGCGAACCGGGGCTCATGGGCGAGCGCGGTGGCGCGGCCTGGCTGGCCGGCTCGGCGCATCGCGCATTCGCCGGTGCCTCGGGCCCGCTGGCGGAACTGTGCAACGGGGTGTTCGACCGCGTCGCCACGGACTATGCGCGTGACCGCCAGCGCGAGCCGGTCGCCCACTGGGAGTTGCCCCGCGCCTCGCTCGCCGCCGTGGCCATCGAGGGCGAAAGCCTCGCCTGCGGCCATCTCGGCGACTGCGTCGTCATCCACCGCAGCGCCAGCGGCGTCGCCTTCCTCACCCCCGAGCCGAACCGCGACACCGAACAGGCCGAAGCCGCGGCCCTGGGCCCGGGCACCGGTGCCGACAACGTGCGCAGCGCCCACGTGCTGGCCGACCGCCGCGCCGCCCGCGAACGCCCGAAGGCGGTGCTGAGCGTCGACGCCGAGCAGGCGAAGGCGGGCATGCACTACGCCCGCGCGCCGCTGGCCAGGGGTGACGACCTGCTGCTGATGACCGATGGCTTCGCCGCGCTGTTCGACACCTACCGCCACTACGACGCCGCCACCCTGGTGGCCCGCGTGCTCGAGAGCGGCCTGCTGCCCCTGGCCGCCGAGCTGCGGCGCATCGAGCTCGAAGACGCCGCCTGCCTGCGCTATCCGCGCTTCAAGGCCAGCGACGATGCCTCGGTGATCTGGTTGCGGGTGGGGTAGGGCCGAGGTGCCCGCGTAGGGGGGGAAACCCGCGATGTTCCCGTGCTCAGGGTGTCGGGTTGCACCCGACCTACGGGGCTTGGCTGCGACGCACCACCGGCACCCACACCTCCACGAACCCCGTCCCCTCCATCGGCTCGAAATCGGCGCTGTATCGCTCGAACTCCGGGGCGTCGGCGAAGGCGTACCCGGACTCCGGCAGCCATTTGTTGAAGACGGGGCGACGTTAGCAGGGGAGCAAAGGGGGGATTTGATCGTTCTTGCGGGCTGCCGGGCTGGCGCGATTTCAACTATGAGACCTCGGTGCCGGGCAACTCGCGAATGAATTCGCTCCCACACAGGAGCATGGACGTAGGAGCGAGCTCTGCTCGCGAAGGGCGACTGAAGTCGCCCCTACAGGGACGGCGCGGAATTACTCCTCATGCCGCCCTTCGATCCCCCAGCCGCTCACCTTGCACAGCACGTCGAAGTCGCGGGCCAGCTCCGCCAGGGTGATGGCGCCGAGACGGTCGATGAGCAGGGCCTCGGCCTGGTTCAGGGCGTCTTCCAGGGCGGCGTTGACCACGCGCTCGACGGCGCATTCCGGGGTTTCGTTCTCGATGCCGATGGCGAAGATCCTCGGGCCGCCGACGGCATTGTGGATGTCCAGCAGGGTGATGGTTTCGAGATCCCCGGCCAGCGTCCAGCCACCGCCGTGGCCTTTCTCGGAGCTTACGTAGCCGGCCTGTCGCAGGCCGGCCATGGTGCGGCGGACGACCACTGGGTTGGTGTCCAGCATCCGGGCGATCTGCTCCGAGGTGAAGGGCTGGTCGTGGCGGGCCATGTGCAGCAGCACGTGGAGCATGCGGGAGAGCCTGCTGTCCTTTCTCATCGAGTTGCCTCTGTTGCGGCTTGCGTCAGGTGGAATGAATGACGCCACTTTATAAGTTGCGTGATAAAAAATCCTCGCTCTATCATGTAGCTCTAAAAGTTTCATGACTTTCGGCCGGCCGACTGAGTTGGCTCCGGGCGAGCAGAAGAGGAGTGGCAGCGATGCAGTACGACGTGATCATCATCGGTGGCAGCTATGCGGGCCTGTCGGCGGCCATGCCCCTGGCGCGGGCACGCCGGCGCATCCTGGTGGTGGACGAGGGGCTGCGGCGCAACCGCTTCGCCGCGCATTCCCATGGCTTCCTGACCCAGGACGGCAATGACCCGGCCGCCATCGCCCGGTTGGGGCGCGAGCAAGTGATGGCCTACGAAACGGTCGACTGGCTGACCGGCAAGGCCGTCGCCGCTGCGCTGACGGAGCGGGGCTTGCGTGTCGACATCGAAGGTGCGGAGCCGCGTGAGGCGCGGCGGATCATCTTCGCTGGCGGGGTGGTGGATCAGCTGCCCGAGATTCCCGGCTTGGCCGAGCGTTGGGGCAACCGGGTGTTCCATTGTCCGTACTGCCACGGCTACGAGCTGCAGCAGGGGCGGATCGGCGTCATCGCCACGTCTGCCATGTCCATGCACCTGGCGCTGCTGCTGCCGGATTGGGGCCGCACGACGCTGTTCCTCAACGAGGCTTTCGAGCCCGACCCGGAGCAACTGGCCACGCTCGCCGCGCGCGGCGTGACACTGGAGCGCGAGCCTGTGCAACGCATTGATGGTGAGCTGGATGTGGTGCTGCACGACGGGCGGGTGATCAGCCTGGATGGCCTGTTCGTGCCCACCCGCATCGATGTCGCCAGCGCGCTGCCGCAGATGCTGGGCTGCGAGTTCGACGAGGGCTTCTACGGGCGGATCATCCGCACCGATGCCATGAAGGCGACCAGTGTGAAGGGCGTCTACGCCTGTGGCGACGCAGCGCGGATGGGCGGCTCGGTGCCCCTGGCGGTGGGCGACGGGACCTTGGCCGGTGCCGCCGCGCATCAGTCACTGATCTTCGACAGCCACTGATGGTGGAGGCGCCCATGCAAGCGTTTTCCGACCCGCAGGCCGTCGCCCGCTACGCGGAGGGGCCTGTCCGCCAGGTGCCCGGGTTCCATGCCTTGCAGCGGATGGCGAGCATTCTGCTGGCCGAGCGGGTGCCTGCGCAGGGCCGGGTGCTGGTGCTCGGCGCCGGCGGCGGCCTGGAGCTGAAGGTATTCGCCGAGGCGCAGCCCGGCTGGCGCTTCGTCGGGGTGGACCCGTCGGCGGAAATGCTCGCCCTGGCCCGCCAGACCCTGGGCGATCTTGAGGCGCGCGTGGACCTGCACGAGGGGTATATCGAATCGACTTCCCTTGAGCCCTTCGACGGCGCCACCTGCCTGCTCACGCTGCACTTCCTGCCGGAGGCGGAGCGCCTGCGCACGCTCCGGGAGCTGCTGCTGCGCCTGAAGCCCGGCGCGCCGCTGGTGGTCGCCCACCACAGCGTTGCGCAACCGCTTGAAGAACGTACGCGCTGGCTTAGGCGCTACGCGGCCTTCGCCACGGCTTCCGGCGTCCCTGCGGCTCAGGCCGGGAGTGCGATCGCGGCCATCAGCGAGCGGTTGCCGCTGTTCTCGCCCGAGCAGGATGAGGCGCTGCTTCGCCAGGCCGGTTTCGAGGGGGTGGAGCTGTTCTACGCCGGCTTCACCTTCAGGGGCTGGGTGGGGTATCGGCCGGGTTGGTAGGCCGATCCGGCGAGCACCGGAGTGGAGTCGCTGGCAGCCGAAAAAAAGCCCGCTCCACGGAGCGGGCTCGTTGCATGGCCGAAGGCGCCGACTCAGCCGATCAGGGTATAGCCGAAGGGGTTGTGGCGCAGGTCGCCGAGCTTGTAGCCGAAGTCGGGGCGCTTCTTGTAGGGAGTGAGCGGCTCGCTGGCTTCCTCCAGGCCGAAGGTCGCCAGGAAGGCCTTCTCGAAGCGCGCGACCGAGTCGATCTGCTCCTGCTCCGACGGCTCCGCATCCTCGCCGAAGGCGATCACGAAGTCCGGCAGCCCCAGGTTCTGCATGCCGCAGGTGTAGAGCTTGTCGTCGTCGCTGATGGGCTTGCGCACGAACATCTTGTACAGGGCCAGCAGCATGGCCTTCTGGTCGCGCTGCTCCACCGCGTCGGTCATCTGGGTGATCAGCTCGCGCCAGCGCACGAGGCCATGGGCGAGGCCGGCGGTCTCGATCTTGGCGGCGGTGATCATGCCCTTGTCGATCAGGTTGCCCAGGCAGCGGGCCGTCACCATCGAGACCGAGATGCGCGTCCGCTCGGAGAAGATGTTGCGCACGATGAAGTAGGCGGAGGCGGTGTGGTTCTCGATGTTCTCCCAGTCCTGGTCGGTCATCGAGGGCTCGGTGCGGTCCATGCAGGCCGAGTAGGAGCGGAGCATGCGGTCGTCGTTCACCAGTTCGCTGAACTCCGGGTCCAGGCGATAGGTGTCGACGAAGGCTGCGGCGGCCATTTCCTCGAACTCCGACTTCAGCGCATCGAAGGACTCCATGTTGCCCAGCACGTTGAGAATCATCGCCGGCGGCAGGCTGGCCTTGATGTTGGTCAGCTGCTCGTCCTTGGCGGCGATGTAGGCCTCCAGCGCCTCGAAGTGCTTCACGGCGCTTTCCTGGATCGCCGCGCTCTGCTCGGCGATGGGGAAGGTATCGAGCGTGTCCTCGCCCTCTGCATCCACCTCGACGGGCTGGTAGCGCACCTCGTACTCGCGGGTCTCGTGGTCCACCAGCTTGAAGATGTAGTGGCGGTGGTCGCTGTGCCCGTTCCTGGCGGCCGGGCTGTCGAAATTCTCCACCGCGACGCGGATGCGGTGCTGGTCGAACACGACGAACGCCTCCGTCTCCTCGCCATCGTCAAGTTCGAGGGTCACCCACTCATCGTTGTCATTGCCTTCGATGTACGCGTGGAAGTGCTCTTCCACGTACTCCGAGTTCAGCAGGGCCTGGATGCGGTCGTAATCGATTGCGGCGAGAGCGGGGCTCGGGGCGTTGGCCATGGTGCGTCCTGTCGGGCTCATTCCATCGGCTGCCGGCGGCAGCGGATGGGGGGGGGATGGGGTTGTACTTGAGGCCGCGATTATCGGGGGAGCTGGGGAGGGAATTCTGTGAGAGAGGCCTGAATCCGTGGAGGAGGGGAGGCCGGTGGTCGGCGGCCGGGTTTGTTGGGAGCGGTTATTTGCCAGGGGCAACGTCGTTGCCCCTGGCGATCCCTTCATAGGGAATAGATCAGGGCCCCGGCTATTTACCCGGCAACTGCGCCAACTCTGCCAGTTTGCAGAAGTCTTCATAGTTGTTACGCGACAGATGGACCATCGCGTCCATCAAGGCCCCTTCCCGGTACCGGCTGAGGTAGGAGTAGTCGGCGCCGTCGCGCAAGGCCGCGAAATCCAGGAGCAACTCCGCCATCACCTGGGTGGTGTGCAGTCGCGTGTCGAGGTGGTCGACCAGCTGCTGGATGCGTTGCTCTTTGTAATCGATCAAAGGGGCGCTGTTCATGCCGAGACCTCCTTTGTGGATACGTGGAGGGGATGAGCGGGGTCGTAGATAGCGAGTGGGAACTGTACGTCATGCATGGTGGAGCTCCAGTGATAAGAGGGAAAGCCACCAGTGTTTCGGGCTGTCAAACCCGACCACGGGATTTACCGTGGTCGGGGCAGGATAGGGAGGCGAGGGGCAGAGGGCAAGGAGCGGAGCAGGCTATTTCAAGCAGGCTGGCGCAGGTAGTGACTTCGCAGTAAACCGACTATTTCAGTTGCCAGTTTATCGTAATCAAATCTATAACCGGTCAAGGCATTGATCGCCTTGAATCCGCACCGAAGCTTTAGTGCAGTTGCGCGGTGGTTGGTTATTGTCGCTGAAAACGAAACAGAGTGCGTCCTGATAACTATACTCCGTGAGGGGTGAAGTAATGGCTCTCCACTACCTGATCAAGACCGCCGCACATTGCTAATAATTAGTGATGTGCGGCGGTATAAGTGCAGTTAGCATTTTTTTGGAGCGATTAGTAAGGCGTGTCTTTTACTAGATTGGCTCTGAAAAAACCAAAACCAGATGTTTGTCAGGAGTAGGGATGATTACGTATGAGCAATTGTTTTCTAAAATAACTGATTTCAAAAAGAAACATTTACCCATGGTTGGATCGCAAACTCTATATATCCCTTCAATTATTTTCCAGCGCACATATTCTACTAGGCTCTCTAGGTCAGAGGTGTTACCACTCTCAGTGATGAGAGTATTCTCCAAGAAACCATGCAGGTAAGTTTCAAGCCATGGCTCTATATGCTCTATCACTTGTGGCTCATCAAAAACATGGCTGCTTTCGACCAACTCAAACTCACCATCCCCTAGAAATTTACGTAAAGACTCGACTAGGTCATCAGTGTTAAGCTCGAGAACCATAGCGCCAGATGAGTATTTTCCAGATCCGCAAATTGTTGAAAGTGCAGAAAGGAATCCATCCAGCCATAAGTATTCTTTATCAGTATGCATTCATTGGTATCCTAGTTAGCGCTTCCACACTCTGCAGGGTCGCCACAACGTGACCTATACGCGCGCTCTAAAGCTCCAAGTGTTTCCCTCAAAATCCTTATTCTTGTAACGTGACCGACATAATTCATCGTGCCTCGCTCTGCTGGATTAAGGTCTCCGCGTCGCCATTCAATTGTTTTTCTAAGATTATGGATTGCCCTCTTAAGAGCTTCACAGTCATGCATGGGAGGAAAATTTCCCATTTTAATAATCCTATTCTCTTCACCGTGTGAAATAGGGTTAGGTGTGGTTTGTCGGCCTTTATAAACCGCATTCTGGTCCCGACTCTCCCTCTCTCTGCCTGAGCTGCCTCCTCCCTCGCCCCACTCACCTAGGGTCGAATCACTCTGATGCCCTGTTGAGCCTGCCGCTGTTCCAGCAATTATTCCTGCTACCGCATTGCCAGCGGCTTGACTCATTGCTGATAAACCATAGTAGTCAACCGATATAAGCGGATTCCCCCCCACATAACCATAAGTATTCAGCCCCCCATCCAACCCAATCGGATCACTCTCCACATACCGGCCCGTCTCCGGATCGTAATCCCTGAAGTAGTTGTAGTAGAGCGCACTGTGCGCATCGGCGACTTGCCCGGGGAAGCGCAGGATCACATCGATATTGCCGCCATAGGTATTGGGCTGCCCTACACCAAAGGCATCGCTCTGCCAGCTCCACACCAGGCTGCCGCCCTGGTTGGTGGCCAGGCGTGGGGTGTTGAGGTGGTCGCTGTGCAGGTAGGTGAGGGTGGTGCTGGCGATGGTGGTGCCGGCGGCGTCGTAGCTCAGGTCGATCTGGGCGATGGGCAGGCTGTCGAGCCAGACGTAGTAGCTGGCTTTGCTCTTCTTGCCGCTGCTGGTGTAGCGCACCTGGCCGAGCACCTGGCCATCCGGGCCGTAGAGGTAGGTGTAGGGCGTGTGTGCGGTGCCTTGCAGCACGTCTTTCAGCACGCGCTGGCCGAGGGCGTTGTAGGCGTAGTTGGCGATGGGGGTACCGGCTTCG
>NZ_JAVYJE010000023.1:0-27125 GCF_032621735.1 Pseudomonas sp. zfem005 | reverse complement strand
CCCGGCGCAACGACTGCGTTCGGCCTCCTGGAGGGGCGTTGGCGGCTGCTCCAACTTTCTTCGTCCAACGCATTGCCACGTGGTGCGCACGGACTTTCGTAGGATGGGTAGAGCGGAGCGAAACCCATGCGGTGGAGGTGGCACAAACCCTTTGGGSGGCTGCTCCAACTTTCTTCGTCCAACGCATTGCCACGTGGTGCGCACGGACTTTCGTAGGATGGGTAGAGCGGAGCGAAACCCATGCGGTGGAGGTGGCACAAACCCTTTGGGGCCCGGAAAGGGCCGTGCTTGAGCCCTTGCTTTAAAACCACAACAGCTAACGCAGACAGCGCCAATGAATTCGCCCCTACGGGTGTTCCCGAGTGGGTTGGTGTCGGGTTCCTTCGCGAATGAGTTCGCTCCCACCGCCGGCATTTTCCACATAAATGAAAACGGCAGCGCCAAGGCGCTGCCGTTGGGTGACCGTGCTTAGCGGATCACATGTTGTATTTGCTGTGGAACAGGGCGATCTGCTTCTCGGGCTTGGGCTCTTCCTTGGTCAGGACGTAGACCACGCGCTGGCCTTGCGGGCCGCCGCCGATGTCGACGTAGCTGAAGGTGGGTTCGCCGATCTTGTACATGTCGATCATGTCGCCGTAGCGGCTGAATACATAAATGATGCCGTCTTCGTCACGCAGCTCGCCGTAGAACGGCAGGGCCGGCGGCAGGCTCACGTCGAGGAAACGCTGGGCACTGGTCTTGGCTTCCTTGCCCTGGTCTTCGGCTTTGAGGATCAGGGTGATGTCGCGGTCGAAACCGTCTTTCTTGCCGGTGGCCTTCTTCAGCGGGGCAGTGCCGTTCTCGATATAGCCGCGGTAGGTGGCGTAGTCGTCGAAGACGAACAGTTCCTTCTCGGTACGGACCTGGTACCAGTCTTCGTTGTTCAGCGCCTCGACCTTGGCCGGAGCGGCCGGCGGGGTGCTGCAGGCGGAGATGGCGACGGCCAGCGCGGCCAGGGTCAGCGATTTGATCAGGTTTTTCTTGCAGGGCATTTCATGGTCCTCCCCAGGATTGGTGAGAGGCGAATCTGCCCGAGTCGTGTGACGGCGAGATGACTGTGATATGCCAGAAGTATTACGGCGAGGTTTCGGCGCCTGAATCGCCTGTTTTCAAGCGGATGTCGGCAAAAGTTAAAGTAAATTCTAGATTTTTCAATTTCATATTAATCAATAAGTTACGAGTGTTTTGTAATCTTGAATGTAATGAATTGAACGGCCCGCAGGCTACTGCTTGTACCCGCTTTGTGGGAGCGAATTCATTCGCGAAGAAGCACCCAGGCGGCGCGGATTCGTGCCAAGAATCGTCCTTCGGAGCGAGGCCCGTAGGAGCGAGCTCTGCTCGCGAACAGCCTTGGCACCTTCCCATTGACCACCGTTGGGCCTCGCTGCGCTCGGCGCCAACCTACGGCGGTGTGGCACGGTTCGGGATTGGGTTGTGACACCGGGCATCGCCGGTGGAGGTAAAGAGCGACCTCCACCCTACATTCCGGGATAGGCCCTGCCTTGGGTTGGAGTGCCGGAAAAAGAAAAGGCGGCGGTTTGCACCGCCGCCTTGAGGGCCTCGCTTCGGCTGGGGGAGCCTGCGGGGCATCGAGGGTGAAGCGTTAGCCGCGGTAGTAGCGCTGCGGCACGAAGGGGGTCTTGGCGACCTTCATCGCCACGCGCTTGCCGCGCACCACGGCCCAGATCTCGCTGTCGAGGGCGGCATGGGCGGCGTTGACGTAGCCCATGGCCACCGGGGCACCCAGGGTGGGGCCGAAGCCGCCGCTGCTGACGCGGCCGATGACGGTGCCGTCGGCGTCGACGATCTCGGCGCCTTCACGCACCGGTACGCGCTCCTGGGGCAGCAGGCCAACGCGCTTGGCGGCAACGCCTTCACGCTGCTGGGCGAAGATGCGTTCGGCGCCGGGGAAGCCACCGGCGCGCTCGCCATCGGCACGGCGCACCTTGGAGATGGCCCAGGCCAGGCTGGCGTCGATGGGGGTGGTGGCGGTGTCCATGTCGTGGCCGTAGAGGCACAGGCCGGCTTCCAGGCGCAGCGAGTCGCGGGCGCCGAGGCCGATGGCCTGGGCTTCCGGTTCGGCCAGCAGGGCGCGGGCCAGGGCCTCGGCCTTGTCGGCGGGCACGGAGATTTCGTAGCCGTCTTCACCGGTGTAGCCGGAGCGGCTGACGTAGCACTCGACGCCCAGCAGGCGGGCGCTGCCGAACTGCATGAAGGTCATCTTCGCCACCTCGGGCGCCAGGCGCGCCAGCACGGTGACCGCCGCCGGGCCCTGCAGGGCGAGCAGGGCGCGCTCTTCGAACAGCGGCTCGATCTCGCAGCGGTCGCCAATGTGCGCACGCAGGTGGGCCAGGTCCTGGTCCTTGCAGGCGGCATTGACCACCAGGAACAGCTCGTCCGCCCCCAGGCGCGCCACCATCAGGTCATCGAGGATGCCGCCGTTGGCGTCGGTGAACACGGCGTAGCGCTGCAGGCCCACCGGCAGGTCGATGATGTCCACCGGCACCAGGCTCTCCAGGGCCTTGGCGGCGTCGCTGCCGCGCAGGCGGATCTGGCCCATGTGGGACACATCGAACAGCCCGGCCTGCTCACGGGTGTGCAGGTGCTCCTTCATCACGCCGAGCGGGTACTGCACCGGCATGTCGTAGCCGGCGAAGGGAACCATTTTCGCTCCGAGTTCGAGGTGGAGGCTGTGCAAGGGGGTCTTTGCGAGGGTCATGGGAATTCCTTCTGGTAGCTGGAAGCTGGGAGCCTGAAGCTGGAAGCAGGAGCCGGTGTGTTCTTCAGGCTTCCGGCTTTCGGCTTCAAGCTGCTTTTGATCAACATTCAATGATGTTCACGGCAAGACCGCCGCGAGCGGTTTCCTTGTATTTGCTCTTCATGTCGGCACCGGTCTGGCGCATGGTGCGGATGACCTTGTCCAGGGATATGAAGTGCTGGCCGTCGCCGCGCAGGGCCATGCGGGCGGCGTTGATGGCCTTGACCGAGCCCATGGCGTTGCGCTCGATGCAGGGCACCTGCACCAGGCCGCCGACCGGGTCGCAGGTCAGCCCCAGGTTGTGTTCCATGCCGATTTCGGCGGCGTTTTCCACCTGCTGCACGGTGCCGCCCATGACTTCGCAGAGCGCGCCGGCGGCCATGGAGCAGGCCACGCCGACTTCGCCCTGGCAGCCCACTTCGGCGCCGGAGATGGAGGCGTTTTCCTTGTAGAGGATGCCGATGGCAGCGGCGGTGAGCAGGAAGCGCTCCACGCCTTCGTCATTGGCGCCGGGCACGAAGCGCGCGTAGTAGTGCAGCACCGCCGGGACGATGCCCGCCGCGCCGTTGGTGGGCGCGGTGACCACGCGGCCGCCGGTGGCGTTTTCCTCGTTCACCGCCAGGGCGTAGAGGTTGACCCAGTCGAGCACCGTCAGGCTGTCGCGCAGGGCGGCTTCCGGGCGCTCGCTGAGCTGGCGGAACAGCGCGGCGGCGCGGCGCTTGACCTTGAGCCCGCCGGGCATGATGCCTTCCTTGCGGCAGCCGGCTTTCACGCAGTCCTGCATCACCTGCCAGATGCGCTGCAGCCCGGCGCTGGTTTCCTCGGGGCTGCGCCAGGCCTTTTCGTTCTCGCGCATCAGCGCGCTGATGGAGAGGCCGCTGGTGGCGCAGTGGGCGAGCAGTTCCTTGCCGGTCTTGAAGGGGTGGGCGAGCGGGGTCTGGTCTTCGACGATGCGGTCGTGCCCGGCCGCTTCCTCGTCCACCACGAAGCCGCCACCCACCGAGTAGTACTCGCGGGAGCGCAGTTGCAGCCCGGCGGCGTCGAAGGCGCGGAAGATCATGCCGTTGGGGTGGAAGGGCAAGGGCTTGCGGATCATCGCCAGGTGATCCTTCTCGACGAAGCGGATGGTCTTTTCGCCACCCAGGCGCAGTTCGCCGTTCTTGCGCATGTGCGCCAGGCGCTCGTCGATGCCGCTGGTGTCCACGGTGTCGGGTTGCTCGCCTTCCAGGCCGAGCAGCACGGCCTTGTCGCTGCCGTGGCCCTTGCCGGTGGCGCCGAGGGAGCCGTAGAGCTCCACCTTCAGGGTTTCCGTGCCCGCCAGCAGGCCTTCGCGACGCAAGCCGTCGACGAAGCGTGCGGCCGCTCGCATGGGACCGACCGTGTGGGAGCTGGAGGGGCCGATACCGATCTTGAACAGGTCGAAGACGCTGAGGGACATGGTGTCGCTCCTGAGCCTGGATCGCGCTCGTTGTTATTGGTCAGCGTAGACACTGGGAGGGATCGGGCCTCGCGGCCCGACCGTTGAAGCGCAAGGTGGTGCGTGGGGGCAAGTTCATCCGCGAATGAACCCGCCCCCACGATCACGTGCCGATCAGGCGTCCTGGTACGCCTCGATGGACGGGCAGGCACAGACCAGGTTGCGGTCGCCGAAGACGTTGTCGACGCGGCCCACCGGCGGCCAGTACTTGCCTTCCACCAGGCTGGCGGTCGGGTACACGGCCTGTTCGCGGCTGTAGGGGTGGGCCCACTCGCCGACCAGCTCCGCCGCAGTGTGCGGGGCGTTCTTCAGCGGGTTGTCGTTGGCGTCCAGGGCACCGGTTTCCACCGCGCGGATCTCGTTGCGGATGCGGATCATGGCGTCGCAGAAGCGGTCCAGCTCTTCCTTGGATTCGCTCTCGGTCGGCTCGATCATCAGCGTGCCGGCCACCGGGAAGGACATGGTCGGGGCGTGGAAGCCGAAGTCGATCAGGCGCTTGGCCACGTCGTCGACGCTGATGCCGCTGCTGTCCTTGAGGGGGCGCAGGTCGAGGATGCACTCGTGGGCCACCAGGCCGTTGGTGCCGGTGTAAAGCACCGGGTAGTGCTCTTCCAGGCGACGGGCGATGTAGTTGGCGTTGAGGATCGCCAGCTGCGAGGCGCGGCGCAGGCCGGCGCCGCCCATCATGCGGATGTACATCCAGGTGATCGGCAGGATGCTGGCGCTGCCGAAGGGCGCGGCGCTCACCGCGCCTTCCTTGCGCTCCATGTGGCCGTGGCCGGGCAGGAAGGGCGCCAGGTGCGACTTGACGCCGATCGGGCCGACGCCCGGGCCGCCACCGCCGTGGGGGATGCAGAAGGTCTTGTGCAGGTTCAGGTGGGACACGTCGCCGCCGAACTGGCCCGGGGCGCAGAGGCCGACCATGGCGTTCATGTTGGCGCCGTCGATGTACACCTGGCCGCCGTTGGCGTGGATGATCTCGCAGATTTCGCGGATGCCTTCCTCGAACACGCCGTGGGTGGAGGGGTAGGTGATCATGATCGCGGCGAGGCGCTCGCGGTGCTCTTCGGCCTTGGCCTTGAGGTCGGCGATGTCGACGTTGCCGCGGGCGTCGCAGGCGGTCACCACCACGCGCATGCCGGCCATGTTGGCGGTGGCCGGGTTGGTGCCGTGGGCCGATTGCGGGATCAGGCAGATGTCGCGCTGGTCGTCGCCGCGGCTCAGGTGGTAGGCGCGGATGGCCAGCAGGCCGGCGTATTCACCCTGGGAGCCGGCGTTGGGCTGCAGTGACACGGCGTCGTAGCCGGTGGCGGCGCAGAGCATGGTTTCCAGCTCGGTGGTCAGCTGCTGGTAGCCCTGGGACTGCTCGGCCGGGGCGAAGGGGTGCAGGTTGCCGAACTCGGCCCAGGTGACCGGGATCATCTCGCTGGCGGCGTTCAGCTTCATGGTGCAGGAGCCCAGCGGGATCATGCTGCGGTCCAGCGCCAGGTCCTTGTCGGCCAGCTTGCGCATGTAGCGCATCAGCTCGGTTTCCGAGTGGTAGCGGTTGAACACCGGGTGGGCGAGGATCGCCGACTCGCGCAGCAGCGCGGTGGGCAGTCGGCTGGGGATGGTGGCGGCCAGCTCGGCGAAGGCAGGCAGGGCCTGGCCATCGGCGAACAGGGTCCACAGCGCTTCGATGCTGGCCTGGGTGTTGGTCTCGTCGAGGGACAGGCCCAGGCGCTGGTCATCGACCACGCGCAGGTTGATGCGTTGCTCGCGGGCCTTGGCGTGCAGCTCGGCGGTGCGGGCGCCGGTGGCCAGGGTCAGGGTGTCGAAGAAGCTCTGCTGCTCGACGGTGACGCCCAGCTTGGCCAGGCCCTGGGCCAGGATGGCGGTGAGCTGGTGCACGCGCTTGGCGATGCGGGTCAGCCCCTGCGGGCCGTGGTAGATGGCGTACATGCTGGCGATGTTGGCCAGCAGCACCTGGGCGGTGCAGATGTTGCTGGTGGCCTTCTCGCGGCGGATGTGCTGCTCGCGGGTCTGCATGGCCAGGCGCAGGGCCGGCTTGCCGTGGCGGTCGATGGAGACGCCGACCAGGCGGCCCGGCATGTCGCGCTTGAAGGCATCGCGGGTGGCGAAGTAGGCCGCGTGCGGGCCACCGAAGCCCAGGGGCACGCCGAAACGCTGGGCGCTGCCCAGGGCGACGTCGGCACCGAACTCGCCCGGCGCCTTGAGCAGGGTCAGGGCCAGCAGGTCGGCGGCCACGGCTACCAGGGCGCCGACGGCGTGGAAGCGCTCCACCAGCTCGGCGTTGTCGAACAGATCGCCATTGCTGGCCGGGTATTGCAGCAGCGCGCCGAAGTAGGGCGCGGCGTCGGTCAGCTCGCGCTCATCACCTACGACCACTTCGATGCCCAGGGGCTCGGCACGGGTGCGCAGCACGTCGAGGGTCTGCGGGTGGCAGTGGCGGGAGGCGAAGAAGGCGTTGCTGGCCTTGTTCTTCGACAGGCGCTTGCAGAAGGTCATGGCTTCGGCGGCAGCGGTGCCTTCGTCCAGCAGGGAGGCGTTGGAGATCGGCAGGCCGGTGAGGTCGCTGATCAGGGTCTGGAAGTTGAGCAGCGATTCCAGGCGGCCCTGGGAGATTTCCGGCTGGTACGGGGTGTAGGCGGTGTACCAGGCGGGGTTTTCCAGCAGGTTGCGCAGGATGGGCGAGGGCGTGTGGGTGCCGTAGTAGCCCTGGCCGATGTAGTTGGTGAACAGCTGGTTCTTGCCGGCGATGGCCTTGATCGCGGCGAGGGCGTCGGCCTCGCTCTGGCCCGGGCCCATGTCGAGCACGCTGGTGCCCTTGATGCTGTCGGGGATGACGCTGGCGCTGAGAGATTCCAGGTCGGCATGGCCGAGCAGGTCGAGCATGGCCTGGATGTCGGTCTCGCGCGGGCCGATATGGCGGGCGATGAACTCGTTGGCGGTGCCGAGGGCGTTGGTCTGGGTGGGCATGGTCAGGTTCCTCAGGCGTTCTTGATCAGGGCGTCGTACGCGGCGCGGTCCATCAGGTCGGCCAGCACGGCGTTGTCGGCCAGGCGCATGCGGAAGAACCAGCCCTTACCGAGCGGGTCTTCGTTGACCAGTTCGGGGCTGTCGTTGAGGGTTTCGTTGATTTCGAGCACGTCGCCGTCCAGCGGCATGACGATGTTGCTGGCGGCCTTGACCGACTCCAGCACCGCGACTTCCGCGCCCTGCGCATAGGCCTGGAGCTCCGGCAGCTGCACGAAGACCACGTCACCCAGCGCCTCCTGGGCGTACTCGGTGATGCCCACGGTCACCTGGCCATCGGCCTCCAGGCGCAGCCATTCGTGTTCGGCGGTAAAACGCAACTCGCTCATTCGGAACTCCTCGGTGCTGTGGCCCGGTTCTTTGCCAGGCGCTCTATGGACCCCCGCACGGGGCGTCGCCCCGTGCTGTCTGGTCGGCTTCATAGCAAGGGCGGTGCCAGGATGCTTTCACCCAGTGAAAACAAGGGGTTGGGCGCTATTCGAGACGTCTTTTGCGAAGAAGGCTGTAGCGAAAACGCTACAGAAAATAGGGGTTTTCCAAGGGGTGCGCAGGGAGGGGCAGAAACGGCGGGGTGCGTGGCGGGTTGTTACGGAGTCGTTACGCTGTAGCGAAATCGATACGAATCAGGTTGGGTGATAAATTAATTATTTATAAATCAATATATTGGGTTGTTTTTATAGAAATTAGATGAGGTTATGCGCCGTAGGATGGGTAGAGCGAAGCGAAACCCATGCTGTGTTCCAGCACATTCTCGATGGGTTTCGCGTTGCTCTACCCATCCTACGTGGTTGTTTTTAATAAAATAATCAATAAAAACAGATGGATATAAGTAGCTGTTGAAGTGCTATATCAACTCTTGCCGGGTATCCCGTACTTGCGCAAACGGTGGGCGATGGCGGTGTGGGAGGTCTGCAGGCGGGCGGCCAGCTGGCGGGTGGAGGGGTAGCTGGTGAAGAGTTTTTCCAGCAGTGCGCGCTCGAAGTTCTCCACGGCTTCTTCCAGGCTGTTCACCTCGCCGTCGTTCTGCCGCGCCACGGCGGTGCCGGCGATGTCCAGGTCACCGATTTCCACCAGGCTGCTTTCGCAGATGGCGGCGGCGCGGAAGATCACGTTCTGCAACTGGCGCACGTTGCCCGGCCAGCGGTTGCCCAGCAGCGCGGGGTAGGTGCCCGGGGCCAGGCGGCAAGGCGGGCGCTGGATCTGGGTGCAGGCCTGCTGCATGAAGAAGCGCGCCAGCAGGAGGATGTCCTGCCCCCGTTCGCGCAGCGGCGGCACTTCCAGGTTGAGCACGTTGAGGCGATAGAACAGGTCCTCGCGGAAGCTGCCCTCGGCCACCATCTTCTCCAGGTCGCGGTGGGTGGCGCTGAGGATGCGCACGTCCACCTTCACCTCGCGGTCGCCGCCCACCCGGCGGAAGCAGCCATCGCTGAGAAAGCGCAGCAGCTTGGCCTGCAGGTAGGGCGACATCTCGCCGATCTCGTCGAGGAACACCGTGCCCTGGTTGGCCAGCTCCAGCAGGCCCGGCTTGCCGCCGCGCTGGGCGCCGGTGAAGGCGCCGGGTGCGTAGCCGAACAGCTCGCTTTCGGCGAGGTTCTCCGGCAATGCCGCGCAGTTCAGTGCCAGGAACGGCTGGTTATGCCGCGCGCTGACTGCATGGCAGGCCCGTGCCACCAGTTCCTTGCCGGTGCCGGTCTCGCCATTGATCATCAGCGGCGCATCCAGGGCCGCCACGCGCAGGGCGCGGGCCTTGAGGGTGCGAATGGGCTGGGAGTCACCCAGCAGCGCATCGAAGCCTTCGGCATGGTCATGGTGCAGGGCCGAGAGGCGCTCGCCGATGCGGTTGGGCAGGTAAAGGGTGAGCAGGGCGCCGGCCAGGTGCTCGCCCTCGGTGATGGGCACGGCATCGAGCATCAGCGCCTGGCCCTTGAGGGTCACCTCGCGCAGCGGCAGGCGGAAGCCCTGTTCGCGCAGCACGTTGTGCAGGCTGTCGTCGGCGAACAGCTGGGCCAGGGTCGCGCCCTCCAGCTCGCCGCCATGCAGGGCCAGCAGCGCAGGGTTGGCCAGCAGCACGCGGCCGTCCTGGTCCACCGCCAGCACCGGGTCGGTCATCGCCGCCAGCAGGGCGTCCAGCTGCAGGCGATGGCGCTGGCCGGGGAGGATGTCCACCACCGTCACTTCGCGCACGCCTTCCACCTTGTGCAGCGCGCCGCGCAGCTCATCCAGCACCTCGGCGCTAAGGGTGGGCGCATCGATGTAGACGTTCGGCGGGACCATCTCCACCGCATCCAGGTTGAGGTTGCGCCCGCCGAGCAGGGCGAGGACTTCCTGGGTGATGCCGACGCGATCGATGAAGGTGACGTGAATGCGCATGGAAAGCGGAGCCGCTGGATGAAAGCCGCAGATTATGCCCGCTCCAGGCACCGCCGGGCCATGGCTTGTGCCGCGTGATGGAACCCGGCCCCGCGCTGGCCTTGTGCCAGAGCGCCACGGCAGCGGCGGCCCCTTGCGAAAGTTCGAACTTTTGCCCGCGGAGGGGGTTCGGAACTAGCACACCACTTCCGCAACCCGGCGCGGCCCCAGCCGGCCTCCATGCGCCGGTCAGAAGGAGCCAGACCGATGTCCTTGAACACCCCAGCCGAGTCCGCCGCGCGTCTTTCCGGTGCGCTGCAATTGGATGAGGCCCTGGCCTTCCCGCGTATCGCCATCGAATCCGTCGAGCCGCAGCTGGAAGGCGGCCGCTTCGCCGCCAAGGCCATCGCGGGGGAGGCCCGTACCGTCACGGCGGTGATCTTCGCCGACGGCCACGACAAGCTGGCCGGCCAGCTGATCTGGCGCCCGGTCGAAGACCCCGAATGGCAGCGCGTGCCCCTGGAATTTCTCGGCAACGACCATTGGCAGGCCAGCTTCGTGCCGCCGCGCACGGGCCGCGTGGTGTTCGCCGTGGAAGCCTGGTGGGACCTCTATGGCAGCTACTGCTACGAACTGTCGAAGAAACACGGCGCCGGCGTGCCCATCAAGCTGGAGCTGCAGGAAGGCGCGCTGCTGCTGCGCCAGGCCCTGGAACAGGCGCCGGCGGCCCAGGTGGACACGCTGCAGGCGCTGCTCGAACGCCTGGAAGAAGCGCAATCCATCGACGAACGCGTGGCCCTGCTGCTGGCCCCCGAGACGGTGGCCGCCGTGACCCGCGTCGAGGCCCATCCCCATCGCGTGCGCAGCCCGCTGTACCCGTTGGACGTGGAGCGCAAGCTGGCCGAGTTCGCCAGCTGGTACGAGCTGTTCCCGCGCTCGGCGGCCAACGACGGCAAGCGCCACGGCACCTTCCGCGACGTCATCGCGCGGCTGCCGGACATCCAGGCCATGGGCTTCGACGTGCTCTATTTCCCGCCCATCCACCCCATCGGCCGCACCCACCGCAAGGGCCCGAACAATTCCCTCAAGGCCGGCCCGGACGACCCCGGCAGCCCCTACGCCATCGGCAGCGCCGAAGGCGGCCACGAAGCCATCCACCCGCAGCTGGGCAGCCGCGAAGACTTCCAGGCCCTGGTCCAGGCGGCCCGCGAGCATGGCCTGGAGATCGCCCTCGACTTCGCCATCCAGTGCTCCCCGGACCACCCCTGGCTGGCCCAACACCCCGGCTGGTTCAGCTGGCGCCCCGACGGCAGCATCCGCCACGCCGAGAACCCGCCGAAGAAGTACGAGGACATCGTCAACGTCGACTTCTACGCCCGTGATGCCCAGCCCGACCTGTGGCTGGCCCTGCGCGACGTGGTCAAGGGCTGGGTGGAGCAGGGCGTGACCCTGTTCCGCGTCGACAACCCCCACACCAAGCCGCTGCCGTTCTGGGAATGGCTGATCGCCGATATCCGCGCCGCCCACCCCGAGGTGATCTTCCTCGCCGAGGCCTTCACCCGGCCGGCGGTGATGGCGCGCCTGGGCAAGGTCGGTTTCACCCAGAGCTACACCTACTTCACCTGGCGCAACACCAAGGAGGAGCTCGCCCAGTACTTCACCGAGCTCAACCAGCCGCCGCTGTGCGACTGCTATCGGCCGAATTTCTTCGTCAACACGCCCGACATCAACCCCTTCCCGCTGCACGGCCAGGGGCGCGCCGCCTTCCTCATCCGCGCCGCCCTGGCCACCATGGGCTCCGGCCTGTGGGGCATGTACTCCGGCTTCGAGATCTGCGAGTCGGCGCCGGTGCCGGGCAAGGAGGAATACCTGGACTCGGAGAAGTACCAGCTGCGCCAGCGCGACTACCGCGCCCCCGGCAACATCGTCGGCGAGATCGCCCAGCTCAACCGCATCCGCCGCGCCAACCCGGCCTTGCAGACCCATCTGGGGCTGCAGGTCTACAGCGCCTGGAACGACAACATCCTGTATTTCGGCAAGCGCACCGCCGACCGCTCCAACTTCATCCTGGTCGCCATCAGCCTCGACCCGCACAACGCCCAGGAGGCCAGCTTCGAGCTGCCGCTGTGGGAGCTCGGCCTGCCCGAGGACGCCGCCACCCAGGGCGAAGACCTGATGAACGGCCACACCTGGACCTGGTACGGCAAGACCCAGTGGATGCGCATCGAGCCCTGGCACCAGCCCTTCGGCATCTGGCGCATCCGCGCCGCCACCTGAGGACAACGCCATGGCGAACCAACAACGGCCCGAGCTGCACACACTGGTCATCGAGCAGGACCTGCAGGAGCTGCTCCAGGGCGCCAGCGGCTCCCTGGTGGAGGATTCCCTGGCGGCCTACCTGCCCAGGCGCCGTTGGTTTTCCGGCGACGCGGCGGGTGAGGTGCACCTGCTCTATGCCGTGCCCTTCGGCGAGGCGGACGAACTCTGCGTACTGGCCGAGGTGGAGAGCCGCGACGGCGAGCGCCGCGAGCATTACCAGCTGCCCCTGGCCTTCGTCACCGAGCACCAGGCCGGCAGCGCCGCGCCCGAACACCTGGCCCTGGCGCGCCTGCACCGGGGCCGCCAGGTGGGCCTGCTCACCGACGCCTTCACCCTGCCGGGCTTCGTGCGCCAGGTGGTGCGCCAGCTGAGCCGTGGCCAGGTGCTGCGCTGGCAGGGCAGCGAGCTGCAGTTCGTGCCCACCTCGCGCCTGGTGGACTTCATCGGCGATCTGGACGGCGACGTCAGCCTGGTGTCCGCCGAGCAATCCAACAGTTCGGCGGTGATCGGCGACAGCATGGTGCTCAAGCTGGTGCGCCGGGTGCTGCCGGGCATCCACCCGGAAACCGAGATGGGCGGCTACCTCACCGAACACGGCTTCGCCAACATCCCGCCCTTGCTGGGCGAGGTGCGCCGCGTCGACGAGGCCGGCACGCCGCATACGCTGATGGTGCTGCAGGCCTTTCTCAGCAACCAGGGTGATGCCTGGCAGTGGACCCTGAACACCCTGGAGCGCGCCGTGCGCGACGAACTGGCCGGCGGCGCATCCGGGCAGGAGAGCCCGCACAGCGCACTGGGGGAACTGGAAGCCTTCGCCCGTATGCTCGGCCGCCGCCTCGGCGAGATGCACGAGGTGCTGGCCCGCCCCAGCGACAACCCCGACTTCGGCTACCGGAGCAGCGATATCGCGGAAACCAATGGCTGGGCCCACAGCGTCGGCCTGCAGTTGCGCGAGGCGCTGGAACGGGTGGCCGAGTCCCGCGAGGGCCTTTCCGAGTCCGCCCGGGCGCTGGCTGATTGGCTGGGCAGCCACCAGGCCGGGCTGCTCGAGGTGGTCGGCAAGCTGGCCCGGCACAGCGCCGGCGGCATCCGCATCCGCGTCCACGGCGACCTGCACCTGGGGCAGGTGCTGGTGGCCCGGGGCGACGCCTTCATCATCGATTTCGAGGGCGAGCCCACCCGCAGCCTGGAAGAACGCCGCGCCCGCCACAGCCCGCTGAAGGACGTGGCCGGCATGCTGCGCTCCTTCGATTACGCCGCCGCCATGGCCCTGCGCAACGCCCAGGGCGCCGATGCCTCCAGCGAGGCCGCCAGCGCCCGCCAGCGCATCGCCAGCACCTACCGCAGCCAGGCGCGCACCGCCTTCCACGAAGCCTACCGGCTGGCCGCCGCGAACCTGCCCCATGCCTGGCACGAGCGTGACGGCGAAGTCGCCGCCCTGGCGCTGTTCAGCATCGAGAAGGCCGCCTACGAAATCCTTTACGAAGCCCGCTACCGCCCCGATTGGCTGGATGTGCCGATGCTGGGGCTGGTGGAGTTGGGCCGTCATCTCCTGGGGAGCAAGCAATGAACGATGTAGCCATGGGGCAGGGCGCCGACCGCGCCCAGATCGAGGCGCTGGTACGGGCCGAGCACGGCGACCCCTTCGCCTTCCTCGGCCCGCACCAGGATGACCAGGGGCCGGTGATCCGCGCCTACCTGCCCGGTGCCCTGGGCGTCGAACTGCTGGACGGCGACAGTGGCCAGTCCATGGGCCGCCTGGTGGAATCCGCCACTCCCGGGCTGTTCATCGCCCGGCCCGAGCGCCTGCACCGCTACCGCCTGCGCATCCATTGGGGCGAGGGCTTCCAGGAAACCGAAGACCCCTACAGCTTCGGCCCGTTGCTGGGCGAGACCGACCTCTACCTGTTCGCCGAGGGCAACCACCGCGAGCTGGGCAAGGTCTTCGGTGCCCAGCTCACCGAGCACGACGGCGTGCCCGGCGTGCGTTTCGCCCTCTGGGCACCCAATGCCCGGCGGGTTTCAGTGGTCGGGGCGTTCAATGGCTGGGACGGGCGCCGCCACCCCATGCGCCTGCGCCACCCGGCGGGGGTCTGGGAACTGTTCGTACCGCGCCTGCAGGCGGGCGAGGTGTACAAGTACGAGCTGCTCGGTCAGCACGGCGTGCTGCCGCTGAAGGCCGACCCGGTGGCCCTGGCCACCGAATTGCCGCCGGCCACCGGCTCGGTGGTGTCCGCGCCGCTGGATTTCCACTGGCAGGACCAGGGCTGGATGGGCGGCCGCCAGCGTGGCCAGGCCCATGACCGGCCACTGTCGATTTACGAGGTGCATGTCGGTTCCTGGCGCAAGGAGGGCGGCAACGATGGCCGCGTGCTCAGCTGGCACGAACTGGCCGAGCAGTTGATCCCCTATGTGCAGGAGCTGGGCTTCAGCCATATCGAGCTGCTGCCGATCATGGAACACCCCTTCGGCGGCTCCTGGGGCTACCAGCCGCTGTCGCAGTTCGCGCCGACATCGCGCTATGGCAGCCCGCGCGACTTCGCCGCCTTCATCGACGCCTGCCACCGCGCCGGCATCGGCGTCATCCTCGACTGGGTGCCCGCGCATTTCCCCACCGACGCCCACGGCCTGGGCCGCTTCGACGGCACGGCGCTGTACGAGTACGAGCATCCCTTCGAGGGCTTCCACCAGGATTGGGACACCTACATCTACAACCTCGGCCGCACCGAGGTGCACGGCTTCATGCTGGCCTCGGCGCTGCACTGGCTGCGCGCCTACCACATCGACGGCCTGCGCGTGGATGCGGTGGCCTCGATGCTCTACCGCGACTACTCGCGCAAGGACGGCGAGTGGATCCCCAACCGCCACGGCGGCCGCGAGAACCTGGAGGCCATCGACTTCCTCCGCCACCTCAATGACGTGGTCGCCACCGAGGCGCCCGGCGCCCTGGTGATAGCCGAGGAATCCACCGCCTGGCCCGGGGTCAGCCGGCCCACCCGCGAGGGCGGCCTGGGTTTCGCCTACAAATGGAACATGGGCTGGATGCACGACAGCCTGAAGTACGCCAGCGAAGACCCGGTCAACCGCAGCCATCACCACCACCAGCTGACCTTCGGCCTGCTTTACGCCTTCTCCGAACACTTCATCCTGCCCATCTCCCACGACGAGGTGGTGCACGGCAAGCGCTCGCTGCTGGACAAGATGCCCGGCGACCGCTGGCAGAAGTTCGCCAACCTGCGCCTCTACCTCAGCTTCATGTGGAGCCACCCGGGCAAGAAGCTGCTGTTCATGGGCTGCGAGTTCGGCCAGTGGCGCGAATGGAGCCACGACAGCGAGCTGGACTGGTACCTGCTGCGCTACGGCGAGCACCTGGGTGTGCAGAGCCTGCTGCGTGACCTCAACGCCCTGTACCGCGCCGAGCCCGCGTTGCACCAGCTGGACGGCGTCGCCGAAGGCTTCCAATGGCTGATCGGCGACGACAAGGCCAACAGTGTCTACGCCTGGCTGCGCAAGGGCCAGGACGGCGCGCCGCTATTGGTGGTGCACAACTTCACCCCGGTGCCGCGCCCCGGCTACCGCATCGGCGTACCGCTGCCCGGCACCTGGCAGGTGCTGCTCAACAGCGACGCCGACGCCTATGCCGGCAGCAACGCCGGCAGCCTCGCCGAAGCGCACGCCGAAGACGACACCAGTCACGGCCAACCCCACTCCCTGGTGCTCGACCTCCCACCGCTTGGTGCGCTGATCCTCAAACCGCAGTAAAGGTGACCCGGTCGCCGGTAGCCCGGGCTTCAGCCCGGGAGCGCGGCCGCCGGTATCCCCGGGCTAAAGCCCAGGCTACAGACTGCGCAGGGTGGAGGTCGCCCTTTACCTCCACCAACGGTGTTGTTCCGGGCCGCGATGGTGGATGGGTGAAGCGTCATCCACCCTACACGCCGGTTAACACCGTGGTTCGGGATAAGCACGGAGCCGTAGGTTGGCGCCGAGCGCAGCGAGGCCCAACGGAGCGGGGTTCGGGTCTGCTGCGTTGGGCTTCGTGCCTCAACCCAACCTACATCCGTGCCAGGACGGCTCCACGTTGTGGGAGCGGCTTCAGCCGCGAAAGATCCGCCGCCGGCACAACGCTGCGAGCGGCCGGACAGTCCATCACGAATGAATTCGCTCACGGGGTGTGCCCCGGGGTTCATTCGAACGGCCCCATCACCTGGCGGTAATGCTCGGTGCCTTGTGGTGTTTGGCGGGTGAGGGTGAGCTCCAGGCCACGGGGGTTTTCCACCGGGGTGCCGGTGAGGGTTGCCCAGCCCTTGCCGGGGCGCCAGGTGCGCAGGTCGAATTCGCTTACGCCGCTCATCACCGCCACGCCCTTGCCGGGTGCCGGCAGCGGGTAGCGCGTGCCGGGGGTGGAGGCGGCGCGGTAGAGGGTGTCGCCTTCCACCCACCAGCGCACCCGCAGCAGGCGCCCGGGGCGGGACGGGGCGACGCGCACCAGCTCCAGGCGCGGCGGGCCATTGCCACCGCCGCGCAATACCAGGGCCGGCGGCCCGGAGCGGATCGGTTTTGCATCCGCGTCGGCGTCCGGGCGCAGGGGTTCCAGCAGCTCGGTGGTGGCGCGCTGGGCCAGGTCGCGCTGCAGCTGGTTGAGGGCGCGCAGCAGCTCGTCGTTGCGTTCGGCCGCCGCCTGCAGGTGGGCGTCGCTGCGGCTCACGCTGTCCAGCCCGCGCCAGGCCACCAGGGACACCAGCGCCATCAGCAGGATCGCCACCATCACCTCGATCAGGGTGAAGCCCCGTTGGTCGTTCATCACTGCACCTCGATACGGCCGGACGGCTCACGCACGACCAGGACGCTGTTGCGCCCATCGGACAGCTCGATGCGCGCCGGCTCGCCTATCCACTCGGCGTCGATCAGCAGCCAGCGGCCGCTGCTCAGGCGCACATCCAGCGGGTGCACCTGCCAGGTACGCGGGCGCAGTTGCGGGTCGCCGGCGAACGCCCGCTCATCGGCGCCGCCGTCGCCCAGGCGCAGGAAGCGGTAGCCGCGCGCGTCCGCCTGCCAGGCAATGGCACGGCCGTCGGCGCGGGCTTCGTCCTGGGCGGTCTGCAGCAGCAGGGCCAGGCGCTTGGCGTCTTCCCGCAGCAGGCGCGCCGGGTCGGGGCGGATGCTCAGGCTGATGGCGGCCGTGGCGATGCCGACGATCACCAGCACCACCATCAGCTCGATCAGGGTGAAGCCCCGTTGCGTCCGCCCGGCAACCTCGGGAGGAGGTGAAATAAAACCGTGAAGATCGGCTGCTAGCGTCGGGGCCAGGAATCTTTGGAGGACCGCCGGATGCGCCTTATCAGCCGCTTCAATCCCGCCGCATGGGTCCAGGGCGCCGCGCTGGCAGCGACCCTGGCGGGCCTGGTCACCTGGGGGCTGTTGCTGGGGGACCCCACGCCGCAGCAGGCTCAGGCGCGCAGCGAAGCCCCGCAGCCGGTGCCGGCCGCTGCCCACGATGCGGCGCAGTGGTTCGCCAGCCGCGCCAGCCAGCTGGACGTGCGCCTCACCGGGCTGTTCGCCGGGGAGCGCGGCGCCGTGGCCATCCTCGCCATCGACGATGCACCGCCGCGCGCCTTCCTCACCGGCGAAAGCCTGGGCGAAGGCGTGCGCCTGGATGCCATTGAGGGGGACGCGGTGATCATCGCCTGGGGCAGCGAAACCCAGCGCCTGTCCATCGCGCGCCTGCCCGAGGCGCCGCCGCTGCCATCCCTGCGCTGAGTTCACGGCGTCACCTGCAGGCGGTCGCGCGCTACCAGGGTTTCCAGGCGTGCCAGGGGCGGGCCGCCGCGTTCGCGGTCATGCACGCGGATGCTCAGTTGCAGCAGGTCGCCCACGGGGGTGATGCGCTGCTCGCAGCTCAAGCGCAAGCGCCCCTGATCACACTCCAGCACCTTGCGGCCGTTGCCCGGCGGCCCTTCCAGGCGCAGCTCCGCCATACGCCCCTGGGCCGCCAGCAGGGCGATGGAGCGGTCGCGCAGCAGGCCATCGGCCTGGGTCATCTGCCCGGCGGCACGCACCGCCGCCGACATGGCCACGGCGACGATGGCCAGCGCCACCAGCACTTCGATCAGGGTGAAACCGGACGCTTGCCGGTGCATCGCATGGGCCTTGCGCATGGCGGGGGTCACAGGGCAGGGAAGAAGGCTCCAGCCTAGCGGCCGCGTCTGACGAAACGCTGACGGAAACACCGGAGAACGCGGCCGCCGTTCTCCGTGGCACCGCGTCGCAGGCCCCATGGCGTGGGCATCGTGGCGCAGTGCGCGGGAAATTCTCCCGAGGATTTTCAATACCAGTGACATATGCGCTTGGAACAATCCGGGGCGAAAGGACAGGCCCGGCTCCCGGAGACGCGGCCCGA
Organism: Pseudomonas sp. zfem005; assembly: GCF_032621735.1. NCBI lineage: Bacteria > Pseudomonadati > Pseudomonadota > Gammaproteobacteria > Pseudomonadales > Pseudomonadaceae > Pseudomonas > Pseudomonas sp. zfem005. The sequence continues at coordinate 8,750 of NZ_JAVYJE010000023.1, read as the reverse complement.
TGCAAACCCAAGGAGTGTCGAGATGGATATCGCGCGGTTCAGCTCCCCGGTTCGCGGCCGGAATGGCCAGCAAGGCTTCACCCTTATCGAGATCATGGTGGTGGTGGTGATCCTCGGCATTCTCGCCGCCATGGTGGTGCCCAAGGTGCTCGACCGCCCCGACCAGGCCCGCGCCACCGCCGCGCGCCAGGACATCGGCGGGCTGATGCAGGCGCTCAAGCTCTATCGCCTCGACCAGGGCCGCTACCCCAGCCAGAACGAGGGCCTGAAGGTGCTGGTGGAGCGCCCGGCCAACGCCACGTCCAGCAACTGGCGCTCCTACCTGGAGCGCCTGCCCAACGACCCCTGGGGCCGCCCGTACAACTACTTGAACCCCGGCGCCAATGGCGAGGTGGACATCTTCTCCCTGGGCGCCGACGGCCAGCCCGAGGGCGAGGGCGTGAACGCCGATATCGGCTCCTGGCAGTTGTAGGCCGCGCCATGCATCCCCTGGCCAGCCAACGCGGCATGGCGGTGATCAGCGCCTTGCTGATCGCTGCCGTAGTGGCGGTGATCGCCGCCGGCATGATCGCCCGTCAGACGCGCATCACCCGCGCCGTGGAAAGCGAGAACCAGCGCCTGCAGGGCGCCTGGGTCGCGCGCGGCGCCCTGGAGTGGAGCCGCCAGCGGCTGTGGGAGGAGCGCCTGCGCGAACCCGCCACCCGGCTCGACCAGGCCTGGGCGCAGCCCTTGCGCAACCTCAGCCTGGGTGAGGGGACGGCCTTCGAGGGCGCGATCCTCGACGAGCAGGGCCGCTTCAACCTGCGCAACCTGGTACGTGACGAGCAGCTCGACCCCCTGGAAATGGCCACCTTCGAGCGCCTCTGCGCGCTGCTGGGCGTGCCCCAGGAGGCCGCCGCACGCATCGCCCGCCGGGTGATCGACGCCTATGCCTACCGCATCTACCCGCCTCGCAGCGAACCGGCCAACAGCAGCGGCTTCGACAGCGGCCGGCTGACCTCACCGGAAGCGCAGAACCGCGCCTTCGAAGCCAAGCGCCCCATGCTGCGTCGCCTCGAAGACCTGGCCGACCTGCCTGGCGTGCCAGCCGATGCCCTGCAACGCCTGGCGCCCTTCGTCACGCTGCTGCCCATGCCCACCTGGGTCAACGGCAACACCGCCAGCGCCGAGGTGATCGCCGCGCGGGTGCCCGGCCTCGGCCTGGAGCGCGCCCGTGCCCTGATCGCCGAGCGCGACCGCGGCCAGTGGTTCATCAACAGTGGCGACGTGCTCAACCGTCTGCGCATGCCGGACATGACCACCGAACTGGTGCGCATCGGCATCACCAGCGAGTGGTTCCTGGTGCGCGGCCTGGCCCGTGCTGGTGAGCGTCGCAGCCCGGTGGAGGCGCTGTTGTTCCGTGCCGAGGAAAGCCAGCCGCGCATTGTCTGGTCGCGGGTGGGCGCATGAGCGCGCTGCTGCGGATCGCCCTGCCAGCCCTGGACGGGCTGCGCCCCGAGGCCGAGGTGGAGTACGCCTGGCTGAACCGCCAGGGCCAACTGGATAACCAAGGCATTGCCAGCCTCGCCGAACTCGGCCGCCAGGCCCGGGGCAAGGCCGTGGAACTGGTGCTGCACCCCGACGACAGCCTGCTGGCCAGCCTCGAACTGCCGCCGTTGCCCGCTGCGCGCCTGGGGGATGCCGTGCGTTGCGCAGCAGATGGCCTGGTGCTCGGCGGTTGCGAGGGGCTGCAACTGGTGCACGGCCCGCGCCAGGCCGATGGCCGGGTGCAGCTCGCCTGGCTGGAACGCGAGCGCCTGCAACGCCTGCTGCACGGCCTACGGCAATGCGCGCTGGAGCCCCGTGGCCTCTATGGCGCGCCGTTCTTCCTGGCAGCGGACAAGGGCACGGCCTGCGCGCAGCTGCGCGACGGCCAGTTGCTGGTGCGCGACGGTGCGCAGGGCGGCTGGGTGCATCCCCTGCCCGAAGATTGCCTGCCACGCCTGCTGGAGAGCGCCGTGGCGCCGGGCTGGCCCGGCGAGGTGCCCGAAGGCCTGCCCGGCGAGGCCGTGGCCGCCAGCCGCCGTTGGACCGGCGCGGTGCCCGCCTGCAACCTGCTGCAGGGGCTGACGGGCCCGGCCCAGGGGCCGCGGCGCTGGGGCCGGGCCGTGGCCTGTTGCGCCCTGGCTGCTGCCGTCTGGACCCTCGGCCTCAACCTCCATGCCTCGCAGATGGCCAGCCAGGGGCTGGCGCTCAAGCAACAGATGTCGCAGCGGGTGAAGCAGGTCTTCCCACAGTTGCCGGTGGTGCTCAACCCCTTGCAGCAGGCCCGCCAGCAGCGCGACGCGCGCCTGGCCGGCGGCACCCAGGATGGCCCCGGCCGCTTCGCCGCCATGGTGCAGCAGGCCGTTGGCGCCATGCCCTTCGCCCTGGGCGCCATCGAGTCCATCGATTACGACGGCGAGACCTTGCGCCTGACGCCCCGTGCTGGCGCGCGCAAGCCACCGGCGGACCCTGCCTGGCAGGCGGCCCTGGCCCAGGCCGGGCTGCAAGCCAGCATCGGCGCCGATGGCTGGAGCCTGAAACGCCTGCCGGCGGATGCGCTGAAAAACGAGGCTGGCCGTGATGAATGAACGCCTGCTGAAACTGCGGGGTACCTGGCGCGAACAGACGGCCCAGGCCCGCCAGCGTTGGCAGCGGCTGGGCCCGCGTGACCGGCGCATCCTGCGCCTGGCCGCCCTGGTGCTGCCGCCGATGCTGCTGTGGTTCGCCCTGATCGAACCCTCCCTGGCGCGCATCGAGCATTGGCAGGCCGAGCTGCCGCGCCTGCGTGCCCAGGCGCAAACCCTCGAAGCGGTGCTAGCCGAGGTGCAGGGGCCCGCCGCCCTGGCGCCCGGCGCATCCCTGGAAGCGCTGCTGCGCCAGGGGCTGGATGACAACGGTCTGGCCGGGCACTACCAGTTGCGCGCGGAAGGCCCGCACTGGCGGCTGGAACTGCAAGGCGCCCCGGCGCAAGGGGTTATGGATTGGCTGCTGGGCGTGACCCCGGGCCTGCCGCTGGAGCTGCGCCAGGTGCAGCTGCGGCGCGACGGCGGGACACAGAGCGAACAGACGGACGCGCGGCTTTCCGGCGTCGTCGGCATGGAACAGGCGCCAGGCGCTAAGGAATCCTCATGAAGCGGTTCGATGGACAAGGGCTGCGGCGACCGCTGCGGCATGGGGTGGCGATTTCTCTCGCGGCGGTGCTCGCCGCCTGCAGCCAGTCCGGTGGCACGCCGCCGCCGGTGATCCCCGCCGAGAGCGAACTGGGCCGGCCCATGGCCCAGGTGGGGCAGGGCGATGCACTGGCGGAGCGCGAACGCATCCAGGCCCAGGCTGAGCGCCAGCAGCAGGTGGCACGTGCCCAGCGCGCGCAACAGGCCGCCCGCCGCACGGGCACGCCGCCCCGCCAGACCCGCAGCGCCGGGCTGGGCGACCAGCCGGTGCAGCTGAATTTCGTCGAGGCGGACATCCCCGCTGTGCTGCGGGCGCTGTCCCGCGCCACGGGCCGGCAGTTCCTCGCCGATCCCCGGGTCAAGGGCCAGCTGACCCTGGTGTCCGAGGGCGAGGTGCCGGCCCATACCGCCTACGACATGCTCCTGGCGGCACTGCGCATGCAGGGCTTCTCGGTGGTGGAAGTGGGCGGCGTCAGCCAGGTGGTGCCCGAGGCGGACGCCAAGCTGCTCGGCGGCCCGGTGAGCGACGCCGACCGCCCCGGCGGCAACGGCATGGTCACCCGCACCTACCGCCTGCAATACGAGAACGCGGTGAACCTGATCCCTGTACTGCGCCCCATCGTCTCGCCGAACAACCCGATCAACGCCTACCCGGGCAACAACACGGTGGTGGTCACCGACTACGCAGAGAACCTCGAGCGGGTCGCCGCGATCATCGCCAACATCGACGTGCCCGGCTCCATCGACACCGATGTGGTGCCGGTGCAGAACGGCATCGCCACCGACATCGCCGCCATGGTCTCCGAGCTGATGGAGAGCCCGGGCAACGACGTTGCGCAGAAGGTCGCGGTGATCGGCGACCCGCGCTCCAACAGCATCATCCTGCGCACCGGCAGCCCCGAGCGCAGCGAACTGGCCCGGCAACTGATCGCCAAGCTCGACAGTGCCCAGGGCAACCCCAGCAACCTGCACGTGGTCTACCTGCGCAACGCCCAGGCCAACAAGCTGGCCCAGGCCCTGCGCGGTCTGCTCACCGGCGAGGGCGAGAGCGCCGGGCAGGATGACGGCAGCCGTGCCCAGCTCAATGGCGGCAACCTGGGGGGCAGCACGCAGAGTGGCACCGGCAGCAGCGGTTCCAGCTCCGGCACCGCCACCAGCAGCAACGGGCAGAGCGGCAGCTCCGGCGGCTACGGGCAGTCGGGCGGCGGCTTGCTGTCGGCGGCCAAGGGGCAGGGCGGCCAGGAGGGCGCGGTGGCCTTCTCCGCCAATGGCGTCACCGTGCAGGCCGACACCACCACCAACACCCTGCTGATCTCCGCGCCCGACCCGCTGTACCGCAACCTGCGCGAGGTCATCGACCTGCTCGACCAGCGCCGCGCCCAGGTGGTGATCGAGAGCCTGATCGTCGAAGTCAGCGAAGACGACACCAGTGAGTTCGGCATCCAGTGGCAGGCCGGCAACCTGGCCGGCAACGGCTGGATCGGCGGCGCCAACCTCGGCGGCGCGGGCATCAACACCGGCGCCAAGAACAGCATCGACGCGCTGCCGGGCGGCCTCAGCATCGGCAAGGTGGCCGGCGGCGTGGACATCCCCGGCATCGGCCGCGTGCTCGACCTCAAGGTCCTGGCCCGCGCGCTGAAGAGCAAGGGCGGCACCAACGTGCTGTCCACGCCCAACCTGCTGACCCTGGACAACGAGGCGGCGAGCATCTTCGTCGGCCAGACCATCCCCTTCGTCAGCGGCAACTACGTCACCAACGGCGGCGGTACCAGCAACAACCCCTTCCAGACCATCGAGCGCGAGGAGGTGGGCCTGCGCCTCAACGTGCGCCCGCAGATCTCCGAAGGCGGCACGGTGAAGCTGGACATCTACCAGGAGGTCAGCAGCGTCGACGAGCGCGCCGACAACGACGCCGGCACCGTGACCAACAAGCGCGCCATCGACACCAGCATCCTCCTCGACGACGGGCAGATCATGGTGCTCGGCGGCCTGCTGCAGGACAGCTTCATCCAGAGCAGCGAGGCGGTGCCCGGGCTCGGCAGCCTGCCCGGCATCGGCGCGCTGTTCCGCGGCGACCGCCGCTCGCGGACCAAGACCAACCTGATGGTGTTCCTGCGGCCCTACATCATCCGCGACGACAGCGTGGGGCGCAGCATCACGATGAACCGCTACGACTTCATCCGCCGTGCCCAGGGCGCCATGCAGCCGGAGCACAAGTGGCCCCTTACCGACATGCAGGCGCCGCAACTGCCGCCGGCCGAGCAGGCCATGCCGCTGGACCCGGCCGCGCCGTTGCCGGCCCCGCAGCCCCGGCCCATGCGCGCCGTGCCGCTGCGCCCGGGCGAGCAGCCATGAGTGCGCTGCCCTACGCCTGGGCCCGCGCCCAGCGCCTGCTGCTGCAGGGCGAGGGGGAGGGCGCACGGCTGCTGGTGAGCCCGAGCACCCCCGGCTGGGCCATCGGCGAAGTGCGCCGTCGCCATGGCGCCACGCCCATCCAGCGGGTCACCGATGCCGAGCTGGAAACCCTGCTGGCCAGCGCCTACGCCGACACCGGCAGCGCCGCTGCGGTGGTCGGCGCCGCCGAGAGCGAGGTGGACCTGGACCGCCTGCTGCAGGACATGCCCGAAGTCACCGACCTGCTGGACACCGAGGACGGCGCGCCGGTGATCCGCATGATCAACGCCCTGCTGACCCAGGCCGCACGGGACGAGGCCAGCGACATCCATATCGAGCCCTTCGAGACCCATTCGGTGGTGCGCTACCGGGTGGACGGCGCGCTGCGCGACGTGGTCGCCCCGCGCAAGGCGCTGCACGCGGCGCTGGTGTCGCGGATCAAGATCATGGCGCAGCTGGACATCGCCGAAAAACGCCTGCCCCAGGACGGCCGTATCGCCCTGCGCGTGGCCGGCCGGCCCATCGACGTACGTGTCTCCACCGTGCCCACCGGCCACGGCGAGCGGGTGGTGATGCGCCTGCTGGACAAGCAGGCCGGGCGCCTGCGCCTGGAAACCCTGGGCATGGCGCCGACGCTGCTGGAGCAGCTCGACCGGCTGATCCGCCAGCCCCACGGCATCGTGCTCGTCACCGGGCCCACCGGCAGCGGCAAGACCACCACCCTCTACGCCGCCCTGGCACGGCTGGACGCCGCCACCAGCAACATCCTCACGGTCGAGGACCCGGTGGAGTACGACCTGCCGGGCATCAGCCAGATCCAGGTCAACGCGCGTATCGACATGAGCTTCGCCCTGGCCCTGCGCGCCATCCTGCGCCAGGACCCGGACATCATCATGATCGGTGAGATCCGCGACCTGGAGACGGCGCAGATCGCCGTGCAGGCCTCGCTTACCGGGCATCTGGTGCTGGCCACGCTGCACACCAACGACGCGGTCTCGGCCGTCACCCGCCTCACCGACATGGGCGTGGAGCCCTTCCTGCTGGCGTCCAGCATGCTCGGCGTGCTCGCCCAGCGCCTGGTGCGCCGCCTGTGCAACCAGTGCCGCGAGCCCGACCCGGCCTTTCCTGGGCAGTGGCGCGCGGTGGGCTGTGCCGCCTGCAACAACACCGGCTACAGCGGCCGTACCGGCATCCATGAACTCTTCGTGATCGACGACGACATCCGCCGCCTGATCCACCAGGGCGAGGCCGAGCAAAGCCTGCGCGAAGCCGCCCGCGCCGCCGGCATGGCCAGCATGCGCGAGGACGGCGAGCGTTGGGTGCAGGGCGGCTTCACCACGCCCGAGGAAATCCTCCGCGTCACGAGGGACGCCTGATGAACCGCTACCGTTTCGAGGCCGCCGACGCCAGCGGCCGCATCGAGAGCGGCACCCTGGAGGCCGACAGCCCGCGCGGCGCCATGGGCCTGCTGCGCACCCGCGGCCTGACACCCCTGGAGCTGACCGAGGAGGCCGCTGCCGGCAGCACCGGCGGCGGCCTGTTCGCGCCGCGGCTGTCCGATGGCGACCTGGCCTGGGCCACGCGCCAGCTGGCCAGCCTGCTGGCGGCGGGGCTGCCGCTGGAGTCGGCGCTGTCGGCCACCGTCGACCAGGCCGAGCGCCGCCATATCGCCGAAACCCTGGGCGCGGTGCGCACCGATGTGCGCAGCGGCATGCGCCTGGCCGAGGCCCTGGCGGCGCGCCCGCGCGACTTCCCCGACATCTACCGCGCGCTGATCGCCGCCGGTGAGGAGTCCGGCAACCTGGCCCAGGTGATGGAGCGCCTGGCCGACTACATCGAGGAGCGCAACAACCTGCGCGGCAAGATCCTCACCGCCTTCATTTACCCGGCGGTGGTGGGGCTGGTGTCCATCGGCATCGTCGTCTTCCTCCTCGGCTTCGTCGTGCCCCAGGTGGTCAGCGCCTTCTCCCAGGCACGCCAGGACCTGCCCGCGCTGACCCGGGTGATGCTCCAGGCCAGCGACTTCGTGCGGGCCTGGGGCGTGGTCTGCTTCGCCGGTATAGCCGGGGCCTTCTGGGGCTGGCGGATGTACCTGCGCGACGCCGCCGCGCGCCTGGCCTGGCACGCCCGGGTGCTGCGCCTGCCCCTGCTGGGGCGCTTCGTGCTGGGTGTGAACACCGCGCGCTTCGCCTCCACCCTGGCGATTCTCGGCAGCGCCGGCGTACCGCTGCTGCGCGCCCTCGACGCCGCCCGCGAAACCCTGGCCAACGACCGCCTGGCCGCCTGCGTGGCCGACGCCACCCTCGCCGTGCGCGAGGGCATCAGCCTGGCCAGCGCGCTCAAGGCCAGCGGCGTGTTCCCGCCCATCCTCATCCACCTCATCGCCAGCGGCGAGAAGACCGGCTCCCTGCCGCCCATGCTCGACCGCGCCGCGCAGACCCTCTCCCGCGACATCGAACGCCGCGCCATGGGCATGACCGCGCTGCTGGAGCCGCTGATGATCGTGGTCATGGGCGGTGTGGTGCTGACCATCGTCATGGCCGTGCTGCTGCCCATCATCGAGATCAACCAGTTGGTGCAGTAGCTAGCGACCTGTCGAGTGGACCCTGCGTTCGCGAGGGTGACGAGGCGAGTGGGGACCCACTAAACAAGCCGAGCTTCGTCCCGGACATCAGATAGTTCCCGCGCGCCGATGCCCGCTTCGGAAGCTTCCCGAGCCTTTGGGGGCTTTTCCCTATTCCCTGCTCATCAGGGTTTTCAGCCTACTGTCTCGCCCCGGATGCAGGGCTTGGCGGTCTCTCCGAGCTACGGTCACGAACCAGCGATGCATACGGGCCATTCCATCGATGAGGCCTCGACATGCTCGCTGAAATCCGCCCCTTGTTCGATCACAGCCGCCACAGGATCCAGGTTCGCGACCTTGACGCCGTGCTCGACGTTCTCGCCTTCCGGGGCGAGGAAGCGCTCAGCCAGCCCTTCGCCTATCAGGTGGAATTCACCTCCACCCAACCTGACCTGCCCGCCGAGCGACTCTTGGGGCAGGGCGCCAGCTTCAGCCTCCTGCCGCCGCCCGTGGCGGTACCCTTCGCGGGTATGAGCATCCCGCCGACCCAGCCGCTGCGCACCCTGCACGGCGTGGTCACGGGGTTTCGCAGGCTTTCC
>NZ_JAVYJE010000022.1:0-54939 GCF_032621735.1 Pseudomonas sp. zfem005 | reverse complement strand
TCAACGGTGTCGCGACCAAGTACCTGGAGAACTACCTGGGCTGGCGACGCCTGCTCGAGCGTTATGGAAATGATCTCAACCCGTTGATTTGTATGAAGGAATCGCTCGGCGGCTATCCAGTGCAACAGCTAACGCAGACATAGCCAATGAATTCGCCCCAACATGGGTGCCCCTATGGTCCGCCGGCAGGTGGTTACCCGCGCCGAACAGCTTGTGGCGCAGGGTGCCTTCGGCATACGCGGTCTTGTAGGCGCCGCGGGCCTGCAGCTCGGGGATCACCAGGTCGATGAAGTCGGCGTAGCTCTCGGGGGTGACGATGCGGGTGAGGTTGAAGCCGTCGAGCCCGGTCTCGTCGATCCAGGCCAGCAGCTCGTCGGCCACCTGGGTCGGCGAGCCCACCAGGAGGATGTAGCGGCCGCCCAGGGCGTGCTGCTCCAGGAGCTGGCGGCGGGTCAGGCTGTTCTCCCGCAGCTTGTTGGTGGCCGATTCGATGGCATTGGTCTTCACCGGGCGGATGGGCTCGTCCAGGCCGTACTCGGCGAAGTCGATGCCGGTGGAACTGGCGAAATGGGCGACACCCGCCTCGGCGCTGGCATAGGCCAGGTACTCGGCGTGCTTGGCGCGGGCCTCGGCCTCGGTGGGCGCGACGATCACGCTGATGCCCATGAACACCTTCACCGCCTGTGGATCGCGGCCGGCGGCCTGGGCGGCAGCGCGCACCTTGTCCACCTGGGCGCGGGTGGCCTCGCGGTTGTTGCCGCTGATGAACACGCACTCGGCATGCTCGCCGGCGAAGCGCAGGCCGCGCGCCGAGGAGCCGGCCTGGAACAGCACCGGCGTGCGCTGCGGCGAGGGCTCGCAGAGGTGGTAGCCCTCGACGTCGTAGAACTCGCCGTGGTGGTGGACCTTGTGCACCTTCTCCGGCTGGGCGTAGAGGCGCCGCTGGCGGTCGCCGAGCACCGCGCCCTCCTCCCAGCTGCCCTGCCAGAGCTTGTAGAGCACCTCCAGGTACTCGTCGGCCTGGTCATAGCGGCGGTCGTGCTCCACCTGCTGGGTCAGGCCCATGGCCCGCGCCGCGCTTTCCAGGTAGCCGGTGACGATGTTCCAGCCCACGCGGCCGTCGCTTAGATGGTCCAGCGTGCTCATGCGCCGGGCGAACAGGTAGGGCGCGTCGTAGCTGAGGTTGGCGGTGAGGCCGAAGCCCAGGTGGCGGGTCACCCCGGCCATGGCGGAAACCAGCAGCAGCGGGTCGTTGACCGGCAGCTGGATGCTCTCCTTGAGGGTCAGGTCGACGTTGCCCTGGTAGACGTCGTAGACGCCGACGATGTCCGCCAGGAACAGCCCGTCGAACAGCCCGCGCTCCAGCAGCTGCGCCAGCTCCGTCCAGTAGGCCAGCGTGCGGTAGTCACTGGAGCGGTCGCGCGGGTGGGTCCAGAGGCCGTGGTTGATGTGCCCCACGCAGTTCATGTTGAAGGCGTTGAGGAGGATCTGCTTGCGCGCCATCAGATCGTCCCCCGTCGTGGTGGCAGTACCTCGTTGAGGTAGTAGTTGCCCACCGCGTGGTACTTCCAGCGCACCGGGTCGTGCAGGGTGTGCACCCGAGCGTTGCGCCAGTGGCGGTCGAGGTTGTGCTCGGCCAGGGTGGCGCGGGTGCCGGCCAGCTCCAGCAGCTTGCTGCCGGCGTTGAGCGACACCTCGGTGGTCAGCGCGCGGGCCTCGGCGACGGCGATGGAGGCAGCGGCGACGCTCTCCACCGTGGGCTCCGCCGTGGCGGCGTCGAGGATGCGCCCGGCGCGATCGAGGATGGCCTCGGCCGCGTGCAGGCGGATGGCCAGGCGGCCGAATTCGTGGATCGCCAGCGGGTCGTCGCTGGCCTTGTCCACCCCGGCGTCGATCCAGGGCCGCGAGCGGGTGCGCACGAACGCCAGGGCGTCTTCATAGGCCTCGCGGGCGATGCCGGCGTCGATGGCGGCGTGGAGGATCTGGGCGAAGGGGCCGACCGTGGTCGGGCGCTCGAAGGCGGCCTGGAACGACACCACGTCCTCCGCCGCCACCGGCACGTCGTCGAAGATCGCGGTGCCGCTGCCGGTGGTGCGCTGGCCGAAGCCGGACCAGTCGTCGACGATCTCCAGCCCCGGTGCATTGCGCTCGACGAAGGCGAAGTGCTGGTGGCCGTCCTCGCCTATGGCCAGGGTCGGCACGCGCTGGGCATAGAGCGCACCGGTGCAGTAGAACTTGCGGCCCTGGATGCGGAAATCATCACCGTCGCCGACCAGCCTGGTGGTGCGGTCGTTGGAAGTGCGCGTGCCGATTTCCGCCAGGGCGTTGCCGAAGCGCTCGCCGGCCAGGGCGGCGGCGAACAGGCGCCGTTGCTGGGCCTCGCTGCCGTTCACCCGCAGCACTTCGAGGGCGTAGAAATGGTTCTGCGGGATCTGCCCGATGGAGCTGTCGGCAGCGCAGATGATCGCCACCACGCGGGCCAGGGTGACGCGGGACACCCCGGCACCACCGAACTCGCGGGGCACGGTGATGCCCCACAGGCCGGAGCGGCTGAAGGTGTCGAGTTCGGCATGGGGCAGGCGCCGCTCGCGGTCGCGCTCGGCGGCGCCGCTGCGGAATGCCTCGGCCAGTTGCCGGGCCACGGCCAGGGCCTCGGCGTCGTCGCGGATGATGGCCACCGCCGGGCCCTGTTGCGGTTGCAGGAGGGTCATGGGCGCTGCCTCATATCCAGGAGTGACGCGCCGGGAAGGCGCCATTGAGGTGGTAGTTGCCGACGGCGTGGACCTTCCAGCGCACCGGGTCGTGCAGGGTGTGCACCCGGGCGTTGCGCCAGTGGCGGTCGAGGTTGAACTCGGCGAGGGTGGCGCGGCTGCCGGCCAGCTCGAACAGCTTCTCGCTGGCCAGCAGGCTGATCTCGGTGGTCAGCACCTTGGCCTCGGCGACGGCGATGGAGGCGCGGGCGGCGGCTGCGGCGTCGATGGGCGCGGCGGCGATCTCGTCGAGTACCCGCCCGGCGCGTTCCAGCAGCGCGTTGGCGGCGTTCAGCTCGACCTTCAGGCGGCCGATCTCGGCAATGGTGTAGAGCTCTTCGCTGGCGCGCTCGACGCCGGCGTCGACCCAGGGCCGCGAGCGCTCGCGGATGAAGGCGATGGCGTCGTCGATGGCGGCCTCGGCGATGCCGGCATCGATGGCCGCCTGGATCAGCTGCGACAGCGCACCCTGGATGCTCGGCACCTCGGCCAGGCGGCCGTTGTGGAACACCAGGTCGTCGGCCACGGGGGCGCGGTCCAGCAGCACGGTGCCGCTGGCGGTGGTGCGCTGGCCGAAGCCGGACCAGTCGTCGAGTATCGCCAGCCCCGGCACCCCGCGCTCCACCAGGGAGAGCACGCCGACACCGCTGTCGTCGATGGCCTTGACCGCCACCCAGTGGGCGAACAGCGCGCCGGTGGAATAGAACTTCTCGCCGCTCACATCGAGGCCGGCGTCGCCGCGGGTGATGCGCGCCTTGATCTCCAGGGTGTGCTTGGTGTTGCGCTCGGGCCCGGCGTTGGCCAGGCGGCGCCCTTCGAGGATGCCGGCGAAGACCTTGCGCTTCTGCGCCTCGCTGCCGACGTACTCGATGACGCTGAGCAGGCCGAACTGGTTCTGCGGGATCTGTCCCAGCGCCGGGTCGGCCGCGCAGATGATGCGGAACACCTCGGCGAGGGTGACGTAGGACACCTCGGCGCCGCCATAGGCGCGCGGGATGCGGATGCCACCCAGGCCGAGCCGGGTGAAAAGTTCCAGCTCGCGCCAGGGCAGCAGGCGTTCGCGGTCACGGTGTGCAGCCCCTTCCTTGGCCAGCTTCGCCACTTCGTGGGCGGCGAGCAGGGCCTGGGCATCGTTCTCGATCAGCGCCGCCGGGAGTAGCGGCGGCGCTTCATCACGAAGAACCTTGGGTTCGGTTTCGTTAGTCATGGTGTGGCCTTGGGCAATGTGCGTTTTCAGGCTTCCCTAACCCGGGATCCCGGGCACGAAGGAGGCGGAGGCAAGCAAGGCGGGAGAGGTGGAAGCGCGAAGGGGAAAACCAGCTTCTCCGTCAGCGCTGTTGGATCGCGAACACCCGCGACCTTGCTTGCAAGGAGACAAAGCACAAGCCGTGCCTGATTTTTATTTCCTTTGAATTCAATTAGATAGAGTTTTTGTCCAACACTTCATGGCGGCTGGGGCAGGCAATCTGTTGGTCAGGTGTTGCTGGAGCAACAGCTGCCCGCAGGAGATGCAGGCGACACAGAACCGATGTAGGGGCGACTTCAGTCGCCCAAGGGCAACGGAGTTGCCCCGACAGGAAAACCCTCCCATTCCTGAGCCTTGCGATGGCACGCCCGTAGGGTGGATGACGCTTTTTTCATCCACCAGCGGTGCCCGGCATGACACCGATTGGTGGACCGATAGAGCGTGGTCCACCCTACATTTCGGGCGAGTCCGAGGGTGGCTGGTGGCACCGCATCGCGAATGAATTCGCTCCTACACAGTTCCCCCATAGACCGCGCCACTCCCGACAAACACACCCTGTCGCCCCACTGCTGCCCCAGCAACACCCTGCAAGCACCGGGCTGCTGGCCTTGCAGCACGGCATCCGCAATCGCGCCGCCAATCAAAATAAATCCCTTTTAATTCAATAGTTTGAATTGAAATCAAAAAGCGGCACGCATGCTGCTATGTCACCTGGCCCATGCGGTCGATGCGCCTTGCGCTACCGACTGCCAGCTGTTCGCCCAGGACTCCACCCATGCAGCCGATACCTGTTCCACCCTCGCCCTTCACGGCATCGTTCCCGCCATGCGGGGCGCGACCATGAGCCAGCGCCCGTCCGCCTTCCTGTTCAATTTCCTGCTGCTGGCCGCCTTCAGTGGCGCCACCATCGGCATGGCGAAGATCGTTACCACCCTCTATGCGCTGGAGCTGGGTGCCAACTCCATGCAGATCGGCGTGATCGCCGCCATGGAGTCCCTGGGGATGATCTTCGTCACCCTGCCCGCCGGCTTCGTCATCGCCCGCTTCGGCGCGCGGCGGGTGTACTTCCTCGCCAGCCTCGGGCCGATGCTGCTGAACCTGCTGATCCCGGTGTTCGCCAGTTGGTGGTGGCTGGCGTTGGCGCGGCTGCTGATCGGCCTGTGCATCCCCTTCCGCATCGTTTCGATGAACAGCGCCTTCCTCCGCCAGCTGCGCCATATCGGCCACGCCAAGGCCGGCTGGTACCGCGGCGCGCTGACCCTGGGCATGGGGCTGATCGGCCCGCTGCTGGGCAATGCCCTGAGCGGCACCGGCAGCTTCACCCTGGGCTTCGTGGTGATCGGCCTGTGCTTCGGCGCCATGGCCGCGTACAGCCTGGGCTTCTGGAACGAGGACGGCGGCGACGAGAGCGCCGCCAGCGCACCCAGTGGCGGGCTGCTGGACGAGGTGCGCGGCATGCTGGCCAACCCGGCGATCAGCGAGAGCTGCCTGATCGAGGCGGTCAGCGCGTCCACCGGCTCGCTCTACGGCACCTTCATCCTGCTGCTGGCCATGCAGGTGGCCGGGCTGACCCAGGGCCAGGCGGTGAGCCTGGTGATGATCCAGGGGCTGGCCTCGGTGCTCGCCCTGTTCGGCCTCGGCCGCCTGGTGCAGCTCGGCGGCCGCGCCTTCGCCTATGGCTCCAGCCTGCTGGCGGCGGTGGCGGCCCTGGCCCTGCTGGGCCTGGCCCACCACTACTGGCTGCTGGCCCTGGGCGCGGTGCTGCTGAGCATCGCCGCGGCGCAGGTGCACCTGGTGAACATGGCGCAGCTGGCCAGCCACGCCATGGACAAGAGCAAGATCTCCGGCCTGTTCAACCTCGCCACCATGCTCGGCGGCTTCGGCGGCGCCATGCTCGGCGGGCTGGTCAGCCACCTGGTGGGGCTCGGCAACCTGTTCCTCAGCTGGATTCCCCTGGTGCTGGCAACCGCCCTCGCCTGCTGGTTGCGCGCCCGGCGCCGCACGCCGGCCAACGCCCCCTCGCTGTTGAATGAGGCCTGACATGACCACGCCCCTGAAACGCCTGCCGGGTGCGCTCACTTGGCTGATCTCGCCCCTGGCGCTGCTCGCGCTCTGGGCCCTGGTGGCCGACGCCGGCCTGTTCCCGCGCCAGTTGCTGATCCCGCCGCTGCACGTGCTGCAGGCCTTCGAAGAACTGCTGCAGAGCGGCGAGCTGCAGGAGCACCTGGGCGGCAGCCTGTCGCGCCTGGGCCTGGGCTTCTGCTTCGGCGCCGTCGGCGGCCTGGCCTTCGGCGTGCTGATGGCGCTGTCGAAACAGGTGGAGGCCTATTGCGGCCCGCTGTTCCACTGCCTGCGGCAGATCCCCAGCATCGCCCTGATCCCGATGTTCGTGCTGTTCTTCGGCATCGAGGAGACCTTCAAGATCGTCATCGTCGCCAAGGCGGCGTTCTTCCCCGTGGCCCTGGCCGCCAGCGAGGGGGTGAAGGCCATCCCGCGCAGCTACTTCGAAGTGGCGGACGTGTACCGCCTGCGCTGGCCGACCCTGGTGCGCGAGGTGGCCTTCCCCGCCGCCGCGCCGCCGATCATCACCGGCCTGCGCATCAGCCTGACCCGCGCCTGGGTGGTGCTGGTGGCCGCCGAGCTGCTGGCGGCCGACAGCGGCCTGGGGCAGATGATCGAGATGGGCCGGCAGATGCTGCGCATCGACGTGGTGATGGTCGGCGTGCTGGTCACCGGGGTGATCGGCTTCAGCCTCGATTTCGTTTTCCGCCTGCTGGAACGCCGCCTGTTCCGCTGGCAGTCGCGCTAGGAGCCCGTCATGTCCCGAATCCTTTCATTGCTGCCGCGCCTGCGTGGCCTGGTGCTGCCGCTGCTGCTGGTGGCCGGCTGGGAAGCCCTGTCGCGCCAGGACGCCGCCAACGCCTACGCCTTCGTCCCGCTGAGCCGCATCGGCCAGGCGCTGGTGGAGCTGCTGGGCAACGGCGAGCTGCTGGTCAACCTCTTCGCCAGCCTTGCACGCACCAGCGGCGGGCTGCTGTTCGGCGTGCTGTTCGGCCTGGGCCTGGGCGTGCTGATGGCGCTGTCGAAGGTGGCCGACCGGGTCATCGGCCCGCTGTTCCACTCCATCCGCCAGGTGCCGATGCTGGGCTGGATCCCGCTGATCGCCATGTGGTTCGGCAACGGCGAATTCTCCAAGGTGCTGATCGTTTCCCTGGCCGCCTTCTACCCCATGGTGCTCAACACCTATGAAGGCTTCACCCAGGTGGAGAAGCGCTACCGCGAGTTGGGTCGGGTCTTCGAGCTGGGCCCGTTGCAGCAGTTCCGCCATGTGCTGCTGCCGGCCGCCCTGCCGAGCATCGCCACCGGCCTGCTGCACGCCCTGGCCTTCGCCTGGGTGACGGCGGTGGGCAGCGAGCTGTTCCTCTCCTCCGGGGCCGGCCTGGGCAACCTGATGATGAGCGCCGAGGCTGGCTCGCGCATGGAAGTGATCGTCCTCGCGGTGCTCTGCATCGGCCTGCTCGGCTACCTGATGAACCTCACCTTTTCCCGCCTGGCGCGCTATCTGCTGCGCTGGCGCAACACCCGTTGAACGCAGGTTGATGACCATGACAGCACTCGCACAGCACGCCCCCACGGGGCAGCAACAGACCCTGCCCGGCGCCCTGGAGATCCGCGGCCTGAGCAAGCGGTACCGCATCGAGGGCCGCGACCTGCCGGTGCTCGAAGGCATCGACCTGAAGGTCGCCCCCGGCGAGTTCGTCAGCATCGTCGGCGCCAGCGGCTGCGGCAAATCCACCCTGCTGCGGCTGATCGTCGGCCTGGAGAACGACTACCAGGGCGAGATCCTCCTCGACGGCCAGCGCATCGCCGCCACCAGCCTGGAGCGCGGCATCGTGTTCCAGGACCACCGCCTGTTCCCCTGGATGACCGTGCGCGAGAACATCGCCCTGGCCCTGAAGAACCACCGCCTCAGCGCCGCCGAGAAGGAGCGCCTGGTGGCCGAGCACATCGCCCTGGTCAACCTACAGGGCTTCGAGAACGCCTGGCCGCACCAGCTTTCCGGCGGCATGGCGCAACGCGCGGCCATCGCCCGGGCGCTGGTGAACAAGCCGAAGATCCTGCTGCTGGATGAACCCCTGGGCGCCCTCGACGCGCTGACCCGCGTGCACCTGCAGCGCGAGCTGCAGCGCATCTGGATCCAGCAGCGCAGCACCATGATCATGGTCACCCACGACGTGGAGGAAGCGCTCTACCTGGGCGACCGGGTGATCGTTCTCGACTCGCACCCGGGGCGCATCAAGCACGAGATCCGGGTCGACCTGCCGCACCCGCGCGACCGTGCCTCGCCGCTGCTGCAGACGCTCAAGGAGGAGCTGCTCACCGAGCTGACCGGCCACGACACCCCCACCGCCGGCCAGGCGGCCTGAGGAGCGCAGCATGCGGATCGTCACCCTCGCCGGCAGCCCCGGCCTGCGCTCACGCTCCGGCGTGATCCTCGCCCACGGCCAGCGCTGGCTGGTGGAGCACGGCGCCAGCGTGCGCCATTTCGGCATCCACGACTTCAAGGCCGAGGACCTGCTCCACGCGCGCTTCGACAGCCCCGATGTACAGGCACTGATCGAGGCGGTGGCCGGCGCCGATGCGCTGGTGATCGCCACGCCGGTGTACAAGGCGTCCTTCTCCGGCGCACTGAAGACCCTGCTCGACCTGCTGCCGGAGCGCGCCCTGTGCGACAAGCCGGTGCTGCCCATCGCCAGCGGCGGCAGCCTGGCCCACATGCTCGCGGTGGATTACGCGCTCAAGCCGGTGCTCTCGGCCCTCAAGGCGCAGCAGGTGTTGCACGGCATCTTCGCCGTCGATGCCCAGGTCACCTATGACGAGCAGGGGGGAGCCCTGGCCGACGATCTGCGCCAGCGCCTGGGGGACGGCCTGCAGCAGTTGCTGGAAATCCTCCAGCGTCGCCCCGCACGGCTGCAGCCGCACCAGTTGGGGGACAGCCTGCGGCTGTCGCAATGGGGTATCTGAACCCGGCCTTCAGGTACCCAGGCGGATGACGCCACCCAGCTCGTCGAACAGCGTCACCACCGAGCGCAGGGCGCGGCAGTCCGGACGGGTCAGCAGCCACAGGGCGGTGTCGCAATCCGGCAGTTCGCCCTCCAGCGCCTGCAGCCCGTCGCCGATGAGGAAGCGTGGCAGGGCCGCCACGCCGAGCCCGGCACGGGCCATTTCGGCGACCGAGAGCATGCTGTTGCAGCGGTACGCCGGCACCAGCGCCGGGTAGCGCTGGCGGCGCCAGACCACGCTGGGGTGGTTGGGCAGGAATTCGTCCGGGGCGATCCAGGCCATGGCGGCCAGGTCGCTGGCGTCGCGCCCTTGCAGGTAGGCCGGGCTGGCGCACAGGCCGTAGGCGACCTGGCCCAGGCAGCGGCCGACCAGGTGTTGCGGCGGCGCATTGGTCAGGCGCAGGGCGATGTCGGCATCGCGGCGCCTAAGGTTGGCGAAGTCGTTGGAGGTGGCCAGCTCCAGGTGCAACGCCGGGTAGTTGGGCATGAAGCGCGCCAGGGCCGGCAGCAGCAGGCCGTGCAACACCGAGTCGGTGCAGGTCAGGCGCACCGTGCCGTTGAGCACCTCGCGGCCCTGCTCCAGGGCTACCCTCGCCGTCTCCAGGGCCTGCTCGGCCTGTTCCGCCTGCTGGGCCAGGAGCAGCGCGGTGCTGCCGGGCAGGTAGCCGGCGCGGCTCTTCTCGAACAGTTCCTCGCCCAGGGCCTTCTCCAGCTTGCGCACCGCGCGGAACACCGTGGAGACGTCCACCTTGAGCAGCTCGGCGGCGCGCGCCAGGCTGCCGCCCCGGACCAGGGCGAGCACCAGGGCCAGGTCGCCGTGCTCCAGTCGATAGTGCGCAGCTGCAATGATCAATTGTGTTTTCGCCAATATTGAGTGCCAGGACGCAACTATATAGTCCGTCTGCCACCGCGCATATCGCGTCGCAGACAAGGAACGGACATGGCTTCCACCCTCCCCCGCGCCACCCACCTGCGCATCGCCCTGATCGGCGACCGCAACCCCGAAATCACCGCCCACCAGGCCATTCCCGAGGCGCTGTCCCTGGCCGCTTCGGCGCTGGACATCGGCCTGGCGCCCACCTGGCTGGCCACCGATGCCCTCGATACGGCCACCCTCGCCGGTTTCGACGGCCTCTGGTGCGTGCCGGGCAGCCCCTACCGCGACACCGAAGCAGCGCTGCGTGCCATCGGCCATGCCCGGCTCGAGGGCGTGCCCTTCCTCGGCACCTGCGGCGGCTTCCAGCATGCGTTGCTGGAGTACGCGCGCAATGTGCTGGGCTGGGCCGATGCCGAGCACGGCGAGAGCGCACCCGACGCCGCCCGCCAAGTGATCGCGCCGCTGTCGTGCTCGCTGGTGGAAGCCATCGATTCGGTGCGCCTGGAACCCGGCTCGCGCATCGCCCGGGCCTATGGTGCGGAGCTGGCCTTCGAGGGCTACCACTGCCGCTACGGGCTCAACCCGCAGTGCGCCGCGGCACTGCTGGGCGGGCCGCTGAAAGCCAGCGCGCGGGACGCCAGCGGCGAGGTGCGTGCCGTGGAGCTGGAAGGCCATCCCTTCTTCGTCGCCACGCTGTTCCAGCCGGAGCGCGCCGCCCTCGCCGGTCGCCTGCCCGCGCTGGTGGCGGCCTTCGTCGCGGCCTGCGCCCAATGAGCGGCGGCGACGGGCAGGCGTTCGCCCAGACGCCGGCGGCGCCCTACTACGCGGTGATCTTCACCTCGCTGCGCACCGCCACGGATGACGGCTACGGCGACACGGCCGAGCGCATGGTGGACCTGGCGCGCGAGCAGCCGGGCTTCCTCGGCGTGGAGTCGGCGCGGGGCGCGGATGGGCTGGGCATCACGGTGTCCTACTGGGAGAGCGAGGCGGCGATCCTCGCCTGGAAGCGCCAGGGCGAACACAGCCTGGCGCGGGCACGGGGCCGGGCGGATTGGTACAGCGCCTTCGAGGTGCGCATCGCCCGAGTGGAGCGCGCCTACGGCTTCTCCCGCGCGGGGGAACCGGCCTGAGGCTGGCCGTGGTTGCGCTGGAAGGTCTCCTCGCCCATGGCGGCGATCTGGCCTTCGATCAACGCTTCGAAGGGCTTGAGCAGGGCATCGAAACGGGCCGGTGCTTCCAGCAGGTCCAGCGCCTGGGCGATGGCCTCGACGGTGGACAGCGCCCCCGGCGCCGGAGCCTTGCGCAGGCGGTAGCGGGAGACGCCGCCGGCCGGCAGCGTGACCCGGGGCAAGGCCGCCAGGGCGGGATTGAGGTGCAGCAGCTTGCGCGCCTTGCGCCAGGTGCCGTCGGGCACCACCAGCAGCACGGGGCGCCCGGCGCTGCCGTCCAGCTCCGCCAGAGACACGGCCTCGTCCCCCGGGAACAGCAGCCGCGCGTCATGGCGCGGGTCGGCCAGTTCGGCCGCCAGCTCAGGGAAATGCTCACCCACCCGCAGCTCGGCGTTCTCCAGACCCAGCGCCGCCAGCCGTGCGGTGTTCAGCGCATGCCCCACCTCGCTCGGGTGCTGCAGGACGAGCACGCGGGTACGGCTGGGCAGGCTGGGGATCAGCGGGCACAGGCAATGGCTGGCGGGGCGTTGGCAGCGGGGGCATTGGGGGCGGGACATGGGCGGGGATTTTGCCATGGATGCCGAGCACGGCGTGGGCCCTTTTCGCGAATGAATTCGCGCCCACAAGATCGCGAAGGGCATGAGCGCTGCGTAGGGTGGAGGTCGCTTTTTACCTCCACCGGGCGGCGTCGAGCGCGGCACGTTGTGGTGCCTGGAGCTCCGCATCGATGTTCGTGCCACGCGCAGCCGCGGCGGTGGGCTGAAGTCCACCCGATGTGCTCGCCGGTCTGGAGTGCGAGAAGGGTGGCTCCGATTGGTGGATGAAAAGAGCGCCATCCACCCTACGCCGGCCCCATCGTCGGGGCGGCTGTGGAGCTTCGCGAGCAGAGCTCGCTCCCACCGGCGGCGTGTCGGGAAAGTGGGGCATCCCTGCCCCGGGAACCGCGCCCTCCTGCGTGGTTCCGCCCGCCCATGCTCGGTCGCTAGCGGTTGAAGCGTTCCGCCAGGCTGTGCAGGTACTCGGCCATGTGCTCGAGGTCCTGGCTGATCTGCGCGCCTTCCTGGGCCTGGCCGGCGCTGTGGTCGGAGAGCTGGGCGATGCGGGTGATCTGCCGGCTGATGTCGTCGGCCACGTGGCTCTGTTGTTCGGAGGCGGCGGCCATCTGCTGGCTCATGCCGGTGATGCGCGTCACCGCCTGGCTGATGCCATCGAGCGCCTTGCCGACAGCCTCGACGCTGCCGACGCTGTCACGGGAGATTTCCTCGCCCCGGTTGGCGGTAGCCACCGCGCGGTCGGCACCGGAGCGCAGGGAGGCGATGATCTGGTGGATCTGCTCGGTGGACTGGCGGGTGCGCGAGGCCAGCGAGCGCACCTCGTCGGCCACCACCGCGAAGCCCCGGCCCTGCTCGCCTGCCCGGGCCGCTTCGATGGCGGCGTTGAGCGCCAGCAGGTTGGTCTGCTCGGCGATGGAGGTGATGACGTCGGCCACGCTGCCGATGGACTGGGTGGAGTTGGCCAGCTCGTTCACCGCCTGGCCGATCTCGCTCACCGCACTGGCCATGTGCTGCATGGCGCTCAGGCTATCCCCGGCCAGGCCGCGCCCCTGCTGCGCCAGGCGGTCGGCCTCCTCGGCGGCATGGGCGGTGTTCTGCACGTTGTGCGAGACCTCCTGGATGGTCGCCGCCATCTGGTTGATGGCGGTGGCGGACTGATCGGTCTCGGAGCGCTGCTGCTCCAGCAACTCGGCGCTGGAGCGTGACAGCCGGGAGGAGTCCGAGGCCCGTAGCTTGACGTTGATGCCGGCATCCTCCAGCCGCGTGAGGGCCGTCTGCAGGCGCGCTTCTTCGCTGATCATGGCCATGTCGAGCAGCGCCTGCGCACCCTTGTTGCTGGAATAGGTCAGCGATACCAGGCCGCTGGTGAAGGCCTTGGGATGCTCGGCCAGGGTGTGGCGGATGGTCTGCCGCTTGCTGTAGAGCTGGTAGGAGCCGAGGGCGAACATGGTCACCAGCATCAGGCCCACGAGCGCCGGACCGCCAATGAGCAAGTGACCGCCGAGGATCACCAGGGTGGCGAGGATCACCGGCCAGGAACGGACCAGATCGTAGGTCCAGTACTCGATCCAGGGCACCGGCGCCTTGCCAGCCCGCAGGCGCGCGTAGAGGGCGTCGGCGCGCTGCACCTGCTCGCGGGTGGGCAGCGAGCGCACGGACTCGTAGCCGACCATCTGGCCGTTCTCGTACACCGGTGTGACGTAGGCGCTGACCCAGTAGAAGTCGCCGTTCTTGGAGCGGTTCTTCACCAGGCCCATCCAGGGCTTGCCCTGCTTGAGGGTGTCCCACATGTGGCCGAAGACGGCGGGCGGCATGTCGGGGTGGCGCACCAGGTTGTGCGGCTGGCCGACCAGCTCCTCGCGGGAGAAGCCGCTGATCTCGACGAAGGCGTCGTTGCAGTAGGTGATCTTGCTACTGAGATCGGTGGTGGAGATCAGGCGTTCGTTGGCCGGGAAGGTTCTTTCACGCTGGGTGACGGGTAGATTCTGGCGCATACGCAAATCCCTGGTGATTGGTACGTGTGTACTTCCTGACCCACAGAAATTAGGTCTAGCACAGGGTTGCGAGGCCGCCAGAGGCGCCAGCCATTATTTTGGCATCAAGGGCTGGAACACCTCCCATGCGTCAGGGAAGCGCCAGCGAAGCGGCAGCTCAGTGCAGGTTCAACTGAGCCCGCAGGAGGTCGCGGAAGGTGACGATCAGCGGCTCGCGGGCACGGCCCCGGCGCAGGATCATGGAGAACGGCGCCTGGTAGCCGAAGGTGGCCGGCAGCAGGCCCCGCAGGCGCTGCTGGTCGACCCAAGGCTGGGCGTAGTGCTCGGGCAGGTAGCCGATGTAGGCGCCGGAGAGCACCAGGATCAGCTGCGCCTCCATGGACTCCACCGTCGCCGCACTGTGCTTGAAGCCGTGGCGCGCCAGCTCCGCCTGGCTCCAGTAGCCGCGCCCGACCATGCGCTGCTGGGTGATCACCTCGGCGGGGATGCGCCGCTCGGTGAACAGCGGGTGGCGGTCGCTGCAGTAGAGCCAGTGCTGTTCGCGGTACAGCGGCTGGTAGACCAGGCCGTTCATACGGGTGGAGAAGGCGCCGATGGCCAGGTCCAGGCGGTTGTCGAGCACGCCCAGTTGCAGGTCGTAGGGGCTCATCACCGAGAGGTGCAGGTGCACGCCGGCGTGTTCCCGGCTGTAGGCGCCGATGACCTCGGCCAGGGGCAGGGCCGGGTCGCTGACGGTGGAATCGAGCACGCCGAGGTTGAGGGTGCCGCGCAGCTCGCCCTTGAGGGAGGCGGAATAGCGCTCGAAGCCCTCCAGCTCGCCCAGCAGGCGCAGGGTCTCCTGGTAGAACAGCTCGCCCTTGCTGGTGAGGCTGAAGCCGCCCCGACCGCGGTGGCAGAGGGTCAGCCCCAGGTGCCCTTCGAGCTGGCTCATGTAGGTGCTGATGGCCGAGGTGGAGAGGTTCAGCTCCTGCTGCGCGGCGGCAAAACCCTGGTTGCGCACCACGGTGGCGAAGATGCGCAGCAGCTTGAGATCGGGGAGGGTGTTGGACATGGAAACTCCATGGGATTCGAAAGGCAGCACAAATCTGTAGGGGCGAATTCATTCGCCATGCAGGCCAGCGGCCTGCCCTCCACAAGCCCCGACCGGGGCCGCTTCGCGACCCTTGGCGAATGAATTCGCCCCTACAGAGAGCAGCCAGCTGCGACAGATCGGCGCAGTCTACCTGCTGCGGATAGTTTAGAAATACCTGAAGTGATTATTTGCCCGTGGGGATTCTTCCCGCGTCGCCAGGTCACCAGAATCGGCCCACGACAACCACAACAAACGTGAGGCCACCCCGTGGACAAGAAACTCCACCAGCCCCTGGGCGGCAATGAAATGCCCCGTTTCGGCGGCATCGCCACCATGCTTCGCCTGCCCCATATCCAGACCCCTGCCGAGCTCGACGCCCTGGACGCCGCCTTCGTCGGCGTGCCCCTGGACATCGGCACCTCCCTGCGTTCCGGCACCCGCTTCGGCCCCCGCGAGATCCGCGCCGAGTCGGTGATGATCCGCCCCTACAACATGGCCACCGGCGCCGCGCCCTTCGATTCGCTGAACGTGGCCGACATCGGCGACGTCGCCATCAACACCTTCAACCTGCTCGACGCCGTGCGCATCATCGAGGAGGAATACGACCGCATCCTCGGCCACGGCATCCTGCCGCTGACCCTGGGCGGCGACCACACCATCACCCTGCCCATCCTCCGTGCCATCAAGAAGAAGCACGGCAAGGTGGGCCTGGTGCACATCGATGCCCACGCCGACGTCAACGACCACATGTTCGGCGAGAAGATCGCCCACGGCACCACCTTCCGCCGCGCGGTGGAAGAGGACCTGCTCGATTGCGACCGCGTGGTGCAGATCGGCCTGCGCGCCCAGGGCTACACCGCCGAGGACTTCAACTGGAGCCGCAAGCAGGGCTTCCGCGTGGTCCAGGCCGAGGAGTGCTGGCACAAGTCGCTGGCCCCGCTGATGGCCGAAGTGCGCGAGAAGGTCGGCGGCGGCCCGGTGTACCTGTCGTTCGACATCGACGGCATCGACCCGGCCTGGGCGCCCGGCACCGGCACCCCGGAAATCGGCGGCCTGACCACCATCCAGGCGATCGAGATCATCCGTGGCTGCCAGGGCCTGGACATCATCGGCTGCGACCTGGTCGAGGTCTCCCCGCCCTACGACACCACCGGCAACACCTCGCTGCTGGGCGCCAACTTGCTGTACGAGATGCTCTGCATCCTCCCCGGCGTGGAGCACCGCTGAGCATGGACCGCCACGCCCAGGTCATGGAGGCCGCCAGGGAACTGGTGGCCGCCTTCGCCCGCAACGACACCGAGGCCTATTTCACCGCCTTCAGCGAGGACGCCAGCTTCCTGTTCCACACCACCCCCGGTGTGCTGCAGGGCCGCGCGGCCTACCGCGAACTCTGGGACACCTGGCAACGCGAGGGTTTCCGCGTGCTGGGCTGCGAATCGCGCAATCCGCTGCTGAGCCTGCAGGGCGAGGTGGCGATCTTCATGCACGAAGTGGTCACCCGCCTGCGTGTGGGCGGTGAGGCGATCACGAGCCTGGAACGGGAGACCATCGTCTTCCGCCAACAACAAGAACAGGGCCGTTGGCTGGCCTGTCACGAGCACTTGTCGGCAATGCCGGAGCACCTGCCCCAAACCTGATGAGGCTCCCCCGGGAGAACAACGATGCATAACAACAATAACGAGCAAAGCCTGACCCGAATCGAAACCTTCGGGGTCGAGCAGATCCCCGATCACGAACGCAACGCCACGCCAGTCGACCTGTTCCGCATGATCTTCGGCGGCGCCAACACCTTCGCCACCGCCGTGCTGGGCAGCTTCCCGGTGCTGTTCGGTCTGTCCTTCGAGGCGGGCGTGTGGGCCATCCTCCTGGGCGTGGTGGTCGGCTCGCTGATCCTCGCGCCGATGGGCCTGTTCGGCCCGCTCAACGGCACCAACAACGCGGTCTCCTCGGGCGCCCACTTCGGCGTGCACGGGCGGATCGTCGGCTCCTTCCTCTCCCTGCTCACCGCCATCGCCTTCTTCTCCCTCTCGGTGTGGAGCTCGGGCGACGCGCTGATCGGCGGTGCCAAGCGCCTGATGGGCCTGCCGGAAACCGACCTGACCCTGGGCCTGGCCTACGGCCTGTTCGCGGTGCTGGTGCTGACGGTGTGCATCTACGGCTTCCGCTTCCTGCTGTGGGTCAACAAGGTCGCGGTGTGGAGCGCCAGTGCGCTGTTCCTGCTGGGCATCTTCGCCTTCGCCGGCCCCTTCGACGCCAGCTACGCGGGCTCGGTGCAGGTGGGCAGCGAGGGCTTCTGGGCCGCCTTCATCGGCGCCGCCCTGCTGGCCATGAGCAACCCCGTGTCCTTCGGCGCCTTCCTCGGCGACTGGGCACGCTACATCCCCCGCGAGGCGAGCAAGGGCCGCATCATGCTGGCGGTGATCGGTGCGCAGCTGGCGACCCTGATCCCCTTCTTCTTCGGCCTGGTGACCGCCACCATCGTCGCCGTGCAGGCACCGGACTACATCGCGCAGAACAACTACGTCGGTGGCCTGCTGGCCGTCTCGCCGACCTGGTTCTTCCTGCCGGTGTGCCTGATCGCGGTGATCGGCGGCATGTCCACCGGCACCACCTCGCTCTACGGCACCGGCCTGGACATGTCCTCGGTGTTCCCGCGCCTGCTCAACCGCGTGCAGGCCACGGTGATGATCGGGCTGATGTCCATCGCCTTCATCTTCATCGGCCGCTTCGCCTTCAACCTGGTGCAGAGCGTGTCCACCTTCGCCGTGCTGATCATCACCTGCACCAGCCCCTGGATGGTGATCATGATCCTCGGCCTGGTGATCCGCCGTGGCTTTTACTGCCCGGACGACCTGCAGGTGTTCACCCGCGGCGAGACCGGCGGCCGCTACTGGTTCCACAACGGCTGGAACTGGCGCGGCATGGGCGCCTGGGTTCCCAGCGCGCTGGTGGGCCTGTGCTTCGTCAACCTGCCGGGGCAGTTCGTCGGCCCGCTGGGCGAGCTGGCCGGCGGCATCGACATCAGCCTGCCGGTGACCCTGGGCATGGCCGCCCTGCTCTACCTGGCGCTGCTCAACCTGTTCCCCGAGCCCGCCGAGGTGTACGGCCCAAAGGGCCCGCGCTGGGTACGCGCAAAGCGAGCCCCCAGCGGCCTGGGCAATGCTGAAATCGCCTGATCCGCATCCCGTGCAGCGGTGGCCGGAGCCCGGCCGCCGGTGACTCGCCCAACCCGGGGCAGCCGCCCCGGTGCTGCACCCGCCACGTGCTACGCCAGGCCTGACCCGCCTGAACTACAACAATGAGAAAGAGAGAGCTGAACAATGGCCTTGGATATCTTCGTCGTACTGCTATACGTAGCCGCGATGCTCACCCTGGGCTGGTACGGCATGCGCCGCGCCAGGACCCGTGACGACTACCTGGTGGCCGGGCGCAACCTGGGGCCGGGCTTCTACCTCGGCACCATGGCCGCCACGGTGCTCGGCGGCGCCTCCACCATCGGCACCGTGCGCCTGGGCTACGTCCACGGCATCTCCGGTTTCTGGCTCTGCGGCGCCATTGGCCTGGGCATCGTCGGCCTCAGCCTGTTCCTCGCCAAGCCGCTGCTGAAGCTGAAGATCTACACCGTCACCCAGGTGCTGGAGCGCCGCTACAACTCCGCCGCGCGTCACGCCAGCGCTCTGATCATGCTGGTCTACGCGCTGATGATCGGCGCCACCTCGACCATCGCCATCGGCACCGTCATGCAGGTGCTGTTCGGCCTGCACTTCTGGGTCGCCATCCTCATCGGCGGCGGCGTGGTGGTGCTCTACTCCACCATCGGCGGCATGTGGTCGCTGACCCTGACCGACATCGTGCAGTTCCTGATCATGACCATCGGCCTGGTGTTCCTGCTGATGCCCATGTCCATCAGCGACGCCGGCGGCTGGAGCGCCATGATGGACAAGCTGCCCGCCAGCTACCTGGACTTCACCGCCATCGGCTGGGACACCATCGTCACCTACTTCCTCATCTACTTCTTCGGCATCTTCATCGGCCAGGACATCTGGCAGCGCGTGTTCACCGCCCGCAGCGAGGGCGTGGCCAAGGTGGCCGGCACCGCCGCCGGCCTCTACTGCATCCTCTACGGCCTGGCCGGCGCACTGATCGGCATGGCCGCCAAGGTGCTGCTGCCGGACCTGGACAACGTCAACAACGCCTTCGCCAGCGTCGTCGAGCACAGCCTGCCCAACGGCATCCGCGGCCTGGTCATCGCCGCGGCCCTGGCCGCACTGATGTCCACCGCCAGCGCCGGCCTGCTGGCCGCCTCGACCACCATCACCCAGGACCTGCTGCCGCTGCTGCGCAAAGGCCGTGAGAGCGGCAACGGCGACGTGCACGAGAACCGCGTCGCCACCCTGCTGCTGGGCCTGGTGATGCTCGGCATCGCCCTGGTGGTCAGCGACGTCATCAGCGCCCTGACCGTGGCCTACAACATGCTGGTGGGCGGCATGCTCATCCCGCTGATCGGCGCCATCTACTGGAAGCGCGCCACCACCGTCGGCGCCATCACCAGCATGGTCCTCGGCTTCGCCACCGTCCTCGCCTTCATGGTCATCGATGGCCTCGACGCCAACACCCCGATCTACTACAGCCTGGCGGTGGGCCTGGTCAGCTTCGTGCTGGTCAGCCTGCTGTCACGTCGCCCGGCGGCCAGCACCAGCCTGGCCTGAGTTTGCGTGAACGGCCGCACCATCCCGGCGGCCACCCTTGAATTCCGGCCTGCGCCCGCAGGCCGGGATTCGTTTTATTCGAGACCGGAAGAGCAAGGAACCTGCCATGACCACCTGCGGTGAATTCCTCGTCAAGCAACTGCAAGCCTGGGGCGTCGACACCGTGTTCGGCATCCCCGGCGTGCACACCGTCGAGCTGTATCGCGGCCTGCCCGGCAGCGGCATCCGCCACATCACCCCGCGCCACGAACAGGGCGCCGGCTTCATGGCCGACGGCTACGCGCGCGTCTCCGGCAAGCCGGGCGTGTGCTTCATCATCACCGGCCCGGGCATGACCAACATCACCACCGCCATGGGCCAGGCCTACGCCGACTCCATCCCCATGCTGGTGATCTCCAGCGTCAACGAACGCTCGCGCCTGGGGCTGGGCAACGGCTACCTGCACGAGCTGCCCAACCAGCGCGCCCTGGTGGCCGGCGTCGCCGCCTTCAGCCACACCCTGATGAACGTCGAGGAGCTGCCGGCCGTGCTGGCCCGCGCCTTCGCCGTGTTCGACAGCCAGCGCCCACGCCCGGTGCACATCGAGCTGCCGCTGGACATCATCACCGCACCCGCCGAGCACCTGCAGGTGCAGCCCCGCCCTGCCCTCTCGCGCCCGGCCCCGGCCATGGCCCAGCTGCGCGAAGCCGCCAGCCGCCTGCGCAACGCCAAGCGCCCGCTGCTGCTGCTCGGCGGCGGCTGCGTCGAGGCCCAGGCGGAGGCCCGCGCCCTGGCCACCGCGCTGGACGCCCCTACCGCGCTGACCATCAACGCCAAGGGCCTGCTGCAACCCGACCACCCGCTGCTGGTGGGCAGCAACCAGTCGCTGATCCCGGTGCGCCAGTTGGCCCTGGAGGCCGACGTGGTGCTGGCCATCGGCACCGAGCTGGGCGAAACCGACTATGACGTGGTGTTCGACGGCAACTTCCGCATCGGCGGCGAGCTGATCCGCATCGACATCGACCCGCAGCAGCTGGTGCGCAACCACGCCCCGGCCCTGGCCATCCACAGCGATGCACGCCTGGCCATGCGCGTGCTGCTGGCCGAGCTGCCGGCGCGCGAAGCCAGCACCACCAGCCCGGGCGCCCAGCGCGCCGCCGGGGTGCGCGCGCAACTGGCCGAGGACTTCTCCGGCTGGGCCCATTACCGCCAGCTGTTCGACTGCATCCTCGAGACCCTGCCGGACGCCCGCTTCGTCGGCGACTCGACCCAGACCGTGTACAGCGGCAACCACCTGGTGGAGCTGGACGGCCCGCGCCGCTGGTTCAACGCCTCCACCGGCTACGGCACTCTGGGCTACGGCCTGCCGGCAGCCATCGGCGCCAAGCTGGCCGAACCGGGCCGCCCGGTGATCAGCCTGATGGGCGACGGCGGTATCCAGTTCACCCTGCCGGAACTGGCCAGCGCCGTGGAAGCGCGGGTCGGCGTGATCGTGCTGCTGTGGAACAACCAGGGCTACGGCGAGATCAAGCGCTACATGGAGCGCCGCGACATCACCCCGCTGGGCGTGGACATCTACACCCCGGACTTCATCGCCATCGCCCGCGGCTTCGGCTGCCAGGCCGAGAAGGCCCGCGACCACGCGCACCTGCAGGAACTGCTACGCAATGCACCAAGCGACCGGCCGCTGATCATCGAGGTGGCCGAGGCCGCGCCCTTTGCGCCTTGAGCCAAGGACAACCGGTAGCCCGGGCTTCAGCCCGGGAATCTCCCGTCTGGCCCCGGGCTGAAGCCCGGGCTACGGCTCTACGTGCGGGGGCGTTTCGCGAATGAATTCGCTCCCACAGTCGTGG
Source organism: Pseudomonas sp. zfem005 (assembly GCF_032621735.1). NCBI lineage: Bacteria > Pseudomonadati > Pseudomonadota > Gammaproteobacteria > Pseudomonadales > Pseudomonadaceae > Pseudomonas > Pseudomonas sp. zfem005. The sequence goes on along the minus strand of NZ_JAVYJE010000022.1, from coordinate 33,673 downwards.
GGTGGAGGTCGCTCTTTACCTCCACCAGGCGGAGTCGGGTGCGGCACAGGCCCATGCTGGAAACGCCACCGCCATGGCCCGCACCGGACAGGTATGCTGCCCCCACAACCACAACAAGGGAGCCCCCGATGAAGATCGTCAGCCGAGACCGCTGGTTCGAGGTCGAGCATCTCTACGACGGCGTCAGCCTGATCAGCGAGCCCTATGTGAGGCCCTTCTACCGCTGCAACCTGTGGCACGTGCAGGGCCGCGACCGCGACGTGCTGGTGGATTCGGGCTCCGGCCTGGTAAGCCTGCGCGAGCAGTTGCCCTGGCTCACCGAGCGGCCGCTGCTGGCGGTGGCCAGCCACACCCACTTCGACCATATCGCCGGGCACCACGAGTTCCCCGAGCGCCTGGTGCACCCCGCCGAAGCGGACATCCTCGCCACGCCGGACGGCGACAAGACCCTGGCCCGCGCCTTCGTCGGCGACGAGATGTTCGAGGCCCACCCCGACTGCCCGCTGTGCTACGCCGAGTACCGCGTCAAGGCGGCGCCGGCCACGCGGCTGATCGAGGAAGGCGATGTGCTGGACCTGGGGGACAGGACACTCGAGGTGCTGCACACCCCCGGGCATTCACCCGGCGGCATCAGCCTGTGGGAAGCGCGGACCGGCACCCTGTTCAGCGGCGATATCGTCTATGACGGGCCGCTGATCGAAGACGCCTACCACTCGAATCTGGATGACTACGCGAAGAGCCTCGCACGGCTGCGCGACCTTCCGGTTCGCACCGTGCATGGCGGGCATTTCCCGAGTTTTTCCGGGGAGCGCCTGCGCGAGCTGATCGGCGCCTGGTTCAAGGCGCACGACTGAGCGCGCAAGGCGCTGCGGAACCGGCGCCCTAGCGGCGCCGACGCTGCTCGGCCAGGCGACGTTGCTCGTCGCTGCGAACGGGGATGGGTTGCAGGCGCGGACGCTCGGTCAGCCCTAGGGTCACGGACAACTGCCAGGCGATATGGCTCAGCCAAGCTTTCATGGGCCCCTCCAGTCGATCAAAAGGTTGGTCGGGCGGCCCGAGTCAGGTTGGCCGCCCTCGGCGAACGGAAGGATTCCGCTGCCAAATACAGAGTAGCCCCGCCTCGCCAAAGCGAAAATGCCCTGGATCAAATTTCCCCCCGGGGCATGGCGTGGATTTATCACAGGCTGTTTCCGGCGCTGCCCAGGGCACGCAGCCTAGCCCTGGAGCGCGCCGTGCTCGGCCGGGTGGAGCGGATCGGCTGGCGGCAGCTCCCCGGCACGGGCGAAGCCGGCCAGGACGATCACCAGGAACAGCCCGGCGGCAAGGCTGAAGACGACATTGAGGGGATTGGGCTCGCCCATGGCTCGGTCCTTTTCGTGTGAGGGGCACACTGCATCGACCGGGCCCTGCCAGCAGGGTTCAGGGAATATTTCTGCAACGCCGGCAGGCCCGGCCCAGAGCGCCGGGACGGGCCTGCCGCTGCGTCAGCCGCGTGCCTTCACCGCGCGCTGGTTGGAGAGGTAGAGATCGTCCGCCTGCAACGCCTCACCGGCGGCCAGGGCGGCGAGCCATTGCTCGGTGCTGGCCACGGCGGCGAAACCGGTGTGGGAGACCAGGGTGAACACCCGGTGGATCTCCTCGGCGCTGGCCGAGCCGAAGGCGTTGGCGAAGGGCACCGAGCCGGTGGCATCGTGCAGCAGCTCGACGTTCCAGCCTTCATGGCAGGCCTGGCGGGCGGTGGATTCGTCGCAGTGCTGGGTCATGTAGCCGACGATGGTCAGGGTGTCGATGCCGCGCTCGCGCAGCCAGGGGCCCAGGTCGGTGCCGGTCAGGGCGCTGGGGAAGTCCTTCTGCACCAAATGGTCGTGGGCGCGGTCGGCCACCAGCGGGTGCAGTTCGGCGCCACGGCTGCCTCGGGCGAAGATCGGCGAATCCTCCGGCGCCAGGTGCTGCACCAGCACCACGGGGATGCCGGCGGCGGTGGCGGCATCCATCGCCCGGCCGATATTGGCCAGGGACTGGTCCACGGGCGGGTATTCGATCAGCAGATCGCCGCTGACGTATTCGTTCTGCACATCGATGACGATCAGCGCACGCTTCGGCTGGGCCATGGTGGAGCTCCTTGTTGTGGGTGGGTTGGTGCGCATTCTTGGCCCTGCCGACCCCAGCCGGTGAGTGGCCCGACTGCCAACTTCCGCTAATATCGGGCCAACCCCAAGGAGCCCCCGCCCATGCAGGAACACGTGATAGTCGTGGTCGCGTTCAACGGCATCATCCCCTTCCACCTCTCGGTGCCCTGCCTGGTGTTCGGCGAGACCTGCCCGGAGATGGCGCCCTTCGACCTGCGCGTGTGCGCCGCTGAGCCGGGGCCGCTGCACACCACGGCGGGCTTCTCCATCGCCGTCGACCTCGGCCTGGAGGCCATCGCCAGCGCCGACACGGTGATAGTGCCCAGCTGGCGCCGCCCCGACGAACGCCCGCCGCAGGCCCTGCTGGACGCCCTGGTCGCCGCCCACGCGCGCGGCGCGAAGCTGGTCGGCCTGTGCCTGGGCGCCTATGTGCTGGCCGAAGCCGGCCTGCTCGATGGCCGTCGCGCCACCACCCACTGGGCCTGGGCCCGCGACTTCGCCGAGCGCTACCCGCAGGTGCAGCTGGACCCGGACGTGCTCTACCTCGAAGACGGCGAACTGCTGACCTCGGCCGGCACCGCCGCCGGCATCGACTGCTGCCTGCACCTGCTGCGCCAGCACTGCGGCGCCGAAACCGCCAACCGCGTGGCCCGGCGCCTGGTGGTGCCGCCTCACCGCCAGGGCGGCCAGGCGCAGTTTATCGAGCAACCCCTGCCTACGAGCCCGCGCGACGACCGTCTCACCTGTGTGCTGGATTGGGTGCGCAGCAACCTGGAGCAGGAGCACAGCCTCGACAGCCTGGCCCAGCGCGTGCTGATGAGCCGGCGCACCTTCAGCCGCCACTTCCGCCAGCTCACCGGCAGCACCCTCGGCGACTGGCTGCTGGCCGAGCGCCTGGCCCTGACCCAGCGCCTGCTGGAGAGTACCGACCAGAGCGTGGAGAAGATCGCCACCCTCGCCGGTTTCGGCTCGCCCGTCTCCCTACGCCACCACTTCGGCCGCTCCTTCGGCGTCTCGCCCTCGGCGTGGCGGCAGAGTTTCCAGGGGAGTGTGGCGTAGCCACGCAATCGGCTCATCGTAGGTTGGCGCCGAGCACAGCGAGGCCCAACGCTGGGTGTCGGGCCTCGTGCAAGGGTCGGGTCTTATCGCGGATGAATCCGCTCCCACGATCTGGCGCCGCTGGGCGAATGAATTGGCTCTATCTGCGTTAAGTGTTGCTAGAGGATTTGAGTCCAGCTGATTGCCGAGTTTTGTTGACGCTTCTGGTTTCGCCCACCCGGGCGAGTCCCTTTTAACAATCGTCGGAATGCCGAACCACTTAAAAGGAACCAAAAGGGCTTGCCCCTGTATACGGGTCTGGCTTCGCCAGACTTCCCTCGCTCCATCATCGTTCCAGGGGCACGCCGCGAAGGGGCGTTTGGCGGCTGCTCCAACTTTCTTCGCTCGATTCCTCACATTGATGTGCGCACCAACCCAATGTGCACGTGGTGGCTTTCGTAGGATGGGTAGAGCGAAGCGAAACCCATGCTGCCGCGCACACCCTTCGCGGATGAATCCGCTCCCACGATCTGGCGCCGGTGCAGGCAATGGTTACGCGGGTTGCATGGGCTCTACGTCCATCACCTCGATCCAGGCCTTGAGGTTGGCGCCGAGCATGCCTTTGCGCCACATCAGCCAGGTGGTGGTGTGGTCGAAGGGTTCGGCCAGGCGGTGCACCGCCACCGCTTCGCGGCCGGGCAGGGTCTGCAGCATGGACAGCGGCATCAGCGCCACACCGCCACCGGCGACCACGCAGGCGAGCATGCTGTGGTAGGACTCGATCTCCATGATCTGCCCCATGGGCACCCGCGCGGCGGCGAACCAGCTTTCGATGCGTTTACGGTAGGAACAGCGCGGGCGGAAGCTGTACACCGCCTCGCCCAGCACATCCGCCGCCGAGGCCACCGGGGCGTGGCCGAGGCTGGTGATGAGCACCAGGGTTTCCTCGAACAGCGGCAGGCCGTCCAGCTCGGCGTAGTCCATGGGGCCGTCCACCAGCGCCGCGTCCAGCTTGCCGCTGACCAGGCCCTCGATCAGCTCGCCGCTGGGCAACGTTTGCACCTGCAGGTTGACCGCCGGCCAGGCCCGGTGGAAGCGCGCCAGCATCCCCGGCAGGTGGATGGCGGCGGTGCTGTACATGGAGCCGATGACGAAGTCGCCCGCCGGCTCGCCGCCCTTGAGCGCCGCTTCCGCCTCGGCCTGCAGCTTGAACATGCGCTCGGCGTAGCCCAGCAGCACCTTGCCTGCGGCGGACAGCTGCAGGCGCTGGCGTTCGCGGAGGAACAGGTCCACGCCCAGGGCTTCCTCCAGCTGGCGCAGGCGGGTGGACAGGTTCGACGGCACGCGGCTCATGCGCACCGCGGCCTTGGCGATGGAGCCTTCCTCGGCGACCGCCTGGAAGATGCGCAGCTGGCTGAGTTCCATGGCAAGCATTCTCTTTAGTTGAACAAGTTGTTCTTTATTATTCGTTTTAACTGAACAAGTCAAAACCCTAGCATGGCTTCCATCGCCACCCCGGAGGCCGCCATGTCGCCCATCATCCGCATCCTCGCCAGCATCCTCGCCCTGTTCGTCGCCATGGGCGTGGGGCGCTTCTCGCTCACCCCGCAGCTGCCGCACCTGATCGCCGAAGGCCAGGTCGACCTCACCGGCGCCGGGCTGATCGCCGCCGCCAACTACCTCGGCTACCTGGTGGGCGCCCTCGATGCCCTGCGCGCCACCGCGCCCGAGCAGGCACGGCGCCGCCTGTTCGGCGGGCTCTGGGCCGGCGTGGCCATCACCCTCGCCTCTGCCTGGGCGTTCGGCTTCTGGCCCCATGTGGCGCTGCGCTTCGCCGCCGGCGTGGCCAGCGCCTGGGTGCTGGTGGTGCTCACCGCCCTGGCCGCCCAGGTGGCGGTGCAGGCCGGTCGACCACGCCTGGCCGGGCTGATCTTCACCGGGCCGAGCCTGGGCGTGCTGGCCACCGGGCTGATGGCCCTGGCGCTGAACCTGCTGGGCCAGGGCTCGTCCAGCGCCTGGCTGCTGTATGGCGTTACCGCGCTGATACTGACCGCAGCCATCCACCCGCTGCTGCCACGCCCGCAGGCCCGCGCCGATACCGCGCCGCAACAGGCGGGCCCGCGGCCAAAGGCCTTCTACCCGCTGCTGGTGGCGTACTCGCTGGTGGGCATCGGCTACATCATCCCCGCCACCTTCCTTTCGCAGATGGCCGCCGCGCAGTTCCACGGCCAGTGGCTGGCCGACCTGTTCTGGCCCGCCTTTGGCCTGGTCGCCACCCTCGGCGTGCTGCTGGTAAGCCTGCGCCGCCCGGGTTCCGGCAACACCGGCCGCTGGCTGGTGGGCGCGCTCTGGCTGCAGGCGCTGGGGGTGCTGGCCTGCCTGTTCCCGGGCATGGCCGGGCTGGCGCTGGGGGTGATCTTCTGCGGTGGGCCCTTCCTCGCCAGCATGCTGCTGGTGATGCAGCGGGCCCGGGAGATCGACCCGCTGGGCCACGCCCGCAATGTCGGCCTGCTCACCGCCGGCTTCGCCTTGGGCCAGCTCGGCGGCCCGCTGCTGGCGGCCCTGAGCAGCCACTTCAGCGGCGGCCTGCGCCCCGCCCTGCTGCTCGCCGCCGGCGCCCTGCTGCTGGCGGGTGGCTTGATGCTCAAGGCACGGGAAGAGGTGAAGGTGGAAACCGTGGCGGTGTGCCGGGGGTAAGCAAGCGATAACCGGCTGATCCGCATCGATGGGTTTCGCAGAGCTCTACCCATCCTACAAAGGCGCAGACGCACACCCGTAGGATGGCGTAGAGCGAAGCGAAACCCATGCGGTGGCGCGTGCCGACCAACCCCGCACCGTTGGGCCTCGCTGCGCTCGGCGCCAACCTACGGCACCGAGTGCTGGTAGGTCGGGTGCAACCCGACAGGGCCGTGCGCCAAGGCAACGCGGGTTTCACCCGCCCTACGGGGAGCCCTCTGCGCAGCGGGCTCCCGGGCTGAAGCCCGGGCTACAGGTTGCCTGCTACGGCGTCGCTGGGAAGGCGTCGCGCTCTTCCTCGCGCAGGGTGAGCACGCGGTAGCCGGTTTCGGTGACGAGGATGGTGTGCTCGAACTGGGCCGAGAGGCTGCCGTCGCGGGTGATGACGGTCCAGCCGTCGGCGAGGGTGCGGACGCTGCGGCGGCCCTGGTTGATCATCGGTTCGATGGTGAAGGTCATGCCCGGCTGCAGGCGCAGGCCAGTGCCGGGATGGCCGACGTGGACCACCTGCGGGCTTTCGTGCATCTGCCGGCCGATGCCGTGACCGCAGTACTCGATCACCACCGAGTAGCCCGCCTCCTCGGCACGGCTCTGGATGGCGTGGCCGATGTCGCCCAGCGTGGCGCCGGGGCGCACCAGGCGGATGGCGTCGTAGAGGCACTGCTGAGTGGTGTGCACCAGGCGCCGGGCGTCGTCACTGATGGTGCCGAGGCAGTACATCTTGCTGGTATCGCCGTAGAAGCCGTCCTTGATCACCGTGACGTCGACGTTGACGATGTCGCCCTCCTGCAGCACCTCCTCCGCCGAGGGCCAGCCGTGGCAGACCACCTGGTTGACCGAGGTGTTGACGGTGAAGGGGTAGCCGTACTGGCCCTTGCTGCCGGGGATGGCCTGCAGGGTTTCGACTATGTAGCGCTCGGCGAAGGCGTCGATCTGCGCGGTGGTGACGCCGGGGACGATAAAATCATCCAGCGCCTCCAGCACCCGTGCCGCCAGGCGGCCGGCGACGACCATGCGCTCGACCTCGGCGGCGTTCTTGAGGGTGACCTTGCTCACTCCACCGTCTCCACCGGTGGCGCGGCGGAGAGTTCCAGCTCGCGGGCCTCCTCCATCAGGCGCTTGATGATGTCGGCGTAGGTCAGCTCCGGCTGGGCCTCGGCGAGCATGCCGATGCGCATCCAGTGCTCGGCCTGGGCGTTGATGGAGCGGGACATGGCGCGGCACGCGATGCGCGCCTCTTCGTGCAGTACATCGGAAATCTTGACGATACCCATGGCAATCGATCCATATACGAAACGCTACATAACATAGCATTTCATTTTGGAATCGCAAATGAGAAAAGGCCGCGGTGCGGCCCTTCCCCGTGCCCCCATCACCTTCGGTGACGATGGGTTTCGCTTCGCTCTACGCCATCCTACGAAGCGAGCGCGAGCGCATTAGGTACCGGTCTTGATCTTGGTCCAGGTGCGGGTACGGATGCGCTCCAGCTTGGGCGGCAGCATCTCCACCGAGAACAGCTTGGCCTGCACCTCCGCCGGCGGGTAGACGTTGGGGTTGTCACGCAGGGTGGCGGAGATGAGCCCATCTGCCGCCTGGTTGGGGTTGGCGTAGGCCACGTGGTCGGAGATGGGCGCCACCACTTCCGGGCGCAGCAGGTAGTTGAGGAAGGCGTGGGCCTGCTCGACGTTCTGCGCGTCCCTGGGGATGGCCAGCACGTCGAACCAGGCGGCGGTGCCTTCCTTGGGAATGCGGTATTCCACCTTCACCCCGTTGCCGGCTTCCTCGGCGCGGGCAGCGGCCTGCATGGCACCGCCGGACCAGGCCAGGGCGACGCAGATTTCGCCGTTGGCCAGGTCGCTGACGAACTTCGAGGAGCTGAAGTAGGTGACGCTCGGGCGCAGGCGGGTGAGCAGTGCCTCGGCCTTGGCGTAGTCGTCGGGGTTGCGGCTGTTGGGCGGCAGGCCCAGGTAGTGCAGCACCTCGGGGATCACCTCGGTGGGCGAGTCGAGGAAGGCCACGCCGCACTGCTTGAGCTTGGCCAGGTTGTCGGGGTTGAAGATCAGCTCCCAGGAGTCCACCGGCGCGTTCTCGCCAAGCACCGCGCGCACCTTGTCGAGGTTGTAGGCGATGCCGTTGGTGCCCCACATGTAGGGCATCACGTACTGGTTGCCCGGGTCCTTGGCGGCCAGCACCTTGAGCAGCGCCGGGTTGAGGTTCTTCCAGTTGGGCAGCTTGCTCTTGTCCAGGGGCTGGAACACACCGGCCTTCATGTAGTTGGGCAGGAAGCCGTCGCTGGGCACCACCAGGTCGTAGCCGGAGTGGCCGGAGAGCAGCTTGGCCTCCAGCACCTCGTTGCTGTCGTAGACGTCGTACTTGGGGGTGATGCCGCTGTCCTTGCGGAAGTTCTCCAGGGTGTCCGGGGCGATGTAGTCGAACCAGTTGTAGATGCGCACCACCGGCTCGGCGGCAGCGTTGAGGGAGGCGCCCAGCAGCGCCAGGGCGACAAGATGGCGGGCGTTCATCGGGCCACCTCTTCATAGCCTTGCAGCACGTTGACGGCGTTCACCCCGATGGCCTCAACCGCGTAGCCGCCTTCCATGATGAACAGCGTGGGCAGGCCGAGGGCGGCGATGCGCCGGCCCATGGCCAGGTAGTCGGGCGAATCCAGCTTGAACTGGGAGATGGGGTCGTCCTTGTAGGTGTCGACGCCGAGGGAGATCACCAGCGCGTCCGGCGCGTAAGCGGCGATCTTGCGGCAGGCGTCTTCCAGGGCGGCGGCCCAGCCTTCCCAGCCGGTGCCGTGGGGCAGCGGGTAGTTGTGGTTGCAGCCGGCGCCAGCGCCCTCGCCACGTTCGTCGGCGTGGCCCAGGTAGTAGGGGTATTCCACCAGCGGGTCGCCGTGGATGGAGGCGAAGAGCACGTCGCCGCGGCTGTAGAACAGTTCCTGGGTGCCGTTGCCGTGGTGGTAGTCGACATCGAGGATGGCCACGCGGCGCGCGCCTTGGTCGATAAAGGCCTGGGTGGCGATGGCGGCGTTGTTGAAGAAGCAGTAGCCGCCCATGAAGTCGCTGCCGGCGTGGTGGCCCGGCGGGCGGCACAGGGCGAAGGCGGTGCTGGCGCCGTTGCGCATGTGGTCCTGGGCGGTGAGCGCGACCTGCGCCGAGCTGTACACGGCCTGCCAGGTGCCGGCGGTGATGGGCGCCTCGGTGTCGAAGCAGTAGTGGCCGAGCTGGCCGTGCAGCGCCGTGGGGATGGGGCCATCACGGCGCAGGCGGCGCGCGGGGAAGGTGCTCGGCAGCATGTCGCAGCTGTGGCCTTCGGCGGCCCAGCGCGCCCAGGCGCCCTTGAGGAAATCCACGTAGGCGGCGTCGTGCACCCGCAGGATGGGCTCCAGGCCGAAGTCACGGGGCTCGATCACCTCCCCCAGCGCCTGGTGGCGCACCCGCGCCAGCACGGTGTCCGCGCGGCTGGGCATCTCGAAGCAGGGCTGGAGCTTGCCATCCACCAGTTCGGACTGGCCGAAATGGAGACGGTGGTCGTCGCTGTACACGGTCAGCATGCCGGGAACCTCATCTTGTTATGGGTGGATGGATTCTGTGGCGGATCGAGGCCCCTTGCGCAGGGGGACGGGCGGCCAATAGGGGATCGAAATGGCCAATTTGACTGGCCATGGCATTGCGCATGGGAGGTGAGCGACCGCATGGCCGCACGCACATCGTTGGGCCTCGCTGCGCTCGGCGCCAACCTACGGCACCGTATTCACCCCGAACCACGACGCCAACCGGGGCGTAGGGTGGATGGCGCTCTTTTCATCCACCGGCGGTGTCGACGGGGAACATGGGAACGAGCGGCCTGCAACAGAGCGCCCTTGTAGGTCGGGTGTAACCCGACGGGGCGTGCACGAAGGCAATGTGTGGGGCGGAGCACAGAGGCGGTGGGCTGAAGCGGAACGCCGCCCGGCCCACCCTACATATTGAAGCGGAGCGTCGCCCGGCCCCCCCTACGCGTCACAGGTGGGTTCAGCGCGATTGGGGGCTCCGCTTGGTGGATGAGAAAAGCGTCATCCACCCTACGCACCTGGGCCGTAGGCGTCGGGGGTCGACTTCAGCCGCGGAACTGGCTGGGGGGCTGGCCGCTCCAGCGCTGGAAGGCGTGGCGGAGGCTGGCGGTTTCGCTGAAGCCGAGTTCCTCGGCGATGCGGTAGATGGGCAGCTCGCCCTGTTGCAGCAGTTCCTTGGCGCGGGCGAAGCGCAGGTCGTCGAGCAGTTGCTGGTAGCTGGTCTGCTGCTGGGCCAGGTGGCGGCGCAGGCTGCGGGCGGAGCAGTTCATGGCGCGGGCCAGCTCCTCCAGCCCCGGCGGTGCGGTCAGGCGCTGGGCAAGCAGGTCGCGCACGCGCTCCAGCCAGGCGCGGCGGGTGGCGAACTCGGCGTTCTGCCGGCGGCACTGTTCGAGCATTTCCCGGTGGGTGACCGGGTCGGCCAGGGGCAGCGGACGTTCCAGCCATTCGCGGGGGAAGCCGAAGCCGCTGCGCGCACGGCCAAAGCGCGGGGCACGGTCGAAGGCCTGGCGGTAGAGCGGCGCGGCGCCGGGTGGCTCAGGGTAGTCCAGCTCCAGCGCGGCCACCGGCAGCGGCTGGCCGAGCAGGTCGGCACAGGTCACCCGCAGCGAGCCGAGGCAGAGTTCGGTGTTGAAGGGCTTGAGCGCCTCGCGCTCGCCGTAGCCGCTGGCCAGCAGCCAGGCCAGGTCGCCCTCCTCCACCAGGCGCAGGTGGAAGTAGGTGCCCAGCAGTACCGGGTAGCCCAGGCCGATGCGCAGGGCCTCGCCCAGGGTGGGCGCCGAGAGCAGCGCATAGCCCAGCAGGCCGTAGGCGGAGATGCGCGTGCGCTGGCCCAGTTCCAGCCCCAGCGCCGGGGTGTCGGCGAGGCGCAGGGCGTTGGCGAACACCTGCTGCTCCTGCCCGGGGTTGATCAGCCGTTGCAGGGCGCGCAGGTCGTCCTCGGTGATGCCGCTGCCTTCCAGCAGGCTGGCGGCGTCGATGCCGCGCTCACCGAGGCAGGCCACGGTGAGCGTCGACATGTGCAGCGAGTTGAGCCAGGTGGCCCGGGAGAACAGCGAGTCGCCCATGGCCTTCAGGCCGTCACTGGATGGAGTCCGGGCGTTCCTTGCGCCGGTAGGGGAAGACGTCGATCACCTTGCCGGCGCGGATGGCGTCCTGGAGGCTCTTCCAGTAGTCGGCGTCATAGAGGTCGCCGTGCAGCTGGTTGAACAGCTTGCGCTGGCCGATATCGGCGAACAGGAAGCGCGGGAACTCCTCGGGGAACACGTCGTGCGGAGCCACCGAGTACCAGGGCTCGGAGGACATTTCGTCCTCGGGGTAGCGCGGCGGCGGGATGAAGCGGAAGTTGACCTCGGTGAGGTAGCTGATCTCGTCGTAGTCGTAGAACACCACGCGGCCGTGACGGGTGACACCGAAGTTCTTCAGCAGCATGTCGCCGGGGAAGATGTTGGCGGCGGCCAGCTGCTTGATGGCCAGGCCATAGTCGTCCAGCGCCTCGCGCACCTGGGGCTCGCTGGCGCTTTCCAGGTAGATGTTCAGCGGGGTCATGCGGCGCTCGGTCCAGCAGTGGCGAATGAGCACGGTGTCGCCTTCCAGCTCGACGGTGGAGGGTGCCACCTCCAGCAGCTCGGCCAGGCATTCGGGCTCGAACTTGGCCTTGGGGAAGCGGAAGTCGGCGAACTCCTGGGTATCGGCCATGCGCCCGACGCGGTCGACGCTTTTCACCAGGCGGTACTTCTCGATCACGGTGTTGCGGTCGACGTTCTTCGACGGCGAGAAGCGGTCCTTGATGATCTTGAACACGGTGTTGAAGCCCGGCAGCGTGAACACGCTCATGACCATGCCGCGCACGCCCGGGGCCATGATGAAGCGGTCGTCGGTGTTGGCCAGGTGGTTGATCAGGGCGCGGTAGAACTCCGACTTGCCGTGCTTGTAGAAGCCGATGGAGGTGTAAAGCTCGGCGATGTGCTTGCCCGGCAGGATGCGCTTGAGGAAGCTGACGAACTCCGCCGGCACCGGCACGTCCACCATGAAGTAGGAACGGGTGAAGGAGAAGATGATCGAGACGTCGGCCTCGTCGGTGATCAGCGCGTCCACCTGGATGCCCTTGCCCTCGCGGTGCAGCAGCGGGATGACCAGCGGCCACTGCTCGTCGCGGGTATAGATGCGGCCCACCAGGTAGGCGCCCTTGTTGCGGTAGAGGGTGGAGGAGAACAGCTCGACGCACAGCTCCGTGTCCTTGATCACCCAGTCCGGCAGGCTGTCGCGCAGCTGGGCCACCAGGCGTTCGAGGTCGCGATCCAGGTCATCGAAGGGCACGGCGAAGCGGTAGTCGTCGAGGATCTGCAGCAGCGCCGCCTTGAGGTCGCCGCGCGGGTGGTAGCTGCGGGTTTGCGGGGCACGCTCGTGGGCGCGCAGGGACGGCCGCGTGGTGTGGATGAACATGCAGCCGTCGCTGATCTGGTCATGGCTGAACAGGCCGCAGAAGATCGAGTTGAACCAGGTTTCCGAGAGTTCGTCATCGAAGCGCAGGTCGATCAGCTTGATGTAGGCGCTCTTGACCAGCGGCCAGAGCTGCACGTCCAGCAGCACCTCTTCATCGAAGGCGCTGCGCAGGCGCTCGCTGACTTCGCTGACCTTTTCTTCGTAGAGGGCGATCCGCGCGGCGGCCGCCTGCTGGATTTCCTGCCACTGCGCCTGCTCGAAGCGGGCACGGGCGCCGTCGGTGATCTGACGGAAATGTTCACGGTAGTCGTCGAAACCATCGAGGATCAGTCGCGCGATATCTGCGGCCGGCCATTGCTGCGCCATGGGGAACACTCAGCTGGGAATTCGGAAGACGGAGCTTAGCCACAGCCCGCGCCGAAAAAAAGCTCCCGCTGCATCGGCCCCGGCCGGACCGCTTGCGACCGGCCGGTCATGGGCTCAGGCCAGGCCCCGTGCAGCGAGGAACGCCGCCAGGTAATCGATGAACGCCAACACCTTGCCGGTGGCCCGGCGATGGCTGGGGTAGACGGCGAGGATCTGGTCGCCGAAGGCGTCCGGGTCGATCTCGTGGTCGGGCAGCAGGCGCACCAGGCGGCCGTCGGCGATGTAGGGCGCGGCGCTCCACAACGGGGTGTGCAGCACGCCGACACCGGCCAGGGCATTGGCCAGCAACAGGTCGTAGTTGTCGCTCTCCAGCCGCGGCGCGGCGGGCTGGGCCAGGCGCGTGCGCTGGCCGTCACACTCCACCCACCAGTACTGCCGGCTCAGCGCCGGGTGGCGGTAGGCCAGCCAGTCGTGGCGCTCGAGATCATCGAGGGTCGGCATGCCCTTGCGCGCCAGGTAGGCGGGGCTGGCGCAGAGGGCCAGGCGGTTGCGCCCGACGACCCGGGCGATGAGCCCCGGCAGGTCGCTCTGCCCTTCGCGCAGGGCCAGGTCGTAACCGGCCTCCACCAGGTCGACGAAGGCGTCGCAAAGGTCCACCCGCAGGCTGATCTGCGGATAGGCGGCGAGGAAGCCGGCGCAGACGTCATCGAGAAAGGCGCGGCTGAAGGCCAGGGGCGCGGTCATCCGCAGGCTGCCCTGCAGGCCGTGCTGCAGCTGGCCGATTTCTTCGCTGACGTCATGCAGGCGTTGCAGCAGCTGGCGCGCGGTGTCCAGGTAGAGACTCCCCGCTTCGGTGAGGACGATGCGCCGGGTGCTGCGCTCGAACAGGCGTGCGCCCAGTTCGGCCTCCAGGTGGCTGACGGCCTTGGTCAGGGCCGAGGGGGTCTTGCCCAGTTGCTCAGCGGCACGGCTGAAGCTGCCCTGTTCGGCGGTGGCGACGAACATGGCGATGGCACCGAGCTTGTCCATGGTTTTTCCATTCAGGCAAAAGGGTTTTGCACGCTGCCGGCGTTCTGCCAGCCCAGGGGAGCCGCTAGTCTCGCTGGCAGACCGATAAAAACAAAGGGGGGAGCCCGTGAAAAACTTCGTTCCACGACTACTGGCCGCTGCGGTGGCTTTTTCCTCGATGGAAGCCATGGCCGGCGCCGATATGGTGCTGTTCAACGGCAAGGTGTTCACCGCCGACAAGGCCCGGCCCATGGTGCAGGCCATCGCCGTGGAGAACGGCAAGGTGCTGGCGGTGGGCAGCGATGCCGAGATCAAGGCCCTGGCGGACGCGTCCACCCAACGCATCGACCTGGCCGGCAAGGCGCTGATGCCGGGCCTGATCGACACCCACTCCCACGCCATCTTCGGCGGCCTGGAGATGTCCACCGCCAATATGGGCGATGAACAGGTCAGCCTGGAAGAACTGGAAAAACGCCTGCGCGGCTGGCGCGACGACGGCACCGCGCGCCACGGCGACACCCTCAACGTGGCGGGCATGACCTCCGCCTACTGGGCCCAGGCCGAGGCCATGGGCCAGCGCTTCGACCAGGGCGAGTGGGCCGAGGTGCCCATCGTCTTCGTCGGCAGCGACCACCACACCGCCTGGGCCAACGCCGCCATGCGCAAGCGCGCCGGCATCGACGCCAAGCTGGTCGCCACCCTGCCCGAGGCCGAGCGCGGCACCATCGGCCTGGGCAAGGATGGCGAGCCCAACGGCTTCCTGGTGGACGCCGGCTGGGACCGCGTCGCCGCCGTGCTGCCGCCCATCGACCCGGCCCTGTTGCTGCGTGCCGGCGAGAACGCGGTGCGCACCAACAACAGCCTGGGCATCACCGCCTGGATGGACCCGGCCGCCAACGGCGCCCCCGGCGAGCCGCTGTTCAACCTCAAGCCCACGGAGAAGTCCGTCGGCGTGCTGCCGGTGTACAAGGCGCTGGCCGAGAAAGGCGAGCTGACCGCCCACGTCGCCGCGCTGCTGGTGGCCCACCCGAAGAGCCGCCCCGCCGACCTGGACACCCTGGAGAAGGTGCGCCAGCAGTTCCAGGGCATCGACAACCTGAGTCTGCCGGGGATCAAGATCTTCGCCGACGGCGTGCTGGAGTACCCGGCGCAGAGCGCGGCGCTGATCGACCCCTACAGCAACAGCCACAAGCAGGGCGAACTGCTGATCGACCCGGCGCACTTCGGCGAGCTGGTGAGCGCGGCAGACGCCCGTGGCTGGCTGGTGCACATCCACGCCATCGGCGACCGCGCGGTGCGCGAGGCGCTCAACGGCATCGAGCAGGCACGCAAGGACCGGCAGAGCGGCGTGGTGCATTCCATCACCCACCTGCAGTTGGTCAACCCCAAGGAGTTCGCGCGCTTCAAGCCGCTCAACGTGATCGCCTCCATGCAGTTGCTGTGGGCCGCCGGTGACGACTACACGCTGGACATGGTCAAGCCCTACGTCAGCGCCTTCGCCTTCCGCTACCAGTACCCGGCGCACTCGCTGCTGCAACAGGGCGCGACCATCGCCGGCGCCAGCGACTGGCCGGTGTCCTCGCCCAACCCCTGGGCAGCCATGGCCCAGGCGGTGACCCGCGAGGGTGAGAAAGGCGTGCTCAACGCCGAGGAGCGCCTGGACCGCGAGACCATGTTCTACGCCTACACCCTCAACGCCGCCCGGACCATCGGCCAGGAGAAGAGCATCGGCTCGCTGGCCGCCGGCAAGCAGGCCGACTTTATCGTCCTCGACCGCGACGTGTTCAAGGTGGACGCCAAGGCCCTGGCCGAAACCCAGGTGCTCAAGACCTACTTCGGCGGCCGCGAGATCTACGCCCCCGCCCCATAACAACAACCGCACCACCGGTGATGCCTGGCCCCCGCTGCATGGGGGTCGGGCGGAGCCTTGCCCTTCATCTGCCCATAACAACCACAAGATCGGGAATCCACCATGAAGCGTTCCACCACCCTCCTCCTCGCCGGCCTCGCGCTGGCCCCGCTGTGCAGTCAGGCCGCGCTGCCGATCACCGACGACTTCGCCGTGCAGATCGACCTCAACCTGGCCAGCGACTACCGCACCCGCGGCATCTCGCAGACCCAGAACGACCCCGCCATCCAGGCCGGCGCCACGCTGCTGCATGCCAGCGGCCTCTACGCCGGCGCCTGGACCTCCAACGTCGACTTCGGCTTCGGCCTCAAGACCCGCCAGGAAGTCGACTACTACGCCGGCTGGTACTGGCAGGCCACGGACGACGTAAGCCTCGACCTGGGCGTGATCAAGTACGCCTACCCGAAGGAAAGCCAGTTCAACCAGAGCGAGGTGTACGCCATCCTCAGCGCGTACGGCTTCAAGGCCGCCGCCTATTACTCGGACGATGCGCCGAACATCATCGGCGAGGACCAGGACACCCTCTACACCTGGGTCGGCTACGAGACCCAGCTGCCCCTGGAAGTGGGCCTGGAGTTGCGCTACGGGCGCATGGACTTCAAGGACCCGCTGTTCTGGTCGCGCAGCGGCACCGGCAGCGAGTCGTACCGCGAGTGGGAAGCCAAGCTGACCCGCGACTTCCTCGGCGTCACCTGGGGCCTCGCCTACGTCGACACCGACCTCTCGGAAAGCCAGTGCGCCAGCAACTACGGCTTCACCGACACCTGCAGCGCGACGGTGGTGGCGAGCGTCAGCAAGTCGTTCTGATGGCCCGGTGCGTTGCCCCCAGGCAACGCACACCGGTCCGCCTGTAGGGGCGAATTCATTCGCCCAAGGCGCGCGCAGCGCACGACACACACCTCGTGGGAGCGAATTCATTCGCGGAAAGGGCCGGCGCCGCTGCGTTGGGCCTCGCTGCGTTCGGCGCCAACCTACGGGCCGGTGCTGGATGTAGGGTGGACCACGCTTCATCGGTCCACCATCGGGGCCAYCCGCSACTCCGCTGGTGGACGTAAARAGCGACGTCCACCCTACGCASGGCTCTGGCTCYTCGGTGGGAGCGAATTCATTCGCGAAATGGGCCGGCACCGTTGCGTTGGGCCTCGCTGCGCTCGGCGCCAACCTACAGGCCCGGTGCTGGATGCGCACCACCGGTCCACCACCCGCCCTCAGCCGATCCCCCGCTCCTGCATATAGCCTTCGAGCATGTCGATGAACGCCCGGACCTTGCGCGTACGCCGGCGGTGGGAGAGGTAGAGCACGTGCACCCAGGGGCCAAAGACATCGGGCTCCAGCAGGTATTCGGGCATCACCCGCACCAATTGGCCGCTGGCCAGATAAGGCTTGGCGCTCCAGCGCGGGAGCGGTTGCAGGCCATGGCCACGCAGCAGGCAGGCGAGCAGGAAGTCGTAGTTGTCGCTGGCCAGGTGCGCCACCGGGTGGGCCAGGCGGATGCGCTCCTCGCCCAGGCGCAGCCACCAGAAGTGCCGGTTGAGCATGGGGTGCTGGAAGATCAGCCAGTCGTGCTGCTGGAAGGTCTCCAGGGTCACCCCCATGCCCTTGCGCTCCAGGTAGCCCGGGGTGCAGCACAGGTAGACGCTGTTATCGGCCAGGGGCCTGGCGATCAACCCCGGCAGGTCGGTGGGGCCGTCGCGCAGGGCCAGGTCATAGCCGCCGTCGATGAGGTCGACGAAGGCGTCGTTGAGGTCCACCTCCAGGCGCACCTGGGGATGGGCGTCCATGTAGCGGCAGCAGACCTCATTGAGAAAGGCCGGGCCGAAGGACGGCGGCGCGGTGAGGCGCAGGGTGCCGCGCAACTCGTGCTGCAGCTGGTCCACTTCCTCGCCGGCCAGTTGCAGTTGCATCAGTGCCTGGCGCGCACCTTCCAGGTAGATGTGCCCGGCTTCGGTCAGCGCCATGCGCCGGGTGGTGCGCTCGAACAGGCGCACCCCCAGCTCGGCTTCCAGGTGGCCCACCGCCTTGGTCAGCGCCGAGGGCGTCTTGCCCAGTTGCTCGGCCGCGCGGCTGAAGCTGCCGTGCTCGGCGGTGGCGATAAACATCGAGAGGGCACTGAGCTTGTCCATCGACCTGTTCCGATCCGGCATAGAAGTTGTGCGCGAACATAGCATTCTGCCGCTGCCCCGGCTTGGTTAGGCTCAGCGCCATACCAACAAAAACCGGAACCCAGCCGATGAAGCGCCTCGCCCCCACCCTCCTGGCCACCGCCCTGATCTGTGCCTCCATGGAAAGCATGGCGGCGGTGGACCTGATCCTGCACAACGCAAAGGTCTACACCGCCGAGCCCGGCCAACCCCTGCAGCAGGCCGTGGCCGTGGAGGACGGCAAGATCCGCGCGGTGGGCAGCGACGCCGACATGCTGCGGCTCAAGGAAGCCGGCACCCGCGTGATCGACCTGGGCGGCAAGGTGCTGATGCCCGGCTTCGTCGACTCCCACTCGCATGCGGTCATGGGCGGCCTGGAGCTGGCGTCGGCCACCGTCGACACCCAGCTCCTGCCCATGGACGAGCTGGAGCGGCGCCTGCGCCAGTGGCGCGACGACGGCAAGGCACGCCAGGGCGATATCCTCAGCGTCGGCGGCCTGCCCTCGGCCTACTGGAGCCAGGTGGCGGAGTTCGAGCGGCGCTTCAACCAGGGCGAATGGAAGGACGTGCCCATCGCCTTCATCGGCTGGGACCAGCACACCGGCTGGGTCAACCAGGCCATGCTGAAACGCGCCGGCATCGACGCCAATACCGTGAAAGCCCTCAAGGGCGAGCAGCTGGCCACCGTCGGCCACCACGAAGACCAGCGCCCCAACGGCTTCCTCGCCGACGCCGGCCTCGACCCGGTGCTGGCGCAATACCCGACGGCAACCCCCGAGCAGTTGCTGGAGGCCGGCCGCGCGGCCCTGCGCTACAACCTCAGCCTGGGCATCACCGCCTGGATGGACCCGGCGGCCAACGCCGCCCCCGGCGAGCCGCTGTTCGACTTCAAGCCCACCGCCCAGACCCTCGGCATCCTGCCGGTGTACAAGGCCATGGCCGAGAAGGGCGAACTGACCGCCCACGTCGCCGCGCTGCTGGTGGCCCATCCGAAAAGCCGCCCCGCCGACCTGGACACCCTCGACCAGGTGCGCCGGCAGTTCCAGGGCGTGCCCAACCTGAGCCTGCCGGGCATCAAGATCTTCGCCGACGGCGTGCCCGAATACCCGGCACAGACCGCCGCCCTGCTGGAGCCCTACAAGAACTCCAGGAAGTACGGCGAGCTGCTGATCGACCCGGCGCACTTCGGCGAGCTGGTCAGCGCGGCGGACGCCAGGGGCTGGCTGGTGCACGTGCACGCCATCGGCGACCGCGCGGTGCGCGAGTCCCTCAACGGCATCGAGCAGGCGCGCAAGGACCGGCACAGTGGCATCCCCCATTCCATCACCCACCTGCAGATGGTCAACCCCAAGGAGTTCGCCCGCTTCAAGCCGCTCAACGTGATCGCCTCCATGCAGCTCTACTGGGCCAGCGCCGACGACGCCACCCTGGACCTGGTGCAGCCCTACATCAGCGCCATGGCCTTCCAATACCAGTACCCGGCCCGCTCGCTGCTGAAGAACGGCGCCACCATCGCCGGCGCCAGTGACTGGCCGGTGACCACGCCGCAACCCTGGAAGGCGATCTACCAGGCCGTCAGCCGCAAGGGGCCCAAGGGCGTGCTCAACCCGAGCGAGGAGATCGACCGGGAAACCATGTTCCAGGCCTACACCCTCAACGCGGCGCGCACCATCGGCCTGGACCGGCAGATCGGCTCGCTGGCCCCCGGCAAGCAGGCCGACCTGATCCTGCTGGACCGCGACGTGTTCCAGGTGGAGCCCGAGGCCCTGCGCGACACCCAGGTGCTGAAGACCTGGTTCGGCGGCAAGGAAGTCTTCGAAGCCGCCCTGTAACGGCCACGCCCCGGCGCCCTTGTGGGAGCGGAGTCATCCGCGATGCCCCGCCCCGCAACGCCGGGTTTCACCCGACCTACAACCGCCACAACCGCCCCGCCCGTAGGGGCGAATTCATTCGCCCAACGACCCCCCCTCCCCGCACAACGCCCGGCCCAGACGCCTTGCCAAACTGTGCCGCCGATTTGATCGCAAGTTGTCGATTGCACCGCTACCGGGGCGGCGTAAGCTGTGCCGCTCCTGCCTCGGAGCCACTCAATGAAACCCGCCGATCTCGTCCGCCTGCTGAGCCTCGCCGCCATCTGGGGCGCCAGCTTCCTGTTCATGCGCGTGCTGGTGCCGGTGATCGGTGCGCTGCCGACGGCGTTCTTCCGCGTGGCCATTTCGGCCATCGGCCTGGTGGCGATCCTGGCGCTGCTGCGGGTGACCTGGGACTTCCGCGGCAAGCTGGGCAAGATCCTGCTGATAGGCGTGGTCAGCTCGGGCATCCCCGCGGCCATGTACGCCCTGGCCGCCGAGGTGCTGCCGGCCGGCTACTCGGCCATCTTCAACGCCACCACGCCGCTGATGGGCGTGCTGATCGGCGGGCTGTTCTTCGGCGAGAAGCTGACCCTGCCCAAGGCCGCCGGCGTGCTGCTGGGCCTGGCCGGCGTGGCGGTGCTGACCGGTGCCGGGCCGGTGGCCTTCGATGCCGACCTGCTGCGCGGTGCCCTGGCCTGCCTGATGGCGACCACCTGCTACGGCTTCGCCGGCTTCTTCACCCAACGCTGGATCAACGATGCCGGTGGCCTGGACAGCGGCCTCTCGGCCTTCGGCGCCCAGGCCGGCGCGACGCTGTGCCTGCTGCCGATCTTCCTCGCCAGCAGCCACGCCATGCCCCTGGCGCCCCTGGCCGAGCCGGGCATCTGGCTCGCGCTGGCCGGGCTGGGGCTGCTGTGCACCTCGTTCGCCTACGTCATCTACTTCCGCCTGATCGCCAACGTCGGCCCGGTGAAGACCATGACGGTGACCTTCCTCATCCCGCTGTTCGGGGTGTTCTGGGGCGCGCTGCTGCTGGACGAGTCGCTGTCCTGGGCGCACCTGCAGGGCGGCGTGCTGATCGCCCTGGCGCTGTGGCTGGTGCTGCGCCCGGCGGTAGCGGCGGTGAAGGTGGAGCAGGCGTCGTAGGTGGGTGCGGCCCGACGCGGGTTGCACCCGCCCTACGCATGGCCCCCTGTAGGTCGGGTGAAACCCGGCGTTGCGGTGTTGGGCCATCGCGGATGAATCCGCTCCCACAAGGACAATGCCCATAAGAAAAACGCCCCGGCAAGCCGGGGCGTTTTCGTTTCAGCGAGGGATCACTTGCCGGTCTTGACGGTGTTCCAGGTGCGGGTGCGCACGCGGTCGATCTTCTGCGGCATGGACTCCAGGGCGAACAGCTTGGCCATGACGTCGGCCGGCGGGTAGATCGCCGGGTCGGCCTTGATGTCGGCTTCCACCAGCGGTTCGGCGGCGTTGTTGCCGTTGGCGTAGTGCACGTAGTTGCTCACGCCAGCGATCACCTCGGGGCGCAGCAGGTAGTTCATGAAGGCGTAGCCGGCCTTCTCGTCGGGGGCGTCCACCGGCATGGCGACCATGTCGAACCACATCGGCGAGCCTTCCTTGGGCGTGGAATATTTGATCTCGACGCCGTTGCCGGCCTCCTTGGCGCGGGTGGCGGCCTGGAGGATGTCGCCGGAGAAGCCGACGGCCACGCAGATTTCGCCGTTGGCCAGGTCACCCACGTATTTGGACGAGTGGAAGTAGCGCACGTAGGGACGGACCTTGAGCAGCGCAGCCTCGGCGGTCTTGTAGTCTTCCGGCTTCTTGGTGTGGTGCGGCAGGCCCAGGTAGTTGAGGGTGATGGGCAGCAGCTCGGGGCCGTTGTCGAGGATGGCGACGCCGCACTTGGCGAGCTTCTCCATGTTCTCGGGCTTGAAGATCAGGTCCCAGGAATCCAGCGGGGCGTTGTCGCCGAGCACTTCCTTGACCTTGGCCGGGTTGTAGCCGATGCCGGTGCTGCCCCAGAGGTAGGGGAAGCCGTGCTCGTTGCCCGGGTCGTTGACCTCCAGGGCCTTGAGCAGCGCCGGGTTGAGGTTCTTCCAGTTGGGCAGCTGGCTCTTGTCGAGCTTCTTCAGCGCGCCGGCCTCGATCTGCTTGGCCATGTAGTGGTTGGACGGGACGACGATGTCATAGCCGGATTTGCCGGTCATCAGCTTGCCGTCGAGGGTTTCGTTGCTGTCGTAGACGTCGTAGGTCGCCTGGATCCCGGTCTCCTTGCTGAACGTGGCGACGGTGTCCGGCGCGATGTAGTCGGTCCAGTTGTAGATCTTCACCGTTTCGGCGGCCTGTGCGGCACCGGACACGGCGAGGGTCAGGAGCAGAGGCGCGAAGGAACTTCTCATTGTCTTTGTTTCCTGGCTGCGGATTGGAGTCGGGGCTCGGCAAGCGTAGTCGATACTGCCGTTGCGCCAGCTTTACCCCGGTGGCCAGGCGAGACAATTGCACAAAAGTCCCAGCGGACCCGCGAGGAAGAATGCCACTGGCGAAAACCGCCGATCCAGCCTTTGTCCGCCGGGACGCTGACTACACTTGCGCGGTAACCAGGGACCGGCGCCCATGGCCCGGTCCGGCCTCGCAAGGAACCACCCCATGCTCCAGTCCGTATCGCCGAAGAACGACCTGCCGCGCACACCCGAATCCGAGGAAGCCCCCAAGAGCGGCCTGTTCAGCCCCTTCACCATCACCGCGTTCCGCATCATCTGGATCGCCAACCTGTTCGCCAACCTGGGTACCTGGGCGCAATCGGTGGCCGCCGCCTGGGTGGTGACCGAAGCCCACGCCAGCCCGCCGACGGTGGCGATGATCCAGGTCGCCGCCGCGCTGCCGCTGGTGCTGCTGTCGATCATGTCCGGCGTGCTGGCCGACAACCACGACCGGCGCAAGATCATGATGGCGGGCCTGGCCTTCGAGATGAGCGGGGCGACCTTCCTCACCGCCATGGCCTTCTTCGGCTACCTGGACCCGCTGCTGCTGATCGTCTCCATCCTGTGGATCTCCATCGGGGGCTCCATCACCATCCCGGCCTGGCAGGCGGCGGTGAACGAGCAGGTGCCGGCGAAGATGGTGGGCGATGCGGTGCTGCTCAACAGCGTCAACTACAACGTCGCCCGTGCCGCCGGCCCGGCCATCGGCGGGCTGATGCTCAGTGCGGTGGGGCCGGCCTGGGTCTTCCTGTTCAACTGCCTGTGCTACCTGGGGCTGATCTGGGCCATCTGGCGCTGGCGCCGGGTGCTGCCGGTGCGCACCCTGCCGCCGGAGCGGCTGATGGAAGGCGTGGTCGCCGCCCTGCGCTTCACCCAGTACTCCAGCGTCACCCGCCTGGTGATGTTGCGCTCCTTCTCCTTCGGTATCTCGGCCAGCGCCGTGTGGGCCTTGCTGCCGCTACTGGCGCACCGCAACCCGGACGGCGACGCGGCGGTGTACGGCTACATGCTCGGCGCCCTGGGCGTGGGGGCCATTCTCGGCAGCCTGGGGGTGAACCTGGCGCGACGGCGCATCGGCACCAGCCGCCTGATCAGCTTCGGCGGCCTGCTGCTGGGCCTGGTGCTGCTGGCGCTGGGCTCGCTGGACAGCCTGTGGGTGATCTTCCCGGCGCTGATCCTGGGCGGCGGTTGCTGGATCGCCGCGGTGGCCAGCTACAACTCGGCGGTGCAGATACTGGTGCCGGACTGGGTCAAGGCGCGTGCCCTGGCGCTTTACCAGACGGCGCTCTACGGCGGCCTGGCGCTGGGTTCGTTCCTCTGGGGCCACCTGGCGGAAACCATGGGGGTGAAGGGCGCGCTGTTCGCCGCCGGCTGCCTGATGATCGCCTGCGCCTTCCTGCTCTATCAGTCACGCCTGCCGGAGCTGGACGCCACCAGCATCGCCCACGCGGTGACCACCCTGCCCGGCCAGCCGACCTTCGTCTTCAACCCCGGCCGCGGCTCGGTGCTGGTGACCATCGAATACCGCATCCCGGTGGAGCGCACCCGCGACTTCGTCCGCGCCATGCAGATACTCCGCCGCCTGCGCCTGCGCAACGGTGCCGACCGCTGGGCGCTGTACCGCGACACCAGCGACCAGGAGAACTGGCAGGAAATCCTCCTGGTGGACAACTGGCTGCAGCACCTGCGCATGCTCGACCGGCTGACCATCGCCGACAAGGCGATCATCGACAACGTGACCATGCTCCACGAAGGCGAGGAGCCGCCACGGGTGAGGCACGGGGTCAGTTATGAGTCGGGGAGTTATGAAGCGAAGGCAGCTGGAAGCTAGAAGCGGCTTCGTAGGATGGCGTAGAGCGAAGCGAAACCCATGCTGCTGGGGATCGCTCCGCGCTCCCAGGCGAATGAACTCGCCCCTACGCGGGTTGCACCCGCCCTACCGGTTCAGGTCGAGCGATGGCGGTAGGTCGGGTGGAACCCGGCGCATCGGTGCCGGGATTTCGCGAATGAATTCCCACAAGGACGCATGCCCCCGTGTGCCGGGGGCATGCCGATAGGCCTTACTGCTGCAATTCCTGCTCGGTGAACAGGCCGTCGAAGAGCATGGTGGAGAGGTAGCGCTCGCCGGAGTCGGGGAGGATGACGACGATAGTCTTGCCCTGCATCTCCGGCTTCTCGGCCAGGCGCACGGCGACGGCCATGGCGGCACCGCCGGAGATGCCGCAGAGGATGCCTTCCTCGCGCATCAGGCGCAGGGCCATGGTCTTGGATTCGTCGTCGGTGGTGAGCTCGACGCGGTCGACGATGGAGAGGTCGAGGTTCTTCGGCACGAAGCCGGCGCCGATGCCCTGGATCTTGTGCGGGCTGGGCTTGACCTCTTCGCCGGCCAGGGTCTGGCTGATCACCGGCGAGGTGACCGGCTCCACGGCCACCGAGAGGATCGGCTTATTGCACTGCTGCTTGATGTAGCGCGATACACCGGTGATGGTGCCGCCGGTGCCGACGCCGGCCACCAGCACGTCCACCGCGCCGTCGGTGTCGTTCCAGATTTCCGGGCCGGTGGTCTTCTCGTGGATGGCCGGGTTGGCCGGGTTCTCGAACTGTTGCAGCAGCAGGTACTGCTCGGGGTTGCCAGCGGCGATCTCGGTGGCCTTTTCGATGGCGCCCTTCATACCCTTGGCCGGCTCGGTGAGCACCAGCTCGGCGCCCAGGGCCTTGAGCACCTTGCGGCGCTCCAGGCTCATGGAGGACGGCATGGTGAGGATCAGCTTGTAGCCACGGGCGGCGGCGACGAAGGCCAGGCCGATGCCGGTGTTGCCGGAGGTGGGCTCGACCAGGGTCATGCCCGGACGCAGGCGGCCTTGTTCCTCGGCGTCCCAGATCATGTTCGCGCCGATGCGGCACTTCACCGAATAGGCCGGGTTGCGCCCCTCGACCTTGGCGAGGATGGTCACGCCCTTGGGGCCGAGCCGGTTGATCATCACCAGCGGGGTGTTGCCGATGGCCTTGGAGTTGTCTGCGTAGATGCGGGTCATGGTCCTGTCCTTAGAGGTAGCGGGCAGATTAAAGGCGAACAGCCTATGCCCGTGTGCCGGTGCAGTCCAGCCGAACTCATTGCGGTGGGTGGCAGTCCATGAAAGAGACTCGCCCCCGGCGGATGCCCCCATGAAACGACGCTACAGCCTGCCCCTCGGGGCCCTCCTCGCCCTCGTCCTGCTGCTGGTGGTGGCGCACTTCGCGCTGCCCTGGCTGATACGCGACTACCTCAACGACAAGCTCGCCGACATGGGCGAGTACCGCGGCCATATCGCCGATGTCGACCTGGCCTGGTGGCGCGGCGCGTACCGCATCAACGGCCTGTCCATCGTCAAGGCCGATGGCGACATCCCGGTGCCGCTGCTGGATGCCCCGGGCATCGACCTGGCGGTGAGCTGGCATTCGCTCTGGTACGAGCACGGCGTGGTGGCGCGGGTGATCTTCGAGGCGCCGGAGGTGAACTTCGTCGACGGCGGCAAGAACAAGCAGGACTCCCAGACCGGTGCCGGCACCGACTGGCGCGACCAGTTGAACAAGCTGCTGCCCATCACCCTCGACGAGGTGCGCGTGGTCAACGGCCGCATCGCCTTCCACAACTTCAGCTCCACGCCCAAGGTGGATATCGACGCCAGCGAGGTGAACGCCAGCCTCTACAACCTGACCAACGTCGCCGACGACAGCGGCGAGCGGGTGGCGCGCTTCGAGGGCCGGGCACAGTTGCTCGGCCATGCGCCGCTGGAGGTGGAGGCGCGCTTCGACCCGTTCAAGAACTTCGAGGACTTCGAACTGCGCCTGCGCGCCCGCGACGTCGACCTGCCCCGGCTCAACGACTTCTCCCGCGCCTACGGCCGCTTCGACTTCAAGGCCGGCAGCGGCGACCTG
Organism: Pseudomonas sp. zfem005; assembly: GCF_032621735.1. Classification (NCBI taxonomy): domain Bacteria; kingdom Pseudomonadati; phylum Pseudomonadota; class Gammaproteobacteria; order Pseudomonadales; family Pseudomonadaceae; genus Pseudomonas; species Pseudomonas sp. zfem005. The sequence goes on along the minus strand of NZ_JAVYJE010000022.1, from coordinate 7,590 downwards.
GTGATCGAGGCCCGTGCCGATAACGCCCAGCTCAGCGGCTACATCAAGCCGCTGCTGCGCAACGTCGACGTGTTCGACTGGGAGCAGGACGTGGAGAACGACGACAAGGGCTTCCTCCGCTCCCTGTGGGAAGCCCTGGTGGGCGGCAGCGAGACGCTGCTGAAGAACCAGCAGCGCGACCAGTTCGCCACCCGCGTGGAGCTCAGCGGCAACGTGCACCGCCAGGACGTAAGCGCCTTCCAGGCCTTCCTGTCGATCCTGCGCAACGCCTTCATCGAGGCCTTCACCACCCGCTTCGAACGGCCGCCGCCGGAGAAGAACGACTGACCGCCGGCGCCCATCGCGGACGAATCCGCCCCCACGAGACGTGGGCCCCTGTAGCCGAAGGTGACAGTCGCGGCCCTGGCAGGCCCGTGCTTGAGCCTTCACCCATCGCAGGTCGGGGTACGCCGCGCAAAGGGAATGGCTAGGCTGGAGGGAGAGTGACCGCCCATTCAGTGACTGAATGCCCCGTCTGCGTTCACAGTGCGCCGGGCCGCGCGTTATAGTCGGCCTTTCCGTAAATACCGAAGGCCCCGGCCGAGCCGGGCGTTACCGTTCGAGGATTCCCTGATGAAGTTCGAAGGCACCCAGTCCTACGTCGCCACCGACGACCTCAAGCTCGCGGTCAACGCCGCCATCACCCTGCAACGTCCGCTGCTGGTCAAGGGCGAGCCGGGCACCGGCAAGACCATGCTCGCCGAGCAACTGGCCGAGTCCTTCGGTGCCCGCCTGATCACCTGGCACATCAAGTCCACCACCAAGGCGCACCAGGGCCTGTACGAGTACGACGCGGTGAGCCGCCTGCGTGATTCGCAGCTGAACTCCGAGAAGGTCCAGGACGTTCGCAACTACATCAAGAAGGGCAAGCTGTGGGAGGCGTTCGAATCCGAAGAGCGCGTGATCCTGCTGATCGACGAGATCGACAAGGCCGACATCGAGTTCCCCAACGACCTGCTGCAAGAACTCGACAAGATGGAGTTCTACGTTTACGAGACCGACGAGACCATCAAAGCCAAGCAGCGCCCGATCATCATCATCACCTCCAACAACGAGAAGGAACTGCCGGACGCCTTCCTGCGCCGCTGCTTCTTCCACTACATCGCCTTCCCGGATCGCGAGACCCTGCAGAAGATCGTCGATGTGCACTACCCCAACATCAAGAAGGACCTGGTAGCCGAAGCGCTGGACGTGTTCTTCGACGTGCGCAAGGTGCCGGGCCTGAAGAAGAAGCCCTCCACCAGCGAGCTGGTCGACTGGCTGAAGCTGCTGATGGCCGACAACATCGGCGAAGCCGTACTGCGCGAGCGTGACCCCACCAAGGCCATCCCGCCCCTGGCCGGTGCCCTGGTGAAGAACGAGCAGGACGTGCAGCTGCTGGAACGCCTGGCGTTCATGAGCCGCCGCGCCAGCCGCTGAGGCTGCGATGGACATCGAGCGGATCAGACGCAAGCGCCAGAAGAACGTTCAGGAGCAGTCCCTGCTCCGGCGTGAAGGGCTGCGACTGACCGCCGAGTACTACCGCAACCAGCCAGACGAATTGCCTCGCGTGCTCCTGCACCACCCGCAGGCACTGGGGATCGACTGGAGCCGCACCATCATGGTCGACCTGCATATAGAGCAATACGGCGGTCATTCAGTCAGCGGCCTGCTGCTGACCCAAGACTGCCGGTTCATTGAGTTCGACCTCGATACCAACGAGGACTACTCCAAGCTGGATGCCAAAGGCCGCAACCTTTGGCATGACGTGACAGAGCAGACCTCGACCTCCCGCCATAACCGCGGGACGGGTGTCAGCGACGGTGCCTGGGCCCTGGAAGTCCAACGCCAGCTCAACGGAGAGGCCAGCGACAATGCATAACGGCAGCTGCCTGTGCAGCGCGGTGAAGTACCAGATCGACGCCCCCATCGAATCCGCCACCCATTGCCATTGCAGCCAGTGCCGCAAGGGCCACGGTGCCGCGTTCGCCACCTATGGCAACGTGCGCTGGAGCGACTTCCGCTGGACCGCGGGCGAAGACTTCGTGACCCACTATCACTCCAGCCCCGGCGTCACCCGCAGCTTCTGCCGGCAGTGCGGCGCCACCCTGCAGTGGTACAGCGACAACGCCCACCCGAACTGGGTGTCGATCGCCCTGGGCACGCTGGATTCGCCCCTGGGCGAGATCCCGCAGAAACACATCTACCCCGAATCCAAGGCCGACTGGTACGCCATAGCCGACGGCCTGCCCCAGGAACCCCGTTCCTGAGGCCAACCAGCAAGAGGGCGCAGCCATGCTGCTCAACCTGTTCAACGAAATGCGCGCGGCCAAGGTGCCGGTCTCGGTCCGCGAGCTGCTGGACCTGATCAACGCGCTGAAGCACAACGTGGTGTTCGCCGACATGGACGAGTTCTACTTCCTGTCGCGCACCATCCTGGTCAAGGACGAACGCCATTTCGACAAGTTCGACCGGGCCTTCGGCGCCTACTTCAAGGGCCTGGAAAACCTCAACCAGCACATCGAGGCACTGATCCCCGATGAATGGCTGCGCAAGGAATTCGAGCGCATGCTGACCGACGAGGAGCGCGCGCAGATCCAGTCCCTCGGTGGCCTGGACAAGCTCATCGAAGAGTTCAAGAAGCGCCTGGAAGAACAGAAGGAACGCCACGCCGGCGGCAACAAGTGGATCGGCACCGGCGGCACCAGCCCCTTCGGCTCCGGCGGCTTCAACCCCGAGGGCATCCGCGTCGGCGACGCCGGCAAGCGCCAGGGCAAGGCCGCCAAGGTGTGGGACCAGCGCGAATACAAGAACCTCGACGACCAGGTGGAACTGGGCACCCGCAACATCAAGGTCGCCCTGCGCCGCCTGCGCAAGTTCGCCCGCCAGGGCGCCCAGGATGAACTCGACCTGGACGGCACCATCGACCACACCGCCCGCGACGCCGGCCTGCTCAACATCCAGATGCGCCCCGAGCGCCGCAACAGCGTGAAGCTCCTGCTGCTGCTGGATATCGGCGGCTCCATGGACGCCCACGTGAAGGTCTGCGAAGAACTCTTCTCGGCCTGCAAGACCGAGTTCAAGCACCTCGAATACTTCTACTTCCACAACTGCGTGTACGAATCGGTGTGGAAGAACAACCTGCGCCGCACCTCCGAACGCACCTCCACCCTGGACCTGCTGCACAAGTACGGCGCGGACTACAAGGTGGTGTTCGTCGGCGACGCCGCCATGGCCCCCTACGAAATCACCCAGGCCGGCGGCAGCGTCGAGCACTGGAACGAAGAGCCGGGCTACGTCTGGATCAAGCGCTTCATGGAGAAGTACAAGAAGCTCATCTGGATCAACCCCTACCCCAAGGACACCTGGAACTACACCGCCTCGACCAATATCGTGCGCGAGCTGATCGAGGACCAGATGTACCCGCTGACGCTGAGCGGGCTGGAAGACGGGATGAAGTTCCTGTCGAAGTGACAAGAAAAACGGGCCCGGAAGGGCCCGTTTCATTTCCTGGGTGCTCAGCTCCCGGCAGCCCTTCGGGGCCGCTTATTTTGGGTTCGGCCCTTCCTCGTAGATCACCTCGATCTCGCCGACGATATTGTCGTTGAGGGCCTCGAGGTCCTCGGCCGGGATCCACCATTCGGTATGGCGGCTGCCGCCGACCTGCTCGATCCGATACTTCTCGACGAACTCGCGCCGCACCCTGAAGCGGGTCACGTAACCCTTCTTGAAGTCCGTGACGTTCCACTTGTTGATCTCGATGGCGTAGGCCTCGTTGGTCACCGGGTAGAAGATCGGCTGCCCCGGCAGCCTGGGCGGCCAGCGCTTGAACCCGCTGGCGGCAACCAGGGCAAGCTCCTTCTCGCCGCAGGGGCGGTACATGGTGATCAGGTCATCCGTAGTCACTACTGTTGCTCCTTGAAAGACATATCGCCACTGAGGCTTGGCTATTTAAAGTCTTGCCTTCAAGAAACACACCTTCATTTTGGCTGGTTACATCGGCTTCACCCTAAACTCCAACGCAGCCACAGCCAGTTCCCACTTCCCAATGGCGCTCGCCACTACTATTTTTTGTTTTGCGCTGCCAAATTGCACCACTCGCATAGCGCAAATTCCATAGCAAGGAGCTATTAACCATGAGTTACTTATTTCAAGACGGAATTGAGGCAGCACTCCAAGTCGAATCCATGAGAGGAAATGCGTCCTATCTAAAGAGTCAATGTGAGCAAATGACGCAAAAATTGATAAATGACTCACCTCGCCATATCAACATTCATGATGACCTTAGCTATGCGGAAAGCCTGATCTTTTCAATGGGAAATCAGTTCAAACCCTCCGGAGTGGCGCAGGGCGAATGGGCAGGCGACTACGTATCAGAGTGGCGGATGGTTAGTGGGAACGCTGGAGTTATTCGTGGAATGGTTTCAAACGAACTATATAGGGCCTATCAAATCGGACTGGATATTCGCTCCAACCGAGTTGTGGGCAAGATGTTCAAACTTGCAGTCATGGTCTGGTCAACGATAGGAGATTATTCCAGCCCCACTCAGAATGAAGGACGCCGCTAGCTAAGCTCACTCCTATAGAGACTTTAAGCGACCTGAAGCAACTTGAAACGGAGGGCTTTGGCTTGGTTTATTTAGAGAGGTCTTACGCCTAAGCCTCCGAAGAACCTATTGCCCACCTCATCCACGCTCTCGATCCTCCCCCCTCCACGGTCAATCCCGTGGCCGGGTTTGGCGGCCCGGGAGTTAGCAAGCGCGATGGCGCCGAGGTGCTTGCGAGAACGGCGAATGTTCTTGCAGGCCCCCGCACGCATGCAGTCATGCACTGCTCTGCGTTATGGCAGATCGCGCGGGGAGACCTCCTGGTCTGCCGGTTCCTACTAGCCGGTTCGCCAACCCCGCGTGGTCTGCCACCCTCGTTTGGAGACGTAGGTGGCGGCTCTTCCGACCTAATAGGAGCTCCGCCATGCACGACGCATCCACCCATCGTTTTCCAACGCCACAACCACCAGCTGCGCACCGTGATGGTCGACAACCAGCCCTGGTTCGTCGCCCACGATTTCGCTCGCCTGATCGGCGCTCTGCGCCCCTACCGCATGACCCGCCTGGTGGACCCGCACCAGCGCCGTGTCGTGGTACTGCGCCACGCCAACGCTGGCAGCGAGGAGGTACTGGCCATCAGCGAGGCCGGCGCCTATCGGCTGCTGTACCGCTTCGATCACCCGGAACACAGATGCATCAGCCAATGGCTTAGCGAGGCGGTGGTGCCAACGCTATATGACCGCCACCGCAACCCCGAAGCGGCCCCCCGGCGGGCCGCCATGAGCTGGGCCAATCAGCGGATTGGCATTCTGAAATGGCAGGGGGATATCTGGATCGCCCGGCAGGATCTGCCGGTCTTCCTCGCCAGCCGGGACGACCCGGCACTCAGCGATGAGCCGAGCTGGAGGCGGATGCCCTTCACCGATTGGTAATACCTGTAGGGGCGAATTCATTCGCCTAGGGAGCGCGGAGCGATCCCCCGTTGCAGCATGGGTTTCGCTTCGCTCTACCCATCCTACGAGCGGTGGGAGTGGATTGGCCCGACCACCGGCTCGCACAAACGCGCACTGGTTTCACAATGCCTTCAAGGCGTTCGGCTAAGGTGCGTGCCATCCGCCCCACGGGGCTTGGCCAGCACACCGGAGGACAGCATGGACACCATCCGCGACGGTATCGATGCCTATAACCAGACCTACCTCGAGATCAACGGGGAAGACGACGAGCTCTTTACCGAAGGCCCTGCGTCGGAGGAGGAAATCGAGCAGTTGGCGTCCATCACCGGCCCACTGCCGGCTGAGCTGCAAGGCTTCTACCGCAGCCTCGGCGCGCTGAAGAACCAGACCGAATCCGACTCCCACTGCTTCTGGATTCCGGCCCCCGCCGAGCTGGCGGACTGGCTGCAGGAGCAGGACGGCTCGGCCGGGATCATCGACGTGATCCGCGCCCATTGGGGCGGTGATCGCCCGGAGTTCGACGCGGGCCGCCACTTCAGCGCGGAAGAGATCGCGGCGCTGAATGAGCGCTTCATCGGCTACGGCTGGTACAGGGTGGCGGACATCCTCGAAGGCGCCTATTTCCTGTTCTTCGACCGTGAGGGTCGCTTCGGCAGCCTCTACTACCACCAGGACGATTTCGCCGGCGCCAAGCAGGCGCTGAAGGAGATGCTGCGCGACGGCATCAAGGGCCAGCCGCTGGAGCAACTGCTGGGCGAGGCACTGGAAGAAGTGCGCGCCAGCATGGAGGAGTTCGGCTGACGCCGACGCCCCTCCCCGCTCCCACCCCGTAGGGTGGGCCGGGCGGCGCTGCGCTTCAGCCCACCGCCCCCACCCTGCACCGCATCACGCCATGTCGCTGCCGGCGAACTCTTCGCCGAGGAAGTCGATCAGTGAGCGCACCGAGGGCAGCAGCCCGCGCCGCGAAGGGAAGATGGCGTGGACGATGCCGCACTTGGGCGAGAAGCCCGGCAGCATTTCCACCAGCGTGCCGTTGGCCAGGTCCTCGCGTACCGCGACCCGTGGCAGGTGGGCGATGCCGACGCCCCCCAGCACGCCATTGCGCAGGGCCAGCAGGTCGTCGGTGACCATGCGCGGGCGGTGCGGGATGGTCAGCCGCGCCCCTTCCGGGCCGAACAGCTCCCATTGGTAGTCCCGCTGCGCGCCGCCCCAATGCAGGCTCGGCAGGCGGCCCAGTTCCTCGGGCGCAAAACCTGCCGGCAACCGGGTGAGGAAGTCCGGCCGGCCCACCAGGCACTGGGTGCTGTCGGCGAGCACCTTCATCACCATGTCGGTGTTTTCCAGGGGCGGGAAGCGCACCCGCAGGGCGATGTCGAAGCCTTCGTGGAGCAGGTCCACCCGGCGGTTGGTGCTTTCGATGAAGAGCTCCACCAGCGGGTACTTGAGCATGTAGCGGGTGAGCATCGGCCCGACCCAGGAGTTGAGCAGCGTGGTCGGGCAGGCGATGCGCACCAGGCCGCGCGGCTCGCTGCGGTTGCGCTCGATCACCTCCGCCGCCCCTTCCGCCTCCACGCGCATGGCCACGCAACGCTGGTAATACTCCTGGCCGATCTCGGTGAGCGAGCAATGCCGGCTGGTGCGGTGGATGAGGCGTACGCCGAGGCGCTCTTCGAGCTGGGCGATGCGCCGGCTGAGCTTGGACTTGGGCATGTCCAGCGCGCGGCCGGCGGGGGCGAAGCCGCCGTGCTCCACCACCTGGGTGAAGTAGTAGAGGGTGTTCAGGTCTTCCACGCTCGTTCTCCAAATAGAACGCTAGAGGTATTTTTCGCAGTCTAGCGGATCAAGGGTGCCGAATTTAATCTTTCTCACATGCAGACAACGCCTGCAGCGAGAAGCAGAACCCAACGCCGAACCGGCACCCAGAATCGATAAGCGAGGAACGCACCATGACCAATTTCACTTACAACCGTCTCGACAAAGACAACGCCGCCGTCCTGCTGGTGGACCACCAGGCTGGCCTGCTCTCCCTGGTTCGCGATATCGAGCCGGACAAGTTCAAGAACAACGTCCTG